>CAXPTW010000001.1:0-61683 GCA_964220165.1 Abyssibacter sp.
CGGCCTCACCTCCGCCTATCTGACGCACCACAGCGCCGAAGAAACCCGCGCCTGGCTCGAAGGTCTCAAAAACAACCTGGCCCGCAAACCCCAGGGCAACGACCGCGCGCAGGTCAAGGCGATCTGGTCCGGCGAATGCGACATTTCCCTCGGCAACACCTATTACATGGGCGAAATGCTCGCCGATGAGGAACAACGTCAGTGGGCCGACAGCGTCCGCCTCGATTTCCCGGTGTTCGAAGGCCACGGCACCCACGTGAACATTTCCGGCGTCGCGCTCACCAAAGCGTCGAAAAACACCGAGGAAGCCACGCAGTTCATCGAGTTCCTCTCCTCGCCCGAGGCCCAGTCCATCTACGCCGAGGCGAACTCCGAATATCCGATCACCCCGGGTGTCGAAATTTCTGAGCTGGTGGCCTCATGGGGGAGCTTTACACCGGACAATATTTCGCTTACGGACATCGCCGCTAATCGGGCCGAGGCGCTGCGCCTCACCGAGGAAGTAGACTACGACGGATAACCTAGACCCAAACCGGCGATCGTGACGTGCGATTGTCACGATCTGGATACGTTCCTGCAACTTTTCCATGCCATCGTGGTGGCCGGAGGTACATAATGCGCACGACTACGCAGACATCTGCCGCGATCCACGCCGTGGGTCGCGTCGACATCCGCCCCGCCGGTCTCGATGACATCGACCGAATCGGTCAGCTTATGCATGCGCTTGAGGCCGAAACCGGCCTCAAGGATCTCACTCTGAGCCGAGAGGCTCTGATCGACCTGTTGCTCGCCGCCTCGCCTTGGATGCGCCTTTTGGTGGCGACCTTGGGCGATGAGGTGATCGGCTATGTCGCCTTGACGGCGGACACGGGGCTGACGCTGCACCGGCGCCGACTCGACATCTGGCATGTCTATGTGACACCGGAGCTGCGCGACCGTGGCTTTGGCCGCCAGCTGATCGACGCGGGCCTTGAGGCGCTGCGCGATCTGTTCGAGAAAGAGCCCGATTGCGTGCTCCGCGTCTGCGGTCAAAAACACGCCATGCCGCGCATTCGGAAAAGCAAAGCCGCCTCTGGGTCCGTGTCGAATTCCAAATCCGCGCCGAAACGGAAAGTGGCCTGAAAAGGGGCCTGAACCTCAGGCCAGCTCTTCTCACCGCGTCACCACCTGCCATTGCCGTTGACAGGCGGGATAATTTCGCGCACATTCGCCCCATGACCCAGACACGCACCCTCACCACTGTTTTTTATTGGACCGAGCTGACATAGAGCGCGGCCAATCAGTGTGACAGAAAACGCCGCCTCACAGGGCGGTTTTTTTATGGTCGATTTCCCCCTGTGTGGCACCACAGGAGATAACATGACCCTCGCCCTCAAACACCCGCCCGTTCACCCGGCACCGATGAAACCCGCGCCCAAACGTGCGCCCGTGATCCGTCTGGCGCGGTGGGGTGACAAAGACGCGCTCTTGGAGATGATCCGCGCGCTGGCCCAGCATCACGGCGATGAGCCGGAAATCGACATGCTGTCGCTGATTGATCTGATCTCTGCCGAGGTGCCGTGGCTCCATATCCTCGTGGCGGAGCACAACGGCGCGCTGGTCGGCTATGTCGGTCTGGTGCGCGGCGTCCGCTTGCACCACGGGCAGAAAATCATGGACCTGCACCACCTGTTCGTGACGCCAGAGGCACGGGGTCAGGGCGTGGCTCGGGCCCTCATCTCCGAGAGCCGCGCCCATGCCGTGACCGAAGGCTGCGCCCATCTTACTGTGTCGACACAAGAGCATAACCTGCGCGCACAAGCGGCCTATGAGGCCTGTGGCTTTGCGCCCCAGCCCCAGACAAGCACACGGTTCAGCATGGATCTGAGCTAAGGATCAGCCCCTAAAGATCAGCCCCTTAAGATCAGAGCGTGATCACGTCGACGCGTTGCCCTTTGACGGCGAGACCGATCTCACCGCGACAGAGCCGCAGCGCGTCGTCCCCAAACACCTCGGCGCGCCAGCCCTTGAACACGGCCAGATCGCGCTCACCGGCCGCGATCAGATCGAGGTCAGAGGTGGTGGCAATCATCTTGCTCGCAACGTTGAAATTGTCAGACTTCGCCTTGAGCAACACACGCAGCATATCCGCCAGCGCCGGATTCACCTGAAGCTTGTCACGGGACTGATCGAGCTTGGGCATCTCGGCGGGCGTGTAATTTGCGGCCTTTTCAATCGCTTGCAAAATCCCGTCGGCAATTTCACCCTTGCGCGCCTCACGGAGCAACAGGCGCG
The DNA here is from genome assembly GCA_964220165.1 of Abyssibacter sp. Taxonomy (GTDB): domain Bacteria; phylum Pseudomonadota; class Alphaproteobacteria; order Rhodobacterales; family Rhodobacteraceae; genus Celeribacter. Next base: position 2,275 of record CAXPTW010000001.1, read on the forward strand.
AGCGCGACAGGTCTTGCGGCGTTTTGGGTTTCGTCGAGGCCAGCTCCAACAGAGCGTCATCCTTGTAGACGCGGTTCCGGGGGATGTCGCGGCTCTGGGCATAGAATTCGCGGAAGGCGGCGAGTTCCTTGACGGCGGCGAGGAATTTCCCGGAACTTGTCCGCGTTTTCACCCGCTGCCAGGCCTCGTCCGGCTCAATCACATAGGTCTCGGGCGACAGGAGGATTTCCATCTCTTCCGCGACCCATTTTTCGCGGTTCGAGCGGGCAATCTCATCGCGCAGGAATTCATAGATGCGGCGCAAATGCGTCACATCGGCCAGCGCGTAGTTTTCCTGCGCGGGCGTCAGAGGACGGCGCGACCAATCGGTAAAGCGCGAGGTTTTATCGAGGCTCTCTTTGGCGATCTTGCGCACGAGGGTCTCATAGCCCACCTGCTCGCCAAAGCCGCAAACCATCGCCGCCACTTGCGTATCAAACAGCGGCGTCGGGATCACCTGACCCTGGATGTAGAAAATTTCGAGATCTTGGCGCGCCGCGTGGAACACTTTGACCACGCTTTGATCGCGAAACAGCTCATAAAGCGGGGCAAGATCGAGACCTTTGGCCAGCGGATCGACCAGAACGGCGTCTTCTTCTTCTTTTCCCGGAACGGCAAGCTGCACGAGGCAAAGCTTGGAATAATAGGTGCGTTCTCTGAGGAATTCCGTATCGACCGTCACATAGGGCCTGGTTTTGGCGCGGTCACAAAAGGCGGCAAGCGCCTCGGTCGTCTTAATGGTGATCATCTGTGTTTTTCTTTATCGCTGCGGCGCGGGGTCATCCCGACGATTTAGCCTTGATACGCAGCTTTGCCGTGAAAGAAAAGAACAAAGGGGCAAGAGGCACACCCGCACCCTGCCCCAGTTTTCAATTCGCCCAAACGCTGCGCGCGATCAGGTGATGGGCAACGTCCCTTTGGCGTTCATCATCAATGTCACCACATCCGGCGCGGTGATGATGTCATAGGCCGGGTCCATCTCCTCGGCGGAGAATCCGTTGTGGATCATGCAGGCGCCACAAATGCCGATGCGCCCGCCCGCCGCGCGGTACTCGGCCACGAGGTCAGAGACCGGCTCAAACGGTTTGCCGATGTCGAGATCGTCTGTCGCGCCGGGCTTGCCGAGCTCCACCCCCTCGACCATCAGCAAAACGATGGAACTATGCCCCATCTTTTGCGCATTGAGCGCCATGGTGAAGGCGACAGTGACTTTGCCGGGGTTGGAATGGCCGTCGAAAATTGTGGCCACGAAATCAGCGCTTTGCATGGAATATCCTTTCGCAAAATGCGGGTCTCTCACGGGGAACGCCTCGGGAGACTCATAGATATTCTATATCTTGAATATTTCTTTAAAAGGGATCGGCCACACACACCCCGTGTGACTGCCTGCGACAGATCGTCCTTAGATCTCGACCCGGTCCGTCTCGCCCGTCAGATCGCCCATGAGAAACCGCTCAAGGACCATCGGATAGAGCGCATGCTCTTTCACAAGCACCCGCGCGGCGAGATCGTCCGCCGTGTCGCCCGGCAGAATCGGCACCCGCGCCTGACCCAAAACCGGCCCACCGTCGAGCTCCGCCGTCACCTCATGCACGGAACACCCCGCCTCCGCATCGCCCGCCTCGATGGCGCGCTGATGGGTGTGCAGCCCCTTGTATTTCGGCAAAAGCGACGGGTGGATGTTGAGCATCCGCCCCGCGTAATGCCCGATAAAAGTCGGCGTCAGAATGCGCATGAACCCGGCCATGGCGATCACGTCCGGCGCATAGGGGTCAATCGCGGAAATCAGAGCCTGTTCAAAGGCATCTCGGTCGCCCTTAAAGTCGCGATGATCGACGACAGCGGTCGCAATCCCCATTTCGGCGGCCTTTTTCAGACCGCCCGCATCGGGCACGTTCGAGAGCACAAGGCAAGGCCGCGCCGGGTGATCGCCCACCATGGATTTCACCAGCGACACCATGTTGGAGCCGCCGCCGGAAATCAGTATCGCGACCTTCTTATGGCTCACTTGAGCACACCCTCGTAGGTCACGCCATTGCCCGTGGTCACGGTGCCGAGCGTGGTCACCGTCTCACCCTCTGCGGTCAAAAGCGCGGCGATCTCGTCGGCCTTGTCCGCGGCCACAACCACGATCATGCCGATGCCTGCGTTGTAGGTCTTCAAAAGCTCGTGCTGGCTGAGTTTCGCGGTGTCGACCAGCCATTTGAACACCGGCGGCAGGGTCCATGCGGTGAGATCGATGTCGGCCCCCATCCCTTCGGGAAGAACGCGCGGCAGGTTCTCGGTCAGGCCACCACCCGTGATATGGGCAAGCGCATGCACGCCGCCTGCACGGATCGCCTTAAGCACCGGCTTCACGTAAAGGCGCGTCGGCGCCAAGAGGTCTTCGCCCAGCGTGTTGTCGGAGAAGGGCGAAATATCGGACCATTTGTAGCCGGACACCTCAACCGTCTTGCGGACAAGCGAATAGCCGTTCGAATGCACCCCGTCAGAGGCCAGACCCAAGAGCACATCGCCCTGCTGCACACCCGCCGGAAGGTCAGTCCCACGTTCCATCGCCCCCACGGCAAAGCCCGCGAGGTCGAAATCGCCGTCCTCATACATGCCCGGCATCTCGGCGGTCTCGCCCCCGATCAGCGCACAGCCAGAGCGCTCACAGCCTTCCGCAATGCCCTCGATCACGGCGGCGGCGTTGTCGAGCTTGAGCTTGCCCGTCGCGAAATAGTCGAGGAAAAACAGCGGCTCCGCGCCCTGACACACGAGGTCATTCACGCACCTGGCCACAAGGTCGATGCCGACCGAGCGCACATTGTCCGTATCAATCGCGATGCGAAGTTTCGTGCCCACGCCATCGGTCGCCGCCACGAGGATCGGATCGTCATAGCCCGCCGCCTTGAGATCAAACAGCGCGCCAAAGCCACCGAGACCCGCCATCACGCCCGGACGCGTGGTCTTTTTGGCCGCCGGTTTGATCCGTTCAACAAGCTCATTGCCCGCGTCAATATCGACGCCCGCATCGGCATAGGTGAGACCTTTATTTTCCTGCGTCATGGCCGTGACTCTCCGCGCAAACCAAAGTTGACGCCCGTTTACGCGGTTTGCTCCCCGTTGAAAAGACCCGCGTTCCCGCTTGACCCTCCCGCAGACGCACAATAATCAAAGCAGCAGGCGGGCCTGTAGCTCAATTGGTTAGAGCAGAGCGCTCATAACGCTTTGGTTGCGGGTTCAAGTCCTGCCGGGCCTACCAAATTTCCGCCTTTCCCCATCAAACCACCAACGGCCTCAAAGCAAGCCCTCCAAAGCTCAATCCTTATTTAAGCTTTAACCTTTATCCCGGACCCCACCTGTTGAGGAACCAGAGGGCCGCGCCGTGGAAACATGCCTATTTGAGGGAGAGGACTATAAAGTCGTCCACGTCGTGCCTGAGCGCAAAACGACGAACACGGTGCTTTTCACCATGAATTCCTGGTCGAAAGAGCCGGGTTTGCACCATCCCCCCTTTGCCATCTCCATGGCGCGGGAGTTGGGGATGGCGTTTCTTGGCGTGATCCCCCGGACCAATTGCTGGTGGCAGCACCCCGAGTTTGGCGCGGTGCGGGACGTCATTGCCGCGAAACTGGCGGGCCGAGAGGTCATGGCCTACGGCAGCTCGATGGGGGCCTATGGGATCATCAATGCCGCGGCGGAGGTCGAAATCACGCGCGGATTGGCCTTTGTCCCGCAATATTCGATTGATCGCGCGGTCGTGCCCTTTGAAAAACGTTGGTCAGACGAGGCCGCGCAGCTCACTTTTGAGAATGACCGCATCCAGAGCGCGGAGATCACTGCGCCCTTCACCGTCATCTATGACGAAGACCACGGGCTTGACCGCCAACATATCGCTCTGCTCAAACCCCGGATGCCGCAGTCGCGCTTCATCTCGCTCCCCGGATCCGGCCACAACCCCGCCGCGCACCTCTTGGCGCAGGGGCGGCTCAAACAGGTGGTCACAGATTGGATGGTGAGCGGCGTGTGGCCGGACAGCGCGCCGTCACGGGTTCCCGCCGATTGATCGCTCTTGGCCGCGGTTGCCTGAGGTCTTCTCCAAACGCGCAAGGAAATCCAGAATGCGCGTGTCTGTCACGACGTCACGCTCAATTTCATTGACCCTAGCCAAAATGCCATCGGCGGCATGCGGGGAGTGATCGACAAAACTGCCGCCCCGCTGGATTTTCTCATCCACATCGATGCCGAACCGCGTGTAGTAATGGTTGAGCTGCATCCGCTCCGTGGTGAGATGCTCGTCCGGCACGCGGCGGCGCATGAAATGACGTTCTCCGGCATCATTCCAGAAATATTGCGACCTATCCACGCGCGGACGGTGAACGTTCAAAGATGTGAGCCGCGTGGGGTCAAAAATGCATTTGATGTTTTTCACGGCCTTGATGCTTGGCGTGTAGCTGTCTGACATGCGCGTCGTCAGACTTGGGACAACCCCGCGCGGATCGCGGTCATATGTCCCGTTGCGCCCGAACATTTTCCACGCCATCGCGATCAGCGGCACGTGATCCAACTCGGACAGCGCCTCAGGCAGAGAAGAGGCCGTGCACGGGAACAAAAATTCATCAATATCCAGCATTGCCATCCAGCGATACCGCGCGCCAAAATTCGCCACGCAATGCGCATAGGCAAGCGTTTGATTGTTGATGTTGATGCGGGCCTTGTCGTCCGACAAGCGTTGATTCCAGGGCGTGATCGTCACAAGTTCCGGTGGCAAAGTGTCCCGCACGACGTCCAGCGTGCCATCCGTGCTCCCGTCGTCATAAATGTAAAAATGCGACACGCCGGCGGCCGCATGAAACCGCAACCACTCGGCAATGTGAGTGGCCTCATCCCGGACAATCACCCCAAACGCGATCCCGCTGCGGTTGGGCCCTGCCTCTTGCCGTTCAGACTTCAGCTCCAGTCTCGACGTCTTACGAAATGATTTCTTCCAAAACGGCATGAGACGAACTTTCAGTGGTCGGAAGGTGCGGGAGACAGCCCCTTGAAAAGGCCCGTTTTCAATGCACCGAGAGGCTCTACAAGTCAACTTTTCATTGATGTGTCTCGCCGGTCGCCCCCCTTTCTCAGCGCGCCGTCACCTCAGGTCAAATAGGCGAAAAACAGAAAGCCTTTCAAAGCTCTACCGTGGAACAACCATATCGGCCTTCAACCCGCCCATGTCCTCGCTGCGCTCCAACCTGAGTGTGCCGCCGTGGCGGCGCATGATGTCGTGGGCGATGGCGAGGCCGAGGCCCACGCCCGAGCCTTTGTCCTGATTGCGCGCCGCATCAAGGCGCACGAAGGGCTGCAGCGCCCGCTCCCGGTCCTGTTCCGCAATCCCCGGCCCATCGTCTTCGACGGAAATCACCGCCGCGCGTTCAAAGGGTTTGAGGCTCAAACGTCTTTCGGTCCCATAGCGTTGCGCATTGCTCAACAGGTTGTCGAGCGCGCGGGCGAGCGCCACAGGCCGCGCTCGGATCATCAGCGGCGCATCGGGCATCTCGCCGAGGATCACAGGCCGCCCGCCGCGCTCCGCCCGCTCTTTCGCCGCCTCCACAAAGGCGGTCAGGTCGAGCGTCTCCGCCTCTTCCGCTGCATCGGCGCGCGCGAAATCGAGGAAGGCGTCAATGAGCCGCTCCATATCGTCCAAATCGCGCCGCATCTCACGGATTTCCGCCTCATCCTCCGCCGTCGCATCCAACATCGAGAGTCCGAGCCGAATGCGCGTCAAAGGCGTGCGCAGGTCATGCGAAACGCCTGACAGCATGAGCGTGCGCTGTTCGATCTGACGCTCCAAACGTGTCCGCATGTTGAGAAAGGCGGTGCCTGCCGAACGCACTTCCACCGCGCCTGCGGGCCGATAGGGACGGCTTTCCCCCCGCCCAAAGGCCTCTGCCGCGCGGGCCAATTGCCGGATCGGGCGCAGTTGATTGCGCAGGAAAATCGCCGCAATGAGCGCCATGACGATCCCGGTAAAGGCCGTCCAGACCAACAATTGGTGCGGATTCGACGCCGAGGCGCGATTGCGCGGCAAGGTGACGGTCAACCGCCCGCCCTCGGTCATGATCGACAGGCGCACCACCTTCATATCCTGGCTGAGATTGACCCCCTCAAGCCCGGGGAGACGGCTCTCCAATTCAGAGACGATCACCCGGCCCGACACATCCCACCAAAACCGCCCCGGCGAGACCGCAAGCGCATCGCCCAGACGCGATTGAAACCCAAGGCGCGTGTCGAGTTCCCTAAGCGCCACAGGCGCCTGTTCGGGCAAGAGATCCTCTGCGGCCACCACGTAAAGCCCCAGCTCCGCCACCACGCCGGAGGTGAGCTGTTTCGTGATGTCGGTAAAATACCGCTGGGAAAAGGCGATGATGACCACGAGCTGCACCACCACAAGCGGCACCAAAAGAATGAGTGCCGCCCGGCCATAAAGCCCCCGGGGAATATATTTTTTGAGCCAAGCAAAGAACATGCGCTATTGGTAGCCGTGCAGGCGCAGGCAAGAAAGGGAAATTCTCGTGAACGACCGTCCGGACATCCAGACCCAACTCTCTCCCGGCCTGATCCGCATCCTCGCGCCCAACCCCTCGCCCATGACCTATTGGGGCACCAACAGCTTTCTTTTTGGCGATGGCGTGGAGCGCGTTCTCATCGATCCCGGCCCAGACGATGCCGCTCACCGGGCGGCGATTCTGGCCGCCCTGCCCTCTGGCGTCCGGATCAGCCACATACTCGTGACCCACGCCCACCTTGATCAGTCCGAGGGCGCCGCCGAGCTCGCCGAGGCCACGGACGCCCCCATCTACGCCTTTGGCAATGCGAGCGCGGGGCGCAGTGCGGTGATGACCCGACTGGCCAAAGACGGCCTGACCTCCGGCGGTGAGGGCCGCGACACAGCATTTGCCCCGGACATGCTCCTCACAGACGGCGACACCCTCACCACCGAGGCTGGCGAGATTCGCGCGCTCCACACCCCCGGCCATATGGGCAACCATCTGAGCTTTGAGTGGAGAGACGTCATTTTCTGCGGAGATCTCGTGATGGGCTGGTCCAGCTCGCTCATCTCTCCCCCCGATGGCGACGCCGCCGCCTTTCGCACAAGCTGCGAGACCCTGCTCTCCCTCGCCCCCGCGCGCCTCTACCCGGCCCATGGCGCCGCGATCGACGCCCCCGCCGCACGCATCACAGAGCTTCTCGCGCACCGCTCTGAGAGAGAGCGTCAAATCCTCGCCGTGCTCGCCGATGGCCCGCAAAGCCTCACGCAGATCACAGAACGCGTCTACCACGACCTCCCCCCCGCCTATCTCCCCATCGCGGCCCGCAATACGCTCGCCCATCTCATCGACCTGACCACGCAAAACCGCGTGGCCGCCCACCCAAAGATTTCCGACAAGTCCATGTTTTCAATCACTTAATCCGGGAATGTCGAAAATTTCCAATTTTGTGACAAAACCCTCTTGCACCCCCCAAATCACATAGCTATACACCGCCCCATGTTCCGGCGTAGCTCAGCGGTAGAGCAGTTGACTGTTAATCAATTGGTCGTAGGTTCGATCCCTACCGCCGGAGCCAACCACCCTCTTACTGGTTGGAAACAAACGAAAAAGCGCTCCATCGCGGGGCGCTTTTCGCGTTTTGGGGTCTCCCGTGTCCGGATCACAGGACGGCAAGCCTACCTCCTGTCCCACGACAAACGTCCGCGCTCGTAGATAAAAGAAAAACCCGCAGGGGGAGGATCCTGCGGGCTTTCTATAGCGTCTTCATGGGAGGAGGGGCGAAGACGCGGGAGGAAATCTTTGCCCTGTCAAACGTCGGGCCGACGCTCTTGGGCCGCTTTAGACTGCGCGGCCTGCTTCGCGTGCGATGTCGCCGATCGAGCCCGGTGCGATGCCGATGTCTTTCAACTCACGGTCCGTCATCGAGGACAGTTCTCGGTACACACGTGCGGCTTCGGCACGCTGCGCAAGGCGGTGTTGAATGCGCACACGCAATTCGTGAACGATATGAGCGACGCCGCCACCATGGACGAGGTGCTGTTGAAAATAGGCCATGTCACTTTTCCTTCTCTGTGAGTACGTCTGAGGTCGGGCTTTTCCAAACCCTCTCGGCCTCGGCTTATGATGTCTATTTGCGTCCGTTAGCGCCCAAAAACAACTGACAGAACGACACTCCCGATATGCAGTATATGCATACCATATTCGGAAAACTCATAACTTGCGCGACCTGACGCTCCTTTCGAAACATTATTGCTGCACCGCAGCAACTCTCCCCCTCTTGCCTCTCCTGCCCGCTTCGTGGTCTATGAGAAACGCTTGATGCCCCCCGCGTCGCCATGAGAGGAAAACGCCATGTCCACAGATGCGCACACCGAACAGAAGACCGTCGAGATCGGGTCTGTCCGCTTTTCCAACGCCCTGCCCTTTGGCCTGATCGTCGGCCCGTGCCAGTTGGAAAGCCTTGATCACGCGCGGATGTTGGCGGAAAAAATCGCGGAGGCCTGCGCGCCGACCAACACCTCTTTCGTGTTCAAAGGCTCCTATGACAAAGCCAACCGCAGCTCGCTGTCGGGCAAGCGTGGTTTGGGGGCCGAGAAAGGCCTCACCATCCTGTCGAAAATCCGCGAGGAGTTCGGCTGTCCGGTGATCACCGACGTGCATGAGCCATCTCATTGCGCCATGGCGGCCGAAGCCGTGGACATTCTGCAGATCCCAGCGTTTCTCTGCCGCCAGACCGATCTCTTGCTTGCTGCCGGGGACACCGGCAAGGCGATCAACGTGAAGAAGGGTCAGTTTTTAGCCCCTTGGGACATGGACAACGTCGCCGCGAAACTCGCCTCCACCGGCAACGAGCGGATCATGCTTTGCGAGCGCGGGACCTCGTTTGGCTACAACACGCTGGTGAGCGATTTCCGTGGCCTGCCCCGGATGGCACAGACCGGTTATCCGGTGATCATGGACGCGACCCATTCGGTCCAGCAACCGGGCGGCCAAGGCACCTCCACGGGCGGCGACCGCACCATGGTGCCGGTGCTCGCACGCGCGGCGGTGGCCGTGGGCGTCGCAGGTCTCTTCATCGAGACGCACGAAGACCCGGACAACGCGCCTTCTGATGGACCGAACATGCTCAAGATCGAAGACCTCGGCCCGCTGCTGGCGACGCTCCATGCGCTCGACACGGTTGTAAAACCGGCTTGAGGCTTGGTTAACGCGGCGCGCTCGGGGTCCGACAGAAGTCCGACACAAGTCAGACGCACATCCGACCGGGCAAATCCGCCGAATGTCGGGGGCTGCGGGGATCGTCCCGCCGCCTCTTGACCTCGGAGGGCCCGTCGGGAAAACTTCTCTCACAGATGACCACCGGACCCGCCATGCCCTCTCCCGTCTCCACCATTCGAAACCTCGGCCCCGCTTCTGATGCGTCCTTCGCACAGGCCGGAATCGAGAGCGCGGAAGAGCTTCGCGAGATGGGACCGGATGCGGCCTATGCAAAGCTTTTGGCCCATGGCAGCCGCCCGCATTTCATCGCCTATTACGCCATGGTGATGGGCTTACAAGGGCGTCCCTGGAACGATTGCAAAGGGGATGAGAAAACGGCGCTTCGGGCGCGGTTTGATGCCCTTGTGGCGGCGGCCAAGACCGACGGAAACCACATTCCGCTGGGCATCGAGAAAGACCTCGACATGATCGGAACAGGCCTCAAACGCTAAGGATTTCGGAACTTTTCCGGAGGCCAACCGTTGATTCTCCAACACGACACACATCGTATGGAGATACTCATGGACCTGATCCGCATCATCCTCGCCGTCATCCTACCGCCGCTTGGCGTTTTCTTCCAAGTCGGTATCGGGAAACACTTTTGGATCAACATCTTGCTGACCCTTCTGGGCTATATCCCCGGCATCGTCCACGCCGTCTGGATCATCGCCCGGACGCCGGAACACAGCCGGATTTAAATACCTGAGCAAACGCAAACCAGACACGAAAAAAGGCCGCCCACGATGGGGCGGCCTTTCTGATTTCTGCACTCAATTGAGCGGCTTAGCCGACCAGTTCGAGACCGGAGAAGAAGAAAGCGATTTCTTCGGCAGCGGTTTCCGGAGCGTCAGACCCGTGCACGGAGTTTTCACCCACGGACAGAGCGAACTCTTTACGGATGGTGCCTTCTGCGGCGTCGGCCGGGTTGGTGGCGCCCATGACTTCGCGGTTTTTCGCGATGGCGTCTTCACCTTCGAGGACCTGAACCACGACCGGCTCGGAGATCATGAATTCGCACAGTTCGTCGTAGAACGGACGCTCTTTGTGCACGGCGTAGAAGGCCTGAGCCTGAGCCAGGGTCATCTGGATGCGCTTGGACGCGACCACGCGCAGGCCGGCTTCTTCGAATTTGGCAACGATTTTGCCGGTCAGGTTACGCTTGGTGGCGTCGGGTTTGATGATGGAGAAGGTACGCTGGATCGCCATAGGAGGAGCCTCTTGGATCGAAGTGTCAAAGGGAGCGGACAGCGCGCGACGGCCCTGCCCAAAGATTGCGCGCCGGATAGCATGGGGAACACGGTTTGAAAAGCGGTGATTGACCTTCTGCCTAGGCTCAGGCAGAGGGTGCACATGCTCAAGATCCAAGACATCACCTATTCCGTCGAGGGCCGCACTCTGATCGAGGACGCCTCTGTCACCATTCCCACCGGCCATAAGGTCGGCATCGTGGGCCGCAACGGCGCGGGCAAGACCACGCTGTTTCGCATCATCAAAGGCGAATTGGTCTTAGAAGGCGGATCCATCGAGATCCCGAAACGCGCCCGCATCGGCGGCGTGGCCCAAGAGGTGCCGGGCAATGAGGTCTCCTTGCTCGACACAGTGCTGGCCGAGGACAAGGAACGCGCGAGCCTGATGGCGGAGGCGGAGACCGCCACCGACCCGCATAGGATCGCGGATAGTCAGACCCGTCTGGCCGATATTGACGCCTGGAGTGCCGAGGGGCGCGCCGCCTCGATCCTGCGCGGCCTTGGGTTTACCGAGAAAGAGGTTCACATGCCCTGCTCCGCCTTCTCCGGCGGCTGGCGGATGCGTGTCGCGCTGGCGGGCGTGTTGTTCTCTCAACCCGATTTCCTGCTTTTAGACGAACCGACCAACTATCTCGACCTCGAAGGCGCGCTCTGGCTCGAGACCTATCTCGCGAAGTACCCGCACACCGTTCTGTTGATCTCCCACGACCGCGCTTTGCTAAACCGCGCCGTGGGCGCGATCCTGCATTTGGAGAGCAAAAAGCTTACGCTCTATTCCGGTGGCTACGACGATTTCGCCAAAACCCGTGCCGCACAGCGCGCGGTGCAGGCGGCTGCGGCCAAGAAACAAGAGTTGCAACGCGCCCACCTTCAGAGCTTTGTCGACCGGTTCAAGGCGAAGGCGTCCAAGGCCAAACAGGCGCAATCGCGTGTTAAGATGTTGGAGAAGATGGAGACCATCACCGCGCCCGAAGATGCGGCCCGTGTGGTCTTTTCCTTCCCGGAGCCCGAGGAACTCTCGCCCCCGATCATCAATATGGAGGGCGCGTCTGTCGGCTATGACGGCAAGGCGATCCTCCAACGGTTAAACCTTCGCATCGACCAAGATGACCGCATCGCTTTGCTGGGCCGCAACGGTGAGGGCAAATCGACGCTCTCCAAGCTGTTGTCCAACCGTCTCGACCCGATGGGCGGCCAGATCACGCGGCACAACAAGCTCCGGATCGGGTTCTTTGCCCAACACCAAGTGGACGAGCTGCACCTCAACGAGACGCCGCTCCAACACTTGCAAAGCGCCCTGCCCGGCATGTTGCCGCCGAAACTGCGCGCCAAACTCGCGGGCTTTGGCCTTGGCGCGGATCAGGCGGACACCGAGGTCGGGCGGCTCTCCGGGGGACAAAAAGCGCGCCTGTCGCTCCTCCTCGCCACATTGGATGCACCGCATTTGCTCATCCTCGACGAACCGACCAACCACCTCGACATCGAAAGCCGCGAAGCGTTGGTTCAGGCGCTCACCGCCTATACCGGCGCCGTGGTGCTCGTGTCGCACGATATGCACCTTTTGAGCCTCGTGGCCGACCGGCTCTGGTTGGTGAAAGATGGCCGGGTCGCGCCCTATGAGGACGATCTCAACGCCTACCGCAAGCTCCTGTTGCAGGGCGATGAAAAGCCCAAAGCCGAGAAGAAATCCGAGAAAAAAGACACGCCCGCGCCGATCAAGAAAAAGGCCAGCCGCGACGACATCCTTGCCGCCCGTTCCGAGGTGCGCAAATGTGAGGAGCGTGTCGATAAGCTCACAGATATGAGCAAGAAACTTCAGGTCAAACTCGCCAATCCGGAGCTTTATGAGGACAAAGAGGCTGCCGTCGTCTGGCAAAAAAAATATGCCGAGGTCTCGGAGGCCATGGAACGCGCCGAGGCGCTTTGGATGAAGGCCTTGGAAAAGCTTGAGGAGTTGACCGCCTGATGGATTGGCCCGTCTTGATCACCGCGTTTATGACGCTCTTTGTCATCATCGACCCGATCGGCCTTGCGCCTTTGTTCGTGGCGCTGACGCAAGGCGCGAGTGCGAAACAGCGGCGATCCATCGGGCTTCGCGCCGTGCTCATCGCGTTGGGGATTTTGACGCTTTTCGGGCTGGTTGGCGATCAGGTGTTGTCTTTCGTGGGGATTTCCATGCCCGCCTTTCGCATAGCGGGTGGGCTGTTGCTCTTTCTCACGGCGCTCGAAATGCTCTTTGAAAAACGCACCAAACGGCGCGGCGAACATGCCGAACACCCGGAACATCAACCGGTGGAAGACCCCTCGGTCTTTCCGCTGGCCACACCCTTGCTGGCCGGTCCGGGTGCAATCACCTCGATGATCCTGTTGGTCGATCAGGCCGACGGCATCACTGGCACGCTCACCATGTTCGGTGTGCTGATCGCGGTGCTGGCCCTTGTGTTGTTTTTCTTTGTCATGTCCACGGCGATGGAACGGCTTTTGGGCGCGACCGGGATCAACGTGGTGACGCGGCTCATGGGGATGCTCCTCGCCGCGCTGTCGGTGCAATTCGTGGCCGACGGGATCAAAGCGCTGTTTTTTGTCTGATCCGCACCCCTGACATTTCCGTCAGGTTCAGTTTGCCGCGCTGACAAACCGCCCGACGCATCCTATCTATGTCTTATGGACTCGATGGATACCGCCAGAATTCTCTATCTTTCGCTGCTTTTGGGCGCGGTGGGCTTTTATTTTCTGATCGCCAACCGGCATCAGATGGGCCAAATGCTGCGCCATGCGGCCCTTTGGGCGCTGATCTTTATCGGCGGCCTCGCGGCCGTCGGGCTTTGGCAAGATGTCAAACCCCGTCTCGCCCCGGCCCAGATTGCGGGAGATGGAACCATCACCGTGGACCGCGATTACGATGGGCATTTCTCCCTGATCGCCCAGGTGAACGGCACGCCTGTCACCTTTCTCGTCGATACGGGGGCGTCGAATGTCGTCTTGTCGCGGGAGGATGCCGAGCGGGCGGGGATCGAGATCAACGATCTCGTCTTTACCGGTCGGGCGCAGACCGCCAATGGCACAGTGCGCACCGCCCCGGTGCGGATCGACACGTTGGAATTGTCTGGGATCACCGACAGTCGGGTGAAGGCCTACGTCACGGATGGCGAACTGTTCGGCTCACTCTTGGGCATGGATGACCTGCGCCGCTATGACAGCATCGAAATCCGACAGGACCGGCTTATCTTGACGCGCTAAGGCCTAGGCCGCCGGTTTGGGATGTTCGGCCTTTTTCTCCCACCGGCCGCTCTCCTCGGACCAATATTGCGCCGAGACACCTTCGCCCGTGAGCGATTTCCACTGACCCCGCGCGTGTTGCACCGCGTCATATTCATGCCCGTCAAACAAGATACAGGCGCGGTCCAGTGTGGCGATCTCGGAGGCGGAAATCTCCGCGCCGCCGAGGCTAATGACACAAGAGGCCGCATTGCCACCCTGAGCGCCACCATGACCAGTGGTGAGCAAGACGGGCTGCATCGCATCATGCGGCCCGCCCGAGAGACCGTGGGGCAAGAACCCCTCCCGCATCCAGAGCGCCTGATCCAGACGCTCCATCATCTCGGGCGCGCGGCCACGTAGCTCCACCCGCCAACCTGCGGCCAGCGATTTTTCCACGAGCACCCCCAGAGTGACCTCAAGGGGATTTCGCGTCAGGTGGTAAAAGTAGACCGCGCCCATTTTGGTCTCAGTCGGCTTTGTTCATCTCGTCGATCATCCGGTTGAGCGCCAAGACGCCCCAACCAGACGCGCCTTTCGGGCTCATCGGCCCCGGCGTTTTCAAAAGCGCCGTGCCCGCGATGTCGAGGTGAATCCAAGGGGTCTCGTCCTTGACGAACCGTTTGAGGAATTGCGCAGCGGTGATCGCCCCGCCCCACCGGTCGCCGACGTTTTTCATATCGGCCACATCGGATTTCAACAGGTCGTCATAGCCCTGTCCCATCGGCAGACGCCATGCGCCCTCGCCCTCGGCCTCAGCCGCTTTCAGGAAGCCATTGCAGAAGGCGTCGTCGTTGGAAAACACGCCAGTGTTCTCATGGCCAAGCGCCACAACACAGGCCCCGGTGAGGGTCGCGAGATCGACCATGCCGCGCGGGGAGAAGCGCTCCTGCGCGTACCAGAGCACATCGGCCAGAACGAGACGCCCTTCGGCATCGGTGTTGATGATCTCGACCGTGTCGCCCTTCATCGACTTCACGACATCACCCGGACGGGTCGCGTTGCCGTCGGGCATGTTTTCCACGAGGCCCACGAGCCCCACGACATTCGCCGCCGCCTTGCGCAAGGCGAGCGATTTCATCACGCCGGAGACCGTGCCCGCGCCGCCCATGTCCATGGTCATATCTTCCATGCCAGCAGCGGGTTTGATCGAGATGCCCCCGGTGTCGAACACCACGCCTTTGCCGACGAGCGCGATCGGGGCCTCTTCGCCGCCGCCATTCCAACGCATCACGACGACTTTTGAGGGGCTGGTGGAGCCTTGGCCGACGGACAAGAGCGTGCGCATGCCGAGTTCTTCCAGCGCGTCCTCTTCGAGCACTTCGACCTCAACGCCCAGCTCTTTGAGCGCGACGAGCCGGTTGGCGAATTCGGTGGTGGTCAGCACGTTCGACGGCTCTGACACAAGATCACGGGTGAAGAACACGCCTTCGGCCAAGGCCGTGACAGAGGAGAGATCAAAGCTTTCGGGTTTCGAGACCGCGATCTCGACGCTGGGCGTCGCTTTTTCGTCGGCGGTTTTGTGGTCCGTAAAGCTGTAATGACGGAGCATGAGACCAAGCGCGAGGTCTTCGACGCGCTTGAGGCTCCCGGGGAGGACAAGTGCGCCCGCCTCTGTCAGACCCGCGCCGATGGTCACACCGGCTTTGCGCGACAGTTCCACGGAGGCCTGATTGGACAGTTTCACAACCTGAACCGCCTCAGCCGCAAGACCGGCGGGATAGGAGAGATCTTTCCCCTCGCCCTCTTTCAGTTTCTCAAAGGCCGCGCTTTCCACGAACCGCGCCAAAGCGCCCTTGCACAGCCGGTTGATCCGCCGCGCGCCGGGGTTGAGCTTGCCATCCGGCGTCACGAGAACCGCGACACGGCCCGGGGCGGTGGCAATGGCGTCGAGATCGAGAGCGGAGAGGCTGACTTTGGCAAGATCGGTCATGAAAAATCCTTTTGATGCGTCGGGACAGGCCCGTTTCCCATAGTGGTAGCGGGCTGCGTCCCGGCTTTCCAGTACGTTTCCTGACTTAGCGCGCAGAGGCCCTACACAAGATTGAGACTTTCTCAGAGGCGACAGGGGCGATATGGTCCGCCGAAACGCCGGGTGACGAGGACAATCCGTTTGGGAAGATTCGACAAATACATGGTTCAGCAATTGCTGATGCTGTTCGGATTCTTCTCCCTCGTCTTGGCGCTGGTGTTCTGGGTCAACCAGGCCGTGAGTCTTTTGGACTGGCTCATGGGGGACGGTCAATCGGCGGGCACCTTTCTCAACCTGACGCTCTTGTCGCTCCCGACCATTCTCGTGACGCTTCTGCCGATCTCCGCCTTTGCGGCGACGGTCTATGTGACGAACCGGCTTTCTGCGGAGTCCGAGTTGGTTGTGGTTCAGGCGGCGGGCTATTCGCCCTATCGTCTTGCCCGTCCGGTTCTGATCTTTGGCATTTTCGTCGCGGTCCTCGTCGCGATCCTGTCGCATATTCTCGTCCCGCTCGCACAGCGCGAACTGGAACTCCGCCGCAGCGAGATCGCCCAAGACGTCACCGCACGTCTGTTGACCGAGGGCACCTTTGTCCACCCGACCAAGGGCGTGACCTTTTACGTGCGCTCGATCACCGCCGCCGGGGAACTCGAAGACATCTACCTCTCCAACACCCGCAGCGAAGGGCAACGCCAAAGCTTCATGGCCCGCAAGGCGCTTATCGTGAAGGACGAAGACGGCCCCAAACTCCTGATGTTCGACGGCATGTCTCAGGTCTACACCATTGAGAGCAAACGCCTCTCGGTGACGCGGTTCGACAGTTTCGTCTATAGCCTCGGCGGGCTTTTGGGCGATGACAGCACGCCCCCGGCCTCCTTGCGGTCCAGCCCGTCTCTCGACCTCATCCTCGCGTCGCCCGCGAAATTGGCCGAACTCAAAACCACAAGAGGCGATGTCATAGCCGAAGTGAACGAACGGATGAACCGCGCGTTTCAGGGCATCGCCGTGAGCCTCGTCGGCTTTGCGGCGCTGATCGTGGGCGGGTTTTCGCGTTTTGGTCTTTGGCGGCAAATCCTCTTGGCGATCACGCTTTTGGTGATTGTGAAATCCCTCGACAACAGCGTCGATGCGGTGATCAGTGACGATCCCGCGATGTGGCCGCTGCGCTATGTGCCGACGCTTTTGGGCGTTCTGATGGCCTGGGCCCTGTTGTGGAAAACCGCGCATCCGCGCCTCAGAGGTCATAAGAGCGCCCAGACGACCGAGACACACGGAGGCCGCGCATGAAGCTCGATCTCTATTTCGCCCGTCGTCACCTGCGCGCGCTGTTCGTCGTGATCGCCGCCTTCTCCGGTCTCATCCTGATGATCGAGAGTGTGGAACAGATCAAACGCCTCTCGGGAACCGATGCGGGCACGGGGATGGTGTTGCGCATGTCGCTCTTGAGGTTGCCGGGCACGCTCTATGACCTTTTGCCGATCATCATCATGCTCGCCACATTGGTGATGTTTTTGAACCTCGCCCGCTCCTCTGAGCTCGTCGTGGCGCGGGCGGCGGGGCGCTCGGCGCTTCGGGCGCTGGTGCCGCCGATGGTGGTGGCGTTCCTCTTTGGCCTGTTTGCCGTCGCGGTGTTCAACCCCTTCGTTGCCGCCACGGAACGAAGCTATGACCGTCAGACCCAGCTTTTGAACCAGGGCGAGCAACAGGCATTTTCCGTCTCTGACGAGGGGCTATGGCTGCGCGAGGGCACGGCGCAGGGGCAGATGGTGATCCGCGCCACGCGGTCGAACCTCGACGGCTCGGAACTCCAGGATGTGAGTTTCATCGGCTTTTCGCGCGATGGCCTGCCGCTCTACCGGATCGAAGCGGACCAAGCCCGGATCGAGAACCGGCAATGGGTGCTCACAAACGCCAAACGCTGGCCGCTTGAAGGCGCTGCGAACCCCGAAGCGGCGGCCACGACCCATGACAGGTTGACGGTCACGACGAGTCTCACCCTCGAAGACATTCGCGAACGCTTTGGCGATCCGAAAGGCATCGGGATTTGGGACATTCCGGCCTTTATCGACCGTTTGGAAATCGCCGGGTTTTCCGCTCAGACCTATCGCATGTGGTTCCACAGCGAATTGGCCCTGCCCCTGACCTTTATGGCGATGGTTCTGATCGCGGCGGCGTTCACCATGCGGCACACACGTCTCGGGCGGACCTCCGCGCTTGTCCTCACCGCGATTGTTCTCGCATTTGGCTTCTATTTCCTGCGCTCGTTCGCCATCGTCATGGGGCAAAACGATCTCTTGCCGATTGCGCTCGCGGCCTGGGCGCCGCCTTTGGCGGTGATCCTCGGAACCCTTGCCCTTTTGCTCCATTTGGAGGATGGATAAGGCCATGACACAGCCTGTCCGCAGTCTGCGTGCCCGCGTCGCCAAACGCAGCCGCCCTATGCTCAGACCTCTTTTGTTAGGGGCCTGCTCTGCCGTGATGATCGGGGCCGCGGTGCCGGGTCAGGGACAAGATGCTCCAACGGCCACGGCGCTTTTGGCGGATAGCGTGAGTTTCGACGGCACTCAGCTGATTGCCTCCGGCTCCGTCGAAGTGATCCAAGGCGAGACGCGCCTGACCGCAAGCCGCATCATATATGATCAGTCCACGGGCCTTTTGGACATCGAAGGGCCGCTGCGCCTCACATCGGCGGATGGCAACACCGTCATTCTCGCCTCTGCGGCTGAGTTGGATGACGATCTGCGGCGCGGGCTGTTGACCTCCGCCCAACTCGTCATCGAGCGGCAACTCCAGCTTGCGGCCGCGCGAATTGACCTTGTGGATGGGCGCTATCTCCGGTTGGAGAAAACCGTGGCGTCGACCTGTGAGGTCTGTGTGAACCGTCCGGTACCGCTCTGGGAAATTCGCGCGGCGGAAGTGATCCACGACAGCGAAGAGCGACAGATTTATTTCACCAACGCGCATCTGCGGGTCATGGATGTGCCGGTGCTTTGGCTGCCGCATTTGCGCGTGCCTGATCCCAGTGTGGATCGCAACTCCGGCTTTCTCATCCCGTCGATCCGCTCGGATTCCAACCTCGGCACCGGGATCGAGATTCCCTATTTCCTCACCCTTGGAGATCATCGCGACCTGACGGTGACGCCCTATCTCGCGTCCAAGGCCGTCTCTCTCGGGCTGCGGTATCGTCACGCGTTTTCCAACGGGACACTCGAACTCAATGGCGCGGTGAGCAAGGACGATACTTATGACGGGCTGCGCGCCTATCTCTTTGCGGAGGGCACATGGGACATCGGGCGCGATTTCACCTTTGGGCTGGATCTGCGCACGACCTCGAATATCGCCTATCTGGCCGACTACGGGATTTACGAGGGCGATGACCTGCCTTCCACCCTCACGCTCACGCGCTACAAAGCGGATGAGGCGTTTGACGCGGAACTGATTTTCATCCGAAGCCTGCGGGACACCCAGACCGCCGTCTCAGACACCCTGCCCTCCATCATGGCGGAGGTGAGCTATGAGACGATCTATGAGCCCGCAAGCCTTCCCGGTCGGTTGAGTTTTGGCCTGACGGCCTCCTCGTCGTATCGCACCTCGGATACAGACATGGTCGGCTATGACGTGCTTCGGATCGGGGGCGAAAGCCATTGGGACGCGAGCACGGTGTTCGGTCCCGGAGTGCGCCTTGATGGCGGGGCGTCGCTCTATGTCGATGCCTATACACAAAAGGATAATTCGGCCTACGACAGCTCGGTCCTGCGGGTCACGGGCGCGGCGGAGACGCGGTTGAGCTGGCCTTTGACGCGCCAGACCCGGACCGGTGCATCGCAGATTTTGGAACCCGTGATGCAGCTCGGCTGGTCCCGCTCCGAAGGGGGCGACATTCCGAACACGGACTCCGGGCTTGTGGAATTCGATGAGGGCAATCTTTTGACCCTGTCGAGGTTTCCGGGGGCAGACCGCCGCGAAACCGGCCTCACGGCCACCGCGGGCCTGCGGTTCTCGCATTATGGCGAAGAGACCACCTACGGGCTGACCTTTGGGCGTGTGCTCTATCTCGAAGACACCTTGGATTACACCGCCGCTTCCGGCCTCTCGGACACACAATCCGATTGGCTGATCGGGGCGAGCATCCGGGGTGACAACGGGCTGAGCCTCAGCTCACGTGCGCTTTTGGACGACTCGGCGAGTTTCACCAAATGGGAGACCCGTCTCGATCTCGACCGGGACCGCTATTCCGTTGGGACGACTTATAGCTACGTGATCGCGGACGCGATGGAAGACCGCGATACCGCCCTCAATGAATTCGGCATCGACAGCTCCATTCAGCTCACCCCGACATGGAGCGCCGATCTGGATTATCTCTACGATTTGGCCGCCGATGAAACGACCCGCGCGGGGCTTGGCCTGACCTTCCAAAACGACTGCGCCCGGATCAGCCTCGGTCTGTCGCGGCGGTTCTGGGACACCGATGCGCTCGATCCGACGACGCGGTTTTCCTTTTCCGTGGGCTTCGGGGCCTATGCAAACGAGACCAAAAGCAAAAGCAGCTGCGCCTTTTGAGCCAAGGTGAGGACGTGGCAGTGACGTGCGAAAGCCTGCCTGTCGGACCGTAATCCGCTTGGCGCAGCTCAGGAAAGCTCTTAGAAAGAGCATGATCGTAAAGAGGTCGCCGCCGAGCGTTCACGCCTGCGCGACGAAAGGAATGGGAATGATCGTGACTAATACCCTGCGTCTCACAAGTTTGGCCCGGACTTTGGCCCAAAATTCGGCCCAGAAGGCGCTCGTCGCGCTGAGCCTCATTCTCCTGACCCTCTCGCCGCTTCACGCTCAGAACCTTTTCGCCCCTGTCGCCTATGTGAACGACAAGGTGGTGACGGCCTATGAATTGGATCAACGCGCACGCATGCTTGAGGTGCTGGGCGGCTCTGCCGCGCGCCAGGATGTGCTCAACACGTTGATCGATGAACGCCTCAAGGAACAAGAGACCGAGCGCGTCAATCTGGAGCTCACCGATGAGATGGTCGCCCAAGGCATTGCGGAATTCGCGGCCCGTGGCGATCTTCAGCCGGAGCAATTCCTGGCGCTCATGGGACGCAATGGCGTCTCGGCCCAAACCGTGCGCGATTTTGTCGGCTCTGGTCTCGTCTGGCGCGAATACGCACGCGGGCGCTTTGCCTCCAAGGCGCAAGTGACCGAGGACGAGATTGACCGCGCCCTGCAAAACAATGGCCCGTCTGGCGGGCTTCGTGTCGCTCTGTCCGAGATTTTCCTGCCCGCACGCACGCCCGAAGAGACCGCGCAATCTGAGGCCCTCGCGAAACAAATCGCGGCACGTCCGTCGATTTCGGCCTTTGCCGCCGCCGCACGTCAATATTCCGTCGCCCCTTCGAAAGAAAAGAGCGGGCGGATGGATTGGACCGCGATCGGCGATCTGCCCCCGCCGCTCCGCTCCGCTGTGCTGTCGCTCAAGCCGGGTGAGATCACCCGGACCTTTAGCACCGGCAACGCCATCGGCTTTTTCCAATTGCGCGCTCTGGCCGAAACTGACGCGCCGACGCCGCCCGCCGACGCCATCGAATACGCGGCCTATTACATCGCGGGTGGACGTTCTGAGGCGGCTCTAAAACGGGCCGCCGAGGTCAAAGCCAGCGTCGACACCTGTGACGATCTCTACGGCATTGCCAAGGGCGAACCGGAAAGCGTGTTGCAGATCGACACCCTGCCAGCAGGCGACATTCCCACCGATGTGGCCGTTGAACTGAGCAAGCTGGACCCCGGCGAGGTCTCCACCGCCCTGACGCGTGCGGATGGTCAGACCTTGGTTTTCCTCATGCTCTGCGGGCGCTCTTACGCCGCGCAAGCCGATGCGGACCGGGACGCCATCCGCTCGCAACTTCAATCCCAGCGGATCGGGGCTCTGGCCGACAGCTATGTGAGCCAATTGCGCGCCGACGCCACCATCGTGATCCCCTAAAACGGATACCCTGACCCCATGAAGGAAACGCCCCAGAGACCGAACCCCGCACCGATTGCCCTCACCTGTGGTGAACCGGCGGGGGTTGGTCCGGAACTCGCCGTCCGTGCCGCGAAGCTTTTGGCCGGTGAGGTGCCGTTCTTTTGGATTGGTGACCCGCGCCACCTGCCCTCCGGCGCGCTGTTTGAAGAGATCGATCGCCCGGATCAGGTCTATGAGATCGCGCCCGGCGCCCTTCCCGTGCTGCGCCACGATTTCCCGGAGGAGGTCACCCCCGGCAAACCGAACCTCGCCAATTCGCAAAGCGTGATCGACGTGATCGCCCGGGCCGTGGACCTCGTCCAATCGGGCGCGGCCTCGTCTCTCGCCACCGCTCCGATCCACAAAAAGGTGCTCAAGGACGGCGCGGGCTTTGCCTTTCCGGGCCACACCGAATATCTCGCGCATCTCGGCGGGGTCGACAGCGTCGTCATGATGCTCGCCTGTTCCGAGCTACGCGTCGTACCGGTCACAGTTCACATCGCGATCAAGGACGTGCCTGCGGCCTTTACCCCCGAGCTTTTGGAAGAGACGATCCGCATCACCTATGAGGGCCTCGGAAAATATTGGGGCATCAGCGAGCCCCGCATCGCCATCGCGGGTCTGAACCCACACGCAGGCGAAGGCGGCACCATGGGCACCGAAGAAGAGGACTGGATGGAGGCTCTGATCGCGCGGATGACCTCGGAAGGCTTCAACCTCAAGGGCCCGATGCCCCCCGACACGATGTTCCATGCACGCGCACGCGCGGGCTATGACGTGGCCCTCTGTGCCTATCATGATCAGGCGCTTATCCCGATCAAGACGATTGATTTCTCAGGCGGCGTGAACGTCACGCTTGGCCTGCCTTTCATCCGAACCTCTCCCGATCATGGCACGGCGTTTGACATTGCAGGCAAAGGCATCGCCGACCCGACGAGCCTCATCACCTCTTTGCGTCTCGCGGGCTATATGGCCCGTGGCGCCGCCCGGCAGGTCTGCTGATGGCCGCTGTGGATGGTCTGCCGCCACTTCGTGAGGTGATTGAAACACACGGGCTGGTCGCGAAGAAATCTCTGGGTCAGAACTTTCTCCTCGATCTCAATCTGACAGCCAAAATCGCGCGCCAGGCTGGCGATCTGTCAAAATGCGACGTGCTCGAAGTTGGTCCTGGCCCCGGCGGTCTGACCCGTGGCCTCCTGGCCGAGGGTGCGCGCAAGGTGTTGGCCGTCGAGAAAGACAGCCGCGCGATGGGGCCGCTTTCGGAAATCTCCGCCGCCTATCCGGGTCGGCTTGAGGTGATCAATGCAGACGCGCTTGAGATCGACCCTCTGGAGCGTCTGACCGCGCCGGTGCGGATCGTCGCCAACCTGCCCTACAATGTCGGAACCGAGCTTTTGGTGCGCTGGCTGACCCCGCCCGAGTGGCCGCCCTATTGGGCCTCTCTGACGCTCATGTTTCAGCGCGAAGTGGCCGAACGTATCGTCGCCCAACCGGGGAGCAAGAAATACGGTCGTCTCGCGATCCTGAGCCAATGGCGCGCCTCCCCGCGCATCGTGATGGAGTTGCCGCCGGAGGCCTTTAGCCCGCAGCCGAAAATCCATTCCGCCGTGGTGCATTTCGAAGCCCTGCCAGAGCCACGTTTCCCTGCCGATCCGAAAATCTTGGAGCGGATTGTGGCCGCGGGGTTCAACCAGCGCCGCAAGATGCTCCGCGCCTCGCTCAAATCCGTTGCGCCGGACATTGAGGACCGTCTGACCGCCGCCGGGATCAAACCGACGGACCGGGCGGAGCAGGTTTCGATCGAAGGCTGGTGCGCGCTGGCCCGCGAATTGGCAAAGAGCTAAGCGATGTTTTCCCATGTGACCGTCGGCGCGGATGATCTGGCTCAGGCCGCTGCATTTTACGATGCACTCCTGTTGCCGCTTGGCCTTCATCAGCGTCAGGTCGAGCCGGATGGTGGCCCCGAGTCGCTCTGTTGGGGGCGGCCAGAGGCGCCTTTCCCCCGATTCTACGTGTACCGCCCGTTGGATGGTGCGGCGGCGGGGGCCGGAAACGGCTCCATGCTGGCCTTTGTCGCGCCAACCCGTGCGGCGGTCGATACGGCCTACGCGGCTGCGATGGCGGCGGGAGGTAGTTCCGAGGGCGCGCCCGGTCTCCGGCCGCACTATGCGTCGGATTACTACGGCGCCTATCTCCGCGACCCTTCTGGCAACAAGGTCCACGTCATGCACCGCGCCGAAGTGGTCGACGCCTTTGGCCTCGCCACAGACACAAGCGCCTAAACCCCGGTTATAGACGCCACTCTCTCGCCCGCTCCAACTCCGGTTCAATTGCTGGCGCGTGCTTTTCCCGACATCTCCTGTCTCGTCGATCCACGGGCTGTCCGCCGGATCACACCACATCCGCCCACCCTTAGCCTGCACTCTCGCCGGCTCATGGGACGGCACAACGGGCCAACATACAGGAGTTCCCATGTTCAAAACCACCCTCACCGCCGCCATTCTCGCTGCTGTCACCGCAACCTCCGCTTTCGCCACCGGCATGGTCGAACTGACCGAGGAAAACATCGCCACCATCACCGAGATGCTCACCGCAGAGGGTCACGAGGTCGGCAAGATCAAACTCGAAGACGGCATGTATGAGGCCTACACCAAGAAAGACGGCGAAAAGCTCGAAGTCTTCCTCGATGCCGACTTCAACATCGTGAAAATCGAAGACTAAACGCCCCAAAACGGGAGGCTCCTCGGGGCCTCCCGCTTTCTCGCAGGGACGCGCAAGGAGCGAAGACATGACACGAGAAAAAATCTGGGATCCGATGGTCCGTTTGTTCCATTGGACGCTGGTCCTCTGTTTTGCGGGCAATGCGCTCATCATCGACGATGAAAGCGACCTGCATCTCTACGTCGGCTATGTGATCATCGGCCTCGTTGCCTTTCGCCTGATCTGGGGCTTTGTCGGCGGGCGCTATGCGCGGTTTGCGTCTTTCCCGCCCTCGGCACAGGACGCCGTGGAACAGGCGCGTGACATGGTGTCGGGCCGGGTGCGCATCCACAAAGGCCACACGCCGCTCGGGGCCTTGATGATTTACAACCTGCTCGCCACGCTGGCGCTCATCGGCCTGTCCGGTTGGCTGATGACCACGGACATGTTCTGGGGTGTCGAATGGCCCGAAGAGGTGCATGAGGTGGCTGTGAGCTGGGCGGAATTGTCGGTGGTGCTTCACATTTTCGCGGTCATTTTTGAAACGAAACGGACCCGAGTGAACCTTCCCCGCGCCATGGTGACGGGCTATAAGGACTTACCCGAGTAAAGAGCCGAAATGCCTCACCCGTCTCAAAGCCTCATGAGCCGCACCCCGGCTGCGATGATCTTTCTCATCGCAGTTCAGGTGTTTTGCGCGCTGTTTTTCCTGACTGATGTCTGGAGCGACTATGTCGAGGAAAACGGGCACTTCACCCTGCACTTGGTGATCGAATCTGTCGCGGCGGCGGTGTTGATCCTCGGGGTGGTTCTGGAAACCAAAGTTGTGATCGAGCTCTTCGCCCGCAAAGCCCGGTTGGAGGAAAGCCTCCAGACCGCGTCACAGGCCGTTTTCGAAGTGATCGAGAGCCATTTTGACGCCTGGGCTCTGTCGCCTGCGGAGCGCGATGTGGCGACCTTTCTGGTCAAAGGCATGAGCATTTCCGAGATCGCGGAACTGCGCGGCAACAAGGACGGCACGATCAAGGCGCATCTCAATGCGATCTATCGCAAATCCGGCACCAAGAACCGCGCGGAACTCATGGCGGCGATCATCGACACGCTGGTTGAGGCGAAGCCGCTCCCGGCCTGAGACCCACCTCGCCCTTTAAACCGACCCTAAAAAAATCCGACAAAAAACCCGCCATGAGCTGATCTCAGTGGCGGGTTTTAAAACGTTTGAGTGTCTGTGACGTCAGATTACTCGGCAGCCGCCGGCGCATCGTCGGGGGTGCCATTTTCCGCAGGCTGACCTTCTGCCTCGGCCTTGGCGGCGGCCTCTTCGGCCTCGCGCTCGGCTTTGGTCGTGCGCGGTTTGCGGGGGGCACGGGGCTTTTTCTCTTTCGGCGCGTCTTCAGGCGTCTCGACAAGACCGCTGTCGTTCGCCTCAGACTTGTCGCCCGCGTCCTTGCCCTCGGCCTCGACAAAAACCAGATCGGGCTGATCGTCGGCCTCTGCGGCCTGTTGTTCTTCGCGTTTGCGCTGACGCTCGGCGCGTTCGGCTTCCTGACGGTCGCGGCGTTCCTGCTGTTCGCGCTCCTGCTGGGCGCGCTGCGCGTCCATCTCTTTTTGAGCTTCGCCCAAGAGACGCAGGTAATGTTCCGCGTGCTGTTGGAAGTTTTCGGCGGCCACCCGGTCGTTCGAGAGCTGCGCATCGCGCGCGAGCTGGTTGTATTTCTCGATAATCTGCTGCGGCGTGCCACGCACCTTGCCCTCAGGGCCGGAGCTGTCAAAGACACGGTTCACGATATTGCCAACGGAACGGTTGCGGTTATTTTTCGACCGCGAACGGTTTTTGGAAGATCTCATACGATGTACTTTCGAGCCTATATCTCGGTTCTCTCGACGCTTTATGTTCGAGCGGTTCTATTCGAGCCCTCGCCGGATTCTTGAGACCGGCTTTATGACCTTGCTTGTCTCTCTCACGCTCCCTCCTCTGGGCGCGCTCAACATCAAAGCTGTGCAGGGTAAACGCGTCGGGGAGGTGTCTCCCGCTCTACGCTTATTCCAGTAATCATGTCCCAGCGGGGTTTACAAGTGGTTTTTGCCGGTTTTCGCAAAGGCCTTGCGCAAAACCGCGCCGATTTTCGGGGCTTTGGCCGGTGTTGGCCCGTGTCGGCCCGTCCTGTGGCAAAGCGCCGCTTCTGGCTAGGGGTGTTCGCGCGCGTTCCGAGGATGCGGGTTTGGCATCTGCGCCCGAACGACCCGGTCCCGCCCATCGAGATCAGAGAGGACACGCACGCCTTTGAGCCCCTGATCGAGGAACAAATCCGCCACCGCCGCGCCCTGTGTCGGGCCAATCTCGACGATCAGTCGCCCACGCGGAGCAAGATGTGCCCGCGCCCCTGCAGCAATCGCACGATAGCAGGACAGGCCATCGGCCTCGTCAGTAAGCGCCATACGCGGCTCATGGGCAAGTTCGGGCGACAGACCCGCCATTTCGTCTGCGGCGATATAGGGCGGGTTGGAGACGATCAGATCAAATTGCCCCTCGACGCCCTCCCACCAGTCGGCCTTTTGAAACCGGGCACGACTGATAAGACCCAGCGCCTCGGCATTGCCACGCGCAACCTCCAGAGCCGCCTCCGAGAGATCGGTCCCGAGCCCCTTGGCCAGAATTTGCTCGGCAAGCAGCGTCAAAAGGATCGCCCCTGATCCGGTGCCAAGGTCGAGCACGGAGGTGAACGGACGCGCGAGGGCCTCTGAGATAAGAACCTCCGTCTCCGGGCGCGGGTCGAGCACGTCGGACGTGACACGAAACCGCCGCCCGTAAAATTCGCGAGACCCGAGGATATGCGACACAGGTTCACGCGCGGCCCGACGGGCAATGGCGGCGTCAAAAGCCGCGCTCTGCGCCTCTGTGATCGGATCGGGCATGACAAGCGTGAGCCGCCCCGGCGCCATCTCCAGCACATGCGCCATCAACAGGCGCGCATCGCGGGGCGCGCCGTCGATCCCGGCCTCGGACAGCCGTTTCGTGCCCGCAATCAGAGCCGCCTGAACCGTCTGGCTCACCCTTCCATCTCCGCCAAAAGCGCCGATTGGTAATCCGAGATCAGCGCATCGATCACCTCGTCGAGATCGCCGCCCATCACGGCGTCGAGTTTGTAGAGCGTCAGGTTGATCCGATGATCCGTCATCCGCCCCTGCGGGAAATTATAGGTCCGGATGCGTTCGGAGCGATCGCCGGAGCCGACCTGAGATTTGCGCGCGGCGGAGCGTTCGTCATGGAGCTTTTGCCGCTCCGCATCGTAGAGCCGCGCTTTGAGCACGTTCATCGCGATCTCGCGGTTGCGGTGCTGGGATTTCTCCGACGAGGTGACGACAATCCCGGTCGGAATATGGGTGATCCGCACCGCCGAATCCGTTGTATTGACGTGCTGACCGCCCGCGCCGGACGAGCGCATCGTGTCGATGCGGATGTCATTCGGGTTGATCTCGATGTCCACGTCCTGCGCCTCGGGCAGCACGGCGACCGTGGCAGCAGAGGTGTGAATCCGCCCGCCGCTTTCCGTCTCAGGCACTCGCTGCACCCGGTGCACGCCGCTCTCGAATTTCATCCGGGCAAAGACGCCCTCGCCTTTGATATTGGCAACGACCTCTTTAACGCCGCCAAGCTCGCCCTCGGACAACTCGATGATCTCGAATTGCCAGCCCTTCGCCTCGGCATAGCGCTGATACATCCTGAGAAGATCGCCCGCGAACAACCCCGCCTCATCGCCGCCGGTTCCCGGACGAATTTCGAGAATGGCAGAGCCTGTGTCGGCGGCGTCCTTCGGCAAAAGCGCGATCTGAAGCGCCTCTTCCACCTCCGGCAACCGCTCTTTGAGCGCAGGCAATTCTTCCTCGGCCAAGGCGCGCATATCCGGGTCGGACAGCATCTCTTCGGCCTCTTCCAGGTCTGCACGCAGGCGTTGATAGGCGTGGATTTGCTCCACAACGGGGCGCAACTCGGCATATTCGCGGCCCAAGGCGACAATATTGCCCGATCCTTGGGCCATGGAGGCCTCAAGAAATTCGAAACGCTGGAGAATCTGGTACAGGCGGTCTTCGGGTATCATGGGCAAACCTGTTGCCCGTGATCGTCGGGCGGGTCAAGCCTCGCGTGACGGCATCGTCTTAAAGTCCCGCCGCCTCGCGCCACGCCGCGACCCGTTTACCGTTCACCCCAAGATCGGATTTTCCGAACCGCGCCCGGGCGAAAAACACGACCTCCGCGCCGCTCTCGGTCTTGCGCGCGGACACTGTGGTGAAATCCGGAAAGCCCCAAAAGGCAGAGCGCGTGCGATAGGTCAGACGCCCATCCTCGATCGAGCCTGCCACATGACGCGTGCGCGGCTCTGTCTCGGCCACGGCGGCAAGACGTGTGAGCGCCTCCTCGGGCTGCAACGGCACGGGGAGCACCAATTTCGTCCCGCCCGGCGCAGGATCGGCTGCGGCAAAAGGATCGACATGCCAACGCCCCGGGTCCGTCGGCGCGAGACGGATGTAGGCTTGCAACGCCACAAACAGGGTAAGAAGCCCCCAAAACACCATTTTCATCCCTCTTTTCGCCGGGTCCAGCCATAGAGGCTGATCAATTCCATCGCCACATGCGCTCCGGCCACCGCCGTGGCCCCAGTGGTGTCATAGGGCGGAGAGACTTCGACCACATCGCCGCCCGTCAGGTTCACCCCCGCCAGATCGCGCAGGATTGCGGCCGCTTGCCAGCTTGCCAGCCCGCCCCAGACCGGCGTACCGGTGCCGGGTGCAAAGGCCGGATCGAGACAGTCGATGTCGAAAGTGAGGTAACAGTTGCGCTCACCGACGATCTTTTTGACCTCAGAGGCCACCCAGGCCGCGCCGCGCTCGTGCACGGTCCGCGCATCAATGATACTGACGCCCATCGTGTCCGGGTTGTCGGTACGTATGCCAATCTGGACCGAGGTTTCCGGGTCGATCAGCCCGAGTTTTACGGCCTTGTAAAACATCGTGCCGTGGTCGATCCGCGTGAGATCGTCGTCTTGCCACGTATCGGAATGGGCGTCGAAATGGATGAGGCTCAGTGGACCGAACTTGGCCGCATGCGCGCGCAGGATCGGAAAGCTGATGTAGTGATCGCCGCCCAATGTGATCGTCCCGGCCCCGGAGTCAAGAATGGTCGCGATGTGATCCGTGAGCGCCTGCGGAAAGTCCGACACCTTGGCGTAATCGAACGGCAAATCGCCGTAATCCACGACATTCAGCTCATCGAGCGGCGAATAGCCCCAGCCATAAGGCGCATCAAAGGGTTGAAGCGCAGAAGCCTCCCGGATCGCACGGGGGCCAAGGCGCGTGCCGGGGCGGTTGGTCACCGCCTGGTCAAACGGCACGCCCGTAATGGCGAGATCGACGCCTGTGAGATCCTTGGAATACCGCCGCCGAAACGCCGACAGGGCCCCGCCAAAGGCGTTTTCATAGGCCAGCCCGCGCCCGGAGCCGGTAAAGGCCAGATCGACCTGTGTTTTTGCGTCTTCAAGCGCCATGGCTCGCCTTCTCATCTCGGTGGTGTTGCGGCTCATACTACCGACCCAAAAGGCAAAGACAATCGGATCACAGCGGAGTTTGAACTTTTCCGCCTGCGCGCGCGACATGCGCAAAACAATACGTAAAAACCCCTCGCCGACGGAGCGACGAGGGGCAAGAGACGGCGAACCATCTCGGGGGGGATCAGTGAAGCGAACCCACCGAAGGACGATTGTCCTGTCCGGGGCCATCTCTTAACTGTGGGCACCCCACCCCACTCGGGGGACGGGGGGCCTATGATGATCAGAAGCGGAAGCTCACACGCGCACCGAGCGTGGTGGCGGAAAGATCAGCGCCGCTGTCGTCGAACTCGCTAAAGTCGTTCTGCAGAAGCTCTGCGCCGACGTTCACGTTGTCGGTCACAGCGTAGTCCACACCGAGACCGTAAGTGACGCCGGTGTCGGAGTAAGACGTGCCACCGATGTCGGCGTCACCGTAAACGGCACCAACCACACCGTAGAGAAGCGCCGGGCCCATGTCGTAACCGGCTTTGAGCTTCAGACGGGTCATGTCATTGAGCGTGTCGCCGCCCGGGGTTTCGAGATCAGATTCGAGGTATTCGAGCTCGCCACCGAGGACGAATTGGCCGAAGTCGTAATCATAGCCACCGTAAACGCCGTAGGTCATGTCGTCGGCGTCGTCCATCGCATCGTTGCCCCAGCCATAGCCGAGCGTGCCACCGACATAACCGCCGGTCCAATCCGCGCCAGCGGGTGCAACGGCCACGGGTTCCACGATCACCGGCTCAGGGGTCGGTTCGGAATAGCCACCGGCAAGAACCGGGGTCGCCATGCCAAGAGCGCCAAGGGCCAGCACGGAAGTTGCAAAACGTTTCATAAGATTTCTCCTTTGTCTGCCTCGTTCAGAGGTGGTGCCTTTCACGACACCTCAACGCAGAAGATGGTGGAAACGTTTCGAAAAAACAGGGGGGTAACCTTCACGCCCTCGTGAGAAAACCGTGAGGTTTCCTAAATTGAGCCAAACCGCGCCGACCATACCCCCTGAACCGGCAGAAACTGGCCGAGCAGAGGAGAAATCACCGATCAGGCGTCGGAGTTTTTCTCTTCAAGCGTAAGCCATTCTTCCTCGGCGGCGGCCAGGGCCTCTTGCCGCTGTGTCAGCATCTCGGTCGCTTTTGTGAATTTCACCGGCTCGCGGGTGAACAGCTCCGGATCAGAGAGCAACTCGCCCAATTTGGCGATCTCCGATTCGATGCGCTCGATTTCCGCAGGAAGCGCCTCCAAGCGATGCTTTTCCGTGAACGACAGGCCGGACTTTGCGGGCGATACCGGTTTCTTGGCGGGTTTTTCTGCTTTGGGGGCCGGTTTCGGCTCCGCCTTCTCATGCGGCGCGGTGGAGAACCCTGTGTTGCCGCGCTGGTCGAGATAGTCGGTCCAGCCGCCCGCATAGACGGTGGCCGTGCCATCGCCCGTCATCGCGACTGTCTGGGTCGAGACACGGTCGATAAAGTCCCGGTCGTGCGAGACCAGCAAAACGGTGCCCTCGAAATCCGTGAGCAATTCCTGCAACAGGTCCAGCGTCTCGATGTCGAGATCGTTGGTCGGTTCGTCGAGCACCAAAAGGTTCGACGGTTTCGCCATGATCTTGGCGAGCAAAAGCCGCGCCTTTTCGCCACCAGAGAGCGATGCGACAGGCGCGCGGGCCTGCGCATCGGTAAACAGGAATTCCTTGAGATAGCCGACCACATGTTTCGGCGTGCCGCGCACCATGATCTGGTCCGCTTTGCCCGACACACGCATGTCCTTATCAGAGGTCATCGCCTCCCAGAGGTTCAAATCCTCACGGATATTGCTCCGCGTCTGATCGAACACGGCCATCTCGATCTTTGTCCCCAGCTTGATGGTCCCGGTGTCGGGGGCCAGCTCTCCGGTGAGCATTTTCAAGAGGGTCGTTTTGCCCGCACCATTCGGCCCGACAAAGGCCACGCGGTCGCCGCGCCCAATCTTGATGTCGAAATTCTTGAGAATCGTCCGCTCGCCAAAGCTTTTGCCGATCCCATCGGCCTCAACAACGCGTTTGCCGCTTTTCTCCGCGACATCAAGCTCCATCGCCGCCGTGCCCTGACGCCGGATTTGACCAGCCCTCTCGGCGCGCAGGTCTTGCAGCGCCCGCACCCGGCCCATGTTGCGTTTGCGCCGCGCAGAAATGCCTTCGACAGCCCACCGCGCCTCCGCCTTGATCTTGCGGTTCAGTTTGTGGCGCTGCTGATCCTCTTCGTCGTAGATCTTGTCACGCCATTCCTCAAAGGCCTCAAAGCCCCGCTCCTGCCGCCGCACTTCGCCCCGGTCGATCCAGAGCGTGGCCTTGGTCAGATGGTTGAGAAACGCGCGGTCGTGCGAGATCAGAACAAACGCCGCTTTGGTCGTGCGCAGCTCCTCTTCGAGCCAGGCAATCGCCTCAATATCCAGGTGGTTGGTCGGCTCATCGAGCAACATCAACCCCGGTGCTTCGGCCAAAAGCTTGGCCAGTGCCGCGCGACGGCGTTCGCCGCCGGAGGCGGTCCCGACCGGGCTTTCGGGGTCGAACTTGAGGCCCTCGGCCACCATATCGACCTTATAGCGCTCCGCCGCATCCAGCGCGGAAGACGCAAAATCCCCAAGCGTTGCAAACCCGGTCATATCCGGGTCTTGCTCCATATAGCCCACCGTCACCCCAGGCCCCAGAACGCGCGAGCCGCGGTCCTGTTCGACGAGGCCTGCCATGACCTTCATCAGGGTGGATTTGCCAGACCCGTTGCGTCCCACAAGCGCGACACGGTCGCCCTCCTGGACAACGAGGTTCAGCCCGTCAAAGACAGGGTTTCCACCAAAGGTGAGCGAAATATCGGAGAGCTGTAATACGGGTGCGCGTGCCATGTCGCACCGCTACTCGGGTGCTGCAAAAAGGTCAATGATCATGTCGTGTGATCGGCGTGCTCACAAAGCGGCGTTGGACGCCGGAGCTCTCTCCTGTGTAACCTCCCCACCATGTTTGACTATACGCTCCTCCACTGGACAAGTTTTCTCTCCGCCGCCTTGATCCTCAACCTCTCTCCGGGGCCGGATTTCGCGTTTATTTTTGGCCAAACGCTGCGCGGCGGCAAACGGGCGGGCTTTGCCGCCATGTTCGGCATCTGGACCGGCGCGATGGTGCATGTGGGCCTCGCCGCTGTGGGACTCTCGGCCATTCTGGCGACCTCGGCGGTGGCCTTTTCCATCGTCAAATATATCGGCGCGGCCTATCTCATCTGGCTGGGTCTGTCAGCGCTGCGCGCAAAACAGCCAAGTTTTCTGGACCCTTCGGTGCCATCTTCGGACAGCTCCTCCCTTTGGCCCATCTTCCGGCAAGGCGTGCTCAACGACATTTTGAACCCAAAGGTCGCGTTGTTTTTCCTCGCCTTCCTGCCACAGTTCATCGTTGAGGGCCAAGGCCCGGTTCCGGCGCAGTTCCTGTTGCACGGCGTGATGATCATCGTGACCGCCGCCGTGGTCGAGCCGCCGCTCATCTTGCTTGGGGACCGCCTCGCCAATCGCCTGCGCCGCTCAGCGCGTATCGCCCTCTGGATGGAACGCACGGTCGGGGCGATTCTCGTCGCGCTTGGGATCAGACTCGCCCTTCAGCCACGCTGAACACACCCTAAGATCCTTCTTTTGTCCCAAAATATCCCGGGGGAACGCCGAAGGCGTGGGGGCAGCGCCCCCTTACCCCGCCACAGCCCGGAGCAGTTTTTTGCGGGAGGGCGGAATGGATTTGATCTCGACGCCGGTAAACACATGAATCGTGTTCAAATCGCGGTCCACCACCGCGTGATCCGACACCCAACCGCCCATCATGAGATAGGTCTTTAAAAGCGGCGGCATGGCTTTCGCGGCACGTTTGGCGTCCGGTTTTCGGCGCAGGCGCGCGGCGTATTTGAACACGTTCGGGGCTTTGACCTTGGGCAAAAACCGTTTCGGGCCGAGATGGCGGTGTTTGAGCATCGCCAAGGCATCGGCATGAAGCGCCCAATCCGCGCCGTGAAAGGACGAACAGCCAAACAAAAGCTCCACATTCCGTTCGTCCACGTAGCGCGTCATCGCGCCCCAGGCGATGCGGAGCACATCTGGATCGTGGCAATCCGGGTGGATACAGAACCGCCCCATCTCCAGCATCCGGCCCTCATAGCCCGCGAGGCCTTCGAGTTCATAGAACTGGGCTGAGTAGCTTTTGGAAATATCCGCGCCGCCTGCGAGATCGAGAAAGCGATAGGTGCAGACGAGCCGCCCGGATTTGCGCTCCTCGATCAGAACGTGACGGCAAAGCGCATCGAAATCGTCGGCCTCAAGCCCGTCTTGCCGCGCGCTCGCGCCGGTTCCGGCAACAAAAGCGAGATAGCGCAGGCGCTGCGCCGCCTCGATGTCGCGGCGATTTTCGGCGAAACGTACCGTGTAACGGCCCTTGAGCAGGTTAAACATGACCGAAGTTCCTCTGAACCACTTTTTCCGAGATGGGCACGCCCCCTTCTGACGACAAGGTATGACAGAATTTTGAAGATCTGGCGAGATTGCTGCGTTCTTGCGGTTTGCCCGAGCGCGCTTATCTTAGAGGCTCAGTTCAGACCACGAGGAAGGACAGCGGATCACATGACAAAAATCGAGAAAACGGATGCGGAATGGCGCGAAACCCTCGATGAGGAAACCTACCGCGTGACTCGCCTTGCGGGGACGGAACGGCCGTTTTCCCATCCGGGCTTTCCCAAGACCCCCGGCGTCTTCACCTGTGCCTGCTGCGGGGCGGAGCTGTTTGCGCAGAGCAATAAATTCGAATCGCATTGCGGCTGGCCGTCCTTTGATGCGGTGAAAGAGGGCGCACCCGTGGGCGAGACCCGCGACACCAGCCACGGCATGATCCGCACGGAGGTCCATTGCGACGATTGCGGCGCGCATTTGGGCCATGTCTTCCCCGACGGTCCGCGCGAAACCACGGGCATGCGCTATTGCATCAACGGTGTGTCGATCCGGTTCCAGCCGAACGACTAAGTCCGTCTCTCACCACATTGATCTAAAACAGAAAAGCCGCGCAAGAAAAGCCGCCCTGTTAGGCGGCTTTTTCCATGTCTGACCTGAGGGCGAGAGCCTTACTGCAACAGGTTTTCCGCAGACACACGTCCGAGGTTGCCAAAGAGCTGATCGAGGAAGGAAATCCCCTGAACCGCGCTGTCGGTCACACGACGGTCGAGCACCACCACACGCCCCGCCTCAAGGCCAAAGCGTTCGATGTTGCTCACGCGCCCCTGCCCGTCAAAGGAGATCGCGACCACTTGCCGGTCCACCTCGGTCGGCTCGAACGCGCCCACGGTTTTGAACCGCGAGCGGACATAGTACCAGCCACTCTCGGACAAGAGGCCCTCTGTGCCCGGCGCGCCGATCACATCGGCGATCGTTTCCTTGGTGTCGACACCGACGATCACCTGCGCGAGTTGCTCCTCGCTCGGCACATAGCCGTGGTTGCGGTAAAGGGCGACACAGGCGCTCAGGCCCACGACAAGACCCATGGCCAAAACTGCTTTTGCCAGAACGGCCATTTTATGCGGGAAAATTCGGTTGGACATACGCCCCTCTTGCCTTGTGCGCTCGCGCCTCGTAATCGGCTTATAGAAACAGTGCCGGACGATCAAGCCGGAGCATCTATCGGTTCAAGGAGATACCACCCATGGGACATGATGGCCTGACCACTTGGGGCGCGCCGCTCAAGCTGCGCGAACTTTCGGCCTCCCGTGAGCATCCATTCCGTCTCGTGCCCACCAGCGAGGCCTGCGAAGAGCTTGCCGCCTCTCTGGGTCTGAGCGCGCTCAAAAAGGTGAGCTTCACCGGCAAGCTTGTGCCTCTGGGCAAAAGCGACTGGCGGTTAGAGGCCACTTTGGGCGCGAGCGTCGTGCAACCCTGTGTCGCCACCCTCGTGCCCGTGACCACCCGTCTCGATGTCCCGGTAGAGCGCAGCTATCTCACCGATTACGAGGACACGTTCGAGGAAGGCGGCGAAGAGGAGATGCCGGAGGACGACACGGCCGAGCCGCTGCCCTCCGTTTTGCTCCTGTCGCAGGTGGCCGAAGAGGCGCTGGCGCTGTCCGCCCCGGATTATCCACGCGCCGACGGGGCCGATTTGGGCGTCACGCGCTTTACCGAGCCGGGCAAAGAGGCCATGAGCGACGAGGACGCGAAACCCTTCGCCGCGCTCAAGGCGCTGCGTGAAAAGTTGGAAAATAAAGACGACTGACCCGGCCCTGAGAGACCGCATTGAGGGGCCTTTTTTGGACCCCTGAACGCCCGTGAAAAAACGCAGAATAAAGGGCTTGAAACTTATTCGATTCCGAGTATGTTCCGGCCCTCGCTTCTCCCTATGTCGGCACACTCCGACGCAGATGCGTATCTCATGGTCGAAACCATGGTTTACACACTGCTCGTGAAGGCCTATGAAGCGCCAAAGTTTCCCGGGCATGAGGCCCGATCCTAAACCAGGGGCATCTCGCCCCACCCACCTGCGGGCCCGGACCTTCCGGTCCCTGCCCTATAATACCGAGGTTGAGACATGGCTGTCCCTCAGAATAAAGTCACCCGCTCCAAGCGGAACATGCGCCGCGCCCATGACGCTCTGGTCGCTGGCAACCCGGCTGAATGCCCGAACTGCGGCGAACTCAAGCGTCCGCACCACGTCTGTGGCGCTTGCGGTCACTACGACGATCGTGAAATCGTTGCTCAGGCCGACGAAATCGACCTCGACGACGACGCGGCGTAAGCCAAGTCACACTTACGAGACGCGCCTGACGCATGGCTGACCCGATGCCGACTTCTGACCGCCCCTCCTCCGCTTCTGCGGAATCACAGGTGCAGACAAAAGGACGGCTCGGGACGCAGTCCGGTGTGTCGGTGACCTTGTCGATCGACGCCATGGGTGGCGATCGCGGACCGGCGGCAATTGTCGCCGGTATGTCTCGTTCTGCGTCCAAGAATCCACATCTGTCTTTCATCGTGCATGGCCCGGGCGACGAGCTTGAGCGCCTGATCGCGAAGAAACGCCATTTGAAAGACCGGGTAGAGATTCGCGACGTGCCTGGTGTCGTGACCATGGATGAGAAACCCTCTCAGGCCATGCGTCGCCAAGACACCTCCATGCGCTCTGCCATCGACGCCGTGAAAAACGGTGAGGCGCAGGCCTGTGTGTCCTGTGGCAACACCGGTGCACTGATGGCCACCTCGATGATCCGTCTGCGCAAGCTCGATGGAATCAACCGTCCGGCCATCGCCTGCCTCTGGCCCTCGCGCAATCCGCAGGGCTTTAACGTCATGCTGGATGTGGGCGCAGATATTCGCGCAGATGCGCAGGATTTGCTCCAATACGCGATGATGGGCGCCTCCTATGCGCGCAACGGCTTGCGCCTTGAGACCCCGCGCATCGGGCTTTTGAACGTCGGCACTGAGGAGCACAAAGGCCGGACCGAGATAAAAGACGCCAACGAGCTCATCGCAAAGGCCTCCGAGATCGGCGGCTATGAGTTTGTCGGCTTTGTCGAAGGCGGCGACATTCCGGGCGATAAGGTCGATGTGATCGTCACCGACGGCTTCACCGGCAACGTGGCGCTCAAGACCGGCGAAGGCACCGCGAAACTCGTGGGTGATCTCCTCAAAGAAGCTTTTAAGGCCACGCCCCTGTCGCGGATCGCGGCCCTTTTGGCGCTGACCTCGCTCAAACGTCTGCAGAAGCGAATCGACCCGCGCCGTGTGAACGGCGGCGTCTTCCTTGGCCTCAAAGGCACCGTGGTCAAATCGCACGGATCCGCCGACGCGACCGGCGTCTCCGCCGCGATCAAACTGGCCTATGAACTTTCGGCCACAGAGTTCACCGAACGGCTCGCTGCACGGGTTGCATCTGCCGTGCCCGCAGCGCAAAATGACGAAACGTCATAAATAACAAAAGGTCTTGTCCACATGACAGTCCGGGCAGTCGTCGCAGGCGTGGGACATTACCTCCCAAGCCGCGTGGTCGAGAACGCAGAGTTCGAAAAAACCCTCGATACAACTGATGAATGGATTCGCACCCGCTCCGGGATCGAACGTCGTCACTTTGCCGCTGAGGGCGAAACGACCTCCATGCTCGGCGCGAATGCGGCCCGTGCGGCGCTCGCGGATGCGGGTCTGACGCCCGCCGACATCGATGCGATCATTGTCGCCACCTCGACGCCGGACCTGACCTTTCCCTCTGTCGCCACCATGATTCAGAACGACTTGGGCGCGAATTGCGGTTTTGCCTTTGATGTGCAGGCGGTTTGCGCCGGCTTCATCTACGCGCTCTCCAACGCCAACGCGCAGATCGTCTCCGGTCAGGCGAAACGCGTGCTGGTCATCGGCGCAGAGACCTTTTCGCGCATCATGGACTGGGAAGACCGCGCCACCTGCGTGCTTTTTGGCGATGGTGCAGGCGCTTTGGTCCTTGAGGCACAAGAGAGCGACGGGACGCCCGAAGATCGCGGCATTCTCTCCGTCGACCTGAATTCCGACGGCTCCTACAAAGACATGCTCTTTGTCGATGGTGGCGTGTCGACCACCGGCACCTCTGGCAAGCTCCGGATGCAAGGCAACGCCCTCTTCCGCCAAGCCGTCCAGAAACTCGCAGAGACCGCCGAAACCGCGATTTTCAAGGCCGGTCTCAAAGCCGAGGACATCGACTGGATCGTCCCGCATCAGGCCAACATCCGCATCATCGAGGGCACCGCCAAGAAACTGCGTCACTCCATGGATCAGGTGGTTGTCACCGTGCAAGACCACGGCAACACCTCCGCCGCCTCCATCCCGCTCGCCATGTCAGTGGGCCGCGACCGCGGCCAGATCAAGCGGGGCGATCTCTTGGTGGCCGAGGCCATCGGCGGTGGTTTGGCCTGGGGCGCGGTTGTGCTGCGCTGGTGAGGCCTCTGGGCGACATCTCGCAAGTCGCCCGCCTCAGGAACATCGCCCAAGTCATTGATATTGACGGCTGGTAAGCAACCTGCCACTCTCTTATCCAACCGATCACAGGGGGAGACAGATGAGCAAGACACTGACCAGAATGGACCTCAGCGAAGCCGTTTTTCGCGAAGTGGGCCTGAGCCGCAATGAATCCGCCGCTCTTGTCGAGAGCGTGCTTGGACATGTCTCTGATGCGCTGGTGAGCGGCGAAAGCGTCAAGATTTCGTCCTTTGGCACCTTCTCCGTGCGCGCCAAATCGGAACGCGTCGGACGCAACCCAAAGACCGGCGACGAAGCCCCGATCCCAGCGCGCCGTGTGCTGACCTTCCGCCCGTCGCATCTCATGAAAGACCGCGTGGCCGAAGGCAACAAGGCCTAACAACCTTCTAAGGGCTTGACGGACATGGATAAATCTCCCGACGCATTTCGCACGATCAGCGAGGTCGCCGACTGGCTCGACACGCCCGCACATGTTCTGCGGTTCTGGGAAAGCCGATTTACCCAAGTTAAACCCGTCAAGCGCGCCGGCGGGCGGCGCTATTACCGCCCGTCTGACATGGCGCTTTTGGGTGGGATCAAAAAACTCCTGCACGAAGACGGCATGACCATTCGCGGCGTGCAGAAACTCTTGCGCGAACATGGGGTGAAGTACGTCGCCTCTCTCGCCCCTGTCATCGACGGGGTGGAGCCGGTCTCATCCCCGATTCCCACGGATGCGGTGATTCCCCCCGCGCCCATGGCCGAGATGGTGCCGCTGGATGACAGCGAACCAGAGCCGGTCGAAGAAAAAATCGTGCCTTTTGCGCGCCCTGCGCCTGAGCCGGTCGCGCCCCCCGAGGCTCCCGTGGCGGACGCCTCCATGAATGCCTCCGTGGCCGAGACCGTCGAAGAGGTCGCGGTAGAGGAAAGCGCTGTGGCGTCCCCCGCCGCGCCGGAACCGCCGGTCGAGGACGTCGCGCAGACTGCCTTCAACTTTGACCTGCCGCCCGCCTCGGACGTGCCGGAAGAGCCCATCGGCCTCGCCTTTGAGCCGCTTCCCGAAGAGACTGAGGCCGAAGAGGTTTATCCGGAGGAGGTCGCAGCGGAAGAGCCTGAGGCAGAAGATATGCCGACATCTGAGGAGGTCGCGCCCGCGTTCATGCCTGAACCGACCCAAGAAGAGGCGAAAGAAGCGCCCTTTATTGCGGTCGAGGACACGGACACCGCGCCCGAGGTTGAGATGGCCCCCCTTGAGACGGCCTATGGGAGTTCCCCGGACCTCCCCGTGGAACCGGACACCGCGCCGGAAATGGCCGCGGAAACAACCTCAGAAAGCGCGCCAGACTTCGCACCTGTCGCTCCGCTCGGGACCGAGATTGCCGAAGACCCGACTGAGGACGCCGTCTATGACCTGCCGGAGGGGATTGTCGGACGTCTCGACGCCCGCATGCTCGCGCATGTTTCCCACGCAGAGATCGACGCGCTCTTGGCCCGGAGCGAAGCCCTCTATCACCGGCTGAGCCGCTCCGCGTAATTCGCGATCAGATTTCCACGGAAACGATCAAATAACCGCTTGCTCCCCGCGCCGAAATCACTATGTAAAGGGTCCACGTCGGGCTATAGCGCAGCCTGGTAGCGCGTCCGTCTGGGGGACGGAAGGTCGCAGGTTCGAGTCCTGCTAGCCCGACCATGATTAAACCGCTCGTGAGCACCGGCTCGCGGGCGGTTTTGTCATTTCTCCCTATAGGATTGCCTGTAAATCTGCGATAAAGCGTTGAAATCACGATTTCTGCGGGAGGGGACACGATGGGCGTTCTGGCCGATCACGCCATTCGAAACATGATGGAACGCGGTGAGATCACCGCCTCCCCCGCTGTGGAAGATGTTCAGGTGCAACCTGCCTCTCTCGACCTGCGGCTTGGCACGCGGGCGTGGCGTGTGCGCGCTTCCTTCCTCGCGGGCGCGGGCAACACGGTCTCCGATCGTCTTGCGGATTTCGAAATGCACCAGATCGACCTCAAAGGCGGCGCGGTGCTCGAAAAGGGCTGCGTCTACGTTGTGCCATTGATGGAGAGCCTCGACCTCCCGGAGGGGGTGCAGGCTGTCGCCAACGCCAAAAGCTCCACCGGGCGTTTGGACCTTTTGACCCGTCTCATCACAGATGAGGGCGTCGAGTTCGACCGGATCGCGCCGGGCTACACCGGGCCGCTCTATGCCGAGATCTGCCCCCGCTCCTTCTCCGTCCTCGTGCGCCCTGGCATGCGGCTCAACCAGATCCGCTTCCGCGCCGGTCAGGCCGTGTTGAGCGACGAAGACCTTATGACGCTCCATATGACCACCCCGCTCGTCGACAGCGAGGCCGTGGTCGATCAGGGCCTTGGGTTCTCCGTTGATCTGAAACCGGCGGAGGGTGATCTTGTTGGTTACCGGGCCAAGCCCCACACCGGCGTCATCGACCTCGACAACATCGGCTTTTACGATCCGACGGATTACTGGGAGCCGATCCACGCCAAAGACGGGCGGATCATCCTCGACCCCGGCGCGTTCTACATCCTTGTGAGCCGCGAGGCCGTGCATATCCCGCCGGATTACGCCGCCGAGATGGCGCCTTATCTCGCTATGGTGGGCGAATTCCGCGTGCATTACGCCGGGTTCTTTGATCCGGGGTTTGGCAACTCAGACGCGGGCGGCAAAGGCTCTCGCGGCGTTCTGGAAGTCCGCTGTCACGAAGCGCCCTTTGTGCTTGAACATGGGCAGGTCGTCGGGCGTTTGGTCTATGAGCGCATGGACAGCCGCCCGGATCGTCTTTATGGCGCGGACCTAAAGTCGAACTATCAGGGGCAAGGCCTCAAACTCGCGAAGCATTTTCGCGCCACTGACGCCTAGAACATCGGGCCGTATTTCCAATTATCGGCGTCCGGCGTGACCTCATCGAGGTCGTAATCGGCGCTTTGCAGGCGTCGCGCGATGGCCAATCCTTCGGACGCGGCCTGATCGACATATTGGCGACCAAGCGCCTCATCCTGCGCAACGCCATGCCCGCGCATCAGGCTTAGGCCGTAATTGAATTTGCCCACCGGATCGCCCGCCTCGGCCGCTTTGCGGTCCCATTCGGCGGCGGCATCCGGGTCGTAATAGCCGCCCATGCCGTTGTTATCCATCTGGCTCAGCCAGGTCATCGCCTTTGTGAAACCGGCCTCCGCACAGCGGCGAGCCAGATCGCGGGACAGCTCATGATTGTCGTATTTCGTGGCATTGATCCCCAGCGAACAGGTCACGGAATCGATGACACCCATCTCGATTTTCCGCTGAAGCATTTCGCGGCCGGTGTCTTGGGGATTGAG
Organism: Abyssibacter sp.; assembly: GCA_964220165.1. Classification (GTDB taxonomy): domain Bacteria; phylum Pseudomonadota; class Alphaproteobacteria; order Rhodobacterales; family Rhodobacteraceae; genus Celeribacter. The sequence goes on from CAXPTW010000001.1 coordinate 44,648, forward strand.
AATGCCGAGATCATCCTCGGACACCTCCGGCGGCTCGGCATAGGCCAAAGAGGCAGAGGCACAGACCGCCATCGCCAGACCGATCAGATATCTCTTAAACACGTTGGACATCGCAAAACACCTCCCGATCTCAGGAGCGTAGCGCGGTGTGCAAAAAACGTCTGTCTGACCAAAGTCGTAGCGCCGCTACGAGCCGCAGTCCTCAGAACTTGCGCATCCGTTTGGTGGCCTTGGCCGCCTGTTTGGCGCGGTTGGACATCTGTTTGCTTTGCTTGGACATCTGGGCCTGACCCTCAGGAGAGGTCTCGCCCTCCTCGCCGTTCTTTTTCGCAAAGGCATTGGTGCCCGCGCTGATCCCGGCGTTGACGCCCTTGTTCACGACCGTGCGGATGACACGGTTGATGACCATATTGATGATCCTGTCGATATTCATCGCCTCAAACCTTTTGATCTCTGTGCGCGAGTGCGTGCAAATTGCTCCCGCGCGTTACGAGAAGCCTACCACAAGATTGCGGCCATTCCACGTCACATCCGCGTAAGTTTCGCGTCTCTTAGCTTTCGTCTTCGAACAGATCGTCCTGATCGTCATCTTCGTCGCCGTCGTCCAGCCCCGGAACAGGACGGCTTTCCAAGAGCCCTGCGGCGCGCAGTTCCTTGACCCCCGGCAGGTCGCGCGCGCTCTCAAGGCCGAAGTGGTCGAGAAAATGCTGGGTCACGACATAGGTCACCGGACGCCCTGGCGACATGCGGCGACGGCCAAAGCGAATCCATTCCAATTCCATGAGCTGATCCAACGTGCCGCGCGAGACAGACACACCGCGAATTTCCTCGATCTCCGCCCGCGTGCAGGGTTGGTGATAGGAAATAATCGCCAAGGTCTCGATCGCGGCGCGGCTAAGTTTACGTGTCTCAACCGTTTCTTTTTGCATGAGAAACCCAAGGTCCGGCGCGGTGCGAATGGCCCAGGCCTCGCCCACGCGCACAACCCGGACGCCGCGCCCCTCATAGCGGCGCTGCAACAGCTCAAGCGCGGCTTTCGGCTCGCAGCCATGCGGCATCCGGGCGCTCAGGTCCGTCACCGTGACCGGATCGGCGGAGGCGAACAACACGGCCTCCACCATGCGCTCCTGCTCCGCCAAGGGCGGGGCTGCGAACAGGCTTTCTTCTTGCTCTGTTTGGGGATCGCTCATGGCTTACCTTCGTCTCGCTTTGATCTGGATGGGGGCGAATGTGCCGCCCTGACGCAATTCAATCTGGCCCTGTTTCGCCAGTTCCAGTGACGCCGCAAAGGTCGCCGCCGTGGCGGAGCGCCGCTTTTTCGGGTCCAATTCCCAGCCCTCCGGCAGGTAACTCGACAGATCGGCCCATTCGACCGCAAAGGGGATGAGCCCCCGCAGTCGATCCAGCGCCTGTTCCATCGACAGGATGCTTTCGCGGTCCATGACAAAGGGACGGAACTCGTCCTTGGTCCGCACCCGCGCGTAAGCCTGCATCAAATCGAGAAGCGTTGCGGTATAGGTGATATTGCGGCGACGCTCGACCTCTTCGGGAACACCGCGCACAAAGAAATCTCGTCCCTTTTGATCGCGCGCCATGAGTTTCGCGGCGGCCTCGCGCATCGCCTCCAGACGCTGCAACTGAAAGGCCAGATGGGCGGCGAGTTCCTCACCCGACGGGCCCTCATCGGACGGGTCCGGCGGCAACAGCAGGCGCGATTTCAAGAACGCGAGCCACGCCGCCATCACGAGATAATCGGCGGCCAGCTCGATCCGCAGCTCCGTGGCTTTTTCAATGAACAACAGATATTGCTGCGCGAGATGCAGGACCGAGATTTTCCGGAGATCGACCTTTTGCGTGCGCGAGAGCTGCAACAAGAGATCCAGAGGCCCCTCGAACCCATCGACGTCGACGATCAGCGCCTCAGCGGCCAATCGCTGCTCGACACTGAGCACGTCATTGATTTCGAACTGGTCGGGATCAGCCATAAAAGGTCCGTTTTAACTCAGGAGAGTTTGAACCTCGGCATCGCAGGCGTCAATGTCAATGGCCTCAGGCGTGCCACGAGCCGCTGCGGCGCGGTCCGCACGGGCCTGTGCTGCATCTGTCATCGCTCCGATGGCGGCGATGGCCTCCATCTCCGACATATCCCCATTGCAATGCAGAACGAGATCACAGCCCGCCGACATCGAGGCGACAGAGCGTTCATAGATCGTGCCGGAGAGCGCCTCCATCGACACGTCGTCCGACATCAAAAGCCCGTCAAAGCCAATCTCATCACGGATCAACGCCACGCAGGCCGGGCTTTGCGTCGCGCAAAGATCGGGATCAATCGCCTCGTAGACGATATGCGCAGTCATCGCCATCGGCAGGTCAGCGAGCGCCTTAAACGGGGCGATGTCGGTCGCAAGCTCGTCGCGGGTGGCCGAGACGCGCGGCAGGCCCAGATGGCTATCGACCGTGCCTCGACCATGGCCGGGAATATGTTTGATGATGCCCGCAACACCGCCTGCCGACATGCCGTCTGCATGGGCGCGGCCCATGGCGATCACAGTGTCGGGGTCGAGGCCATAGCAGCGGTTGTAGAGGAATTCATGGGTTTCAGGGCGCGCCACGTCCAACATCGGCGCGCAGTTCACATCGATGCCAAGCGCGCGCAGCTCGTGGGCGATGATCCGACCGCGCAGCCACATGGCCCGCGCGGGATCCGTGGCCTTTTGGCATTGATCCAAAGGCGGCAACCATTCACGCCAGTGCGGCGCGCGGAGCCGTTGCACCCGCCCGCCCTCTTGGTCGATCAGGACCGGCGCATCGCGGCCCACACTCTCGCGCAGCTCAGACGTCAGCCGCGTGATCTGCTCCGGCGTGTCGACGTTCCGGGCGAAAAGGATAAAGCCCCACGGGTTGCTGTCGCGAAAGAAATCCCGCTCGATTGCGGTGAGGGTCAGGCCCTCACAGCCAAAGATAAACGCCCCTTCAGCCATGTTAGCGCTGAACCGTCGGCACGCAGGCCGCGTTCATCGACGTCAGAGCGGCACAAAACCGGTTCGCGTCCGAGGCATCGGCAAAGCCGAGAGCGCGAAGACGGTAAAACGTTTTGCCGCCGCTTTCGGCCTTTTCAATGACGCGGGTTTTGTCGTCCATCAGATCACCAAACTTGCCCGACAGACGGTCCCACTCAGCGCGGGCGATGTCCTCGGACTGAAACGCCCCGAACTGCACGAGGCGCGTGCCGCTGGCCACTTCGGAGGGAGCCATTTCGCCTTGGTTACTGACAGCGGCAAGGATGTCCCCCGCCACGCTATCAAGGCTCGCGCCCGTCGAGAGCGAAGCCAGTTGCACGGTCTCGGGCGCGGTTTGCGTCGGGCGCGGTGTGTAGGCCGGACGGACTTTCGGGATCGGAGAGCGCATGACATTCGTGGGCGCTTCGGCCACCTCTTCGGTCGGCATCTCCTCCTCGACCGCGTCGACAGTCGTCATCTCAAGCGGGCTTTCTTCGCCCTGAACCGCCTGCAACGCGGGTTGCGGGGTGACGGCATAGGCATCCGAAGTTGGGCCGTAGGAGACGAGCACAGGCGCGATGCTGCCCACCGGCTGATCCTCATCGGTCAGACCCGTGGCAGAAGGCGCGAGAATATATTGATCGGCGGGGGCAGCAGCGGAGCCATCGGCGGTGACGGAATTGACCGCAAGGCCCTGGTGCATGGCAAGCTGACCACCCGGATCGTCGGGAAGGATACGCGCGGAGCCTTCGAGCGCGCGGATGACCGGCACGCCGCGCACATCGCGCATCATGAGGCTATAGCCCCACACGCCGAGACCGACGATGAGGGCCAGCGAGAGCGCCGCACCGCCCCATTGCGCCGGACCGAGCGCGGGGCGCGAACCAGAGCCATCGTCCTCACCATAGTCATGCGGCTCGGCGCAGACCGGGGTCGCGCCGCCATAGCCCTGTGGCGTATTTCTCACAGGTTGATCGGAATATGTCTGGCCATATCCGGTCTGATACGGGTCGTGAGACGGCACATGAGAGGGGTATCCGGCGTATTGGGCGCGACCATAGGGATCGTGCCCGGCTGTGCCAGCGTCCGTCTGGACACGGCCATACGCGTTGAACGACTCGTGGGAATAGCCCCCCTGGGGGGTCCTGTAGTGGTCCTGCACCATCTTTGCCTCGTCTCATTTCCCGCTTTGTTTTGAACGGGTTATATACTGCTCTTGAGAGGCCGAGCCGGGATCTTTGTCCCTTGTTGGCGCCCGCCCTCTCGGGGGTCTCAGACAGCGGCGGCTGTTGCTCAGCGCATCTCTTCTGCCGGAGTGACTCCAAGAATACCAAGACCAGCCGAAATCACAACGGCGACGGCCCGCGGTAGGGCAATTTTTGCCGCCGAGGCTTCTGCGTCGTCTTGCAGGAACCGCAGGCTTTCATTCTCGTTGCCCTTGTTCCACAGCGCGTGGAAATCGGACGCCAACTCATAGAGATAGAAGGCGATCCGGTGCGGCTCATGCGCTTTGGCGGCGATCTCTACCTGACGCGGGAAGTCGGCGATTTTCTTGGCGACCGCGATTTCCGCCGGGTCGGTCAAAGCCGGAACATTTGTCAGATCAATGCCCTGCTCCGCCGCTTTGCGCAGCACGGAATGCACCCGCGCGTTGGCGTATTGCACGTAGAACACCGGGTTGTCTTTCGACTGTTCCAGCACCTTGTCGAAATCAAAGTCCAGCGGCGCGTCGTTTTTGCGCGTGAGCATGATGAAGCGCGTCACATCCTTGCCCGCCTGCTCGACCACGTCACGCAGGGTGACAAAGGTGCCCGCGCGTTTGGACATCTTGAACGGCTCGCCGTTCTTGAACAGTTTCACGAGCTGGATGAGTTTGATGTCACAACCGACTTTGCCGTCAGACAGCGCCGAGACCGCCGCTTTCATCCGTTTGACATAGCCACCGTGATCGGCGCCAAACACGTCGATGATCTCGTCATAGCCACGCTTCACCTTGTCATAGTGATAGGCGATGTCGGGCGCGAAATAGGTCCAGGCACCGTCGGATTTCTTGACAGGGCGGTCGACGTCGTCGCCATGCTCGGTGGATTTAAAGAGCGTCTGCTCGCGCGGCTCCCAATCCTCGGGCGTTCTGCCTTTCGGCGGTTCAAGCACGCCTTCGTAGATCAGGCCCTTGTCGTCGAGTTCCTTGAGCGCGGCCTCGATGAGCCCCGTGCCGTAGAGGGATTTTTCGGAGAAGAAATTGTCCATCTCAACGCCCAAAAGCGCGAGATCACCCCGGATCATGTCCATCATGGCGGCGGTGGCGAATTCGCGCACATCCGCGAGCCAGTCTTCCTCCGGCTTGTCGAGCAGGCTGTCGCCGTATTTCTCTTTGAGCGCTTCGCCCACGGGCACAAGGTAGTCACCCGGATAGAGCCCTTCGGCGATCTCGGGCGAAAGACCATTGGCCTCGCGGTAGCGTTCAAAGGCAGAGCGGGCCAGCACATCGACCTGCGCGCCGCCATCGTTGATGTAATACTCACGGGTCACATCATAGCCCGCGTAATCCAACAGAGAGGCCAGCGCATCGCCGAACACCGCGCCGCGCGTGTGACCGACATGCATCGGGCCCGTGGGGTTGGCGGAGACATAGTCCACATTGACCTTCTTCGCGCCGCCAAGGGTGGAGCGGCCATAGCCCTCACTGCCCAGAACGGTCTCGACGAGAGAGGTCCAGACGACCGGGTCCAGCCGCAGGTTGATGAACCCCGGCCCCGCCACATCGACGCTCTCGACGCGCGGATCGGCGGCCAGTTTCTCGGCGGGCTTTTCCGCGATGTCACGCGGCTTGGCCTTGGCCGGTTTGGCGAGCACCATCGCGGCGTTCGTCGCCATGTCACCATGGAGCGGATCGCGCGGCGGCTCGACCGCCACATTGTCAAAGCTCAGCCCCTCAGGCAGCGCGCCCTCAGCAACCAGCGTGCTCAGGCTGTCGATCACAAGCGTGCGAATGTCGGCAAACAGGTTCATGGTGTCTCTCTCATGTCATATGAGCGCGGGTTTATCATGGCGGCGCGTGAGGTCAACGGGGTCAGCCTGTTTGGCCCCGGCTTTCGGCCTCAGGTGAGACCAAAGCCACCAATTTCACCCCGGAATTCATGCGGGCGCGGGCGGCGTTGACCTTGATCTCCGTGCTCCGGCGTTTGAGGGCCTCGCGGGCGCTTTCGCGCTGGTCTTCCGGCAGGGCCTCGATCTCGGCTTCTGCCCGGCGCGGGAACAGAAGTTCAGCATCCTCTTGCAGGAAGCGTTTGAACACCCCGTCCTCGCCGATCCGCCCCATCAGGAGGGCTTTGGGATAGGCCTCTTTCCAATCCTCAAAGGTGAAATCTTCAGAGAGCCCCGTGACCTTGACCCGCCAGCCTTTGCGCATCAGGTCGTCCAATTCGCCGTGCGTTTTCCCCGCCCCGAAAGGACGCCCGCCAAGCGTCGCCGGAAGCGCATGGCGCGCCCGCTCGCCCTTCACCCGCGCCAATTGCCAGACCTGATCACGACCAAATTCCGCCCCGAGATCGGTGGCGACAAGCGTGTTGTAGGCGTCGTTCTCAGAGGCCGCGATCAAGGTGTTGAACGACAGGGTCTCCAAACTGTCCTCGGCCACTTCGCCCAGAATGTCGCCATAGAACACCGGCAGACCAGCGGCCCGCGGACGCACAAGGCGGGCGTGGTTCGGGTCCGAGATGAGGATCGGCAGGTCTTCTTTCTTGAGCGCCTCGCCCAAGGCCGTCGTGAACCGCCCGCCGCCGAGGATCAAAATGCCGGATTTGCCCGTCGCGGCCAGTCCCAGCCCCCGCGCCATCGGCGCAAGGGTAAAGCCATGAAGCACCACGGTCGCCAGCACGAGCACAAAGGCCAGCGGCCCGATCACGGAGCCATCCGAGACCCCGGCCGCCGCCAGACGTTCGCCAAAGAGACCCGCCACCGCCACAAGCACCACACCGCGAGGGCCGGTGAAAGCAATCAAAAGCTTTTCGTTGCGCGGGATTTTCGTCCCGACGAGCGACACAAGAACGGTCAGAGGCCGCGCAACCAAGATCACAAGCGCCACAAAAAGACCGGCCCGCCACGTGAGCTGCCCGAGAGAGGCAAAATCCATCGAGGAGGCCAAGAGGATGAACACACCAGAGACCAACAGCACGGTGGCGTGCTCCTTGAACCGGCGCAGTTCCTCAAAAGACGGCAATTCCGCATTTGCGATGATGAGGCCCATCACCGTCACCGCCAAAAGCCCGCTCTCATGAAGCATCATGTTGGGGAAGGCAAAGGTCACCAGAAGCAGCGCAAACAACACCGGAACCTTCATATATTCCGGCACAACCGCCCGGCGGAAGGCATAGGAGACGAGAAGCCCGGAGGCGATGCCCACGGCCAAGGCGAGCAAAATACCGCCCCCTAATTGTGTCAAAGCGTCGGTCAGACTTTCGGCCTCGCGCCCTACAAGAACGAATTCAAACGCCAAAACCGCAGCAAGCGCCCCCACCGGGTCGTTGACGATGGCCTCCCATTGCAACAGGTTCGCGGGCCGTTTCTGGAGCTTCGCCTGTCGTAGCAGAGGCGCGATCACCGTCGGTCCCGTCACGACCATGATGCCGCCGAAGACGGCAGAAGCCTCCCAGCCCAGCCCTGCCCCGAAATGCAGTGCCAGAGAGGACAAGAGCCACCCGAGCGGCGCGCCGATGAGCACGAGCCGCATGACCCCTGCCCGCGCATCGCCGAGTTTGTGGAGATCGAGGGTCAAGCCGCCCTCGAACAGGATCACGGCCACCGCCAAAGAGATCAGCGGCTGGACCAAAGCCCCAATGTCGCGCTGCGGATCGAGAATGCCCAAAGCGGGCCCGACGAGCAGACCTGCCGCGAGCATGATCACAATCGCGGGCAGTTTGAGCCGCCACGCAACCCACTGCGCGCCGACCCCCAAGGCCCCAACGAGGGCAAAGGCCTCAACAGGCCCCAATCCAGTCACTTGTTCCGTGGCCACCCGTGCGCCCTCACTTCATTGCAGATCAAATACTCAACACACCTTAACGCGTCAGGCGCAAAGTCGTTCAAATTCTTGAATCGCAAACCGATCCGTCATCCCCGCCACATAGTCCAGCACGATCCGCGCCAGCTCCGTGTCATTGGTGGCGAGAGAGACCTCCTGTTGCCATTCCTTGGGCAAAAGCTCTGGCTGTTTCATGAACAGCGGAAAGAGCGTGTTGACCATTTCCGTGACCCGCTTGCGCTCCACCACCACCGATGGCGCGCGGTACATGCGTTTGAACAGGAAACTCTTGATCGCCTTCAGGTTCTGAAAGAACGGCTTGGAAAACCGAATGATCGTCCGGTCCATGTCCCGGATATCCTGCGCAGTTTGCGGCGCGGCGCTCTCCAGACGGTTGGTCGCGATGGTGATCACATCCTCGACCATATAGCCGAAAATCCGACGCAGCGCCTCGTGATCGCGGCGATCCGGGTCGAGGTTGGGATATTCGCGGTCGACCTCTTCATAAGCCGGGCCTGTGAGCGGCAATTCCATCAGATCCGCCGCAGTAAACAGCCCCGCGCGCAAGCCGTCGTGGAGATCGTGGTGATTGTAAGCCACATCATCGGCGATCGCCGCCACCTGGGCCTCAGCGGAGGCAAAGGTGTGCAGTTCCAGGTCGAATTGGTCGTTCACCTCTTTGAGCGCGTAGGAAATTTCCGCACCTTCGGGGTGTTTTTTCTTATCCGCATAGGGCCCGATGATCGGCCCGTTGTGCTTCGCGATCCCCTCAAGCGTTTCCCACGTCAGGTTCAGCCCGTCGAAATCCGCGTAGTGTTTTTCGAGCTTGGTGACGATCCGGAGCGCCTGGGCGTTGTGATCGAACCCGCCGTAAGGCTCCATCAACAGCTCAAGCGCATCTTCGCCCGTGTGGCCAAAGGGCGAATGACCCAAGTCATGCGCCAGCGCGATGGCCTCCGCCAGCCCCTCGTTGAGGCCCAAAACCCCCGCAATTGTGCGCGCGACCTGCGCCACCTCGATCGAATGGGTGAGGCGCGTGCGGTAATAATCGCCCTCATGTTCGACGAAGACCTGCGTCTTGTGTTTCAGCCGCCGAAAGGCCGACGAATGAATGATCCGGTCGCGGTCGCGCTGAAACGGGGACCGAAAGGTCGACAGTTTTTCCGGGTAAAGCCGACCGCGTGTGTCCTGCGGTTGACTGGCATAGGGTTTGAGCATCTGCCTCATCAGACGGTTTGCCGCCTGTCCTTGTCGCTGTTCCTGAAGATGACTATATTGCTGACAACGGGTTACGACAAACAGATGACGCCCGAAAATCCACTCAAACGGCTGATTTTTCAGTCTGAAACGCCGGAAAGCCTGTCATGACGCTCACATTGCCCCCGAAAGTCACGCCCCGCGCCTTTGCCCGCCTGTCGGAAATCAACGAAGCCTCTGGCGAACACAAAGCCCTGCGCATCGCGGTTGAGGGCGGCGGATGTTCGGGATTTCAATATGATATCAGCCTCGACACCCCGGCCGAGGACGACCTTGTGCTGAAAGGCGATGGCGAGGCCGTGGTGATTGACCCCGTCTCCCTGCCCTTCTTGGAGAATGCCGTGATCGACTTTACCGAGGAGCTGATCGGCGCGCGGTTTGTCATTGAAAACCCCAATGCCACCTCGGCGTGTGGCTGTGGCGTGTCCTTCTCCATGTGAGTGCCGCTGCGCCAGACGAACGTTGAGACGAGAGGCCTCCGGGCCTCTTTTTTTGTCGAAAACCTCACAGACTGCGAGAATTTTCCGGGCATATCTGCACAGGATCTGCGCATCGGATCACACACGAAATGATCACTTTCGTCGCGCAAACTCGTGATCTTTCAAAGACTTCTCCTCCCGCGCCGAAGACCTAGCTCCAGACCCAAAGGGAGCCTGCGCTCGGGCGACCCAGAGTTAGAAAGGATCCGTCTTATGACCAAACATTCCGTGAAAACCGTTCTCGCCGCCGCTGTTGTGACCCTCGTTGGTTCTTCTGCCTTTGCGGGTGCCAACTACATTCTCCCCGGCCAGGTCCAAAACACCAACTCCGGCGTGACGCTTGATCTTGTCCGCTCCGACAGCCCCGGCACGGTCTATGCCTATGACGCGCGCGAGGGCGTTGAGGGCAAGGTGCTCGGCACGGCTTCGGTCCATGCGGGCGCGAACACCGATGTGCGGATCACCTTCTCACGCCCCGCGCTCCGCGATGTGTTGACCGTGCTCTACTCGGGAAGCGGTGCAACGGTGGCCACCGCCGAAGTGACCGACAAATAAGGCGACCATCCCCGCCTCTCCAACATGGCGCACAGAAAGGCTCCCGCTTTGGGGGCCTTTTCTCTTCTTGCAAAGTGACGCGTGCCCTGCTCAAACCGCGCTATGGAGCAGTTTGACACGATCATTTTGGGCGCAGGGGCCGCAGGGTTGTTTTGCGCGAAGTTTGCCGTAGAAACCGGCCAACGCGTGCTCATCGTAGATCACGCCAAACGCCCGGCGGATAAGGTGCGGATTTCCGGCGGCGGGCGCTGTAATTTCACCAACCTCTATGCCGAGGCTGGCAATTACCTGTCGCAAAACCCGCATTTCTGCAAATCCGCCCTCGCGCGCTACACCCAATGGGATTTCATCGGCCTTTTGGCGCAGCACGGCATCACTTGGCACGAGAAGAACCCGGACAAGGGATTGGGGCAGTTGTTCTGTGACGGCAAATCCGCTGCGATCATCGACATGTTGCTTCATGAGGCGCGCAAGGCGGAACTGCGGCTTTCGACTGAGGCTGGCGACATCTCTCACGACGGCACCGAGTTCACCGTCACACTCAATGGCACCCCGGTTCGGGCCCGCAATCTCGTTGTCGCCACCGGCGGCAAGAGCATCCCGAAAATGGGCGCGACGGGTATCGGCTATCAGATCGCGGAGCAATTCGGCCTCACCGTGCTCGACACCCGCCCCGGCCTTGTGCCCCTGACCTTTGCGCCGCATGAGCTGGACTGGATCGCGCCGCTGGCGGGCACCGCGTTGGACGCGCGGGTGACGGCCAATGGCACCTCTTTTGATGAGGCCTTGTTGTTCACGCACCGTGGGCTCTCCGGGCCGTCGATCCTACAAATCTCGAATTACTGGCGCGAAGGGGACGCGATCACGGTCGATCTCCTGCCCTCCCAAAACGCCTTTGAAGCGCTGAAATCCGAGCGCGCGCAAAATGGCCGCCGCCAAATGCACACCGCCCTCGCGACGCTCTTTCCCGCCAAACTCGCCACCGCGCTCGCCGAAAAATGGCAGCTCACCGGCAATCTCGCGGATCAGTCGGACAAGGCACTCCAAGGACTCGCGGAGAACATCCACGCGATGACCCTCAAACCCACTGGATCAGAAGGCTACCGCACCGCAGAGGTCACGCTGGGCGGGGTCGACACAGACGGTTTATCATCCAAAACCATGGAGGCGAAAACCTGTCCCGGCCTCTATTTCATCGGCGAAGTGGTCGATGTGACGGGCTGGCTCGGCGGCTATAACTTCCAATGGGCTTGGGCCTCTGCAGCGGCGGCGGGTCGGGCCATTGCGGCCAAGCGATAGCGGGCATCGGGAGCGGGCATTGAGGCGTCGCTCCCCCGCTTTCTGTTTAGCCAGCCGTTGCTGTTCAACCCTCTTCCCCGCCATACCCCTCTCCGCCCTTGACCACACGTTAACCTTAACTGGCGTTAACCTTAAGGCGCGGTAAGGGTAACGCCTGTTCGGGTGACGACAGATGTGACCCCAACAGCGCCCCCTCGTCGGCTTTCGCCTCTTGCGGCGAACAGACCCTTTCCCTCCCCGCGCTGCGCCTCTAAAAAGAGACACCACGAGGGAGAGCCGTCATGAAAATCGCCAGCTTCAACATCAACGGCATCAAAGCGCGGGTCGAGGCGCTGCAGGACTGGCTCAAAGAGGCCGAACCGGATGTGGCGATCTTGCAAGAGATCAAATCCATCGACGAAAATTTCCCGCGCGAGATTTTTGAGGACATGGGCTACAACGTTGAAACCCATGGGCAAAAGTCGTTCAACGGCGTGGCGCTTCTCTCCAAACTCCCGCTCGAAGATGTCACGCGCGGCCTTCCCGGTGCGGAAGGCGCAGGGCGCGACGGCGAAGACGACGTTGAGGCGCGCTATATCGAGGCCACGGTGGTCGGCGCGAAAGACGCGATCCGGATTTGCGGGCTGTACCTGCCCAATGGCAATCCTGTGGACCTGACGCCCGAGGGCGCGCCCGTCCCCGGCTCCAAATATGATTTCAAACTCAAATGGTTCGACCGGCTCGCCGCGCGGGCCAAAGAGTTGATGGCCGAGGAACAGCCGTTTCTCATGGCGGGGGACTACAACCTGATCCCGCAGCCTGAGGACGCTAAACGTCCCGAGGCGTGGAAAGACGATGCACTCTTTCGCCTAGAGAGCCGTGCCAAGTACCGCGAGTTGATGGCGCTTGGCCTCACGGACGCGCTCCGCGTCTGCACCAACGCGCCGGAGACCTATACGTTCTGGGATTACCAAGCCGGGGCCTTTGACCGCAACGACGGCATCCGGATCGACCACTTCCTACTGTCGCCGCAGGCCGCAGATAGGCTCACGGACTGCCAAATCGACGCCTACACGCGGGCCAAAACAAAGCCGTCCGATCACGTGCCGATCTGGGTCGAACTGGACATCTGACGAAGAAGGGGGCGCAACACCCCCTTCTTTTGTCTTCAAATATCCTCCGCGAAGCGAAAGCGCATCAGCGCTTTCTCACCGTTTCGGCGGGCGCTGTTTCCTGACCTTGGGCGCATCGGCGCGATCTTGGCCGAGGTGTTTGCGCAGACGCGACGGCGTGGATTTCGTCTTGTTCTTGAACGGGTTCTTGTCGGCCTGAGACCGGAAATAGAGCCGGATCGGCGTCCCCGGCATGTCAAAATCTTCACGCAAGCCATTGACGAGATAGCGTTTATAGCTGTCGTTCAACTCATCCGGGTTGGAACACATCACCACGAATTGCGGCGGACGGGCTTTCACCTGCGTCATATAGCGAAGCTTGATCCGACGCCCGCCGGGGGCCGGCGGCGGGTGGGCTTCGGTCATGGCGGTGAGCCAGTTGTTGAGGCGCGAGGTCGCCACACGACGGTTCCAGACGGCATGGGCGTGCAGGATCGCCTCTTGCAGCTTGTCGAGGTTTTTGCCGGTCATCGCCGACACGGTCACCAACTGCGCGCCGCGCAGCTGCGGCAAAAGGCGCGCGAATTCTTCACGCAGCTCTTTCGCCTTGTTGGATTTGTCTTTTTCCTCATCCCATTTGTTCACGGCAATCACCACCGCGCGCCCTTCGCGTTCCGCGAGATCGGCGATGCGGAGATCCTGTTGCTCAAACGGAATGGACACGTCCAGGAGCACCACAACGACCTCTGCGAATTTCACCGCGCGCAGACCATCGGCCACAGAAAGCTTTTCAAGCTTTTCCTGCACCTTGGCCTTTTTGCGCATGCCCGCCGTGTCGAACACGCGCACCGGCGTGCCGTTCCAGTCCATCGTGACAGAGATACTGTCGCGGGTGATCCCGGCCTCCGGGCCGGTCAAAAGACGATCTTCGCCCAAGAGCTTGTTGATCAGCGTGGATTTCCCGGCGTTCGGACGGCCCACGACGGCGATCTGGAGCGGCTTTTCACGGGTGAAATCGCGGGACATGCCGCCGATGTCTTCGCCCTCGCCGAGCTCCTGTTCTTCTTCGGTCAGTTCGACGTCGATCTCAGGCTGCTCTTCCGCAGAGCGGATGTCGTATTCGGCGGCCAGAGGTTTGAGCACGTCGTAGAGATCGTGCATCCCTTCGCCATGTTCGGCCGAGAGCCGCAAAGGCTCACCAATGCCGAGGCCATAGGCTTCAAGAAACCCGCTTTCGCCCGCGTGCCCCTCGGCCTTGTTCACCGCGAGGATCACATGTTTCGCCCGCTTGCGCAGTATCTCGGCGAACACCTCATCGGCGGGCAAAACGCCCGCGCGGCCGTCGATCATAAAGAGGCAGATGTCGGCCATATCGACCGCGCGCTCGGTGAGTTTGCGCATCCGGCCCTGGAGGGACTCATCGGTGGCTTCCTCAAGACCCGCCGTGTCGATGACGGTGAACCGCAGATCGCCCAGACGCGCCTCGCCCTCACGCAGATCGCGCGTCACACCCGGCTGATCGTCCACAAGCGCCAGCTTGCGGCCAACCAAACGGTTGAACAGGGTCGATTTTCCGACATTCGGGCGCCCGACAAGGGCGATGGAAAAGCTCATGGATGTCCTCCGGGACGGGTTCAAGCGGCCCCGATACACCCTATCAGGGCCACATGACAAGAGATTTCGCGGGGAGGAGCGATCAGCGCAGCGCTGCAAGCTCCCCATTTTCCAGCAAGAGATAGATCACACCATCGACCACGATCGGGTCAGAGGCCGCGCCTTTCGGCAGTTCGACCCGCGACACCTGTGCGCCAGAGGCCGGATCAAAGCCGCGCAGCCAGCCGTCATTCGAAGCAACCCAAAGCTTGCCCCCCGCCGCAACCGGCCCGTAATGGGCAAAGACGGTTTTGCGTTTGCGCTGTTTGTCGGTGGTATAGAGCGGCAGTTGCACGCCCCAGATGCGACCCCCCGACGAGGCCGACAGGCGCACAAGCTCGTTGCGGTCGGTCACGATAAAGACGGAGCCACCCACGACGGTCGCCGGGCTATAGGCGCCCTCATCTGCCGTCCAAAGCCGCGTGCCGCCCTCAAGCTCAAAGGCCGCATAGCGCCCGGATTGGTTGCCGGCATACATGGTGTTGCCGGCGATCACCGGGTCGGATGAGAGGTCAGAGACATTGGCATAGACCACGCCGCGCCGCTGACCGGCCAAGGAGGTGGACCAAAGGCGCAGGCCCCCTTTGCGGAACACGCCGTACATGTCCCCCGAGGCAAAGGGCAGAACCGCGAGACGGTCGTTGACCGCAGGCGAGGCCGCGCCGACGCGCGAGGTCACGGTTTCCGGACCCGCAATCTGCCATTTGACACGGCCATCTTTGGTTTGAATGGCCCAGGCCTGTCCATCGCTCGCGACGACATAGGCCAAGCCCTCATAGACGGTGAGGCCAGAGGCCCCGGCGGCGTCCAAACGCTGACGCCAAATTTCACGACCGGTGGCGAGATCGAGCGCGACAAGATCGCCAAAGCCGGTGGTCGCATAGACCACATCGCCGGAGATTGCCAAAGCACCGCCAGAGGCCGCGCCTTTCGTCTCACCCGGCGGGGTCAGATCCACCGACCACACGGGCACACCGGCAGAGGCCGACACAGCCGTCAAAGCGGCCTCGGCGTCCATGGCGACAATCAGACCGTTTGCGGCAACGGGATCAACGGTGAGGCGCAGTTTGCGGGTTTCGCCCTGACCGATGGGCGCGGTCCAGGCAAGCGTCGGCGTGGCAGAGCGGAGCGCATTGTGCCCCGCATCATGGCGCGGGCCTGCGCCGATCATGGTCCAGGAGGACCGCGTCACAGGCGCGCCAAGAGAGATCGCAACGGATTGATTGGTCGTCACGGTCTCAGTTGCGCCGCCGATCACGGAAATCGCGCGCGGATCGAGACGCTCACCGGGCAGGATCACATCCTGATTCGCGCCACAGCCGGCCAAAACGACGAGGGCCCCGATGAGACCCGCTTTCGCTGTCTGAGCAAACATGACCGCTCTCCCCTCTTTCTTCCCGGACACTGACAGGCCGAGTCTCACTCTTACTCTGCGTCCGGGTCCGCCCCGAGCGCCACAATCATCTGTGCTGCGCGCCGACGCAAGGCATTACTTGCTTCGACGTCTTGCGTGAGCGCGCGGTAGCCTTGGACAGCGGCCTCCACGTCCCCCATTTCGGCCTGAGCCGCAGCAATTTGTTCTTCGGCCAAAAGACGGTAGGGCGCACCCGGGCTCGCGATGGCGGCCAGTTGGGCAATGCGCTCTTCCGGGGCAATCTCTGCCGCGCCGATCATCGCGCTTTTGAGCACCGCGAGATCGCGATAGACTGGGGCCAGCATATCGTCGGCGGCCAAAGGGGCGAGCACGGCAAGCGCCGCATTGGCTTCGCCCGCAGCCTCAAGTTCGCCTGCGCGGAACATCGCAGCGATGATCTGCGCCTCGCCCTCCGCCGAAACCGTGGCAAGCGCCTCGGCGCGGGCCTCCGAGGTCTCTGCCCCCAAAGCCGTGGTCAGCGCATCGCCCAGAGCCTCTGCCTTGGTCGCTTTCGTGGCCTTGGACCATTCGTTATAGGCCGCACCGCCCACGAGGGCGATGACGACGACAATGCCAATCCAGCCGTATTTCTTCAAAAACGCATAGAATTTATCGCGGCGGACCTCTTCGGTCACCTCTTCGATGAAGGAATCGCTCTGGCTCACATTCGCCCCCGGCCCTGCGCGTGTTCGCAGGTTGATGAATTTCTGACGCCTTCTCTTACCCTGATCCACGCGGGAATGCCAAGTGTCGGCGCACCTGCCCCCGCGACGTATCAAAGCGGAAAGAGACCGCGCGGCGTGTCCGCCCCCAAAGAGCGTGGCCTCCACGACACGCTTGCCCCCGTAGACTGTGGCTTTTGCGCACGGGCAACGGGGACAAGCGTGAAATTCGTATGAAAAGCACCGGTCGCCTCGTATTTTTCTCATCGCGACCTTGTGAACGTCACAGAGTTCGCCCATCTTGGCCGCAATGTTAATACTATTAACTCTTGACCCTTCATCCACCGCCCGCGCGCTCTTGTCGCCTGATCCAGACAGTTTGAAATCGCGTATAAAGGGCAAAGGCCAATCACAGGCCACTCAAAGACCAAACGCAACGCACGCGAGTTTTTCGCGAGAGACTGACAGAGAGACGTAAAGATGCGCATTGTTTCGATCCTGACCGCCCTGATTGTGTGTGTTGTGCTCTATCTCTTTATCTTTGAGCGCGACCGCCTCACCGAGGGCGACAGATCGGAAGAGCACACGTCTGAACTCCAGTCAC
>CAXPTW010000002.1:0-76879 GCA_964220165.1 Abyssibacter sp.
GTTGGACCACGATGCGGGTCTTTTGCCGATCCGGGTCGACAAGCGCCAGTTGGAACAGGTGATCATGAACCTCGTGGTCAACGCACGCGACGCCATGCCCACGGGCGGGCAGATCAAGATCGAGACCCGCAATGAGGTCATCACTGCGCCCTACACCCGCGATCGCGCGACGCTGCCTGCGGGCGAATATATCGTCGTGAGCGTTGTGGATCAGGGCATCGGCATTGCGCCCGACAAGCTCCAGAAAGTGTTCGAGCCGTTCTACACCACCAAACGGACGGGCGAGGGGACGGGGCTCGGCCTCTCCACGGTTTATGGCATCATCAAACAGACGGGCGGGTTCATCTTTGTCGATAGCATCGTCGGCAGCGGCACCTCATTTACCATCTTCCTCCCGGCCCACACGGCGCGGGCGGAGGCGGTCGTCGAAGCGGCGCAGGCCCCTATACCTGACGTCACTGTGACGGCGGAACGCGGGACTGGGGTGATCCTTCTCGTGGAAGACGAGGCGCCGGTGCGGGCCTTTGCCTCGCGCGCGCTGCGGCTTCGGGGCTATACCGTCATTGAGGCCGCGAGCGCGGAAGAGGCGCTTGAAACCCTCGAAGATGAGAGCCTGCACATCGACGTCTTTGTGTCTGACGTCATCATGCCGGGGATGGATGGGCCGAGCTGGGTGTCTGAGGCGTTGGAGCATCGACCGGGGGTCAAGGTGGTCTTTGTCTCGGGCTACGCCGAAGATCACTTTGCCGAACAACAGGCGCGAATCCCGAATTCCGTGTTCTTGCCAAAACCGTTTTCGCTCTCTGAATTGACGGCCACGGTGCAGGCGCAATTCCAATGATCGCGGTCGTGCAAGATTGGTAACCCAGCGTTAACCAGACTCACACCAAGCTGTTCTCATAATTTTAGTTGAAATGTTCTCTTTTTGTGCTCATAAAGGTTAATGAGAACAAGAGGCGAACAAGAGCCCCGGATCGAACAGGCACAGATTGCACCCGAGAATGCACGATGGACGCCTTGGACCGGGTATGAAATAAGGATTTCGAACGATGGCAACGGCGACCAAAGACATGGCAAAAAACAATAAGCAATCCGAGGACAAGCAGAAGGCGCTCGACAGTGCGCTGGCCCAGATCGAGCGGCAATTTGGGAAAGGCTCGATCATGAAACTGGGCGCGGATAACCCGGTTCAGGAGATCGAAGCGACCTCCACCGGCTCTCTCGGCCTCGACATCGCGCTTGGCATCGGCGGCATCCCGAAAGGCCGCATTGTTGAGATTTACGGCCCGGAATCGTCAGGCAAAACCACACTGACGCTCCATTGTGTGGCCGAGGAACAGAAAAAGGGCGGCGTTTGCGCCTTTGTTGATGCAGAACACGCTCTGGACCCGATTTATGCCCGCAAACTTGGCGTTGATCTCGATGAGCTGCTGATTTCCCAGCCGGACACCGGCGAGCAAGCGCTTGAAATCGTGGACACGCTCGTGCGCTCCGGCGCGGTGAGCCTCGTCGTTGTCGACTCGGTCGCGGCGCTCACGCCGAAATCCGAACTTGAAGGCGACATGGGCGACAGCTCCGTCGGCGTTCAGGCCCGTCTGATGTCGCAAGCCATGCGCAAGTTGACCGGCTCGATCAGCCGCTCCAAATGCACCGTGATCTTCATCAACCAGATCCGGATGAAAATCGGCGTGATGTTTGGCTCCCCTGAGACGACCACCGGCGGCAACGCGCTTAAATTCTATTCGTCTGTCCGCATGGACATCCGCCGCATCGGCTCCATCAAGGACCGCGATGAGGTGGTCGGCAACGAGACCCGCGTGAAAGTCGTGAAAAACAAGGTCGCGCCGCCGTTCAAACAGGTCGAATTCGACATCATGTATGGCGAAGGGATTTCCAAAACCGGCGAGCTTTTGGACCTCGGCGTCAAGGCGGGTGTCGTGGACAAATCTGGCGCCTGGTTCTCCTACGGTGACGAGCGGATCGGGCAGGGCCGTGAGAATGCGAAACGCTTCCTCAAGGAAAACCCGCAAATGGCGCTTGAGATCGAGGATAAAATCCGCGCGGCGCACGGGCTCGATTTCGATCTGGGCGATGATTTCGACCATGACGATGTGCTCGACGGCGAGGAATGATCCGCGTCACACGGGCTCTGAGATAGGCCAAGACACAGACTGAATGAGAGGCGCGAGGGCATCCTTCGCGCCTTTTTTCGTCTCTGTGCTAAGAGTTTTTCCTTTGTAAAATCCTTTTCCTCGACGCCCGGCTTATGGACAGCCCTGCACAGGCGCGATAAACCGACGGGAACGCCAAGAAAACCCGCAAGGACGCGCCCCACATGCCCAGCGTGAACGACATTCGCTCCACCTTCCTCAACTATTTCGAACGCAACGGTCACACCGTCGTGGACAGCTCTCCGCTGGTGCCGCGCAACGACCCGACCCTGATGTTCACCAACTCCGGCATGGTGCAGTTCAAGAACTGTTTCACCGGCGTGGAAAAACGCGATTACGTGCGCGCGACGACGGCGCAAAAATGTGTGCGCGCGGGCGGCAAGCACAACGATCTGGACAACGTCGGCTACACCGCGCGTCACCACACGTTCTTTGAGATGCTGGGCAACTTTTCCTTTGGCGATTACTTCAAACCGGAGGCGATCCCCTTTGCCTGGGAGCTGATCACCAAGGATTTCGACATCCCGAAAGACCGTCTCTACACGACCGTCTATCACACGGATGACGAGGCCTTTGAGATTTGGAAAAAGGTCGGCGTGCCGGAAGAGCGGATCATCCGCATCGCGACGTCGGATAACTTCTGGCAGATGGGCGATACCGGGCCGTGTGGTCCTTGCACCGAGATATTCTATGACCACGGCGATCACATCTGGGGCGGCCCTCCGGGCAGCCCGGAAGAGGACGGGGACCGGTTCATCGAGATCTGGAACATCGTGTTCATGCAAAACGAGAAATTCGCCGACGGGACGATGACCGATCTTGACATGCAGTCGATCGACACTGGCATGGGGCTTGAGCGGATTTCGGCGCTGTTGCAGGGCAGCCACGACAACTACGACACCGATATGATGAAGTCGCTGATCGAGGCCTTGGCGCATGCGACCTCCGTCGATCCCTACGGCGACAAGAACGTGCACCACCGGGTGATCGCGGATCACCTGCGCTCGACCTCTTTCCTCATTGCCGATGGTGTGATGCCGTCGAACGAGGGCCGGGGCTATGTGCTGCGCCGGATCATGCGCCGCGCCATGCGTCACGCGCACCTCTTGGGCGCGAAAGACCCGATCATGCACAAACTCGTGCCGGAATTGGTGCGCCAGATGGGCGACGCCTATCCGGAGCTGCGCATCGGTCAGGCGATGATCGAAGAGACGCTGAAGCTCGAAGAGACGCGCTTTATCCAGACGCTGGATCGCGGGTTGAAGCTTTTGGAAGACGAGCTTGTGGATCTGCCCGAGGGCGAAAAGCTCCCCGGCGAGGCGGCGTTCAAACTGTATGACACCTACGGTTTCCCGCTCGACCTGACCCAGGATGCGTTGCGTGAAAAGGGCGTGGAGGTCGACACCTCCGGCTTTGATGCCGCCATGGCCGAACAAAAAGCCAAGGCGCGCGCCGCCTGGGCCGGCTCCGGCGAGGCGGCGGATGCGACCGTCTGGTATGACATCGCCGAGGACAAAGGCACCACGGAATTCCTCGGCTATGACACCGAGAAGGCCGAGGGCGAGATCGTGGCGCTCGTCAAGGACGGTGCGCGCGTGGACAGCGTGAAAGAGGGCGACACGGTGCAAATCGTGGTCAACCAGACGCCGTTCTATGGCGAGTCCGGCGGTCAGGTCGGCGACACCGGCGTGATCCGCGTGGAAAAATCCATCGCCAAGGTCACCGACACGAAAAAGGTCGCGGGCGTTTTCATCCATTTCGCCACCATCGAGACCGGTGAGATTAAGGTCGGCGCGCCTGCCGCCCTCGAAGTCGATCACACGCGTCGTTCGGCCATCCGCGCCAACCACTCCGCAACGCACCTCTTGCATGAGGCGCTGCGCGAGGCATTGGGCGATCACGTTGCGCAACGCGGGTCTCTCAACGCCCCGGATCGTCTGCGGTTCGACTTCTCCCACGCCAAGGCCCTGAGCGCTGAGGAGATCGCCAAGGTCGAATCCGACATCAACCTTTACATCCGCCAGAACACGGCTGTGGAAACCCGGATCATGACGCCGGACGCGGCGCGCGATTTGGGCGCGCAGGCCTTGTTCGGCGAAAAATACGGTGACGAGGTGCGCGTGGTCTCCATGGGCACGGCCGACACCGGCAAGGGCGCCGATGGCAAGACCTATTCCATCGAGCTCTGCGGTGGCACCCACGTCAAACGCACCGGCGACATCGGTCTGTGCATCATCTTGGGCGACAGCGCGTCCTCGGCAGGTGTGCGTCGGATCGAAGCCCTCACTGGTCAGGCCGCTCTGGCCCATTTGGCGGGCGAAGCAGGTCGTGCGAATGAAATCGCCAACCTGTTGAAAACGCCGATTTCCGAGGTTGTTGATCGCGTGAAATCCCTCGCGGACGAGCGCAAGCGCCTCGAACAGGAAGTCGCCAACCTCAAGCAACAGATCGCCATGGGGGGCGGTTCTGGTGGCGGGGCTGAGGCCAAGGATGTGAACGGCATTTCCTTTCTCGCTCAGGCGCTTTCCGGCGTGTCCGGCAAAGACCTACGCGGTCTCATCGACGCGCATAAAAACAACCTTGGCTCCGGCGTGATCCTGTTGATCGCCGAAGAGGATGGCAAAGTCGCGGTGGCCTGTGGCGTGACCGATGATCTGACCGGCAAAGTCTCTGCCGTGGATGTGCTCAAAGCCGCCGTGCCTGCGGTCGGCGGCAAAGGCGGCGGTGGCCGTCCCGATATGGCGCAGGGCGGAGGCAAGGATTTCTCCGGCGCCGACGCCGCGATTGCCGCCGCAGAAACCCTGTTGAAAGGATAAACCATGCCTGCGCTCTGGATTGCCCATGTGACCGTCACCGACGAAGAGGCCTATGGCAAATACGCCAAGCTGGCTGGGCCTGCGATTGCCAAACATGGCGGTAAATTCATCGCCCGCGCCGCACGTTACGTGCAGCTTGAGGGCAAGGACCGTCCGCGCAATGTGGTCGCGAAATTCGACACGGTCGAGGCCGCCGTCGCCTGTTACCATTCGCCGGACTACCAAGAGGCCCTGAGCCACGCCAAGGGCGCCTCCGAGCGGGAACTTTTGGTGGTCGAGACCGAAGAGTGAGACCCCTCACAGGTCGTCAAAGCGGCGCGGGACACTCCCGCGCCGTTTTCATTTTTCAAAGGGATTTTTGGCAGTGCGATCCTCAGAGAGCGTCTTCGTCCCCTCGCGCACCAGCTCCTCAATCGCGTCGGCGAGATGCACCCTGTCGATATGGTCATCGCCCGCCGCCACACGGATCAGATGCGCGCGGTGCAAAACGTCGGTGTGCGTAAAGCCCAGAGGCGGCTCGAACCGGTAAGAGGCCAGCTCAATCAGCATCCCGTTCGGTTCGCGGAAATAGATCGAGTCCATGAACCCGCGATCTTTGACGCCCGAATGCGTGACGCCGCGCGCGTCCAGACGCTCCACGACCTGATCGAAGGTCACTTTTGACACATTGAACGCAAGATGATGGAGCGATCCCGGCCCCTGATCAATCCGGTGCCGCCCCGGTTTGCGCGCCTCGGAGGTGAAGACCGTGATCAACCGTCCGTCGCCCGGATCGAAATAGAGGTGGCCGTCTTCGGGTTTGTCGAGATTGGGTTGCTCGAACACGAAGGGCATACCCAAGACGCCCTCCCAAAAGTCGATGGTGGACTGCCGGTCGGCGCCGATGATGGTGATGTGATGCACGCCCTGGGTTTGGATTTTACGCATGGCTTGTCTCCTTTGCCTCTAGGATAGCGCAATCAGTCGCAAACTCTAAGCCCGGCCTTCGCACAAACTCTGCGCGCCAAAGCGAAAGGCCCGCCGGTGAGGGCGAGCCTTTGTCTTCATTGCAGTCGAAATACTCGAACTTAGAGCTGAGCCGCCTTGGCGTGACGCTTGCGCTCATGCGGGTCGAGGTAGCGTTTGCGCAGGCGGATGCTCTCCGGCGTCACTTCCACGAGCTCGTCGTCGTTGATGTAAGCGATGGCTTCTTCCAGAGACAGTGTCACCGGCGTCGTCAGGCGCACCGCGTCGTCCGTGCCGGAGGCACGCACGTTGGTGAGCTTCTTGCCTTTGAGCGGGTTCACTTCGAGATCGTTGTCACGGCTATGCTCGCCGATGATCATGCCTTGGTAAACCTTGGCTTGCGCGCCGATGAACAGCTTGCCGCGCTCTTCAAGGTTCCACAGCGCGTAGGCGACAGACTCGCCGTCTTCCATCGAGATCAAAACGCCCTGACGACGGCCCGGGATCGGGCCTTTGTAGGCGGTCCAGCCGTGGAACACGCGGTTCAAAACGCCGGTGCCGCGGGTGTCGGTGAGGAATTCGCCGTGGTAGCCGATGAGACCGCGCGACGGCACATGCGCGATGATGCGCGTTTTGCCGTTCTGCTGTTTCATCTCGGTCAGGTCGCCTTTGCGGGCGCCCGTCAGCTTTTCGATCACGGCGCCGGAGTATTCGTCATCCACGTCGACGGTGACTTCTTCGACCGGCTCCATGCGTTTGCCGTCTTCTTCTTTCATGATCACCTGCGGGCGGGAGATCGACAGCTCGAACCCTTCGCGACGCATGTTCTCAATCAGAACGCCCATCTGCAATTCACCACGGCCAGAGACCTCAAAGGCCTCGCCACCGGGGGTGTCCTTGACTTTGATCGCGACGTTGGTTTCGGCCTCTTTCATGAGACGGTCACGGATCACACGGGACTGAACTTTCTTGCCTTCGCGACCGGCCAGCGGGCTGTCGTTGATGCCGAAGGTCACGGTGATGGTCGGCGGATCGATCGGCTGGGCTTCGAGCGGCTCATCGACTTCGAGCGCACAGATCGTATCAGAGACGGTCGCTTTGCTCATGCCGGAGAGGGAGACGATGTCGCCCGCGATGGCCTCTTCGATCTCAGCCATGGCGAGACCGCGGAAGGCTTGGATTTTCTTGACCTGGAATTGTTCGATTTTCTGACCGTTGCGGGTCAGGGCCTGAACGGTGGCACCGGCTTTGATCTTGCCGGTTTCGACGCGGCCGGTCAGAAGACGACCGAGGAACGGATCCGAGCCCAGCGTGGTGGCGAGCATTTTGAACGGCTCGTCTTGGTGCTTGAGCTGTTTCGGAGCCGGAACGTGGTTCAGGATCAGGTTAAACAGCGCGTCGAGGTTCTTGCGCGGCCCATCGAGTTCCGCGTCACACCAGCCGGAGCGACCGGAGGCGTAGAGATGCGGGAAGTCGAGCTGGTCGTCATTGGCGTCCAGAGAGGCGAAGAGGTCGAAACATTCGTCGAGCGCGCGGTCGGGTTCCGCGTCCGGTTTGTCGACCTTGTTCAGGACCACAATCGGGCGCAGGCCGAGAGCGAGCGCTTTCGAGGTCACGAATTTGGTCTGCGGCATCGGACCTTCGGCGGCGTCCACCAAAAGGACAACCCCGTCCACCATGGAGAGAATACGCTCCACTTCGGCGCCAAAGTCGGCGTGGCCGGGCGTGTCAACGATGTTGATGCGGTGACCTTTCCACTCGACCGAGGTGGCTTTCGCCAGAATGGTGATGCCGCGCTCACGCTCCAGATCGTTGGAGTCCATGGCGCGCTCGGTGGTGGCCTGGTTTTCGCGGAACGTGCCCGACTGTTTCAGAAGTTCGTCAACGAGCGTGGTCTTGCCGTGGTCAACGTGGGCGATGATGGCGATATTGCGAAGATCCATAGGGTAGGGTGTCCGTGGTGAATATGTCTTGGCCCCGCGCCTAACGGGTGAGACGACAAAAGGCCAGCTATAAAGCGCCCAAGGGCGGCGAAAAGCGGATTAATGTGTCGCAGACTGCGAGAAGAGGTGGATCACCAGCACGCCCAGAATGATCAGCCCCATGCCGAGGATTGCGGGTAAGTCCAGTTTCTGGCCCAGAACCACCAGCCCGATGAGCGAGATCAGAACAATGCCCAGCCCCGACCAGACCGCATAGGCGATGCCAACGGGAACGACCTTGAGCGTCAGCGACAGAAAGTAAAAGGACAGCCCATAGGAGCAGACGAGGATCACCACGGGGATGAGGCGCGTGAACTGTTGCGAGGCGGCCATCGCGGAGGTGCCGATCACCTCAAGGCAGATCGCCAGACAAAGATAAATATAATGTGTGGGCAAAGGTGCCTCCTACAGAGCGATATACCGGTCTCGGCGGTGGTTGATTGCGATCACAAGATTGAGGACGACAGCGCCCAAAAGGGAAAAGATCACCTGCGGCAGCGGCAGGAGCAAGGCGGCGACCAGAAACAGCACGCCGTCAAAGGCAAGCTGCACATAGCCCGCTTTGAACTTGGTCGCGTCTTGCAGGTAGAGCGCCAGAATGCCGATCCCGCCGAGGGAGCCACCGTGACGGAAAATCGCCATAAGCCCCGCGCCCTGCATAAAGCCGAGCATGACCGCGCCAAAGGTCGGATCGAGGTGCTCAAACGAAACGAAGGCGGGGAAAAGCTCGGCAAAGACAGAGATCAGCGCGACGCAGACAAAGGTTTTGAGCACAAAGCGAAGGCCCATGCGTTTGTAGCCGAACCAGTAGAAGGGCAGGTTCACGAGAAAGAACACCCAGCCAAAGGGCGCATCGAGCACGTATGAGATCAAAAGCGACAGACCGGCGGTCTGGCCGGTGATAAAGCCGAGATCCTTGAGCATGACGAGGGCAAAGGCACACATGGCGGTGCCGAAAATGAACCCCTGCGCGTCTTCGAAAAGCGTATGTTTATCGGCGGCTTGCGGGTCTTGTTTCATGTTTCTGTCTGGGCCTGGGTCTCGGTCGGGATCCTGAGGTTCGGATCAGTCGGCGATATAGCGGTCGCGACGGTGGTTGAAGGCGATCACTCCATTGAGGATCAGCGCACCCAAAAGCGAATACAGGACACGGGTTGGTTCGAAAAGAAAGAACGCCACGCTGAACAGCACAGCATCAAAGCAAAGTTGCACAACGCCCGCCCGGACGCCGAACCGATCCTGGGCATAAAGCGCGACAACGCCGAGACCGCCAAGAGAGCCTTTGTGCCGGAATGTGCCCAAGAGACCGTAGCCGGTCAGGATGCCAAAGGCGACGGTGCCAAAGAGCGGGTTGAGGTGCTCAAAACTCATCCAATCCGGAATGACGGCGACGAGAATGGAGAGGACCGTCACGCAAATTGCGGATTTGATGGTGAATTCCGCGCCCATGCGGAAATAAGCGAGGATATAAAACGGGATGTTGATCAGCCAGAACACCCAGGAAAACGACCAGCCTGTGAGATAGGAAATCACGAGGGCAAGACCCGCCGTTTGCCCAGTGATAAAGCCGAGCTGGGCGATGATGGTGAGGCCGATGGCCGTGGTGATGAGCGCAATGGAAAACCCCTGCACGTCTTCGAGCAGGGTGTGTTTCTGTGGTGCGAGAGGCATGGGCATGGGAGCTGGCATGACTCTGATTTAGGGCAGGATAGCTGACCTGTCTAGAGGGGAGCGCCCGGGCCGCGCGAAAATTCGCGGCGCTGCACAAACTTCGGGCGGATCACTCAATCCAAAGGCGTTGCGCCTGAAACAGCACGAGGGTTTCCGCGAGCGAGGACTCGGGTGCGGAGACGGTTGTCTCCGTCTGTGGTGCTGCGCGACTGTTTTGCGCCTCTTCGAGTTTGAAGAGCTGCGTGGACAGGCGCTCTGTCGGCTGCCCATAGCGCTCCGCCAGCGCCAATTCCGAGCGGGTGAGGGCCAAGAGGTCGATGGGTGCGTCCTCTGATGTGTCCGTCTCAGATGTCGCATAAACCGCTTGCATTTCAGAGGCATAGATCGCGCCATAGCGTTCGAGGGACAGGACAAAGCCAAGATCGTCAAACCGTGCGTCTTTGAGGCGAGTGGTGAGCGTGTCGACCTCTGTTGGTGTGATGGCGGTCAGATCGTAGTCCGCAAAAATGCCGCGTACGGTCTCAGAAAGTGTAGAGGGCGCCGATGCGGGCGGCGTCTGTGACGTGTTTGGGGCCGTATTTGGCGACGCCTGCGACCGCGCGCCTGACGCATTGGCGTCATTCTGGTCGGGCGTATAGGACACCTGCGCCGTTTGACGGGGCCAGACCTGTGAAGCCGGAGGAAGCTGCATCCGAAAACCTTCTGTTCTCTTGGTGCGCTTAATCTACGTCTTGGTCACTTAAATCGAAGGTAACAGATAAAATTGCGCAGAAATTTTCCCGCGCAATCCGTATGTTATGGTTAATTTTTAATGTGCGTCGATCTGCCTGAATGGTTCAGCCGAACACGAGTGTCAGCCCCATTAACGCAGAGGCTGCGCCGAGAAACCGCGGGGCGAGCCGATGGGCGCGGGCCATGTTCTGCGCGAGCAAAATCCCTGCCGCATGCAAAAGCGCCGTCACTGCGATAAAGCCGATGCCAAAGGGCACCGCCGCCGCCGCGCCCAGTTCCGCGCCATGGGCATGGCCGTGAAACAGTCCGAAAAACGCGGCGATTGCCACACCGCCCCAAAGCGCGGGGCGCAGGGCAAAGGCGACGAGCAGGCCGATAAAGACAGAGGACGCGAGGATCATCGGCTCCACAACAGGGAGCGGCATCCCAGCCCGCGCGCCGAGATAGCCAAGTGTCATTGCGCCCACAAACCCCGCAGGCACGGCCCAAATGGCACGCCCGCCGATCTGAAGCGCCCAGACCCCCACGGCCAACATCGCCAGCACGTGGTCAAAACCAAAGAGCGGATGCGAGGCGCCCGCAAGAAAAGAGCCGTGGCTCTCTGGCGGCAAATGGGCGAGGGCGGGCGTGGCGGCGAGGGCGAGAAGCCCGGTTAGCAGGTGCTGTTTCATATTGTTTTTCATACTCTCTCCTAGTCGGATCCGGTCTGGATCTCCGAAAGCGCCCCGGATTGGGTCACGCATTGCGCCAACCTGTCAAATCCGATCCCGCGCGACAAGGCCGCGCCCGTTGCATTTCTGAACAAGGGGGGATCAGGGCGCGCGCGGAGAGAGTGTACGGATACAAAAAGGCCGGGGCGTGCGGGCCCCGGCCAGATTTTGGCTGGATGGACTGGGGGTCTTATCCGGCCAAAGCCTTGTTCAGGTTCTCGTCGATCTTTTCCAGGAAGCCCATCGTGGTGAGCCAGCCCTGGTTCGGCCCCACGAGAAGCGCGAGGTCTTTCGTCATGAACCCGCTTTCCACGGTGTCGACGATGACCTTTTCCAACGTCGTGGCAAAGCGCATGAGCTGTTCGTTGCCGTCGAGTTTCGCGCGGTGCTTGAGCCCGCCGGTCCAGGCGTAGATCGAGGCGATGGAGTTCGTGGACGTCGCTTCGCCCGCTTGGTGTTGGCGGTAGTGACGGGTCACGGTGCCGTGAGCGGCCTCGGCCTCGACGATTTTCCCGTCCGGCGTCATCAGCTGCGAGGTCATGAGACCCAAGGAGCCAAAGCCTTGCGCCACCGTGTCGGACTGTACGTCGCCGTCATAGTTCTTACAGGCCCAGACAAATTTGCCGGACCATTTCATCGCACAGGCGACCATGTCGTCGATCAGGCGGTGTTCGTACCAGATGCCGGCTTTCTTGAAGGCGTCGGCGAATTCGGCCTCGTAGACCTCTTCGAAAATGTCTTTGAACCGGCCGTCATAGGCCTTGAGGATGGTGTTCTTGGTGGACAGGTACACCGGCCAGCCGAGGTTCAACCCGTAGTTCAATGAGGCGCGGGCAAAATCGCGGATCGAGTCGTCGAGGTTGTACATCGCCTGATAGACGCCTGCGGAGGGCGCGTCATAGACGACTTTTTCGATGACTGTGCCGTCCTCGCCCTCGAATTTCATCGTGAGCTGGCCCTTGCCGGGGAAGCGGAAGTCAGTCGCCTTGTACTGATCGCCGAACGCATGGCGGCCCACCACAATGGGATCGGTCCAGCCGGGCACAAGGCGCGGGACGTTTTTACAGATGATCGGCTGGCGGAACACCACGCCTCCCAAAATGTTGCGGATGGTGCCGTTGGGCGATTTCCACATTTGCTTGAGGCCGAATTCTTCGACACGGGCCTCATCGGGCGTGATGGTCGCACATTTGACGGCAACACCGACCTCTTTGGTCTTCATGGCGGCGTCGATGGTGATCTGATCTTCGGTCTCGTCGCGGGCCTCGATGCCGAGGTCGTAATAGAGCAGGTCGAGATCGAGATAGGGCAGGATGAGCTTTTTCTTGATGAAATCCCACATAATGCGGGTCATTTCATCGCCGTCCATTTCCACGATGGGGTTGTCGACTTTGATTTTCGTCATGTGGAAGAGCTCCTTACTGGGCCTGAGTCTCGGGCCTTTTAGCGGATTACGGGGCGGGGGAAAAGGAATGGTATGCAAATGTATACAAAAATTCACAATTTTGAGAAAAGTGATGAATTTCTGATCACTCCGGAGCGGCGCGGCTTATGAACCACCGACGCTTATGAACCGCCGACAATGAGGCCGACCGCATAGGCCACGAGGGCACATATGCCGCCAAGGCTCAGGGTCTCGGCAACCGCACGGCCAAGCCCTTCACGTGTCGCGACATGGCGCAATAGCCCCAAAAGCATGAGCGCCAGCGCGGTGGCGACGACAGCGGCATAGAGCTGCGACGCTTCCGGCATACGCATAAGATACGGCAGAATGGGAATGACGCCAAACCCTATAAAGCTCGCGAAGGTCACAAGAGCGCGGGGCCACAGCACGCCTTGGCCGGGGTCTTCGAGGCCTTCGACCTGACTGAGGGTGATTTCGGCCATGAGATCGGGCGATTTCGCCGCCAGCGACGCCATGGTGGTCGCGTCCAATGTCGAAAGACCGCGGGCTTGGAGATGCCGGGTCAGGGCGGCGATCTGTGTGGCGGGCGATTTCGAGAGGCTCTGCCGCCTGCGTGCGATCATCTTGCGGGCGGCGCGGGCCGAGAGAAATTCGCCAAGGCCCATGGAGGTCGCATCGGCAAAGAGGTTTGCGAGACCAAAGACCAGAACCGCCAAGGTGCCAAAGGCGGCGGTCCCCTCCGTCTGCGCGCCCGCGAACCCCGCGACGATGGCAAAGGTCGTGACGATGCCGTCATTGCCGCCATAGACGATCTGTTTGAGATGGTCGGCCGCCTGGGACAACTTTGATTTTCGGGCTTCGGGCATAGATTTGAGCGCAGTCTGGCAAGTGTTTCGTCCAAGCCTATGCGGAGGAGGGGCCTCGTCCTATGATGCAGCGCAAGGTGTCTGGGGGCGAAAGTGCGGATAAATACGGCCCGCGGTGCCTTTGGGGCGTGGATTTCGTCTTAAAACTGTCAAAAACGCTAAAAATAATGGGGTAAAATAATACCTATTTTTTAACGTATTGTTTTCGCTTTATAAATATTGATTTTGCGCGCTTGACTGTGCGGTCGAAATGCTTAGAACAGCGCCAATCGAATTCCTATCCCATAAGGGCAAGAACCATGAAAACCTTTTCCGCTACTCCCGCGGACATCGAGAAGAAATGGATCATCATCGACGCTGAAGGCGTCGTGCTGGGCCGTCTCGCTTCGATCGTCGCCATGCGCCTGCGTGGCAAGCACAAAGCGACCTTCACCCCGTCCATGGACATGGGCGACAACGTGATCGTCATCAACGCTGACAAAATCCAGCTGACCGGCAAAAAACGCACCGACAAGCGTTTCTACTGGCACACTGGCCACCCGGGCGGCATCAAATCCCGCACCATGCAGCAGCTTCTTGAGGGCAACTACCCGGAGCGCGTGGTGACCAAAGCTGTTCAGCGCATGCTGCCGGGCGGCAAACTGTCCCGCCAGCAGATGACCAACCTGCGCGTCTACGCTGGTGCCGAGCACCCGCATGAGGCCCAGTCCCCCGAAGTTCTGGACGTGAAGTCCATGAACAAGAAAAACACCCGGAGCGCATAATCATGGCTGATGAAATCAAATCCCTCGACGAGCTGAACGCCGTCGCCGGTGGCGAAGCCGTCGTTGAAGTGGCTGCGCCCCGTGAACCCGTTCGTGACGAACTGGGCCGGTCCTACGCAACCGGCAAGCGTAAAGACGCTGTTGCCCGCGTGTGGATCAAACCGGGCTCCGGCAAAGTCACCGTGAACGGCAAAGAAATGGCTCAATACTTCGCACGTCCGGTGCTTCAGCTGATCGTGCGTCAGCCGGAGCAAATCGCCGGTGTCGAAGGCGAGTTCGACGTGGTTGCCACCGTCAAAGGCGGCGGTCTCTCCGGTCAGGCCGGTGCTGTGAAACACGGCATCTCCAAAGCGCTCCAGCTCTACAACCCGGAGCTGCGCGGTGCTCTGAAAGCCGCTGGCTTCCTGACCCGTGACTCCCGCGTTGTGGAACGGAAAAAGTTCGGTCGCCGCAAGGCTCGCCGCTCCTTCCAGTTCTCCAAGCGCTAAGCGCGACTTTCTTCGAGTTGTCAAAGGGCTGCCCCCGCGGGTGGCCCTTTTTCTTTTCCTGATGTCCGCCTGTCCCCGGCGCGCGGGTCGATGCGCGAGCGCCGCTTGTTTGTCCGCCCGCATCCCGGCATAGTGAACGCAAGTTGCCTCAGGATAGACTCGCGTTGACACACCCTTACGAGAAAACTCCCCCGGAACAGTTCTGGCGCAGTGGTGTGGTCGAGGCGGATCGCTCTGTTTTTCCGGGCCTTTATGCCCCCGAGCCTCGTTTGAGCGTGGACCACGGCGTGGCTGTGTTTGGCGGGCCAACCGTGCGGGGCTTGGCAACCCAATGGCGTGCCGCAGGCGGGCAGGTGATCGAGGCGGAACCCACTCCCACGGGCGTCGGTTCGTGGTTGGCGGACCGCTTTGGCTACGGCCAGTATAGCGCGCGCACCGGTCCTATTCTCACGCCGCGCCAGATGCGCGAGCTGATCGAGGACGCCTTTGCCGCTGAGGTGCATCCGACCCTGTTCGGGGAAAAAGACGGGCGCATCTATGATCTCTCGCGGGTCACGGTCGAGCCGGACGGGTTCGACAGACCCGAAGAGGCCGTCGAAATGCGCTATGAGCATCTCATCAAACTCGCCGGGGTGTTTCAGGTCTGTGACGTGATGGTGCTTAGCCTTTCTCAGGCGGAGGCTTGGGTCGAGCCGGAGACAGGGCGCTGTCTCGGGACAGGTGTCTTTGCGGCGGGGCCGGAGCTTTTGCCCGAAGACGTGGAGCGCGTCCGCTTTTCCGCCGCTGAGGTCGCCGCCGATCTCACCGCGATTCACAAGCTCCTGCGCCAGAACAACCCCGACGTCGAGCTGATCGTCATGGTCGATCCCGTGCCGATGACAGAGACGCATCTGCCCGGTCACGTCCTACAGGCCAACACGCGCGGCAAGTCGCTTTTGCGCGCGGCGGCGGGGGAACAGGCCGCGCGGCGTGGGTCTGTGTCCTATTTCCCGGCGTTCGATCTGGCCACGAGTTGGTCTGTGGCGGAGGGGGCCTTTGCGGAGGATCTTGTGACGGTCACGCCGGAGATGGCGGCGCAGCTTGGACAGCTTTTCTGTGCCGCACACGGGCTGACGGCGGCGCAAACGTCGCAAGCCTCAAAGGCCCTCGCGCCCGGTGCTGAGGACGATCCGCTGATCTGCGAAGAGGCCCTGTTGGAGGCGTTTCGCTCATGACCACACGCCTCTGTGTCCTCGGCGACTCCCATATGGCAGCGTTTCAGATGGCCGCCTCCGGGGCGGATGCGCCCAAAAATCTCGACCTCACGTTTTTTGGCGCCGATCAAAACGCGCTCGCCAGTTACCGCGCCACAAACGGTCAGTTTGAAAGCGCCAATGAGGACGACCGCGCACGCATTCGCGCCTTGGTCGGCGTGGATCGCCTCGATCTTGCAGCTTATGACGCCTTTCTCGTCATCGGGATGGGCCTGTCGATCTTTCCCATGATGCGGCTCTTTGAACAGGTCGCCTCGATGGAGATGCCCTCGGTCGAGGGGGCCGTCTCCGCGATGGAGGATGGGCGGTCCTTGGCCTCCGGGCCGTTCCTGCGCGCGAACAGTCGGGAGCGTCTTGTGTCGTCTTTGGGCTTTCGCGTGGCCTACCGGCTGGGGCAGGCGACGGAGCGCCCTGTGGTCGTTCTGGGCCAACCGCGCCCCGCGCGTCGGATTGCGGGGCGCCCCGAGTTTCAGGGGTTGGAGACCCTACACGCGGGCGGAGACGGGCGCTTTGTCTCCGCGTGGTATGAGGCCCGTCTCTCGGAGGTCTGCCGCTCCGCAGGGGTGCTCGATGTCCCGCAGCCCGAGGAGACGATCGACGCCGATCTTTTTACGAGGCCGGCCTTTTTGCGCGCGGGTGAGCGGCCGAAACCGGGCGCACAAGATGACCCCTTTCATGCCAACGCCGCCTACGCCAAACTTGCGCTCAACAAAGTGGCAGATGCTCTCTCAGAGCGCGCTCCGACCGGGGCGTGAGCCGGGCGGGCGCGAAAAGCACTTGCAGATTTGATCAAATTTTGACTGTCTAAAACACAACCAAAGGGAACAGGGGAACCAAAGCGTGGAGAAGCTGCGGCGTTTGATCCGATCCGAGGCGGGGACGGGGGTGATGTTGATCTCGCCCACGGCCCTTTATGCCGTCTTGATGCTGGCGGTGCCTTTGTTGGCGGTGCTGGTGATTTCGTTCTGGACCCAGACGGGCGTGCGCGATTTCGACACGGCCTTCACGCTGGCGAATTACAAAGAGGCGCTTACCGATCCGCTCTATCGCCAGCTCATGTTGCGCTCCCTGATGGTGTCGGGCCTTGTGACCCTCATCACCGTCTTGCTCGCCTTTCCCATCGCCTATTTCGTCTCGTTCGGGGTCAAACCGGAGCATAAATCGCTCTGGATTTTCCTCATCACCATCCCGTTTTGGACCTCCTACCTGATCCGGGTGTTTCTGTGGAAAGTGATCCTTGGCTATAACGGGGTTTTGAACTCTGGCTTGCAAGCCGTTGGCCTCATTGAGGAACCTCTTTCTTTCATTCTCTACAACGTCAACGCGGTGATCATCACTTTGGCCCACGCCTATGCGCCCTTTGCGATCCTGCCGATCTTTGTGGCCTTGGAGAAAATCGACCGCTCCCTCTTGGAGGCCTCTCGCGATCTCGGGGAAAACCGGGCGATGACCTTTCTCCGTGTGACCCTGCCGCTGGCCGCGCCGGGTGTGGTGGCGGCTGTGTTGATCGTCTTTATCCCGACCATCGGCGACTATGTGACGCCGCGCCTTGTCGGTGGGCCGGGCGGGCTCATGATCGCCAATATGATCCAGACCCAGTTCCTGCGCCTCAACAATGCGCCTCTGGGGGCGACGCTGGCTGTCATCGCCATGCTGATTGTCGCCGTGATCGCGATTGTCTTTGTGATCCTCGGCAACCGGGCCGCCGGACAGAAGGGAGCGCGCCGATGAAATCGCTCAAAACCTACGCGGTCTTTTACCTGATCTTCCTCTACGCGCCGATCTTCTTGCTGCCGCTCTTTGCCTTCAACAGCTCGACCGTGATCGCCTTCCCGCTGGAAAGCTTCACGACCGAATGGTTCACGGAGCTTTTGACCCTCTCGGAAATGCACGGCGCTCTGTTGAACTCGCTCAAGATCGCCGTGACCTCCGCCGTGCTCGCCACGATCCTCGGGATTTTCGCGGCTATGGCGGCGACTCGCTACCGGTTTCCGGGGCAAAAGGGGATCATGGGGTTCATCATGCTGCCCTTGGTCCTGCCGGAGATCATCGTCGCCGTATCGCTCTTGATCGTCATCCTGCGGATGGGGTTTAGCACCGGGGCCTGGTCCGTCATTGTCGGCCACACGCTGATTTGCACGCCCTTTGCCATTGCCATCCTGCAATCGGCTTTTTCTGCGCTCGATCCGTCGCTCGAAGAGGCGGCCTATGACCTTGGCGAAACGCCTGTCTCGACCTTCCGCCTCGTCACGCTTCCCTTGGTGATGCCGGGGATCATTTCGGCGCTGTTAATCTCTTTCACCATCTCGATGGATGAATTCATCATCGCGTTTTTCCTCACGGGCGCGGAGCCGACGCTGCCGGTCTATCTCTTCTCGATGATGCGGTTTCCGAAACTTCTCCCGGCGGTGATGGCGCTCGGCACGATCTTGGTCGTGCTCTCCGTGTTGCTCATCGTGATCGCCGAATTCTTCCGCCGCCGGGGTGCCAAGCGCACCGGCTCTGACGCCGGGGGCTTCCTCTAATGACCACGCAAGAAACACCGAATATGTCTTTGATTTCCCTGCAAAACGTCCAGAAACACTATGGCGATTACCATGCCCTGCGCGGCATCAGTGTCGACATTCGCGCGGGCGAGTTCTTTTCGCTCTTGGGGCCGTCGGGCTGTGGCAAGACCACGCTGTTGCGCACCATCGCAGGCTTTGAGGACTATGACAGCGGGGTCGTGATGATCTCCGGTCAGGACATGCGCGGCGTGCCCGCCAACAAACGTCCGACCAATATGGTATTCCAGAGCTACGCGATTTTCCCGCATC
Organism: Abyssibacter sp.; assembly: GCA_964220165.1. Taxonomy (GTDB): domain Bacteria; phylum Pseudomonadota; class Alphaproteobacteria; order Rhodobacterales; family Rhodobacteraceae; genus Celeribacter. Next base: position 18,620 of record CAXPTW010000002.1, read on the forward strand.
TGACCGTGCTCCAAAACGTCGCTTTCGGCCTGCGCAAACGCAATATGTCCAAGGCGGACAAGATCGTCGCGGCGGAGACCGCGCTCGATATGGTCGGGCTCAAAGGCTACGGCCACCGTGCGGCGCATGCGCTCTCAGGAGGTCAGCGTCAGCGCGTGGCCCTCGCCCGGGCACTCGTGCTCAAACCCAAGGTATTGCTCCTCGATGAGCCGCTCTCCGCGCTCGACCGCAAAATGCGCGAACAGATGCAGGTGGAGTTGATCAAGCTTCAGCGCGAGGTGGGGATCACCTTTATCCTCGTGACCCACGATCAGGAAGAAGCCCTCGTGATGTCCGACCGGATCGCCGTCATGTTCGAGGGCGAGATCGTTCAATGCGATGATCCAGAGGTGCTCTACCGTCGCCCAAACTCGAAACGTGTGGCCGATTTTATCGGGGTGATGAACTTTCTCCCCGCCACCTGCCGCGAGGAAGACGGCAAGAAGATCGCCACCGTGGCCGGTCTCGGAGAGGCGGAGATTTCGGAGGCACAATGCCCCGAGGGCTTCCCGGACGGTGAGGCGACCGTGGGCTTTCGGCCTGAGACGCTCACGCTGCTCTATGAGGGCCAAACCGCGACCCACCGAGAAGCTCCCGCGACCATCGAGGAGGTCGTCTATTACGGCGACATGACCTATTACGATGTGCGCTTTGAGGGTGTGGAGACGCCGGTACGGATTTCCATGCGCAACATCTTTGGCCGGGACGTGTTGAGTGTCGGCTCCAGTGTCCGGGTGAGCTGGTCCCCCGGCGCGCTGGTGGTGTTCCGCTAAGGCTTAGAGCACCTTTTTGACGAAACCGGTCATGGCGGCGTCGAGGTCTGGGGCCTTGCCGCTGCCGAGATTTTTGTTGATCGGGCCATGGCGATAGGCAGACCCATCGAACAGGGTCACATCCGCGCCCTCGGCCCGCGCCATGGAGGCAAAGTTGCCGACCGCATTGGCATGCCCCCGCGTCCGCGAATAGGTGGCAAAGATCGGGGGCAGAGGCGCAGACATGCGATAGGCGGGGGACATCGGACCCCAATCGTCCTTGTCCGGGAAGGCCTTTTCCACGGCGCGCGGCAGTCTGTTATTGTGCGCCCGCGCGAGCGTGATCAGGTCGAGCGCACCGCTGTCATTCAGGATCACCCCCGCCGGTTGCGGCACCCAGCCTGTGAGAGTCGCCATGGCCGCGAGATGCGCGCCCGCAGAATGGCCCATGACGATGGTCGTCTCCGGCGGCGCGACATTGGCAAAGCACCAGTCTATCGCTTCGCGCACGGCCCCGATCTGTTGGTCGATGGTGACTTTGGGCAGGAGCGGGTAGTCGATGGAGACGAAATCCAGCCCCATAGAAGCGGCCCAATCCGGTTTGTGGTCGACGTTTTTGCGGCTGCCAAAGCGCCACGCCCCGCCATGCACATAGATGAGGAGACCGCGTGGGGCGGTCGTTCGGGTGAGATCGAGCTTGTCGGGGCCGTAGGACAGCGTCTCTGTGCGGCTCTTGGCCAGAGCTGGCAGGAGGGAGGCGAAAAAGCTCGCCGTCGCACCAAGCATCACCTTGCGCCGAGAGAGCCTCACGTCTCTTTTTCCGAGGCATCTTGGGGCAATAGGCCCAAGCCCCGCAGGTAGATGCCAATCCCGGTTTCCAACAAATCTTCCGGCGGGAACGGACAGCGCGCGCCGGGGGTGCCACGGGCAAAGAGTTCGACCACCCCGTGGCTCATCGCCCAGATATGAGCGGCAAACATTTGCGGCGGCGGGCGGTTTGCCTCGGGGATATGTTGAGAGAGATCGCTTGCCGCGTGTTCCAAGACCCCGAGCGCCCGGTTGGCGACATCATGAAGCTCCGGCGTCCGCTGCATGGAAATGCCGCTCTCGAACATGGCGACGTAATGGCCCGGGTATTTGCGGGCAAAGGCGAGATAGGCGCGGCCCACGGCCTCAAAAGAGGCCAGCGCAGAGGGCCGCCCGCTGTCGTAGGCGTAATCGAGCAAGTCGGCGAAGACCTGAAAGCCTTGGAGCGCGATTTCGGCGATCAAATCCTCGCGCCCCTCGAAATGGCGATAGACTGCAGCCGGGGTTACGCCCGCCGTCTTCGCCGCCTCGGAGAGGGTAAAGCCTGTCGGCCCCTTGCTCTCGATGAGGCCAAGCGCCGCCTCGACGAGCGCCTGTTTGAGGTTGCCGTGGTGATAGCCGCGTTTGCTCATCCGGTGTCACTCATCCACATCGCCGGTGACGAAAAGGGCAGGGCCATCGACGATCTTGGGGTCAATCTCGCCCAGACGTTTCTCGGATTTGCCCTCATAGTCGATCTGGCTCAACACCGTGCGAATGGCATTGAGCCGCGCACGGTATTTGTCGTCAGAGCGGATCACGGTCCAGGGCGCATACTCCGTGTGGCTGCGTTCCATCGTCTCGTGGATGGCCTCGGAATAGGCGTCCCAGCGTTTGAGCCCCTCGACGTCGATGGACGAGAGTTTCCATTGCTTGAGCGGGTCGTTCTCGCGGGCCAGAAAGCGACGGAGCTGTTCGGCGCGGCCGACGTTGAGCCAGATTTTGAACAGCTGAATGCCCTCAGACACCAGCATGTCCTCGAATTCCGGCAATTGGTGAAAAAACTTTTCCCGCTGCGCATCGGTGCAAAAGCCAAAGACCTTTTCCACCACGCCCCGGTTGTACCACGAGCGGTCAAAGAGCACGATTTCGCCCTCGGTCGGCAGATGGTCGATATAGCGCTGGAAATACCATTGCCCCTGTTCGCGCTCCGTCGGTTTCGACAGGGCCACGACACGGGTCGCGCGCGGGTTCAGGTTGGCGGTAAAACGTTTGATCGTGCCGCCTTTGCCCGCCGCATCGCGACCCTCGAACACGACGACAATGCGTTTGCCGGTCTTGCGCACATCGGTGAGCATCCGCACGAGTTCGAGCTGCAAGTCCTCCAGCTCTGCCTCATAGGCGTCCTTGTCCATCCAGCGATCGTAGGGGTAGGTCGGGGACAGAATGTCCTTTTTCTTCCCGTCTTCGATGGCTTCGCGGATGGATTTGGGGGCTTCATTTTCGAAAAATTCCGAAATCGCGCCGCCGAAGGGCAAGTCACTCATTAGGGTCGGCTTTCTGATCTGGCTTTTTGAACGGGCTGATGTGTTAATCTTTTTAACACTATAGGGCTTTCACGCCCCGTTGCAACGGAACGCGGCGCGATGTGCAGCACGGTGCACGGCCTCCACCACGGCCTCTGTGGCGACATGATGCGGCATGTGGCCAACGCCCTCCAAGCGGGTCAGGACATTGCTCGCAACGGTGGCATCAAAGGGCAGGGCGTGGACATGATCCGGGACGATCACATCCTCTGTGCCATGGAGGCTCTCAATCGGGAGGGTCAGTGCGCCGTAGCGCGGCACCATCTCCGCAATTTCGGATTTGAGCGCGATGCGTTGGCGGGCGTTTTGGCGATGCCGCTTTGGGTAGATCGAATTGCGCGGCTGGAAATGGTCCGCATAGCCTTCCGGCACGGGATCGGGGGCGAAGACCTCGGCCAGTTGGCTGTCGATGACAAACTGCGGGACAAAGCCGTGGATCAATTCGGCGGCCCACCAGCCGAGAACCGGTGTGGCCAGCGTGCGGTGGAGCCGCGAATGGCCGGTCTCCCAGTCATGCGACGGCGAGGAGACCAAGACGAGCGCCGCAGCCTCTCCGCCTTGTACGGCCCATTCAAGCGCCACGGCGCCGCCGTAGGATTGGCCCAAGACGATAGGGAGGCGCGGATCGAGCGAGAGCACAGCTTCACGCAAGACGCGGGCCTGCGCGCTCAGGCTCTCGTCGCCCATGCGCGGGCTATGACCAAAGCCGGGCCGGTCAACGACATAGACGCGAAAGTCCTCGGCCAAGGCCGGGGCGAGCGCAAAGGTCATGTCATAGGTCGACCCGGACGCGCCGTGGATCAACACCACCGGATGCGCGTCCTCCGGGCCGTAAGTTTCCACATGGATCGCGCCGCCAGAGGTGGTCTTGACCAACTCTCCCCGGCGACGGGTCTTCATCGCGCGCAACGGGCCGCCCCGTGCGGGCAGCCCAAAGCCATCGCCAGCCGGACGTGGGGCCACGCCTTAGCTCCCGATCTCTTCCAATTTGTAGGGCGTCGTCTGGTAAATTTCGTTGATCCAGTTGCCGTACAAAAGATGCGCATGCGACCGCCAGCGGTTCATCGGACGCAGCGACGGGTTGTCGTCCGGGAAGTAATGTTTTGGCAGGATGATTTCTTTGCCCGCGTCCACATCCCGTTGATATTCTTCGAGCAATGTGCCCGTGTCATATTCGAAATGGTTAAAGATGTAGAGCGCGCGGTGATCCGGATCTTGCACCAGACAGGGGCCTGTCTCGTCTGAGCCCAAAAGCGGCACGAGGTTCGGCACAGAGTCGATCTCAGACTGGCGCATCTCTGTCCAGCGGCTCACCGGGATATAACACAGGTCGGAGAACCCGCGCAGATAGGGCGAGTTCGGCGCAAGGTTTTCCTGTTGGAACAGGCCAAAGGCCTTGTGATCCAGAATGTGTTTTTGCACGCCGTGGAAATAATAGATCATCGCCATCCCGCCCCAGCAGACGCCAAAGGTGGAATGTACATGGGTCTGGGTCCACTCGAACACGTCTTTGAGTTCGTCCCAATAGGTGACATCCTCAAAGTCCAGATGCTCGATCGGCGCGCCGGTGATGATCAGACCGTCGAATTTTTCGCCTGCAGCTTTGACCTCCGAGAAGGGGCGGTAGAATTGCTCCATATGCTCGGCGGCGGTGTTTTTGGTCTGGTGCTCGCTCATGCGGATGAGCTGAAAATCAATCTGGAGCGGTGTCGCGCCGATGAGCCGGGCGAATTGGTTCTCCGTTTGGATTTTCTTCGGCATCAGGTTCAAAAGCGCGATGCGGATCGGGCGGATTTCCTGCGACTTTGCCCGACCTTCCCCCATGACCATGACGCCCTCAGCGGAGAGCACGTCATAGGCGGGAAGGTTTTCGGGCAAGGTGATCGGCATTTTGAACGGTCCTTATGTGGGAAGGAGACTGATTTAGGCCTCTTGGGGGCGTTTATCAAGCGCGGTGGCGATGAGCGCGGAGAAGTCCTCCGGGCCGGTGATCTGTTTGACGTCCTCGTAATCGAGGGTGATCCCCCAGTTTTTCGCCATGGCCTCATAGCGCGGCTGGCGATGTGCGAGCGCGCGGGCATAGGTGTAACGGATGAAATCGTCGGGGTTGACCTTGTCCTCTGTGACGCCTTTTTCCGTGAGGTATTCGTCCCAGATCGCGGCAAGGAATTCCGGCTGGTAGGACATCGGTTTCGGCGCTTTGTCGAACCGGCGAATGAGCTCTTCGGTATGGGCCTCGGAGCCTTTGAGCCAGACGAGGAGCGCATCCTCAGAGAGCGCTTTCAGGATCGGATCGTCCGGGTTCTCGGGATCGACCCACTCACAGATGGAGCCGCCGGTGTCACAGACGAAATGCGGGTAGCCATAGAGCGATTGCGCGCGAGTGATGAAATGGCCCGTGTCCATGAGCGCAGCCTCTTCCGCCTCCCGAAAAAGCTTTTGACGGCGCTGGAATTCCGCCATGGGAATGCCGCCAAGCGCCTCTGAGCCGGGTTTGCCAAGGAAATAGGAGACGGGCGCGAGATTGCCGAAGGTGATGTTCGATTTGATGTAGATGCTGTTCGTCAGGAACTGGTCGCGCAGGAAGGGTTCGCGCATCGCCACCTTTTTCAGGTTGTCGTCAATCGCCTCGCCCAGATAGCGCGTGCCGATGCGGTAATCGACCGAATAGTGATACCATGCGCGGGTGTCGCGCAGCATGTTGGAGATCACCGTCTTGCCGAGGCCGGACATGCCAAAGAGGATAAGGCGTTTTTCTGCACTGGCCTGCCACGCGGCACCGCTGTCGTATGTCATGCTCACTTCCCGTTGCTGAGCTTTTCTCGTGCCATGGCTCCGCGCCGCCTTCAAGGGCTAAGCGCGCCTGAGCCCGCGGATCAGACGCCCGTCGATGACCAAAAGCCCCAGAGCGATAAGGCCAAAGCCCGCGTAGGCCTGCGGCTGGAGGCTTTCGCCCAGCACAAGCGCGCCGAGCGCGATGGAGACGGGCGCGACGATGAGAGTGGTCAGGGAAGTGTTTCCTGCACCTGCCGCTTTGAGGACTTTATAGTAGATGATGTAGGTAAGACTCGTCGACATGAGCGCGAGGTAAAAAAGCGCGGCCCAGGTGACGGGCATGAGCGAGAGCGGCGGCGGACCGGAGGTGACAAGGGCGACGGGCAGGGCAATGAGTGCGGCCCCCGCGAGCATCCCCGCCGCCGCAACCTCCGGCCTGAGATCCGAGAGCAGGATGCGCCCGACCGAGTTCGACACCCCGTAGGACATTGTGGCGGCGATCATGGCGATCTGTCCCAGAGAGGTGAGGTCAAAGGATTTCAGCGCATCAAAGCCGATGATCGTCACAATGCCGAGGACGCCGAGAGCGACACCCGTGCCTTTTCTGAGGCCGAGTTTCTCGTCGGCAAAGATCAAAGCGGCAAAAACCACGCCGAAAATCGCAGTGGATGCGTTGAGAATTCCGGCGAGACCCGAGGGGATGTGATGTTGCGCCCATGTGATGAGCAGGAAGGGCAGCGCCGAGGTGAGTGCGCCCACCGCGATGAACCGCCAGAGATATTGGGTCAGTGATGGAATGGGCAGGCGTTTGATCAACACATAGGCCCAAAGCGCGATGGCCGCGAGCGTCACGCGACCTGCGACGACCCAAAACACCGGCAATTCGCGGATGAGAAAGGCTACTGCCAGAAACGAACAGCCCCAGAGAAACCCCATGGCGAACAGTCCGGCCCATGCGGCGGGAGAGATGGATTTTTGTGGGGCCATGGCGCAGATCCTTCAGTTGCTTGTGCGTTAAATCGCCTGAGCGGCGCGTTCTCGCAAACCGGAATTTGTGCAATTGGGGATCACGAAACCTGAACAAAAAAGACCCCGGGATTTCCCGGGGCCTTTTGTAAAGCAAACTCGTAAGGACTTAGTATGTATGCGACAGTTTGAAGCCAAAGCCAATGGCTGTGTTGTCTTCGAACTCTGCGCCGATGGTCGAGGTGGTCGCATCGCCGATCCAGACGTAGGAGGCCCCGCCGGAAATCGCCGTTTGATCGGTGATCTGGTACTTCAGACCCGCGGTGATGGATTTATAGCCATCGGTCGGGCCGAGGTTGCCGGTCGGCGCGCCAGACGACGGTTCATAGCCCACGGCGATGGAGCCGGAGAGCTTGTCGGTAAAGCGGCGTCCGACACCGAGGCTATAGGACCAGACGTCGTCGTCATAGGACACCAGCGTGTCGTAATAGTCCGGCGTGATGTCGGTGGAGGTCCACTCCGCCCAGCGGGCCGAGAACATCAAAAGCGTGTCTGCCGCGATGCCGGTCTGGAAGTCGAAATTGACGGATTTCGGCATGGTCACGGCCATATCGCCCTGGAACGTGCCGATACCGGTGAGGGTCTCGGTCGTGTCAAAGTCGATGTCGATCTCGGAGTTGTAGGTCAGCGAGGCGCGGAGCGCGATGTCCGGGATTTCGTAGCTCACACCGACAAGGTAGCCGAGATCGGTCTCTTTCGAAGTGTCGAGCGCATATTCGGGTGCGAGTTGAGGAATCTCCGGAAGGTAAACCTCGCCCGAGGATTGCAGGATGCGCAGGCCGCCATAGACCGAGTAACGGTCGGCGAATTTATAGCGCAGGATGCCGGTGATCGCGGTTGTGTCGACGGTGGCCGTCGCCCCGGCAAAGGTATAGCCCACATCTGCGTTGCCATAATCGACGTCCGCCCCGTAGGGTTCGTCGATGATCAGCGCCATGGAGAGGCTGTCGGTCAGGTCGCGTTTGTATGCGCCACCGAGGCGCAGGTAACTCTCGGTCATATCGCCGGAGGACAACGCGCCCCCCAAGAGGCCCGAGACGTCCGGGCTGATCGAGCCAAAGCTCAGCTCGACATAAGTGCCCTCTTCGAAAAGGGGAGCGATGGATTGGCCGGAGCGGTCCATCCCGCCTGCAAATGCGCCTGTGGCGCTGACCGCGAGAGACGCGGCCAAAGCTGTCGTTTTTTTCATTGATCTCCATCCCTGACGAGCACGGGGCCCGCCTCTTAGATCTTTTGGTGTCGTTGGTGAGCGGTTTCTGCTCTCATTGTTGTGAAGACACCCTAAGCAAGGGTAAAAATTCAAGCAATTCTGACGCCGCGTCACCGCTTCTAAGCGCGTGATGCGCTTTTGCTGCATCACCTGCGCCGAGACTCAGAAAGAATGTTCAAATAATTGGCAGAAAAGATGATCGCGGCCCCGAGGAAGACATAGAAATCAATCGCTTCGGCATAAAAGAGCGCGCCGATGATGGCGATGATCGGCAGGCGCAAAAAGTCGATGGGCGTGACGATGGAGGCGGGCGCGAGGGAGAGCGCGGTGGTCAGGCAAAAATGCGCACCGAGGCCAGAGAGCGCGACAACAAGCACCCAAGGCAGGTCCAAAAGTGACGGCACCGCGACGTCACCGTCAAATCCCGCACAGAGGATGCCAAAGACGAGCTGCATCGCCGTCATCCAGAACATGATCGACAGAACCGAAACGCGCTCTGTCAGGGTAAGTTTCTTGGTGAACAGCGCCGAGGCCGCAAAGCCAAAGGCACAAGCCATGGCCGCCAAGAGCCCGATTGAGAGCCCCTCGCCACCAAAGGGACGCGAGACGATCAGGATGCCGGCAAACCCCATGAGCGCGGTGCCCGCCCGCAGGGGCGTCATACGCTCCCCGAGAAACAGCGTTGCGCCGAGGCCGACGAGGATCGGATAGGAGAATTCGAGGGCGAACAGCTGCGCCATCGGGATGAGCGTCAGGGCAAAAAGCCAAAGGTTTTGCCCCGCGAAATGCCCGATGTTGCGCCCGAGATGAAGCGGGAGGGCCACGGGGCGGAACTCAGTCAAGCGCCCCTGAGTGATCCCCACAGCGAGGACGATCAACAGGCCGAAAAACGACCGGTAGCCGAGAATTTCAAAGGTATCGAGCGAATCCGCCAGCGCACGCCCCGCGACCGCCATGGAGGAAAAGCCCAAAAGCGCGCCGGACATCCAAAGAGCCGCTTTGATCGGGTGGCTTTCGCGGCTCATGCGGCACTTTTTTTATAGTCGCGGCGCATGTGCCCGGTGATGCGGAACCAATCGGAATTGCGGGTGCGATCCTGATGCGTCTCGAAGGCGGCTTCGCTGCGAAACACTTCGGTGACGTGAAACTCGGTCGGTTTGACCTCATCCTGCCACAGATCGAATTGCAGACAGCCGGGCTCGGCACGAGACAGGCGGATATGTGTCGGCAGGACGGAGAGGACCGCGTCCATCTCGTCGGGCGCGCATGTCATCGTACCGGTCAACAGGATCTTCCCCACCTGACGCTCCTCACTCTTGGGTTTCCTCTCCATAGCGAGCGGGCGGGGCCTCTTGCAAAAGAAAAGGCGCTCTCACGGGGGAGAACGCCTTTGCGTTTTTGCGGGAGCTTATTCCAGCTCGATCGTGCCCGGCGGCTTCGAGGTGCAATCGTAGAACACGCGGTTTACGCCTTTCACCTCGTTGATGATCCGGGTGGAGGTCTCGCCGAGGAACTCGTGGGTGAACGGATAGTAGTCGGCGGTCATGCCATCGACCGAGGTCACAGCCCGGAGCGCCAGCGCGTAGTCATAGGTCCGACCGTCGCCCATCACACCCACGGTGCGCATCGGCAGGATGGCGGCGAAGGCCTGCCAGATGTCATCATAAAGCCCGTGCTTGCGGATCTGGTCGATGTAGATCGCGTCCGCCTTGCGCAGGATTTCGAGCTTGTCGCGGGTGATCTCGCCGGGGCAACGGATCGCAAGACCCGGCCCGGGGAAGGGGTGACGCCCGATGAAGGACGCAGGCAGGCCCAGCTCATGACCGAGTGCGCGGACTTCGTCTTTGAACAACTCGCGCAACGGCTCGACCAGTTTGAGGCCCATTTTCTCAGGCAGACCGCCGACGTTGTGGTGCGATTTGATCGTCACAGACGGGCCGCCGGAGAAGGACACAGACTCGATCACGTCGGGATAGATCGTGCCTTGGGCGAGGAATTCCGCGCCTTCGATCTCGTCGGCGTATTTCTGGAACACGTCGATGAACAGCTTGCCGATGGTTTTGCGCTTGGTTTCCGGGTCAGACACACCTTCGAGCGCGCCGAGGAACAGCTCGCTCTCATCCGCGTGGATGAGGTTCAGGTTGTAGTTGTCGCGGAACATCGAGACGACTTGCTCGGCCTCGTTGAGGCGCAAAAGACCGTGATCCACAAAGACACAGGTCAGCTGATCGCCGATGGCCTCGTGCAGCAGAATGCCGGTCACAGAGCTGTCGACGCCGCCGGAGAGGGCGCAGATGACTTTCTTGTCGCCGACCTGTTCGCGGATTTTCGCGATCATCTCTTCGCGGTAGGCGCCCATCGTCCAGTCGCCAGTAAAACCAGCGATCTTGACGAAGTTCTCATAAAGCGTCGCGCCATTCGGGGTGTGGTGCACCTCGGGGTGGAACTGCACGGCGTAGAACCGACGCTCAATGTCGGCGGTCATGGCAAAGGGCGCGCCCGGCGAAGTGCCGTAGACGTCAAAGCCAGGCGCGATCTCGGCGACGTGGTCGCCGTGGGACATCCAGACCTGCTCGCGGCCAGAGGCGTCCATGAACCAGCCGTTGAAGAAATCGGTGTGTTTGTCGGTCGGCGTCACATATGCGCGGCCAAATTCGGCGGTGGCATGTTCGCCCGCCTCAACACGACCGCCCAGATCGTGCATCATCACCTGTTGGCCGTAACAGATGCCAAGGATCGGCACGCCCAGCTCATAGGCCGCTTTCGGCGGACGCGGAGAGCCTTCTCGCATCACCGAATCCGGGCCGCCGGAAAAGATGATCGCTTTCGGATCGAACTCTTTCAGGCTTGCGTCGGTGACGTTCTGATAGGGGTGGATTTCGCAATAGACATTCAACTCACGCAGACGGCGCGCGATCAGCTGCGTCACCTGGGAGCCAAAGTCGATGATGAGGAGGCGGTCATGCGATGTCTGGGTCATGATCTGCCTTTATTGCGCCCGCGCGCGCGAGGCAAGATGGATTTGCGGCCTCGGGGCGGACGAGCGCGGGAAAACGGGCGGTGAACCCCGGAATTGTCGCGAAACCGGGTCTCGACCGCCAAATGACAGTGCCAGATGACAGCACCAGATCACAATGCCCGTGTCAGGCTGCGTGCCGGTTTTGCGGTAACAGGCGCGCCTCGCCCATCAAGGCGATGAGAACCTCGACATGGCGGATCACATTATAGGTGGCGCTCCCGGATTGGCGGGTTTCCTCCAGCTGGGCCTCTTCCTCGATCAGGGCCGGAATGGCCTTGGCGGGCGAGGGCGGGACGGAGATCTTCATGAGGCGTTTGAGATCGCGGTTGCGATTGTAGTCGTTCACGCCAAAGCGCGCCGCGCGGATCAAAAGGCGGGGGCGGCGCAGAGAAGAAAGCAATGTCGCGGCATCGGTCATCGTGAGAACTCCTGTTGTGTCTGACATACGCCGCCCTTGGTGTGTCTGTGTGGGCCGGTCGCATGAGCCATCCCGGTGATGGCGTGAGGAGACAGTTGCACAACCTAAGCGTGTGTTGCGCATTGTTTCGATATTGCGAACTCTCATCCGATCAGATGTTTACGAATTTGGCGTCATTATGGCTGAGAAGGAAACAATTAACGTTTGAGTAACCAATGCAACCGAAGGTTGTTTTGGGATTCGGGTCAAATGAAGGCGTAATCGCGCCTGATTTAAGGTTTTGGTCCGGGGTTGCTGTCCCGATTGTGTTGGAAAACGAAACAATGAAAAAAGAGTCTGGGGGTAAAATGTTGGAGACGGATCATCGGACACAGGGCGCGCGTCATGGGCTTCCCAATTGGGTGCCGCAAGAGGCGAAACGCTATCTCGCGCACACGGAGCAGGGGGACACCATCCGTGAACTGGCGCGGCGCGGGGGCTGCGCCCCGTCAACGGTCATGCGTCAGGTGCGCAAGCTGGAGCAAAAGCGCGACGATCCGCTGATAGACGAGGCGCTCACCTCCCTGAGTCAACTTGCCCCGGCCTCTTCTAACAGCGCTGCCAAAACAGATGCCAAACCTGCGATGAAACCCCACTTGAGAACCGTCAAGGAAACGCCCTCTATGACTGATCACGCCCCTCAGAGCACCCCGGGTGGGGAGACACCCGACGATGCGACCATTGACCGTGAAGCGCGCCGCATTTTGCGCCGCCTCTCTGAGCCGGGGGCCTGTCTGGCCGTGGCGCGGGATATGGAAAAGGCCGTCGTCGTGCGCGATTTGCCCGACGGCCGGACGACCCGCACCGCCGTGCTCGACCGTCCTATCGCTCAGGCGATGGCGCTTAAGGATTGGATTTCCGCCACGGGCACGGGCAAAATCACCCGCTATACGATCACCTCCGCAGGCCGCGCCGCCCTGCGCCAGTTCATGGCGGAAGATGAAAGCGCGCGCGCGGGGTTTGCCGAGGCGCCGAGCCGCTTCGGCACAGGGGTGGCCGCATTCGGAGGCGATGGCGCCGACGAGCTCTCCGAGGAACGCAGTCGTCGGGTCCGCTATAATGCCGCGGAAAGCCCTGTGATGGTCTTGGCCCGCCGTCGCGATAAGGAAGGCCAGCCCTTTCTGTCTGCGGAGCTTGTCGCGGCGGCGGAGCGGCTGCGGGAAGATTACGAGCTTGCCCAACTGGCGGGCCCCGAGAATTGGGACAAGAACCTGCAGACACTTGAAAACATCGCAACCCATGAGGCCGTTCAGGGATTTGGTCCGGAAGCGGCGAGGGCACGTGTGCTGACGGCGATCCTTGATCTCGGGCCGGGCTTGGGGGATGTGGTGCTTCGGTGTTGCTGTTATCTTGAAGGCATGGAAGAGGCCGAGAAACGCATGGGCTGGTCGGCGCGCTCCGGCAAGATCGTGCTCCGCATCGCGCTGCAACGGCTCAAGAAACACTATGACGACGCGGGCTATTCCAACCTGATCGGCTGATCCATTGGTCTCGTTGCCCCGGACCGCGCATGTGGCGCTCCGGGGCTTTTCAGGTCTGGTCTTGGTCCGAAAACAGACCTTTTTGGGGATCACTCGGCGGCGAGGTTCTCCGAGATTCCCGGATAGCTGTCGAGCGTCCCTGCGGCCAAATCCTTGGCGGCTTGGCGCACACCGGCCTCATAGTCCGGATGCACCCGGTTCAGGACCGCATACCAGCGTTCTTTCACGCCGTCCGAGGCCGGGTTCATCGCGCGGGCCATGTTGAGGTGCAGGCGCGCGCGCTCCGCATCATCCATCACGTCCTTGTAGAGCGCTCTCGGCTGCACGTAATCGGCGTCCGTGTTCTCCTGGACGTAGTTGTCCGCATCGCCGGAAATCTTGAGCGGCGGTTCGGCCACGCTTGCGTCCGGCTTGGCGCTGTCCTCATAGCGGTTTGGCTCATAATAGGCGTCGACATGGCCCGTCGAGCGGGGGAAAAAGTTCATCGCCCCGTCCTTGTGGTAATGATGGACCGCAGACTTCGGCGCGTTGGCGGGCAGGGCCTCGTAATGCGTGCCGAGACGGTAGCGGTGGGCGTCCGCATAGGAAAAGACCCGCGCCTGAAGCATCTTGTCAGGCGAAAAGCCGATGCCGGGCACTTTGTTCGACGGGCTGTAGGCCGCGTTTTCCACGAGCTGCCAGTAGTTTTCCGGCAGACGGTCGAATTCAAGAATGCCCACGGGGATCAGCGGGAAATCGGCGTGCGGCCAGACTTTGGTCAGGTCGAACGGGTTGAAATCGAGCGCCTCGGCCTGTTCCTCGGGCATCACCTGAATGTTGAGTTCCCAACGCGGGTGGAACCCCTCTTCCATCGCGGCGACGAGATCCTCTTGGTAGTTCTCGCGGGTTCTGCCGATGATCGCTTCGGCTTCCTCGTTGGTGTAATTCTTGATGCCGTTCTGGCTCCGGAAGTGGAACTTGACCCAGAAACGTTCGCCGTCGGCATTCCACATGGAATAGGTGTGCGACCCGTAGCCATGCATATGCATCGGGTTCTGCGGAATGCCGCGATCGGACATCAGGATGGTCACCTGGTGCACGGACTCAGGCTGTGCGGCCCAGAAATCAAACATCGCATCCGGAGAACGCAGGTTGGTTTTCGGGTGGCGTTTCTGGGTGCGGATGAAGTCCGGGAATTTGTAGCCGTCGCGGATAAAGAACACGGGCGTGTTGTTGCCCACAACGTCCCAGTTGCCCTCTTCGGTATAGAATTTGATCGAGAACCCGCGCACGTCGCGCTCGGCATCTGCGGCCCCCAGTTCGCCTGCCACGGTCGACCAGCGGGACAGAATCTCGCATTCATTGCCGACTTTGGAGAAAATCTTGGCGCAGGTGTATTGGGAAATGTCGTGGGTGACAGTGAACGTGCCCTGAAGTCCCCAGCCTTTCGCATGCACGACGCGCTCCGGAATGCGTTCCCGGTTTTGGTGGGCGAGTTTTTCGACGAGTTGGTAATCGTCCAACATCACAGGCCCACGCGGGCCAGCCGTTTTCGAGGTATCGTTGTAGGGCACCGGGGCGCCGGCGGAGGTGGTCAGTCGCTTGCTCATGGTCGTCTCACTCCTTCAAGTTTCGTGTGTTTGAAAGGAAGATGGCGTAGGCCGGTCATAAAATTAAATTGTAAGTTTTAAGCTATGGTATTAGAAAAAGTTATAACGTGCGGAGCCTGCCATGCTGACCTTGAAACAACTCAGATATTTTGTGGCTCTTGCGGAAACCGGGTCGTTTTCGCAGGCTGCAGAACGCGTGCATGTGACCCAACCCGCGCTGTCCGTTCAGATCAAGGAGATGGAAACGCTCCTTGGGTCCGATCTGGTCGAGCGGCTCCCGCGCGACATTCGCCTGACGCGGGCAGGGCAGGTGGTCCTCGACCGGGCGCGCGACATCCTTGCCATGACCCGTGATCTTGAGGCGGAAATTCGACTGTCCAAAGGGCTGACCGGGCGGCTCACTCTTGGCGTGATCCCGACGATTGCGCCCTATCTGTTGCCGCGTGCGCTGACCCGGATCAAAGCCGCCGCGCTTGATCTCGATCTGCGGGTGCGGGAGGCGCAGACCGCTACGTTGATTTCCGATGTCGCGCGGGGGCGGCTGGATGCGGCGGTGATCGCCTTGCCTTATGAGACCGACACGCTGATGACGGAGCCTCTGTTCACGGATCGCTTTCTCTTGGCCGGGTCTCAGGCGCGGATTGCCTCGCTGCGAGAAAGCGCCGCGCCGCCGCGCCCGACGGATTTGTCGCCCGACGGGCTGTTGCTTTTGGATGAGGGGCATTGTCTGGCGGATCAGGCGCTTGATGTCTGTGGGCTCAAACGCACGCGCCAGACGGTCGATCTCGGGGCTTCATCTCTGTCGACGCTCTGCGGGTTGGTGGCGCAGGGGTTCGGCCTGACCTTTGTGCCGGAGATCGCGCTCTGCTCAGAAATGGCGTCCAGTCCGGACATGGCGGTCCTGCGCTTTCCAGAGCCGGAGCCGGAGCGGGTGATTGCGCTGGTGCGGCGGCGCTCGACCGATGAGAAAACCTGGTTCACCGACCTCGCGGCGCTTTTGTCAGAGGCTGGGAGCGAATTACTCGATGAGGCGCGGATGCGGGGATAACTGGAGGGAGGGCCATGCGTTGCTGACATTTCCGGTATGCGGTGGTATTCCGACATCACGCTTGGCGCTCCAAAATGCTGCGGATGCAAAAAGGCCCGCGGGGGATGTCCCACGGGCCTTTCAATCCGATGGCAGTGGCGCACCCGCGCCGCGGACTTATGCGACGGCTTCGGCCGCTTCGCCTTTGAGCCACTTGAGCACGTTTTCCGGGGAAGAGACGCCGTAAGGGTCTTCGCCGTGGTTGTCGCAGAGGCCCGGCTCTTCGAACCATGCTTCGACCACACCGTCGTTGACGACGGCGGCATAGCGCCAGGAGCGCAGACCAAAGCCGAGGTTGTCTTTGCGGACCAGCATGCCAACGCGGCGGGTGAATTCGCCGGAGCCGTCCGGGATCACGCCAACGTTCTTAAGCTCTTGAGATTGCGCCCATTTGTTCATCACAAAGCTGTCGTTCACGGACATGCAGTAGATGGCGTCGATGCCTTCTGCTTTGAAGTCGTCGAAGCCGTTCTCAAAGCCCGGAAGCTGGTAGGTGGAGCAGGTGGGCGTGAACGCACCCGGCAGGGAGAACAGCACAACGCGCTTGTCCGCGAAGTAGTCAGAGGTGGTTTTGTCTTCCCATTTAAACGGGTTGTCGCCACCGATGCTCTCGTCGCGCACGCGGGTGTGGAAGGTCACTTCAGGCAGTTTGTAACCGGTCTTCATCGTCTAGCTCCTTAGGTCTCACGCCCGCCGAATTCCAGTCAATCGAGTGGGCGTTTCATTCTATCGCAGGCCTTTTAGAGCGATTCTAAACACTGCATCAATGCACTTGCAGCGAAAAGGCGGCGCACAGGTGAACTGCGTGGATTTCACAAGACATTTGCGGTCAAGTTGCCTATATGCTGGTCGAAACGGAAAAGAAGGCCCCGCTATGCGTGATCTCAAGATCCCTGACCAGCGCCACCCTGAAAAGGCGCATCGCCCCGACAACGCCCAGCCGAAAAAGCCGGATTGGATCCGGGTGAAAGCCCCGACCTCCAAAGGCTATATGGACACGCATAAGATCATGCGCGAGCACAAGCTGGTGACAGTCTGCGAAGAGGCGGGCTGTCCGAACGCGGGCGAATGCTGGTCACAGGGCCACGCCACCATGATGATCATGGGCGAGATTTGTACCCGTGGCTGTACCTTCTGTAACGTCGCCACCGGGCGTCCCGACGCGCTCGATGTGTTCGAGCCGGGGCGTGTTGCGGATGCGGTTCAGAAACTCGGCCTCAAGCACGTGGTGATCACCTCCGTGGACCGGGATGACCTCGAAGACGGCGGGGCGGAGCATTTCGCCATGACCATCCGCGCCGTGCGCAAGCGCTCGCCCGAAACCACGATTGAGATTCTGACGCCGGATTTCCTCAAATGTGATCCTTCCGCATTGGAGACCGTCGTCGAGGCGAAGCCCGACGTGTTCAACCACAACCTGGAAACTGTCCCGGCGCTCTACCAAGAGGTCCGTCCGGGCGCGCGCTATTTCCACTCCCTGCGTCTGTTGCAGCGGGTGAAAGAGCTCGATCCGACCATGTTCACCAAATCCGGCATCATGGTGGGCCTCGGTGAGAAACGTCCCGAAGTGCTGCAGGTCATGGACGACATGCGCGCAGCCGACATCGATTTCATGACCATCGGGCAATATCTTCAGCCGACGCCGAAACACCACCGCGTGGCCGAATTCGTCACGCCGGATGAGTTCAAGAGCTATGAGAAAGCCGCGATCAACAAGGGCTTTCTGATGGTCTCCGCCACGCCGCTGACGCGCTCGTCCTACCACGCGGGCGATGACTTTGCCCGGTTGCGCGCGAACCGTCTGGCGAAATTCGGTCAAGCCTAAGTGTCAGAGAATTTTGAAATTTTCCTCGGCACGCAGCCGGGTCTTGAGCCGTATCTGTTGGAAGAGGCGGTCGAGGCCGGGTTCCCGTCACCCGTCGCTGTTGGCGGGGGCGTGAGCTTTGAGGGCAGTTGGGCCGACGTTGTGCGGGCCAATGTCGTGTTGCGCGGGGCCTCGCGGGTTCTCGCGCGGATCGGGTCGTTTCGTGCCTTTCACCTCGCCCAGCTCGACAAACGCAGCCGCAAGTTTCCCTGGGGCGACACACTCCGCGCCGATGTGCCGGTGCGGGTCGAGGTCGTGACGGGAAAGCGCAACAAGATTTACCACGCGGGCGCTGCGCAAGAGCGCATTGAGCGGGCGATCACCGAGGAACTTGGCTGTCCGATTTCCCCAGAGGCAGAGGTGGTGATCAAGGTGCGGATCGAGGATGATACGGTCATTCTCTCTATCGATACCTCCGGTGAGGCGCTGCACAAACGCGGGTTCAAATTGGGGATCGGCAAGGCCCCGATGCGCGAGAGCATGGCGGCGCTGATGCTCCGCGCCTGTGGGTACGCGGGAACAGAACCCGTGCTCGATCCCATGTGTGGCTCCGGGACGTTTCCGATTGAGGCGGCGGAGTGGGCGCGGGGGCTGTACCCCGGACGTGCGCGGCGCTTTGCCTTTGAACAGCTCGCGCCGTTTGACCCGGAGGTTTTGCAAAATGTCAAAGCCTCACAGGTGGAGCACGCTGTTGATTTGCGGTTTTACGGCTCTGATCGTAATGTGAACGTTATTCAAATGGCGACCGATAATGCGGAGCGCGCCGGGGTGGGCGACCTTTGCGCCTTCAAACCCGTGCCGGTGTCTTCGGTCACGCGGCCAGACGGACCGCCGGGTTTGGTCTTTGTCAATCCGCCCTATGGCGCGCGGGTGGGCAAGAAAAAAGACCTATTCGCCCTCTATGGTGCGTTCGGCGACGTCATGCGCGCGGAGTTTTCCGGCTGGCGCGTGGGCATGGTGACCTCGGACACCGCGCTGGCGCAGGCGACGAAACTGCCGTGGAAGCCGACAGAGGCGCCGGTTGCCCATGGCGGCCTCAAGGTGCGTGTGTTTAAAACCGACCCGCTGCCTTAAACGCATTCTAAAAGTGTGATCTGGCGCAAAGTGCGCGTCTCTCAGCTCTGCTAAGTTTAAGCAACTCATGCGGGGAGGTGTTCAAATGATGCACAAGCAAAACTGGGACGATTTTCGGTTCGTTTTGGCCGTGGCGCGCACCGGCTCCGTGTCCGGCGCGGCGCGGGAATTGGGCGTCAACCACGCCACGGTGCTCAGGCGCGTGGCCGCGATTGAGGAGCGCTTGGGTGTCGAACTTTTCGAGAAATCCGTGCGCGGCTATGACATCGCGCCGGAAAAACTCCGCCTGATCGAAGCCGCGCGCGAAGTCGAGGCCGCCGTGAATGCCGTCGAACGCATGGCGCAGGCGGGCGAGGCGCCCTTGGCCGGGGTGATCCGGGTGACGTCGACTGATGCGCTCTGTGAAACCATCTTGCCCCGCGTTCTGGCCCGCATCACCAAACAGGAGGACGATCTGTCCTTTGAGCTTCTCTGTGCCAGCGCACCGGGGGATATGACACGGCTCCATTCCGATGTGACCGTGCGCCCGACATTGAAGTTGTCGGACGATCTTCACGGCGAAATCGCGACGCAAATCCGGTTTGGGTTCTACGCGCAATCGCCCAGCATCCCCGAGGATCAGTGGCTCGGTATGGCCGGCACCATCGGGCGGTCGCATGCGGGCGTGAAACTTCGTGAGGAACTCAAGAAACGCAATGTGCGCTTTGCGGCGGTGGCGGACAGTTTCCTGACGCTGCGCGCCTTGGCCGAAGAGGGCTTGGGCCGGGTGATGTTGCCCTCCTATCTTGGCGATGCCTCTGCGCGTCTTGTGAAAGTGCCGTCTCTGTTCGAGGTCACGCCCTTGCCGATCTATGTGGCCTCTCACGTCGATCTGGCCGATGCGCCGCGCTTGCGGCAGGCCCGGCATCGGATCGCGATGGGGTTGGAACAGGAAGAGGCGCGGTTACTCGGGACCGTTCCTGCGTGAGGCGCTTTACTTGATTTTCACCTTGGCGGGGTGGCGCTCCAGCGTCATCCAGTCGGGCGCGCCGATCAATTGGTCATAGGCAAAGATCGCGAGACAGATCGCGATGATCGCCAGCACGAATTTCACCTGTTTCGAGGAAGGGGGATTCTGCGCCCAGCGTTTGGCGCGCATCATCCAGCGCATGGTGTTCACGAGGCGGCCTCATCAGAGGTGTCCACGGGGGCCTCATCGAACACGACCGAGCCGATATAGGGTAGGTTGCGGTTGGCCTGGGCAAAGTCGATGCCGTAGCCCACGACAAAGGCGTCCGGGATTTCGAACCCGGTCCATGTCGCGGTGAGATCGACCTCCCGCCGGGAGGGTTTGTCCAAGAGCGCGATGGTCTCCAACTTGCGCGGTTTGCGCGAGTTCAACAGGGACAAAACGGCCTCAAGCGTATAGCCCGTGTCGACGATGTCCTCGACCACCAAAACATCGCGCCCTTCGATCGGGCCGCGCAAGTCCTTGAGAATCTTCACCTCTCGCGAACTTTCCGTCCCGGAGCCATAAGAGGAGGTCTCCAGGAAATCGACCTCCACATTCATCTCCAGCTCTCGCACCAGATCGGCGATAAACACGAACGAGCCGCGCAAAAGGCCGATGACCAAAAGCTTGTCGGTCTCCTTGTATTCTTTGCGGATGGTTTTCGCCAAATCCTCGATCCGGGCGGCAATCGCCTTGGCCGAGATCATTTGTTCGATGTGATAGGGCTTTTGCGACATGGTTCCCTCTTGCAATTTTCCCCACAGCCCTAGACATAACAGGGCACGCAGAAAAATATAGAGACCATGCCGACGCATCAGGAAAGAAAGCACCTCCCCTATACAGCCGATCAAATGTACGCGCTGGTGGCGGATGTGGAAAGCTACCCGAAATTCCTCCCGTGGAACGCCGCCGCGCGCATTCGCTCGCGCGAGGACATGGGGGATCACGTGTTGATGCTCGCCGATTTGGTGATTTCTTTTAAGGTGTTCCGGGAAAAGTTCGGCTCTCGCGTCAAGCTGTTTCCAGAGCTACGCCAGATCGACACCGAATATCTCGACGGCCCGTTTCGCTATATGAAAAGCTGGTGGAAATTTGAGCCCGCCGAGGACGGCGGGTGCGAGATCGAATTCTTTGTCGATTTCGAGTTCAAAAACGCCATCCTGCAGAGCGTCATCGGCGTGGTGTTTAACGACGCGATGCAGCGGATCGTGCGCGCGTTCGAGCGCCGTGCGGCGGAGCTTTATAGCGCGTAAACGCCCCATGCCTTTGGGTGGCCCAAGGGTACGCATTTCCAGACTACCCGGCATGAGGTTTTCACGCCACGCTGACCTTAGGTCAGTGGTGGAGTGGGTGTTGTGGCGGATGAAGAGAGTTTTTCGGAGTTTCTGGTCACGCCTCTGGCGGATATGATCCTGGAAATGGGAGAGAGCGTCGCGCAGGCGTCCCTCGATCTCAATCTGGCTCAGGTCAAGCTCGCGGAAAAGTACCGCGCCGAGATGGCGGCGGTCGGGCTTCAACCGACGTTTTATCATATGCAAACGGTTGAGGCGGAGCTGCGTCTGGCGTTTTATCTCACGGAATCCAGTGACGATACCAAGAAGCATCGGAGCTGGTTCGGGTCCGATAATGCCGAGAACCGGGCACAGTCCAGCAGTTCGCATGAGGGGGCGTCCACGCTCAAACTGACCTTTGCCCCCGCGCCGCCACCCGCAGGCTGGGATGAGGGGGGATCATGACCACATTGAAACAACATCTGGCGGCCGCCAAACGTGTGAACCTCGACAAGATTTCCTTGGAGGATCTCAAAACGCGCTTTCTCGATCTGATCGCGGCGGCGGAGCAGGGCGTGGCAACCTATGACGAAGAGATCAAAGCGCTCAGGGGTGTGGCCAAATCCGCGCATGAGGCGATTTCGGTTGAGGTCGTGAAAGAGCGTCTGGAAGCCGCTCTGATGGACAAGTTTACGGCGGAGATTCACATTCGCGCGTTGGAGCAAACTTTGGCGCAAATGCAAAGCGAGCTTGAAGACCTGCGCCAACAGTCCTTGCGCGTGCCTTTGCGAACGGGTGGCGTCACCGCTGCGCCGACTTGGGGTGTTGAGCCCGGCGACATGGCGGTGATGGGGGCGGGGCCGATGTTTGGGGCCGCGTCCGATGACGCCGCTGAGGCGGCCCCGAACCTCTTTGAGCGGCTGCGCACGCTGAGCGCGGAGATCGCCGACAAGGACGCCAAATTGCAGGCGACAGAGACCGTGAATGCCGATCTCAAGAAGCGCCTTTCTGCGGTGGGTGGCGACTCTGTCTCTCTGAAAACGCAGGATATTTTTGCCTCTTTCGCCGAGAATATCGAAAAGGCGCAGCAGAAAAACAAAAGCGGCTTCGACATCGCGGATGTGGAGGTCGAGGTCAAAGGCGTTGTGGGCCATGATGGCGAGGACATGAATATGTCCTTCACGCCCGGGAGCCTGCCGACGGAAGACACGGTGACGACGGTGAAGTTCAAATTGAACCGCGCCCCGAAAATCAAAGTCGTCGAGTAACGGTACGATCAGGAGAGGTTGAAATGGCCAATATCGGACAAGAACTGCTCAATGTTCCCTTTGCGGAAATGACCCAGAAACTGGCTTTCGCAATTGCGGAGGGGCAGACGAAACTCGATCTCAATTCCGCGCGGGTGGCCAAGGCCATGTCGGAGACGAAAATCGACCTGCCGCGCATTTCCGACCCGTCGAAAACCGATAGCTACTCCCTCATGGCGCTGGGGTTCTTTCCGGGGTTCTATCAATTCCAGAGCGCCGAGATCGAAGTATCCATGGCGATCAGCATGACAAAGACGACCGAAACCAGCGGCAGCGCCTCTGTCAAAGGCGGCTGGGGGCCGGTCGCGGCCCAGGTGAACGCGGCCTACAGTTCGAAATACAATTACTCGCAAGAAGGCGCGTCCAAGCTCAAGGTCAAGCTCGCGCCGGCACCGCCGCCGACCTTGCTCGAAAAATACATGGAAAAGCTGATCGAGAAACAGGCGGAAGCCTTGGAGGCGGCAATTGGCGATGCGCCCTCTGATCCGGCGCCGACGCCTGTGGTCGAGGGATAAATCCCCATGAAAAAGGCGGCCTCAACAGCCGCCTTTTCCTTTGAGCGCGGGTCGATAGATCACGAGTTGTGGTCATAGGCGCTTTCGCCATGGGCGGTGATGTCGAGGCCGCGTTGTTCGCTTTCCTCATCGACCCGCAGGCCCACAAGAGCACGGCAGATCACCACGAGAGCCACGGTCACCACGGTCGTGAACACGCCCACAATGGCCAGCGCGCCGAGCTGTGCCGCCCAGGTGCCCGCGCCAAAGGCCGCGATCATGATCGTCCCAAAGATGCCGCCGACCCCGTGCACCGCGAAGACATCCAGCGTGTCGTCGATGTGGATCTTGTTGCGGATGAGGTTCACCGCCTCTTGGCAGAGGATGCCCGCAATCGCCCCGATGATCAGCGCCTCGACCGGGCCAACAAAGCCAGACGCAGGCGTGATGGAGGCGAGACCCGCGATGGTGCCGGTAACGATGCCGACGAGAGAGGCTTTGCCGTATTTGATCCGTTCCCAGATCGCCCAGGTGAGCGAGGCGGTCGCGGCAGAGATATGCGTCACGGTGATCGCCATGGCGGCCCCGCCATCTGCGGCGAGTTGGGAGCCGCCGTTGAAACCGAACCAGCCAACCCAAAGCATCGAGGCCCCGATCATCACATAGCCGGGGTTGTGCGGCGGCTTGTTGTCCACCTTGCGCCGTCCGAGCATCACCGCGATGATCACGGCGGCGAGGCCCGCGGTTTCGTGCACCACGATGCCGCCCGCAAAGTCACGCGTGCCGATCTCGCCAAAGATGCCGCCATCGGCGAGGAACCCACCGCCCCAGATCCAATGGGTCACGGGCGCGTAGCAGAGGATCATCCAAAGCGCAGAGAACAGAAGGACAAAGCCAAAGGAAATCCGCTCCACATAGGCCCCGACGATGAGCGCGGGGGTGATGATGGCGAAGGTCATCTGGAAGGCAAAGAACAGAACCTCGGGCAGGGTGCCCGACAGGCTGTCTGCTGTCACGCCGGAGAGGAACATCTTGCCCAGCCCGCCCCAATAGGCGCCGCCGTCGCCAAAGGCGATGGAATAGCCGACAGCAAGCCAGACAATGCTCATCAGACAGGCGATGGCATAGACATGCATGAAGACGGAGAGCACGTTGCGCGCCCGCACAAGGCCCCCGTAAAACAGCGCCAATCCCGGTAATGACATGAACAACACAAGCGCCGTGGCCACCAAAATCCACGCGGTATCCGCTCCCACCATGGTCCCCTCCAATATGGTTTTCTTAGGTTTTGGGGGCGTAGAGCGGATTTATTATGCTCACAAAAGACTCATTTGCGAAAAATAGCGTTTAAAAAATAGTCGATAATAGAAAAACTCAAATAATAGGCTGAAAAATACAACCACGCATAAAAAATAGACCGTTTGTGAATCAGGGTGTCGAAAGCGCCGCGCGGATCAGGTCAAGCGCATGTGTGACCGTCGCGGCCCGGACCTCTGAGCGTCCCAAAGCGCCGAAATCGACGGTCTCGGTGCGGGTGTCTCGCCCCGCAAACGCCAGTCCGAAACAGACACGGCCCTCCGGTTTGTGCTCGGACCCGCCCGGACCGGCAATGCCGGTGACGGAGACGGCGATCCCGGCGGCGGATTTCTTGCGCGCGCCCTCGGCCATCTCCTTGGCGATCTCTTCGGAGACCGCGCCAAAACGGGCCAGAGTGACGGGAGAGATGCCAAGCATCTCGCGTTTCGCGGCGTTCGAGTAGGTAACAAAGCCCCGGTCGACCACATCAGAGGAGCCGGGCACCTCGGTCAGCGCCCCGGCGATCAACCCGCCGGTGCAGCTTTCGGCGGTGGCAATCATCTGGCCGTTTGCGCGGGCCAGAGACAGCACCTCATTTGCGAGGGCGAAAAGCGCCTCACTCATCGCAGCACGCCGTGGTAAATTCCGGCAAAGATCACGACGACGATGGCCGCGAACACGCCGGCAATCACGTCATCGAGCATCACACCCAGCGGGTCGCCGCGCCGGTCCGCCCAGCCGACAGGGCCGGGTTTCCAGATGTCAAACAGGCGAAAGGCGATGAACGCGGTGGGCCAGGCGGGCCAAAGCGCGGTGGAGGGCGCACCCGCCATCGCGGACCCGATGGAAAGCGGGATGAGCGCGACCCATTGGCCGACGACCTCGTCGATCACGATCTCTGACGGGTCTTCGTTGTCGCCGCCGCGTGTCATTTCGGTCGTGGCCCAGAGGCCCGCGATAAAGGCGGCCACGATGCCGACAAAGACGCCGATCACGCCAAAGGTCTCATGCAGCACCCAAAAGAGGGGCAGGGCGACGAAAGAGCCCCATGTCCCCGGCGCGGGGCGCATGTAGCCGGTGCGGGCGACGGTTCCGATCAGTTCGGCATAGGGGTTCATCGTTTTACTCCTTGATCAGCGCGGCTGTGGCGAGGGCGGCAATGCCCTCTTCGCGTCCGGTAAAGCCGAGGCGCTCGGATGTGGTGGCCTTGACGGAGACGGTCTCCACATCGACGCCCATGATCTCGGCGAGGGCGGCGCGCATCGCCTGCGCATGCGGGCCGACCTTGGGGCGTTCACAGACCAGCGTCACGTCGCAGTTCATCAACTCATAGCCCATTTCGCGCGCGAGTTCGATGGCGTGGCGGAGAAAGATATGGCTCTCCGCGCCTTTCCACTGCGGGTCGGAGGGCGGGAAATGCTGGCCGATGTCGCCTCGGGCGAGGGCGCCGTAGATCGCGTCCGTGAGGGCGTGCATGCCCACATCTGCGTCGGAATGACCCTGAAGGCATCGGTCATGCGCGACTTTGACCCCACAGAGCCAGACATGATCGCCGACGCCAAACCGGTGCACGTCATAGCCATTTCCGAGACGTATCTGCATGCGTCCTGTGTCCTTCTGTTTATTCTCGGCTCTCTGTCGCAGCAGCACTTCCGCGCGGGCGAAATCTTCGGGCCAGGTGATTTTGAAATTCTCTTCGGAGCCTTGGGTGATCGCCACGTCGATCCCGGCGGCACGGGCCACTTCGACGTCGTCGGCGGCCTCTGTGGACATCGTGCGGGCAAACTGGCGGTGTGCCTCTAAAATATGCGCGAAATGAAAGCCCTGCGGCGTTTGAGCGCGATATAAATTGGCGCGATCGCGTGTCCCGTCGACCAAAGTGCCTGTCTTCTGGGCGCTCTCATCCGGCGCCCCGTGCCACAGCGCATCGGTGATGGAAAGGGCCGGAGCCGCGCCCTGATGCGTCCTGAGCGCCGTGAGGACGCCCTCAATCACCGCAGAGGGGACCAGGGCGCGCGCAGCGTCGTGGATGAGCACCTCTGTGACATCCATATCCGCGAGCGTCTCAAGGCCGCGCCGGACCGACTCGGCCCGCGTGGCCCCGCCGGTCACCAAGCGCATGTTTTCAAAGCCTTTGGTCAGATCGACGGCGAGATCGGTATCGTCCACATGATGCACCACGACGAGGGTGTCGACATGCGGGCGAAAGGCCGCCACGGCATGATCGAGCACACGGGCGGACCCGAGGGCGTGCCATTGTTTTGGCAGATCGCCACCAGCGCGGGTTCCGCGACCGGCTGCGACGATGAGTGCGGCGCGATGTTTCATGTCCACCGGGATAATCTGTGGCGCGCGGGCTTGCAATCCGCCGATTTTGACCCTCTGGATGATTAAAAAGTAGGCAATGGTTGATTTTCGCCGCTTTTTTATCCGCAAGCCTTTGCGACTCGTGAGTTTGCCCTCTATCCCTGACCTAAATGCACAAGGATTAATCTCTTGCCTGTTCGATTGGCGCAAATCGCACTGGACCCACCGATATTTCTGGCTCCCATGGCCGGTATCACCGATTTGCCGTTTCGCGAATTGGTCAGCTCTTTTGGGGCCGGATTGGTTGTGTCCGAGATGGTCGCCTCCCACGACATGATCAACGCCCGCCCCGGATCGCGGGAAAAGGCGGAGCTTGGCTTTGGGATCGAGAACACCGCCGTGCAGCTTGCCGGTCGGGAGGCCGCGCCGATGGCGGAGGCCGCGAAAATGGCCGAGGGCAATGGCGCGCGGATCATCGACATCAACATGGGCTGTCCGGCGAAAAAGGTCGTGTCGGGGTATTCCGGCTCTGCGCTCATGCGCGATCTCGATCATGCGCTGACGCTCATCGAGGCGGTTGTGGGCGCGGTGTCTGTGCCGGTGACGCTCAAGACGCGGCTCGGGTGGGACGATGCGCTTTTGAATGCGCCGGAGCTTGCGCGTCGGGCCGAGGAGGCGGGGATCGCGATGATCACGATCCATGGCCGCACCCGCTGTCAGTTTTACAAAGGCCGCGCCGACTGGGCCGCCATTCGCGCCGTCAAAGAGGCGGTGCGCGTGCCGGTGATCGCCAATGGCGACATCACCTCGCCCGAGGCCGCGCGTGAGGCGCTGCGGCTCTCTGGGGCGGATGGGGTGATGATAGGGCGCGGCGCGCAGGGGCGGCCTTGGCTCTTGGCGCAGGTCGCTGCGAACCTGTCGGGCGCACCAGAGGTAGAAGTGCCTGAGGGCGCCGCCTTGGCCGATATGGTCGCCGCACATTACGAGGCGGGGCTGTCGTTTTACGGGCGCGATCTCGGCGGACGTGTGATGCGCAAACATTTGGGGTGGTACATGGACGAGGCAGGCAGTGCGCCGGACCTGCGCAAGCGGGTGTTGACGGAACGGACGGCAGAGGGAGTTTTGGCCCTCTTGCCGGAGGCGCTGGCCTCAGAGGAGTGCGCGGCATGATGGAGGATCGCTTTCAGGCCCTGTGGCCCTCTTTGCCCGTGCCGGCGGTGATGATCGAGGGCAATGATCTGATCGCAGAGATCAACCCGGCAGCAGAGCTGTTCCTGAATGCCTCGGCCAAATCGCTCAAAGGCACGCCGGTATTTGACAAGCTCGCCATCGACGCGCCGTTGGAAGAGGCGTTTTTGCGCGTGCGTCGCGACGACTCGCCGATGTTCATCAACAATGTGGATGTCTCGGGCGGCAATGCCGCGCCGGTGCAGTGCAACATTCAGATCGCGCCGCTCCAGAATTGCCCGGACTGCCTGATCCTTCTGATGGAGCCGCGCCAGATCGCGGACCGTCTCGGACGTTCGCACCAAGTGAAAACTTCTGCGCGCTCTGCCATCGGGATGGCGGAAATGCTGGCGCATGAGATCAAAAACCCGCTCGCGGGGATCACCGGCGCGGCCCAGCTTTTGTCCATGAGCCTCTCACCTGAGGATTTGGAACTCACCGATTTGATCGTGGCCGAAAGCCGCCGCATCGTGGCGCTTTTGGAGCAGGTCGAGCAATTCGGCAACCTGCGCCCGCCTGCGAAACGCGCGATCAACATTCACGACCTGTTGGACCGGGCGCGCAAGTCGGCGGAACTGTCCTACGGGGCCAAGATGACCTTTATCGAGGAATTCGACCCCTCGCTGCCGCCGACCTTTGTGGATGGCGATCAAATCTTGCAGGTCTTCATGAACCTGATCAAGAATGCCTCTGAGGCCGCCGGTCCCGATGGCGGGACGATCCGGCTCAAGACCTTTTACGACCTGTCGCTGCGACTTCGCCGCAAGGACGGGTCAGGCGGTGCCCTGCCGCTTCAGGTGCAGATTATCGACGACGGTCCGGGGCTTCCGACGGAGATTGCCTCCGACGTGTTCGAGCCTTTTGTCTCGGGCCGCGAAAATGGCACCGGCCTTGGGCTGGCGCTTGTGAGCAAAATTATTTCGGATCATGAGGGCTGGATTTCTGTGGATTCCGTGCCCGGAAAGACCGTGTTTCGCATCTCCCTTCCGGTCGCGCCACGCGGCAGCAAGGAGAGCTGACATGATCTGTGATAGAACTGTGACGATCTCCTCGTAAGAGGAACGCGCGTACGAGCCGCTTTGTCGGGATCGGCGCAGAATGAAGGAGTGGAAGACTATGGATGGCACGATCCTCGTTGCTGATGATGACCGCACAATCCGGACGGTCCTGACCCAAGCGCTCACCCGCGCAGGATGCAAAGTGCACGCGACCTCGTCGCTTGTGACGCTGATGCGCTGGGTCGAGGAAGGCAAAGGGGATTTGGTCATTTCCGATGTCATGATGCCCGACGGGAACGGGTTGGAGAGCTTGCCGCGCATTGCGGAGCTGCGCCCCGGTCTGCCGGTGATCGTGATCTCCGCGCAAAACACCATCATGACCGCGATTCAGGCCGCCGAGGCCGAGGCGTTCGATTACCTGCCGAAACCTTTCGATTTGCCGGACCTGATGAAACGCGCGGCCAAGGCGCTCGAAGTCAAACGCCGCGCCAATCCCGCGCCGTCCAATGCCAAAGCGCCCTCCGAGAGCGTGGTGCAAGAAGACCTGCCGCTTGTGGGTCGCACGCCCGCGATGCAGACGCTCTATCGCCTTGTCGCGCGTGTGATGAACACCGATTTGCCGGTGTTGATCACCGGCGAATCCGGGACCGGCAAAAGCCTCATCGCTCGCGCCATTCATGATTTCTCCGATCGCCGCACGCTTCCCTTCGTTGTGGTGACGGCGGCGGATTTGGCAACGATGGAGGGGCCGGCGGCGGTGATCTCCAAGGCCAAGAACGGCTCCATCCTGTTTGATGAGGTGGGCGATCTCGACGAAGAGGCCCAGGCCCGCATCGTGCGGATGCTCGACAGCTTCACCGACAACGCGCCTCGTATCATGGCCACCTCACAGGCCAATCTCGCGTCGAAAATGGAAAGCGGCGCCTTCCGCCAAGACCTGTTCTACCGTCTCGGCGGCGTGACCGTCTCTGTGCCGTCGCTCCGCGAACGCGTCGATGACATCCCGCTGTTGGCCGAGTTCTTCCTGTCCAAGGCCGAACGCGACGGGCTCTCTGCGCGCCGCTTCTCTGGTGAGGCGATGGATCTTGTCCGGGCCTATAGTTGGCCGGGCAACGTGCGTCAGTTGGAGAACACCATCCGCCGTCTGATCGTGACCTCGCCGGAGGAAGAGATCTCCCGGGTCGAGGTCGAAACCGTTCTCGGCAATCAGCCCGCGATGGAGCCGCTGCAAGGCGGTAGCGATGGCGAAAAGCTCTCCAGCTCGGTTGCGAAACACCTGCGCCGGTATTTCGATTTGCATGGCGGCGTTCTGCCGCCGCCGGGTCTCTATCAGCGGATTTTGAAAGAAGTCGAAGGCCCTCTGATCGAAATCGCCCTCGATGCGGTCGGCGGAAATCAGGCCAAATGTGCCGATTTGCTCGGGATCAACCGCAATACCTTGCGTAAAAAGATCAACGACCTCGATATTCAGGTGACACGCCGCCGCAAGTTGATGTAAAAAAGCCACAGCCGTTGTGATTTGGGCGCAGTGACGTGGATGTCACGACCTCTGCGTCACTTTGGCAACGGTTTCCGATTTCTCCCCGTGTCGCAGACCCGGCGCATGGTGTAGAGACCTCGGACAACGAGTGGTGAGAATTGGGGTGGCCGCGTGGCGCGCAATATAGGCAGGGAGAGCTGGAATCGGCTGATGCGTCTCAGGCGTGCCAGGCGGTTGCAAAACGCGGCAACGCTCTCGGTTTTTGTGCTCGGGCCGGTGCTCGCGGGGCTGACCTTTCTCGTTCTCGGCCCGCTCGATCATGGTCCGGCATCGGGCGTCTTGCGCGGCGTTCTGTTGGCCGACGTGGTCTATGTGCTCGCTGTCGCCAGTCTCGTGGCCGTGCGCATTGCGCGGGTGATCTCGGCCCGCCGCGCGCATTCTGAGGGCTCGCGCCTCCACCTCCGTCTCTCTGGCGCGTTTGTGCTCTTGGCGTTGATTCCGACCATCACCGTGGCCGTCTTTGCCGTTGTGACCGTGAACTTCGGTCTTGAGGGCTGGTTCTCGGACCGGGTGCGAAATGTGGTTGGCTCGTCTTTGGAGGCGGCGACCGCCTATGAGACCGAACACCGTGACGGTTTGGCCGAAGACACCCGTGCCTTGGCCGGGTTCATCATCGAACAGCGCCGGGGGGTGACGATCCTGCCCGATGGGGCGCTCAGACAGGTGCTTAATCAGGGGCAAGGGCTTATTCAGCGCGGCCTGCGTGAGGCCTATGTGATCAACCGCGCGGGCGAGATCAAAGCCCGTGGGGATCGTTCCTACCTCTTCGATTATGAGCAACCGACCGAGGCGGAGCTGGCGCGGGCGGAAAGCGGTGAGTTGGTGCTGGTCGACGATTGGGACCATAACGAGAGCCGCGCGTTGCAGCGTCTGTCCGGTTTCTCGGATCGCTATCTTTATGTCACCCGCGATGTGGACGGGAATATTCTGAGCCTCTTGGATGAGACACAGGACAGTATCGCGCTCTACAACCAGCTTGAGAGCGAGCGCGGGCGGCTTTTGTTCGAATTCGGTCTTTTGTATCTCGGCTTTGCGATCATCCTCATTCTCGCGGCGACGTGGTTGGGCCTCTGGTTCGCCGAACGTCTGGCGCGGCCCATCGGGCGGCTGGCGGGGGCGGCCAAACGGGTGGGTGAGGGCGATCTGTCCGTGCGTGTGCCCGAAGAGGACGGACAGGACGAGATCGCCACGCTGGGGCAGGTGTTCAACCAGATGACCGGCCAGCTCAAGGTCCAGCGCGACGAGCTTTTGGACCAGAATGCCCAGATCGAACGCCGTCGTCGTCTGTTTGATTCCGTGCTGTCCTCGGTGACGGCGGGGGTTGTGGGGCTCGATGCGGAGGGGACCATCACGCTCATGAACCGCTCCGCTGAGGCACTTTTGTCCAGCGGGGAACAGGACTGGGTCGGCCAGCCGCTGTCGCTCGTGGTGCCGGAATTCGGCCCGCTCTTTGACCACCTGCGCGCGCAGGAACGGGAAATGGCGCAAGAGGAGCTGCGGCTCATTCGGTCTGGCGCGCAGGAAAGCCTCTTGGTCCGGATCGCCACGCGGCGGGATGTGGACGGCGCGCTGGAGGGCTATGTGGTCGCCTTTGATGATGTGACCGATCTTGTGAGTGCGCAGCGGATGGCCGCCTGGGGCGACGTGGCGCGCCGCATCGCACATGAGATCAAGAACCCGCTGACTCCCATTCAACTTTCGGCCGAGCGCATTCTCCGCAAGTTTGGCAAAGGCCTCTCTGAGGAGGCGCGGGCGGACCTCGAACAATATACGGCGGTCATCGTGCGCCAGACCGGCGACCTTCGGCGGATCGTGGACGAGTTCTCCAAATTCGCCCGAATGCCAAGCCCAGAGCGGCGCGAACACGACCTCAAGGATCTGGTCAAAGGCGCCGTCCTGTTGCAGCAGAACGCGCAGCCCGAGGTGACGATCACCTCCGAGATCACCACAGACCCCGCCTGGGCCGAAGTGGATGCGACCATGATCGGTCAGGCGTTTACAAATCTGATTAAAAACGCCGGGGAAGCCATTGAAACCCTGTATGAAACAGGAATTCCCGAGGGGCATGTGCCACGGATTCACGTCGCTTTGACGACCGTTGGCAAAGAGGCGGTGATCACGATCACGGACAATGGCATCGGCCTGCCGGAAGATCGGTCGCGTCTCTTTGAACCTTACGTAACGACGCGCGCAAATGGGACCGGTCTGGGCCTTCCCATTGTGAAGAAAATCATCGAAGAACATGGGGGCACGCTTACGCTGACGAACGGCGAAGCGATGGATGCCTCCGGTCGCATCGGGGCGCGGGCGCAAATCCGCCTCGCCTTGATTCAAGAGGCCATAACAAATGAAAAACAAAAGCTTGCAGTGTAGTATGAAGCCGGGAGTAGAGCATGTCTGATATTCTCATCGTCGACGACGAACGTGATATCCGTGAGTTGATCGGAGATATTTTGCAGGATGAGGGCTTTCAGACGCGGCTGGCCTCCAATTCCGACGAATGCCTGAGTGCCATCGAGGCGGATGTGCCCGCTTTGATGATCCTCGACATCTGGCTCAAGGACAGCGACATGGACGGGATCGACATCCTGAAGCATGTCAAACGCGAACACCCCGAAGTGCCGATCATCATCATTTCCGGCCACGGGAATATCGAGATTGCCGTCGCCGCGATCAAACAGGGCGCTTACGATTTCATCGAGAAACCGTTCAACATCGACCAGCTCATGGTGGTGATCGGCCGCGCGATGGAGACCTCGCGCCTGCGTCGGGAAAACGCCACGCTCAAACGCGGGAGCAGTTCCGATGTGGAGATGATCGGCGTCTCGACCGCGTTCAAGGCGCTCAAAGGCAATCTTGAGAAAGTCACGAAATCCAACGGGCGGGTGATGCTCACCGGCCCCGCGGGCGTCGGCAAAGAGGTCGCCGCGCGGTTCATCCATACCCAAAGCGACCGCCGCGATGCGCCCTTTGTCACCGTCTCTTCCGCGACGATTGAACCCG
This sequence comes from Abyssibacter sp., assembly GCA_964220165.1. Classification (GTDB taxonomy): domain Bacteria; phylum Pseudomonadota; class Alphaproteobacteria; order Rhodobacterales; family Rhodobacteraceae; genus Celeribacter. The sequence goes on from CAXPTW010000002.1 coordinate 51,799, forward strand.
ACCGGATGGAAGAGGTGCTCTTTGGCCGCGAAAGCGTTGAGCGCGGCATCGAAAAGGGTCTGTTGGAAGAGGCCAATGGCGGTGTGATCTATTTCGACGAGGTGGCGGATATGCCGCTTGGCACCCAGTCGAAAATCCTCCGCGTTCTGGTCGAGCAGCGGTTCACCCGTGTCGGCGGCTCTGGTCAGGTCTCTGTCGATCTGCGTGTGATTTCCTCGACCTCGCGCGATTTGATGGCGGAGATTGCCGCCGGGACGTTCCGCGAGGAGTTGTATCACCGTCTCAACGTGGTGCCGATCGAGGTGCCGGGGCTGGAAAAACGCTGTGAAGATATTCCGGAACTCGCCAGCTATTTCATCGAGAAATTGCATCAGGATCAGGGCCTTCCGCTTCGGCAGTTGTCCGAAGATGCGGCGGCGATGCTTCAGACGATGGCCTGGCCGGGCAACGTGCGCCAGCTCAAGAACGTGATCGAGCGGGTGCTGATCCTCGGCGAGGGGACGGGGGAGATCGCGGCGAGCGAGCTTCCGACCCAAGATGGCGCCGCCCCCGATGAGGGCCGCTCCATGCTTTCGCCCGCGATTGCGACCCTGCCGCTCAGAGAGGCGCGCGAAGTGTTTGAGCGCGAATATCTCCTGACCCAGATCAACCGGTTCGGCGGCAATATCTCCCGCACGGCGACCTTTGTCGGGATGGAGCGCTCAGCCCTGCACCGCAAGCTCAAATCGCTGGGCGTTGTGACCGGCAACAAACAGGGCAACCGCGTGGCCTATGTGTCCGAGGATGCCGAATAAGAGCGCCACAGCGCGCCACTGTGCTCTTTGTTTGACCGATCAGACTGGGATGTGCGGGCGCATTGTGCAGCGCGCCCGCTCCCGCGACGGCACCGCAGCGTGATATTGACCCTTGCCGCGCAACCTGCCAAGGCTGTGCCAGGACAAAAAGGGTGATGCGATGAAAGTCATCATTTGCGGAGCAGGTCAGGTCGGTTGGCAAATCGCCAGACAGCTTTCGGGCGAGAAAAACGATGTGACCGTGGTGGACAACAACCCGGCTCTGGTGCGGCGAGCAACCGATACGCTCGATGTGCAGGGGATCGAGGGGCACGCCTCTTATCCGGATGTGTTGGACCGCGCGGGCGCGCGCGACGCCGATATGGTGATTGCCGCGACCCATTCCGATGAGGTCAATATGGTCACCTGTCAGGTGGCGCATTCGGTCTTTGCCGTCCCGCGCAAAATTGCGCGTCTGCGGGCGCAAAGCTATCTCACCGCGATTTATTCCGATCTCTACCGCCGCGACCACATGCCGATTGACGTGGTGATCAGCCCCGAAAGCGAGGTCGCCGAGGCGGCGCTCCGTCGTCTGGCGGCGCCTGCGGCCTTTGACACGCAGACCTTTCTCGCGGGGCGTGCGCATCTTTTGGGGATCCTGCTCGAAGAAGAGTGTCCGGTTTTGAACACGGCGCTGCATGAGCTGTCCGAGCTGTTTTCCACCCTTCGGGCCATCGTGGTCGGTGTGCGGCGCGGCGGGCGTCTCTTTGCGCCGGAAAAGGGCGATCAGCTCTTTGCGGGCGATGAGGTTTACGTCTTTGCCAAATCGGACGACATCACCCGGACCCTGGAGATTTTCGGCAAGACCCACGCCAAACAGGAACGCGTCGTCATCCTTGGGGGCGGCAACGTCGGCCTCGCCGTGGCGCAGGCGCTTGAAAACCGCTCGGATCGCGTGCGGGCGAAGGTCGTGGAGCGCAATCGCAAGACGGCTGAGAAAGCCGCCGACAGTCTGGAGCGCACCATCGTGCTCAACGGCGATGCGCTCGACGCGGAAATTCTGGCGGAATCCGGGACAGGGCGCGCCGATGCGGTGCTCTGCGTGACAGATGACGATAAGGTCAACATGCTGGCCTCTGTGCGCGCAAAACAGATGGGGGCCAAGATGGCGATCTGTCTGGTGAACGACCCGTCTCTCGTGCCCATTCTCAACGCGCTCGACATCGACGCCTATATCAACCCGCGTGCGACCACCGTGTCCTCGATCCTGCGCCACATCCGCCACGGGCGGGTGCGCAACGTCTACTCCGTCGGCGATGGCGAGGCCGAGGTGATCGAGGCACAGGTGCTCTCAACCTCGCCAATTTCCGGCAAGCGGATCAAGGACATCGCCTTCCCCGAAGGCGCGCTTGTGGGCGCGCTCACCAAAGGGGACGAGTACGTCAAACCCGTGGGCAGCACCCGCATTGACGAAGGGGACGTAATCACCATTTTCGCCCTCGCGGATGACGTGCCCGAGGTTGAGCGCCTGTTGCAAGTTTCCATCGACTACTTCTAATGAACCGCTTTTCGCGCATGCCGTTTTTTGTCCAGCTGATGCTGGTCTCCGGGGGGGCGATGCAGATCCCCGCGATCTACGCGCTTGTGCTGGACAACATGTATGTGTCGCGGACGTTCTTTTATTCGGGCATCCTGTTTTGCACGCTCGCCGTCTTCATCGCCATCGCGCGCTATCGTCCCGGCGCGTCCGAGGACCGCGAAAGCAAACGCGACCGGGATCGCGAGGGGCGAAACCAGCTTTTGACCCTTGTTGCGACCTATACGCTCTTGCCGCTGGTGCTTGCGGTGCCATTTTCTGAGGCGACCCGCGACACCAGCTATTTCAACGCCTATTTCGAGATGGTCTCCGCGCTCACCACCACGGGCGCGACGCTGTTTGACGATCCCGCGCGCCTGTCTGCGCCGGTGCATCTCTGGACGGCGCTTGTGGGCTGGCTTGGCGGGCTGTTTGCCTGGGTGACGGCGGTCGCGGTGCTCGCACCGCTCAATCTCGGAGGGTTTGAGGTTATTTCCTCGCGCCAGCCGGGGCAAAGTGAGGTCCGCGCGACCCAGATCACCCGGATCGCCGCCGCGCCGGAGCGTTTGGCCAAGTTCACCTCGAAACTCTTTCCGATCTACCTCGGGCTGACGCTGGTCCTGTGGTTTGCGCTCTCGATGGTCGGCTCGTCGGCCTATGTGGCGCTGTGTCATGCGATGTCAGTGATGGCGACCTCCGGGATTTCGCCGGTTGGCGGTCTGACCGCCGGGGGCACCGGGTTCTTTGGCGAGCTGTTGATCTTTGCCTTCCTGTTCCTCGCGGTGTCGCGCAAGACCTTTACCGTCGATGAAACCCGCCTTGACGCGCCGCCACTCTATCGCGATCCGGAGGTCAAGATCGGGCTGGCGCTGATCATCGTCGTGCCGCTGTTTCTGTTCCTGCGCCATTGGGTGGCCGTGCTGGAAGTCTCCGGCGACTGGCCGTTTACGCGTGCTCTGTCCTCTCTCTGGGGGGGGACGTTTATGGTCATGTCTTTTCTCTCGACCGCAGGGTTCGAGAGCGCCGCGTGGGAAGAGGCGCGGCTTTGGTCCGGGCTTCAGGCCCCCGGCGTTCTCCTGATGGGGCTTGCAATCTTTGGTGGCGGGGTGGCGACCACGGCGGGTGGGGTGAAACTCTTGCGGCTCTATGCGCTTGTGCGGCATGGCGAACGCGAGATCGAAAAGCTGATCTCTCCGCATTCCGTGGGCGGGGCCGGGGCCATGGCGCGGCGTATCCGGCGCGAAGGGGCCTATGTGGCCTGGGTCTATTTCATGGTCTTCGCCTTCACCATCGCGGGCGTCATGATGCTTTTGTCGCTCTTTGGGCTTCATTTCGAACCGGCGGTGATCTTTACCATCTCGGCCCTGACCACGACGGGGCCTCTGGTCGATGTCGCGGGCGGCGCGGCGCTCAGCTACGCCGATCTCGGCGCGCCGGAAAAGGGGATTTTGGCGGCGACCATGGTGCTCGGGCGGTTGGAGATGCTGGCCATCATTGCGCTCCTGAACCCGGACTTCTGGCGACGCTGAGCCGGTCTGTTAGCGCTGTCCTGCAGCCGATGTGACGCATATTTGCGTCGCGTGCCGTGGATACGCCGGAAATTCAAGCGCTTATCTTGACAATCGTTAAAACTCACGATGTGGTGGCCTCATCCGCTGTCGCCCGAGGGACAGTTCGCATCATAAAGCGCAAGAAAAAGGCAAAGATCATGGCCGGTGATAAACAAAATCTTCAGGACGCATTCCTTAATCATGTCCGCAAAACCAAAGTTCCTGTGACGATCTTTCTGATCAACGGGGTGAAACTTCAGGGCGTGATCACCTGGTTTGACAATTTCTGCGTGCTGCTGCGCCGCGACGGTCAATCGCAACTCGTGTACAAACACGCGATTTCGACCATCATGCCGGCCCAGCCGATCAACCTCTACGACGGCGAAGAGGCCTAAGTCCTCATCCGATTAGAGTGACGCCGAACACGGTCACGGGCCTGCGCGGAGAGCCGCTGCGGGCCTTTCGGCTGTGACGCACTTGCCAAACCCTTGCCAAACGGCTGCCGCGCCCCTAAGTGGCGCATGACACGAATAAGGAGGCCTTCGGGCAACACGATTGGGCGAACTTTACGACCACGAAGTCAAACCGACCCGCGCATGGGTTCTGCATCCTGACATTACCTCTGACCGCGACCGCCGCGATGCGCAGCCCGCCTTGGACGAAGGCGTGGCGCTTGCCGCCGCTTTGCCGAACCTTGAGGTCGTCGGGGCGGAGATCGTGCGTCTGCCACGCATTCAGCCGGGCGCGCTTTTCGGAACCGGCAAGATCGAGGAGCTGAAACAGCGGCTCAAGGAGAACGAGGTCGAGCTCGTTTTGATCGACGGCCCCGTCAGCCCGGTACAGCAGCGCAACCTTGAGAAAGAGTGGAAGGTCAAACTTCTCGACCGGACCGGCCTCATCCTCGAAATCTTCTCCGACCGCGCGCGGACCCGTGAGGGCGTGTTGCAGGTCGAAATGGCTGCGCTCAGCTATCAGCGCACCCGCCTTGTCCGCGCCTGGACCCACCTTGAGCGTCAGCGCGGTGGTCTCGGGTTCGTGGGCGGTCCCGGTGAGACCCAGATCGAGGCCGACCGCCGTGCCATCGACGAACAGCTCACCCGCCTGCGTCGCCAGTTGGAGAAGGTTGTCAAAACCCGTGAACTGCACCGTGCCTCACGCGCCAAAGTGCCGTTCCCCATCGTGGCGCTTGTCGGCTATACCAACGCGGGCAAGTCGACCTTTTTCAACAAGGTCACCGGCGCGGATGTCTTTGCGAAAGACATGCTGGTCGCGACGCTCGACCCGACCCTGCGGCAGCTCGCCATTCCTGACGCCCATGGCGGCGACCGGGAGATCATCCTCTCGGATACGGTGGGCTTCATCTCGAACCTGCCGACCCAGCTTGTCGCCTCTTTCCGCGCAACGCTCGAAGAGGTGCTGGACGCCGATCTGATCCTCCATATTCGGGACATCTCGTCCGAAGAAACCGAGCATCAGAAAGAGGATGTTCTGGCCATTCTTGCCTCCCTCGGGATCAAGGAAAACGCCCCGATGATCGAGGTCTGGAACAAGATCGATCTCTTGCCAGAGGACGCCCAAGCCGCCCGTCTGGATCGCGCCGCCGAGCGGGACGACGTCTTTGCCATGTCCGCTGTGACCGGGCAGGGGATCCCCGAACTTTTGGCGGCGGTGTCGGCCCATTTCGAAGAGGATAAAATCGAGCGCGCGCTGGTTTTGCCCTATGCAGAGGGCCGCAAACGCGCCTGGTTGTTCGAAGAAGGGGTTGTGCAAAGCGAAGAAATGACAGAGGAAGGCTACAAACTCAGCCTGCTCTGGACGCCTCGGCAGGAAAAGCAATTCCGGGAGATGTGATGTCGCTCAAACTTTGTCTCTTTCTCATCGAAGCCACGGCCTCCGAGCGTCTGGCGAAAGCCAAACCTGAGCTCAAGGCGGGGAGCCGATATGTGATCAACTGTTTCGCAGTGGAGCAGTCGATTGAGAAAGCGCGCGGCATTCTTCCCCGGTTTTTCCGCAAAACCGGCTGGGACGAGTTGACGGTCAAAGGCGAGAAAATCGTGCCGCCGACGCTCCGCGCGATCCCGGACCCGGAGTTGCGCAAGCTCGCGAAAACCGCCTCGGAAAAGGGCGTGGCCTTTATGGTCTACGCGAATGAGGTGCCCTCAGAGTCCGCCGACAAACCGCGCCTCTCCTAAAGCACCTCTCTTACGACGAACGCCCGATCACACGCGCCGGGTTGCCCGCAACCCGCGCTTCGGGCGCGACGTCTTTTGTGACCACAGCCCCCGCGCCGATGATGGCCCGATCCCCGATGGTCACACCGGGGAGGACAATCGCCCCGCCGCCAATCCAGACATCCGCTCCAATCGTCACGGGCAAAGCGCGCTCGATCAATTGACTGCGCAGAACCGGATCGCGGTGGTGATCCGTCGTGTAAATCTGGACATGCGGCCCCAACATCGTCCGCGCACCGATCTCGACCCGTCCGGCATCAAGCACGACACAGCCCACGTTCAAAAACGCCTCCGGTCCGAGATGAAAATCCCAGCCATACAAGAGGTGAAACTGTCCCTCGATGAGCGCAGTCTCCGGCGCGGTGGCGATCAGCGTGCGGAGCTCCGGGTGGATGAACCCACGGGTGGAGGGCAGGGCGCTATTGTGCCGATGGACGGCGTCAAACACCTCTAGACGCCGTGTGTTCAGCTCGGGGGAAAGGCTATGATACCAGTCGCCCGCCTGCATCCTTTCCATGTCTGCCGCCATTATTTTACCCGGTTATTTTGCCCATTCTACTTATTTAGGATATCCACAAGAGGGCTGAGATTTAAGGCCGTGAGCATAATGACTACGAGTATAAACCCAATCGGTTTAAAGAGAGAGATTAACATTGTACGAAAAGTGAAGTCGGATGCCTTGCCGATGTAACCAAATAGTTTTGGCCGGACATGTTGACCGTCAAGTTGAAGTGGATGTGTGCGGCGTAGCCATCCAATTCTAAGTTTTGGCCTCCATTTTGGCGTTAAATCTGTCGAGGACACAAAAAGGTAGGCCTCTAGATCGTTAAGGTCTTTTTTCAGATGGGACAGTAGCTGGTGTCCAGTAAAATGTCCTGATCTTAGAAAAATCATATCTTCGAGTACATTGGAGGTGTTTGATTTTGCGGGATATAGCATACAGGCCGTATGGCCAGATGGTGCTTGGCTGTAAACTAGTTGCGTTCCTCGCTCATATGCGATTTCTCCTTTATGATTGTAGTATCCGGAAAACCGTTTTTGAAAGCCGACCTGAAAGTGTTTGGAGTCATGTGATAAATCGTAAAAAGTAAAAGCGGTATCCAATTCTCGAAAATGTTGAGATTGCAATTTGTGGTTAGAAATAACTTTTTCGCAATTGCTTTTGAAATGCCGAAACTCGATTTCTGCGACCTGCCTCTTTATTTCTTTTATTCTAAAAATTTCCCCACCCATCATTATCTCGCTCAATCATTTTCTTTTGGCGTCAAATGCATGATCCCAACGCCTGCCGCCCGCGCCAGCTCCGGGTCGAGGCTCATCGGTACATATTCCCCACGCCGCCACAGCTCGCCCAGATCGTCATAGTGACGGCTGAGCGGGTGGCCGGATTGGCCCGTCGCGATGATGAACACGGAGCTGTCCGGGTCGGCAAAGTCATAAACGCCGCGATAGGCCGCGCCGTGCACGTTGGCCAAAGGGTTCGCCCCATCGCCCGCCGTCACGCCGCGCATGAGGGTATTGTCCCCGCCAGAGGTCGATTGCCGGATGTTCACCACCCATTTGAGAAACGGTACATCCCCGAGAACCGGGTGTTTGTGCTCCGCCATATGGGCGTCGCCCCACCGCAGGCTCTCAAGGTTGGTGGAGTAATGCTCCCCGATCCACAAAAGTGCATCGTCCAACGACAGCCGCGCGATGTCGGTACAGGTCTCCACCGGCGCGGATTGGATCACGTCGCACCATTTCGCCGCCCCGTCGATGTTGCGATAGACGCGTTCGAGGAAAATCGGATCGACATGGGTGAACTCGCGCGCGAGCGGGCCGATGTCATCGCGGATGAGACGGTCTTGCAGCGCCCGCATCCACGCATAGTAAATCAGCGGTTCGGGCAGGTGTTCGTTCATCTCGCCGTTCCACTCGGCGAGCAATCCAAGCGCGGTCTGGCGTTGCCGCTCTGGCGTGCCCTCGGGCGCGGCTTCGCCGGTGAACCACAGGTCCGCCCCGACAAGCGGCAAGAGGGCGCGCGCGGAGGGAGAGACGATGTCGTTTTGCACTTCGATAAAGCTGTCGCGCGTGTGGACTTGGCGCGCCTGCATCAGACGGGTCCAGCGTTGCACCCGCTGCGTATCGCCCCAGTGATAGGACAGGTGATCCGGGAAGGGCAGGTCGACGGTTTTGTTGTTGGTGTTGCCGAGGATTTCGTCCGGTCCGGCGGTAAACTGCGGCATCTCGGCGGCGGGACGCCAGCCCTGCCAGCGGTTCGTCGCGATCCAACCGGGCGAGGGGATGCGGCCCCGGCTTTGATGCGCGGCGTCGCGCGCTGGCGCGCGTCCGATCACGAGCATCTCGACCCGGTCGGGATCGGCCAGTGTGAGGTTCAAAGAGGGCGCGGCGAACTCCTGCGCCGCTGCCTTGGCCCCACGCATCGTATGCGCGTGGTTGAGCGCGACGAGGGCCGAGATCGACCGGTCATCCGGCACAAGCGCCGTCCAAGCCACCGACACGATGTGACCCGGGGGCGTGATCGTATCGACGTCAAAGGCGGTTTTCGGGAGGATCGGGCCATTGTCACTCCATTGCAGGGTGAGGGTGATCGGCGCGGCATCCTTGATCCGCACAATAGAGGGCCGGGTGCGGAGCGGTTTATAGCCGTCGGGTGTGAGCACCTGATCCGCATTGGCGGGATTGACGCGCTCGATATAGAGGTCCGCGTCATCGAGATAGGACGCTGTGATGCCCCAGCCGAAATCCTGACTGCGCCCCGAGACGATCCCCGGAATGCCGGGCACAGAAGCGCCAATCACGCCCCCGGTCCCGAGCTCCAGCCGCGCGAGATACCACGCGCCGGGGACAGAGAACCCCAAATGCGGGTCATTGGCCAAAAGCGTCGATCCGGTGGCCGAGCGCCCCGGCGTGGCGGCCCAGACGTTCGACGCCCCGGCAAGCCCGCGCGGCGGCAGAGGGGACAGGCTCTCTGCACGGGCATATTGATTTTGGGGGCGTTGGCCGGGACGTGCGTCGGGGAAAAGCGCCGCAAAGGCGGGAAGGACGGCACGACCCGTCCCCGGCGCATCCGGCATGAGATCACGCAGCCGGTCGTCATTGAGCAAAAGCGAGGCGCGGGCGCGGAGCACCTCGTCCGGGATTTGCTCAGAGAGTTGTAGGGCCACGAGTTTCAGGATCGCCACGGAATCTGCGGGCCGCCAATAGGCGATCTCGGCCGGAAAGAGAAAGAACTCCGGCGCCCCGCGTCCGCGCGCGCCTGCGTTGACCTCGGAAATCCAGGCATTCACGCCACGGGAATAGGCCTCTAACGCGGCTGTGGCCTCAGGCGATTGCACGGAAACGGAGGCCTGCGCGGCCTCATAAAGCCCGAGCCGACGCATCAGCTCATCGGTTTGAAAGGTGCGCTCGCCAAAAACCTCGGAAAGACGGCCCTGCGCGGTGCGGCGCAAGAGCATCATCTGAAACAGACGGTCCTGCGCATGGGCAAAGCCGAGGCCGAAATAGACGTCCTCATCGGTCTCACCAAAGATATGCGGCACGTTGGCGTTGTCGCGGGCAATCTCCAGCGGGGCCGTGATCCCCGTCACCTCATAATCGCCGTTGTAATCGGGAAGAGAGCGCCCCGCGAGCCAATAGGTGAGCCACAGACCGAAGAGGGTCAAGAGGACGAGGGCCGAGACGAGCTTGAGCAACAGCGAGAAAATACGGGCCATAGGTGCGGAGCGTTCCATAGGGGTTTGCAGCTTTTCGAGTTGACGCCCCAGCGCCAATCCCTACCGTTCTGCCGACGCCTTAAATCACATGTCACGCAAAGGGGAAAGCCATGGCAAAGGTCACATTTTTGGGTCTCGGAGTGATGGGCTATCCGATGGCGGGGCATCTCGTGTCCAAGGGCCACGAGGTCACGGTCTACAACCGCACGACGGCCAAGGCGGAACGCTGGGCCAAAGAGCATGGCGGGGCCTTTGCCGCGACCCCGCGCGCGGCCTCTGAGGGCGCGGAATTCGTGATGGCCTGTGTCGGCAATGACGACGACCTGCGCGCGGTTTGTAGCGGCGAAGACGGCGCTTTTGCTGGCATGTCCGAGGGGGCTGTGTTCGTCGATCACACCACCGTCAGCGCGCAGATCAGCCGCGAATTGGCCGAGATCGCCGCTACCTCCGGCATCGGTTACGTCGATGCGCCGGTGTCTGGCGGTCAGGCGGGCGCGGAAAACGGCGTGTTGTCGATCATGTGCGGCGGGGCCGAGGCGGATTATGCCAAGGCCGAGCCGGTGATGACCCCCTACGGCAAATCCATCAAGCGCATGGGGGAGGTCGGCATGGGCCAGACCGCCAAGATGTGCAATCAAATCTGCATCGCGGGCCTCGTTCAGGGCCTCTCCGAGGCGCTGCTTCTGGCCGAAAAATCCGGTCTCGATGGCGAAAAACTCGTTGAGGTGATCTCCGGCGGGGCCGCCGGGTCGTGGCAGATGGTCAACCGGCACAAAACCATGCTGGCGGGCGAATATGAACATGGGTTCGCTGTCGACTGGATGCGCAAAGACCTCGCCATCTGTCTCAAAGCGGGCGAAGAGCTTGGGTCCGCCATGCCGGTGACCGCGCTTGTGGACCAATTCTACAAGGACGTGCAGACCATGGGCGGGGGACGATGGGACACCTCGTCCCTCTTGGCGCGGCTCAAGGCGTTTGGCTGAGGGATTGAGGGAGTATTTGGAACAGCAAAGGAGATCAGCGTTTCCTTTGCTGTAAAAATACTCTCTCTCTTGGCGCGCTCTTCAAACGGGGGCAAAGGGCTGCTATATAGTCGTCCGATCTAAAGGACTCCTCACATGCCACCCAAGAAACCCTCCGGCGCTAAAAAGACGTCTGGCCGCGGCGCACGCGATCTGCGTGTCAAAGTCAAGTCCGCGCGCGGGCGCAAGCTCAGCTCGACGCTCTGGCTGGAGCGCCAGCTCAATGACCCCTATGTGAAGCGCGCGAAAGACGAGGGCTATCGCGGGCGGGCGGCGTTCAAGATTCTCGAAATCGACGACAAGTTCCGCTTTCTTGTGCCCGGCGCGCGGGTGGTCGATCTCGGCTGTGCGCCCGGGGGCTGGTGTCAGGTGGCCGTCAAACGTGTGAACGCCTTGGGCGAAAAGGGCGGCAAGAAAGTCGGGACCATTCTGGGGGTCGATCTCCAAGAGGTCGAGCCGATCGCAGGCGCGGAGACGCACCAGCTCGATTTCATGGAAGACGGCGCGGACGACAAGGTCAAAGCCTGGCTGGGCGGCGAGGCGGATGTGGTCATGTCGGATATGGCTGCGGCCTCCTCCGGGCACAAACAGACCGACCACTTGCGGATCATGGCGCTCTGCGAGGCGGCGGCCTATCTGGCGTTCGACGTTCTGTCGCCTGGCGGCACCTTTGTGGCCAAGGTCTTGGCCGGTGGGGCCGAGGGGGATTTGCAGAAGCTTCTCAAACAAAAATTCGAGAAGGTGCAGCATATGAAGCCGCCGGCGTCGCGCTCGGACAGTTCGGAAAAATTTGTGATCGCGACCGGATTCCGCGGCTAAGGCGGCGGTTGGCTGCACCCCGCGTGCGGCCAAAATTCGATTTTTTCGATATACCTTTTCTGATCCAGATCAACGTGACACCGCGCATCGCCCCCTAGGGTGGCGAAAATCCTGTGGGAGCCTGAGCCAAAATGCGTCTGACGATCCGAACCAATCTCGCTGTCCGTGTGCTCATGGCCTGCGCCGTGAACACCGGCCATATGGTGCGCCGTGCGGAGATCGCGAAGGCGGCGAATGCGTCGGAAAACCATCTGGCGCAGGTCGTCCACCTTTTGGCGCATGAGGGCTATATTGAGACCACGCGGGGCCGGGCCGGGGGCTTGGTCCTCGCCAAGGCGCCCGAGGATATCTCCATCGGCGAGGTGTTTCGCCATTTCGAGGCGGGCGTGCCCTTTGCCGAATGTTTTGCCGCCGTGGACAACACCTGTCCGCTTCATGCGGTGTGTCGGCTCCGGGTCGCGCTCCGCGCGGCGCTTGAGGCATTCTACGGCGTGCTCGATGACATGACGCTTCAGGATTTGGTCGCTGACAACGCCGGGCTTGAGGCTCTTTTGCACCTGCCGCACCCGGAGGCGATGATGCCGCGCGAGGGCTGTCAGCCGCCGCAGCTGAGCTGACAAGGTTCGGACTTTCCCTTCGCCGCGCAATGTGCCAGCACTATGTCCAGCATGGTTGCGGTCAGTTGCTGAGGGAGGCACAACATGAAATTCGCCCGTTTTGGAGAGCCCGGATCCGAGAAACCCGCCCTGATCGACGGTCAGGGGCGTTTGCGGGATTTGTCCAATCATGTGACCGATCTGCGCGGTGATGTCCTGACGGAACTGAGCAAGTTTGCGCGGCTCGATATTGACAGCCTGCCTCTGGTGGAGGAGGGCGCGCGCATTGGCCCCTGTGTCGCCGGGACCGGCAAATTCATCTGCATCGGGTTGAATTTCGCGGATCATGCCGCCGAGAGCGGGATGGAGCTTCCGAAAGAGCCGGTGATCTTTGCCAAATACACCTCTGCGATCTGTGGTCCGAATGACCCGATCCTGATCCCGCGCGGGGCGGAAAAGGTCGATTGGGAGGTCGAGCTGGGCCTCGTGATCGGCAAACCCGCGAAATACGTCTCTGAGGACAAGGCGCTCGATCATCTGGCGGGCTATTGCCTCATCAACGATGTGTCTGAACGCAGCTATCAACTGGAGCGCGGCGGTCAGTGGTCTAAGGGCAAGTCCTCGGACAATTTCGGCCCGGTCGGCCCGTGGCTCGTCACGCCGGACGAGATCGAAGCGCCTGACGACCTTGCCATGTGGCTCGATGTGAACGGAACGCGGATGCAGGACGGCAGCACCTCGGACATGGTGTTCAAACCGGCCTTTCTCATCTCCTACCTGTCGCAGTTCTTTACCCTCCACCCCGGCGACATCATCTCCACCGGAACCCCGGCGGGCGTCGGCATGGGCATGACACCACAGACCTATCTCAAAGCGGGCGACATGGTGGAGCTTGGCGTCGAAGGGCTGGGGTCGCAGCGGCAAGAGTGTGTGGCGGACGAATAGGTCGCGCGCAGGGTGCTATGGCTCACGGAAATTGGGGTGGAGAGACAGGGCTTTGAACGCGGGTCCCCGTGAAGGAACGACGGATTTCAAGACCGGTTTTCGAATCCCAAATGACATAGGGGATTTTTGGGCGACATCCTGAACGCGAACAGAATCATTGGACGCGCATACCGCGCGCAGTCAACAAAGCCACTCAGGTGGCAATCCAATCACAAGATTTCGAACAACCCGGCAGCGCCTTGCCCGCCTCCAATACACATTGAGACGACACCGTATCTTGCGCCCCGCCGTTTGCCTTCGAGGAGAAGATGACCCGCCATACGCGCGCCCGACATGCCGTAGGGATGGCCGATCGAGATCGCCCCGCCGTTGACGTTGAGTTTGTCGTCCGGAATGCCCAGACGGTCGCGGCAATAGAGGAGCTGCGCCGCAAAGGCTTCGTTGATTTCCCAAAGGTCGATGTCGTCCAGGGTTAGTCCGACACGCTCCAAGAGACGCGGAATGGCATAGACCGGGCCGATCCCCATTTCTTCGGGCGCGACACCCGCGACGGCAAAGCCGCGAAACGCCCCCAGCGGTTCAAGGCCACGCCTTTCCGCCTCCTGGCCAGACATGACAATACAGGCGGAGGCCCCGTCGGAGAGCTGGCTGGCGTTGCCTGCGGTGACGCATTTGTCGGGACCGAGCACAGCTTTGAGACCCGACAAATCGTCGAGCGTCGTCGCGGGACGATTGCACTCGTCCGCCACAAGGTGCACCGCCTCTTCATGGGTCTCGCCGGTCGCTTTGTCGGTGATGGTTTTCACCGCATCAACCGGCACGATCTCATCTGAGAAAAGCCCGGCCTCTTGCGCCTGGGCGGTGCGCTGTTGGCTCTGAAGTGCATAGGCATCCTGCGCGGCGCGGGACACGCCGTAGCGTCCCGCGACCACCTCAGCGGTTTCGATCATCGACATGTAATAGGCGTCCGGCACGCCGGGCGATTTGTAGCGGTAGCCGTTCCAATGCGTGTTCTGGACGAGGGAAATGCTGTCCAACCCACCGGCCAGCGTCACATCGACGCCCTCGGCCATGACCATATGCGCAGCCGTGGCGATGGCATTGAGACCGGAGGCGCATTGACGGTCAAGCGTCACGCCTGCAACCGAGTTTGGCAAAGCGGATGCGAGTGCGATGTGGCGGGCGACGTTGATTCCGGTGGAGCCTTGGGTCAGGGCAGAGCCGAAAACGGCCTCTTCGATCTCTCCACCTTCGAGACCGGCACGCGCGACAGCGGCGCGCACGGCATGCGCCGCCAAGGCTGGGCCTTCGAGATTGTTGAACGCGCCGCGATAGGCTTTGCCAATCGGCGTGCGGGCGGTGGAAACGATAACGGCGTCACGCATAGGAATGGTCCTCAAAGAGTTTCGACACCGCACCAATCGGCGATGAACAAAGCGGTGGATTGGGTGATGCGGCGGATACTCTCAAGCTCGACACGTTCGTTGAAGCCGTGGATCGCCTCCGCACGCGGGCCGTAAACGAGCGCAGGCGTGTCCGCATAAAGTCCGAAGAACCGCGCGTCAGTCGTCGCCGTGATCGCCATGCGGTCGAGCACTTCGCCGGTGGTGGCCAGATGCGCCTGATCGAGCGCGCCAATGGCGGCTTTGGCGGTCGCGGAGCTGTCCTCCGAGAGTGCGTAACCTTCGGCGAGAAAACCGTGATAGACCACCTCTGGCAGGGAGTTTTTCAGGAAGGCGTTGCCGCGCGCGGCGTCGTAGATCACCTGTTCGATCTCTGCCTTGGCGGCGTTGATATCCTGTCCCGGAAAGATCGCCATGCGGAGATCAAGCACAGACCACGCAGGCACGGAACTGGTCCAGTCGCCGCCCTGGATTTTGCCAACATTGAGATTGAGTGCGTGCTCGTGATGGGCGAAATCCGGGTGGCGTTTCTCGGCCGCGTTCCAGCGGTACTCCATCTCGTGCAGCGCGGCAATGAGCGGGATCGCCGCCTCGATGGCATTTGCGCCCTGTCCGGCATAGGCCACATGGGTCGGAAGGCCCTTGAGATGCACCTGAAACCAGATGACGCCGATTTGCGAGGTGACGAGTTTCTCCTCGAAAGGTTCCGGGATCAACGCCGCGTCGGCTTTGTAGCCGCGTGCGAGACAGGCGAGCGCGCCGTTCCCGGTGCATTCCTCTTCGACGACGGATTGATAATGGACCGTCGCGGCCGGCGCCACCCCGATGTGGCGCAGCGCATCGAGGGCGAAGAGGTTCGACACCAATCCCGCCTTCATATCGCCGCCACCACGGCCATAGAGCCAGCCGTTCGCCACATGCGGCTCAAACGGCGGCGCGTCCCACATGTCGAGGGGGCCAGCGGGGACCACGTCGATGTGCCCGTTCAGGATCAGGGAGCGGCCTTTGGTCGTGCGCGGGTGATGGGTTCCGACGACATTCTGCGCATCTTCGTAGGTGCCGATGACTGGAGAAAAGCCGGGCATGTTGCGGATCTCCTCGACGTCGATCTGCCATTGATCGACCTCAAGACCCCGTTCGGACAAGGCGCCCGTCATAAAGGCCTGCGCACTTTGTTCCTGTCCGCGCGTCGAGGGATGCGATGTCAGCTCCGACAAAAAGTCGATCTCGCGGTCAAACAGCTCATCGACCGCAGACAGGATGCGGGTGGAAAGTTCTTGATCCATGGAAGGCCTCAAAACGTGGGAATATCGTGGTCTGGCAGATGCAATGTGGCCCCCGTGGCCTCTTGCACCTCTTTCGCCGTGACGCCCTCAACCAGTTCGACCAACGCGAACCCGCGCGGGGTCACATCGACGACGGCCATGTCGGTGAAGATACGCGCCACGCGCCCCGTCGCAGTGAGCGGCAAGGTGCAGGACTGCAAAAGTTTCGGATTGCCCTTGCGGTCGGTATGCGTGGTCAGCACCACAACACGCCGCGCTTTCTGCGCCAGTTCGATCGCGCCGCCTGCGCCAGGGGAAAACTTGCCGGGGATTTTCCAGTTCGCGAGATCCCCGCTCTCAGCCACCTCGAACGCACCGAGCATCGTGAGATCGAGCCGGCCAGAGCGGACAAGCGCAAAGCTCACCGCGCTGTCGAAATAGGCCGTGCCGGGCAGGGGGGACACATAGGCCCCGCCCGCGTCGATCAGATTGCGGTCCGCCTCCTCGAACGGAAGCGTCGGCCCGATGCCGGTCATGCCGTTCTCGGTGTGAAGACAAACCGGAAAACCCGCGGGCAAATGGTCTATCACCTTGGTCGGCAAGCCGATGCCGAGGTTCACCACCATACCGGGCGCGATTTCTCGGGCCGCGCGTGCGACCATGCGGGTGCGGGGGTCTTGGGACGTCCCATCAGAATTATCGTCTAACAACGCCGTATTCCTCGCTGATCTCGGGGAGGGGACAGATGTGATCGACAAAGACGCCGGGGGTTTCAACCGCGTCGGGGGCAATCTCGCCCAGAGGCACAACACGTTCGGCTTCCACGATCACACGCTCTGCCGCCATGGCCATCGGCGGATTGAAATTCCGAGCCGTCGCCAGATACGTCAGATTGCCAAAGCTGTCCGCACGATCCGCATGGATCAGCGCCACGTCCGCACGGATCGCTGGTTCGACCAAAAGCCGTTTTCCGTCCATTTCGACCACCTGTTTGCCCGTCGCGAGTTCGGTGTCGAGACCGATATCGGTTAGGATCGCCTGAAGCCCCGCACCACCTGCGCGAATGCGTTCGGCAAGGATGCCCTGGGCACAGAATTCGACCTCCATGCGGCCGTCGTTCATCGCCGCGATTGCGTTGGCGTTGAGCCCCAGATGGGTGGTGATCAATTTGCGCACGAGCCCGGCGGCGATCAGATGGTCAATCCCCATGCCCGCTTCATTGGCGTCGTTCTTGATCAGGGTGAGGTCGCGTTTGCCCTGACGCACCAGCTCGTGAATGAGGGTAAAGGGGGTACCAGGCACGCCAAAGCCGCCGACCATGACCACGGCGCCGTCGGGAGTTGCGGCAACCGCCTCTTCTATCGTCGTGGTTTTGTCCGGAAGGCTCATGACGCACCTGCGCTTTCTAAAACCGGCAGGTCGTGATTGGCCGCAAAGGTGTCGAGCGCATCGGTGAGGATTGCCATCAGCTCGTCGATCTGCGGTTCTGTGATGATCAACGGCGGACAGACGAGGAAGTGATCGCCCTCGACCCCGCCACGGGTGCGACGGGAATAGATGATTAGCCCGCGCTCATAGGCCAGTTCGACCAGTTCCGAGTGGGCGTTCAGCTCTTTCGGCAAGGGCGCCATCGTGTCTCGATCCGAGACCATCTCGAAGGCGGTCAAAAGCCCCTTGCCACGGACATGGCCAATGAAGGGATAGCGGTCCATGAGCCCTTCGAGCCGGGATATCAGCACCTCGCCCATGCGGGCACAGTTGCCGATGATGTCATGCTCTTCCATCTCCTCAATGACGGCGAGCCCGGCGGAACAGGACAGCGGGTTGCCCGCATAGGTGAACCCGTGCAGGAAGCCGCCCGTATTGAGAAGCGCCTCGACCATGTCGGACCGGGCCGCAACCGCGCCCAAGGGCGCGTAGCCCGCGCCGAGACCTTTGGACATCGCAATGATGTCCGGTGTGATGCCCCAGTGTTCGCAGGCAAGGAATTTGCCCGTGCGCCCAGCGCCGGTCATCACCTCATCATAGATCAGGATGACACCATATTCGTCACAGATGTCCCGGATACGTTTGTAATAGCTCTCAGGTGCAACCAAGGCCCCGGTTGAGGCCCCGCCAACAGGTTCCATGATAAACGCCAGAACCGTCTCCGGCCCCTCGGCCTCGATCCGTTCGCGGAGCATTTCGGCGTATTTGATGCCGCGCTCGTCTTCGCTGAGGTTGTCCCGGTCCAGATACGTCTGTGGCGCTTTGACATGCGGCATCTCTTGGAACATCGGTGCGAACGGCCCGGCAAAGAGCTTGCCGCCGGTGAGGGCCAGCGCCCCCAGCGTCCCGCCGTGATAGGCCGGGGTGCGGGAGATGACTTTCCAACGGCTGTCTTGCCCCTGCGTGACGGCATATTGGCGCGCGAGTTTTTCCGCGGTTTCGACCGCCTCTGAGCCGCCAGAGACAAAGAAAATGCGGTCCAGACCCTCTGGCATCAGCCCCGCGAGTTTGGCCGCGAGATCTTCGGAGGGATGTGTGCTGAAATGCAGCCGGTAGCCGAAGGTGGCCTTGTCCATCTGCGCTTTCATCTTGGCCAGAACGGTCGGGTTGGAGTGACCGATATTGGACACCATCGCACCGGACGAGCCGTCGATGTAGCGCTTGCCGCTTTCGTCATAGAGATAGATCCCTTCGCCCCGCTCCAGAAACGGACGGGGTTGGCGGGATTGGTAGAACAGATGGGACTGCCCGGTCGTCATTTTGCACCTTCAGCGTATTGAGCGAGATGTTTGCGCAGGAAGTTTTGCGTCCGTTCCTGCGTCGGATTCTGGAACACGACGGAGGGCGGGCCTTCTTCGACCACCACACCGCCGTCCATGAAAATCACGCGGTCACAGACCGAGGCCGCGAAATCCATTTCGTGGGTTACGATGATCATCGTCATGTGCTCTTCGGCGAGCTTTTTCATCACGAGGTTCACCTCTTCGACCAGTTCGGGATCAAGGGCGGAGGTCGCCTCGTCAAAGAGCATGAGCTTGGGTTTCATCGCGAGCGCGCGCGCAATCGCCACGCGTTGTTTTTGGCCCCCCGAAAGCTGCGAGGGATAATAGTCGATCCGCTCCGACATGCCGACGTGGGCCAGTTGCTCTTCGGCGAGTTTATCGGCCTCGGCGGAGGACAACCCCTTCAACAGTTTCGGCGCCATCGTCACGTTTTCACGCACGGTCAGATGCGGGAACAGGTTGAAGTGCTGGAACACCATGCCGATCTGCTGCCGCATCTCGTTGATGTGTTTCTCGTACTGGCGATGCGGCAGCTTTTTGTTGACCTGCACACCTTCGAGGAGCACCTCCCCGGACGTGAGCGGATCGAGATCATTGATCGCGCGGAGCAGCGTGGATTTACCGGACCCTGACGGGCCGATGATGGCGACGATCTCGCCGCGATCGACGGTCAGGGAAATGTCCTTGAGGACCTCAAGCTCACCATAGGCCTTCTGGGCATGGCGGATTTGAACGAAGGGCGTATCGGTCATGTCAGATCCTTATCGGATTAGCGGGAGAGCTGGGTGCGGCGCTCGATGCGACGCAAGACCGCTTCCATCCCGAGGTTGATAACGTAGTAGAGAACTGCGGCGACGGCGTAGAATTCGAACGGACGGTAGGTGCGCCCGATGGCCAACTGCGCGGATAGGGTCAGTTCCGAAACCCCGATGACGGACACGAGCGCGGAGTCTTTGAGCAGCGCGATCATGTTGTTGCCAATGGGCGGGATCACATCGCGCACGGCCTGCGGAATGACCACTCGCACGAGCGCCTGACCCCGAGACAGCCCGAGCGTGCGCGCGGCTTCCATCTGGCCCTTGTCCACGGCGAGAATCGCGGTTTGGATCAGCTCCGAATTATAGACCGCAAAGTGCAGGCCGAGGCCGATCACACCCGCGACGAAGGCCGGCAGGTCGATGCCCAGTTCGACAAGCCCGAAATAGATCAGGAACAGCTGCAACAGCAGCGGCGTGCCCATGAACAACCAGGCGAAAAAGCGGAACGGCAGGCGCAGGACGAGCGGCGCATAGAGCGCGATGACCGCGAAAAGAATACCGCCAAAAAAGCTCAGAACAGCAGAGGCGACGGTGATCGCGATGGTCCAGATCACGCCCAGCAACAGCGCGTCGGCGTAAGAGGGGACAACTGAGAAATCAAGACCCATGACACACGCCTTTCAGGTTCGGGGGAACGGACAGATAACAGCTCATGGCAGACGCACCCGACGGTCGAGGTAGGAGATGAACTTGCCCGTGATCGTGATGATGATGAGGTAGAGCACCCCTGCGAGCAGGAACATTTCAAACGGTTTGTAGGTCGATCCGATGTATCGTTGCGCCGTATAGGTCAGCTCCACCACAGAGATCGCTGCGACGAGCGCGGTGCCCTTGATCTGGGCGTTGATGTTCACGCCGAGCGGGCGGATCATGAGGCGCATCGCCTGCGGCAGAACGACTTTCTGAAAGGCCTGCAATCGCGACAGCCCGAGTGTGCGGGCGGCTTCGGCCTGGCCGTGATCGACGGAGATGATCGCACCGCGCATCGTCTCGGTCATATAGGCTCCGATGTTGACGCCCAAACCGATGACACCGGCTTCGAACGCATCGAGTTGGATGCCGATCTGTGGGCCGCCAAAATACAAAATGAACAACTGGATCAGGGCCGGCGTGCCGCGAAACACACTGACGTAGGCTGCCCCGAGAAAGCGCACAAAAGAAAAGCGTGACAGGCGCGCCGCCGTGCCAAGAGCGCCACAGACGAGCCCGAGAAGGATCGTCAGAACAGACAGTTCGACCGTCACGACCGCAGCTTCGATAAAATAGGGATAGACCCTCAGAATGAGATCTACGTCCATGGCGTTTACGCCCCGTTCCAAAAACGTGCAAAGCAATCCACCGGCCGCCGCCTCAAGCCGCAGCCGGTGACAGGGAAAGTCTTAGCGGATGTCGCCGCCGACCCACTCTTTGGCAATTTCGAGATAGGTGCCGTCTTCTTGCATGGCGTCGAGCGCCTCTTGCATTGCGGCCATCAGCTCCGGATTGCCTTTACGGATGGCGATCCCGGCCTCATCCGCGACGCCCGGCAGATCAACGTCGAGCTGCTTGATCGGCATCTCTTTGGAGCCAATCGCGAGAAGCATCGGAATGTCGTCGTTCACGATCGCATCCACACGACCGTTTTCCAGTTCGAGCCTGAGTTCAGGCAGACCTGTATAGGTGCGGATTTTATAGCCCTCGTCGCGCGCCCACTGTTCATGGGTTTCCCCGAGGGTTACACCGAGTGTCGCCTCTTTCAGATCGTCGAGAGAGGTGATTTCCGTGTCCTCTGTGACGAAGATCCCGCGGCTCATGCGGTAATACGGACCGACGAAATCCACGACTTCTTTGCGCTCGTCCGTAATCGACATAGAGCCGACGATGGCGTCGTATTTGTTGGCGAGCAGACCGCCGATGATGCCGTCCCATGCGGTCGTGACGATCTCGACTTCGAGGCCCATACGCTCTGCGATCTCCGCACCGATGGCGGGGTCAAAGCCCACGACCTCATTTTTGTCGTTCACGAAGTTGAACGGAGGATAGGCGCCGGACATGGCAATGCGCATCACGCCCTTTTCCTGCAACGTATCAAGTTCCTCTGCCGCCACGGGCGCGGCAAGCGTCATGCCGGTCAAGGCAAGGCTGGCGGCAGCGATGGACATTTTAAGCAGGCTTCTGCGTTCGGTCATAAGTCTCTCTCCTGATGGTGCGCTTCCTCTTGGGCGGCGCAAATATTCTGATTTTTTTTGGGGATGGTTCGGGCGTCTGCAAACTGACGCCCAAAGCCCCCTCACACAAAAGGCTTGCATGCAGTCGAGCATCACGCAAATAAATAATAACAATTTTCATCATAGGTTTGATCAATAATGAAGCCTTACGAACAAAGGTTCCCGTGGAATCTCGATTGGAACCTGCTCCGCACCTTCATGGTCGTTGTCGAACAGCGCGGCATATCCCGCGCGGCGAGTTTTCTCGGTCTGAAGCAGCCGACCATTTCTTCTGCGCTCAAACGCCTCGAGGACACAACAGGTCATCAGTTGATCGTTAGAAAACCCAATGAATTCAAAGTCACCCGGGCCGGACAGCGGCTCTATTCTGAATGCTCCTCGATTTTTGGCGCTGTGTCGCAACTGCCGTCCCTGCTCGAAGAAGGTGGCTCGGAACTGCGTGGTCACATCACGATTGTGACCACCTCCCACGTGATTTCAGAGCATTTCGATGACGTCCTCAACAGCTTCGCGGAGGCGCATCCGAAGGTGAGTTTTTCGGTAGCTGTTGCCGAAAGTGACGAAGTCGTCAGCCGCGTCGCTCAAAACAGGGCCTCCTTCGGGCTCTGTCTTTTGCATAAAATTCCATCAGACCTGAAAGCGACTGTGCTTTACAGGGAGAAATTCGGACTGTTCTGTGGGCCGAAACACAGGCTCTTTGGTCAAGAGGCTATTTCGGTCTCGGAATTGGAAGGGGAGCCCTCCGTCTCGTTTCAAACGGAAACTGAGGGTGGTGCGCTCGAACCTGTCACCAAACTTCGCCTGCGAGCGAAAATTGCAACCAATTGGCGCGGCGTGTCATCAAACCTGTTGGAACTACGGCGCATGATCGTCACGAATGTCGGGATCGGAGCGCTCCCCCTCCACGTTGCGAAGCGCGAGATGGAACTCGGTCTCCTAAGGCAGTTACCGCCCTATGACGATCTTCCTTTGATCAACATCTTCTATCTTACCAACCCTAAACGCAAACTCTCCGAAGCTGAGACTGAGTTTTTGTCGCTTCTCGACGACATGGTCAAAAGTGTCGATCTTGAGGATCGGACATACGCATAACGCATCGATGTCGTGGCAGTATCTCACGACGCATTCGGTGCGATTTTGGAGCAGTTTAAATATGTGGCGGGCCGAAGTCGACGAAACCGAGGACTACACCTACTCTATTGCCCTATGAATTAGGCCATCATGATACCTTTCCATACTCGGCCAAAAAGTCCAGTACCGCCCGAACGCGCGAGGGCAGCGGACCACCTTGGCCGATATAGACGGCGTGAAATTCCTCTTTCTCGCCGGGGTTGATATTACTGAGGACTGGTATCAGTCTTCCGGCGTCGACATCTGCGCGCACTGTGAAGTCTGCGAGCCGAGCAAGGCCAACGCCTGAAAGAGCAAGATGGCGCAAACCTTCACCATCGCTCGTCTGCACCCGACCGGTGGCAGGTACGAGGCTTTCCTTGCCATTTTCACGCAAGTTCCAACCATCAACCGCGCGTGTATAGCCAAAACCAAGTCGATTGTGCTGTTCGAGATCGGCAATGTTGCGCGGTTCGCCGTGGCGTTCCAGATACGAAGGCGATGCGACGATGGTCAGCGGCGTCTCACCAAGCTTTCGGGCAACAAGGCTTGAGCTTTTCATAGGCCCAGCCCGAATGGCGACATCGGTGCGCTCGGCAAGAAGATCAACCACTGCATCGGTTTGAACGATATCGAGCGTGACGGCTGGATTCAGCGTCAGAAATTCAGGCAGCACCGGCGCGAGTATGTGATTGAAATATGAGGCGCTGGTGTTGATGCGCACGCGCCCCACCGCTTGCTCGCCAATGCCAGCCGCCAGCTCCGCGTCCTCCATATCGGCAAGGATGCGCGTGGCACTTTCATAGAAAGTACAGCCCTCGGGTGTGAGTTGAAGTTGGCGCGTTGAACGATTGAGTAGCCTCGCACCAAGCCGCGCCTCTAACCGCGCGATCAGTTTGCTGACGGCAGAGGGGGTCATGCCCGAGATTCGTGCTGCGGGCGAGAATCCACCCTGTTCCACCACACGGACAAAAACTTCCATCTCACCGGATCGGTTGGTTTCAATACGTGCCATGATGATTTGATCTCACAAGTGATGTTCCATTAGGCAGTCTATTTCATCAAATGCCATTCGTCTATCTCTAAGGAAACAGACGGATTGAAGAACGGGATGTATGTATTATGCCGCTGGCGCTCTACGCTTTGACGGTCGGGGCCTTCGGGATCGGCGTCACAGAATTTGTCATAATGGGCCTGCTTCTGGAAGTCAGCCGCGAGTTGAATGTCACCATTGCGGCGGCTGGTTTGCTGATTTCCGGTTATGCGCTCGGTGTCACGATTGGCGCGCCGGTTCTGACCACACTCACTGCGCGCTGGCCACGCAAGCAAGTGCTCGTCAGTCTGACGGTCATTTTCATCATCGGAAATGCCGCTTGCGCACTTGCACCGAGTTATGGCTGGTTGATGGCGGCGCGCGTTCTGACTGCGCTGACGCATGGCACCTTTTTCGGCGTCGGGGCCGTAGTGGCGACCGGGCTTGTCGCAGAAGACAAGCGCGCGTCGGCAATAGCCGTCATGTTCACCGGACTGACGGTCGCAACCGTTCTTGGTGTGCCCTTTGGAACCTGGCTGGGGCAGCACCATGGCTGGCGCGCGACGTTCTGGGCGGTGACTTTGGTTGGGATGATCGCGCTGATCGTTCTTGTCGTGCTGCTGCCCCAAGAGCACGAAAACCAGGAGGCGACGAACTGGCGCGCCGATCTGCGCGCCATTGCCCGCCGTCCAGTGCTGCTTGGGCTTTTGACCACGGTCCTCGGTTACGCCGGCGTATTCGCGGTGTTCACCTACATCGTACCGCTGCTGACGGAAATCAGCGGCTTTGATGAAAGCGCGGTCTCACCGATCCTTCTGGTCTTCGGTGGCGGTCTGGTCGTCGGCAATCTGCTGGGGGGCCGGTTGGCGGATCGCAATCTCATCCATGCCATCATCGGCACGCTCGTCGCGCTTGCCATCACGCTGACGACAATAGCCTTGGTATTGGACAGCCGGACATTGACCATTGTCTTCACTGGCCTGCTGGGGACGACCGCCTTCGCCACCGTCGCACCTTTGCAGATGTGGGTGCTGTCCAAAGCCGATGGCGCGGGCCAGAGCCTCGCATCAAGCTTCAACATCGGAGCTTTCAATCTCGGCAACGCCGTCGGCGCATGGGCGGGCGGCATGGTCATCGACCACGGTCCCGGCCTCGCTTTCGTGCCCGTTGCGGCCGCAATGTTCCCACTGCTTGCCATAGCCAGTGCGTTTCTGGCCGTCAGGACAGCCGATGCAGGAGGTCG
>CAXPTW010000003.1:0-22673 GCA_964220165.1 Abyssibacter sp.
CTCTCCGATGGCGATCCGGAAACAGAGGTAATTGCGATCCTCCCGGCGTTCATAGACGAGATCATGCGCCAGCTCCCGGATCAGGAACCAGCCAAATCCCCCCTCGGGCAGATCCTTAACCTCGCAGTTCAGCTTGGCGCGACGGCCCAGAGGCACCTCGCCATCGGGCATCATCGCGCCATCGTCGATCACCGTGCACCATAGCCCGTCTGAGGCGTGATTGAGACAAATCTCGATGTTGCCCGCCGGGCCATTGGCATAGGCATGTTCGACGATGTTGTTGAGCGTTTCCGCCAGAACGATCTCCAGCGCGCCAAGCTCATCGCGGGAGTACTGAAAGGGGGCGAGGCTCTGTTTGAGGCTCGCGAGGCCGCGACGAACGGCGGTTTCCGTGGCTGGCAGAACAATCCTCACGTGGTAGTCTCTTGCTTTGTGCGGGATGAGGGGCGCGAAGGTCTCTGCGGTGCAGAGCTCATGACGCATCGGCGATGCCCTCCAGGGCGATAACGACGCTGTCGTGGATGGTGAAAACGGTGTCCATCCGTGTCAGGTGGAACACCCGTTTGACGGTGGGATGAAGCGCGGCCAATTCGAGCGATTGGCCGTTGCGCACCGCCTTGAGCGCGGCGACCACGGCGCCGAGACCGGAACTGTCGAGGAACTCCACCCGGCCGAGGTCGAGCACGATGCGCTCGGGACCCGTGTCACTGATCGCGCGCATTTCGTCCTTGAACTGAATGGCGCAGGCGGCATCAATTCGGTTCTCCTCGACGCAGGCCACACGCACGCCGTTAAAATCCTGATGTGTCAGTTTCATAGCCGACCCTTTTTCTGCATAGCGAGAAACGCGTTATTTGGCTTGATCCTAGGAGGCAAATCTTACCAATGGGTTTGCAGATTGCGAGAAAGGGACAGATCATGACGGATTATGCGGGCTTGGCCGCGCGGCTTGAGGCGCTCTGTGCGGGGGAGACGGATGAGGTCGCGCTCATGGCGACGGTGGCCTGTGAGGTGCATCACTCGGATGATCGGTTTCACTGGACGGGGTTTTACCGCGTCGTTGCGCCGGAGCTGTTGAAAATCGGCCCCTATCAGGGCGGACATGGCTGTCTCGTGATCCCGTTCTCGCGCGGGGTCTGCGGCGCCTGTGCCCGGACGCGAGAGGTGCAATTGGTGCCGGACGTGGAGGCGTTCGAGGGGCATATCGCCTGTGCCTCTTCGACGCGCTCGGAATTGGTCCTGCCGGTTGAGAATGCCGATGGCGAGCTTCTGGGCGTTTTCGACATCGACAGCGATTTTCCGGCGGCCTTTACCGAGGACGATGCGCAAGAGCTCACCAAGATGCTCCATCGGATTTTTGCCAATGTCCGACGGACATGATACGCGGCCTCTCATGAGTGACGATTACAATCCGCCCCAAGACCCGCTCGATGTGCTCCACATGGATCACGAAATCCTCGTGGTGAACAAACCGTCGGGGCTTTTGTCCGTGCCGGGCAAGGGGGAGCATCTCGCGGATTGCCTGATGTCGCGGATTCAGGCGGCGTTCCCGGAGGCGTTGCTCATTCACCGGCTGGACCGCGATACCTCTGGTGTGATGGTCTTTGCCCTGACGCCCCACGCGCAGCGCCACATCGGGCTTCAGTTCGAGAAACGACAGACCAAGAAAACCTATGTCGCCTGGGTGCATGGGCATGTCGCGGAGAAGACCGGGACCGTGGATTTGCCCCTTATCGTCGATTGGCCGAACCGTCCGAAACAGATGGTCTGCCACGAGACCGGCAAGCCCGCCGTCACCGATTGGCGGGTGGTGCGCTATGAGGGCAACCAGACGCGGGTGCGCCTCATGCCCAAGACAGGCCGCTCGCACCAGTTGCGCGTGCATATGCTGGCGCTGGGCCACCCGATCATGGGCGACCCGTTCTATGCGACAGGCGAGGCACGGGCCGCTCCACGCTTGATGTTGCATGCAGAACAGCTACGGTTCCGGCACCCGGATGGCGGTGCGGGGCTGTCCTTTACAGCGAAATGCCCCTTCTGAATAAACCCGAGTAAATTTGTCGCGGTTGCTGCAAGCGGGGTGGAAATTCGAAATTTAGAATGTATCTAAGTTTCCAGACGACGCACTAACACATAGAGGAGATGACCATGGGTCTTCGTATCAACGACATCGTTCCGAACTTTACCGCCATGACCGACCAGGGTGAGATCACTTTCCACGACTGGATTGGCGACAGCTGGGCGATTCTGTTCTCCCACCCGAAAGATTTCACCCCGGTTTGCACCACCGAATTCGGGGCCGTGGCTCAGCTCGCCGCCGAATGGGAAAAGCGCGGCACGAAAGTGATCGGCCTCTCCGTCGATGGTGCCGATGAGCACGTCGAGTGGAAAGCCGACATCGAGGGTTTCTCTGGCGCCAAAGCGGGCTTCCCGATCATTGCCGACACCGATCTGGCGGTGTCCAAGGCGTTCGACATGCTTCCGGCTGATGCCTATCTCCCGGATGGTCGCACCGCCGCAGACTCCGCCTCTGTGCGCTCTGTCTTCATCATCTCCCCGGACAAGAAAATCCAGCTCATCATGACCTACCCGATGTCCGTGGGCCGGAACTTTGCCGAAGTGCTCCGCGCGCTCGACGGTCTCCAGAAAACCTATGGCGTGCCGCTTGCGACGCCTGCGAACTGGACCATTGGCCAGGACGTGATCGCCGCTCTGTCGCTCACGGACGAGCAGGCCGCCGAGAAATTCGGTGAGGTGGACATCAAGCTGCCGTACCTGCGGTTCGTGAAGGCCTAAACGCCTCGGCCAAAAGCCGGTTAAAAATCGCCCCTGTTCGCCTGTGCCGATCTTTCTTATGGTGCTCGCGAACAGGGGTTTTTTCATGATTTCAGCACTGCGCCGCACCAAATCCATTTCACGCCTTGCGCTCAACCCGCCCGCGCCCCTGCCGGATCGGCAGGGGTTGGCCGTCGTTCTGATCGTCAAAAACGAAGAGGCGCATATCGGCGAATGGGCGCGGTTTCACCAAAAGGCGGGTGTGCGGCATTTCTACGTGTACGACAACGGATCGACCGACGGCACGCTGGTCCAGATCGTGGCCGCCGTGGGCGTCCAAAACGTGACGGTGATCCCGTGGAACCAAAAGCTCCGCGATGGGGCCAGCGGCGCGGAAATCCACAACCAAGTGCTGGCCTATGTCCATGCGGTGGCGAATTTCGGCGATCAATTCCGCTGGATGACTTTCATCGACGTGGATGAATTTCTGGTGCCCAAATCCGGGGACACTCTGCTCGACTGTCTCACGCATCTGGAGGGAGAGGTGAACATCTCGCTCCCGTGGCACATGTTTGGGCGCAACGGCTTTGAGGACGCGCCAGAGGGGGGCATCGTGCCGAATTATACCCGCCGCCACCCCGACCCGATGACGCCGCAAAAAGGCATGTGCAATTTCAAAATGATCGTGGACCCCTGCCACGTCACCGCGATCAAGGTACATTCGATTGAAACGGATGGATCATCGGAGAGCGTGAACGACCAAGGCCAACGCGCCTCTGTCAATGACCGCAAAAAGCCGGGGTTCTATTCGGCAGAGCACATCCAGCTCAACCACTATTACACCCGCTCGAACAGCGAGCTTCAGGCCAAGATCAAACGCGGCTCCAACATGACCCAGAACGACGCCGATCACGTCAGGCGCGTCATGCGGAAGGTCGATCAGATCGAGGCGGAAAGCGTCGAGGATCTTGCGGCGAAACGGTGGTTTGGCGGGGCTTAGGCTCCCAGCTTCTTCTTGGCCAAAATACTCAAACAAAAAGCCCCGCCAAAAGCGGGGCTTTTCTATGTCTTGAAAGGGAGGACCGATTACTCGGCTTCTTCCTCTTTCTTGATCTCTTCACCAGTTTCCTGATCGACCATTTTCATGCCGAGGCGGACTTTGCCGCGGTCGTCGAAGCCGAGGAGTTTGACGTAAACTTCCTGGCCTTCTTTGAGGACGTCCGACGGGTGGTTCAGGCGGCGGTTTTCGATCTGGGAGACGTGCACGAGGCCGTCACGCTTGCCGAAGAAGTTCACGAAGGCGCCGAAATCGACGAGCTTCACGACTTTGCCTTTGTAGACCACGCCTTCTTCCGGCTCTGCGACGATCGAGTAGATCATGTCGTAGGCTTTCTTGATGGCGTCACCGTTGGCGGAGGCGATCTTGATGATGCCTTCGTCGTTGATGTCCACTTTCGCGCCAGAGGTTTCGACGATCTCGCGGATCACTTTACCGCCGGAGCCGATCACTTCACGGATCTTGTCGGTCGGGATCTGCATGGTCTCGATGCGTGGGGCGTGGGCGGAGAATTCACCCGCGCCGGAGAGCGCTTTGTTCATCTCGCCGAGGATGTGAAGACGGCCTTCTTTCGCCTGAGCGAGCGCTTGCTTCATGATCTCCGGAGTGATGCCCTGAACCTTGATGTCCATCTGAAGGGACGTGATGCCGTTCTCGGTGCCTGCGACTTTAAAGTCCATGTCGCCGAGGTGATCCTCGTCGCCAAGGATGTCGGTCAGAACCGCGAATTCACCGTCGTCTTCGAGCACGAGGCCCATCGCGACACCGGCCACAGCGGCCTTAAGCGGAACACCGGCGTCCATCATGGACAGGGAGCCGCCACAAACAGACGCCATCGAGGAGGAGCCGTTGGATTCGGTGATCTCGGACACGATACGGATCGTGTAGGGGAAGTCGGTTGCGGCGGGCAGAACGGCCTGAAGGGCGCGCCATGCCAGTTTGCCGTGACCGATTTCACGACGCCCCGGGGAGCCGACACGACCCACTTCGCCGACGGAGTACGGCGGGAAGTTGTAGTGCAGCAGGAAGTTGGAGCGGAAGTTGCCGTGCAGCGCGTCGATGATCTGTTCATCGTCGCCGGTGCCGAGCGTGGTCACGACGAGGCCCTGAGTTTCACCACGGGTGAACAGGGCAGAACCGTGGGTCCGCGGCAGGAGGCCGGTTTCGCAGACGATCGGGCGCACCTGATCGAGGGCACGACCGTCGATCCGTTTGCCTTCCTTCACGACGGAAGAGCGCAGAACGGTGGACTCGAGCTTTTTGAGCGCGGAGCCGAGGTTGGCGTCGGCAAGCTGTTCCTCGGAGAGGGTCGCTTTGATCGCTTCTTTGGCGGCGGAGACGGCAGCCACACGGTCCTGTTTGTCGAGGATCGCGTAAGCGGCTTTCATCTGCTCTTCGCCAGCGGCTTTGACGGCGGCGTAAAGCTCCGAGTAGTCCGGCGACTGGAAGTCGAACGGCTCTTTCGCGGATTCTTCAGCGAGGTCGATGATGCAGTCGATGACCGGCTGGATTTGCTCATGGGCAAAGGTCACAGCGCCGAGCATTTCCTCTTCGGTCAGCTCGTAGGCCTCGGATTCCACCATCATCACGGCGTCTTTGGTGCCGGCGACAACGAGGTCCAGACGCTGGTCCGGGTTGTTGCGCAGGCCCTGCATGTCGTCGACGGTCGGGTTCAGGATGTATTCGCCATCCTCATAGCCGACGCGCGCACCGGCGATCGGACCCATGAAGGGCACACCGGAGATGGTCAGAGCGGCGGAGGCCGCGATCATGGCGACGACATCGGGGTCGTTGACGAGATCGTGGGACAGCACGGTGCACATCACGAGCACTTCGTTTTTGAAGCCCGGTGCGAACAGCGGACGGATCGGACGGTCGATCAGACGTGCGGTGAGCGTCTCTTTTTCCGTCGGACGCGCCTCACGTTTGAAGAAGCCACCCGGGATTTTCCCGGCGGCGTAGTATTTTTCCTGGTAGTGGACGGTCAGCGGGAAAAAGTCCTGACCTTCTTTTTGCGTCTTGGCAAAGGTGACGTTGGCCATCACGGAGGTTTCACCAAGGGTGGCGATGACGGTGCCATCGGCCTGACGGGCAACTTTACCCGTTTCCAGCGTGAGCGTTTCTTCGCCCCACTGGATCGATTTTTTCACTTCTTTGAACATCAAGTGTATCCTGTTTGGGAGCACTCGCGGGCCCTCCCGCGTCTCCCGTTTGCGTGGCGGCCCCATTGCCGCCGACCCCATATCCTCTTCTCACAACGCCGGGGTCTGTTGCGTCACGTCTCAGATGTCGCGCTCATACAGGAAAACGACGAATACGCCAAGCCCTGTAAGCATTGAGGGGATACGAGAACACGGGCGGTTTTGGGGCCGCCCGTGTTTTGATCTGTCAGATTGTCCGGCGTTGTGCCGTGTTACTCATCTGCTTTGGTGATGGCGCGGAACTCGCCGCTATCCTTGGTCAAGAGGCTGACAACGTAGATGGCAACAAAAGCGGCGATAAAGCCCGGCACCATCTCGTAAAGGCCGCTGCCCATGAAGGTCTTGTTCAGACCGGTCGAGATCCAGATCCCAACGGTGCCAGCGCCCGCGATGAGACCCGCAACTGCCCCGGCCCCGGTCATCCGTGACCATGTCAGAGACAGGATCATCAGGGGTCCGAAGGCGGCGCCAAAGCCGGCCCAGGCGTTGGACACGAGGCCCAGCACGTTCGAGTCCGGATCAGAGGCGATGAGGATCGCGACGACGCCGACCAAAGCGACGGACAGGCGGCCCACATTCACCAGCTCCATATCGGTCGCTTCCCGGCGGAAGAAGACCTTGTAGAAATCCTCGGTCAGGGAGGAGGATGACACCAAGAGCTGAGACGACACGGTGGACATGATCGCGGCGAGAAGCGCGGCGAACAGGAAGCCCGTGATCAGCGGGTGGAACAGGAGTTCCGAGAGCACGATGAAGATGGTTTCCGGATCTTCCAGCGTAAGGCCGTTGCGTTCGATATAGGTGCGGCCAAAGATGCCGACGCCAATCGCGCCGATCATGGCAATCGCCATCCAGAGCATCGCGATGTTGCGGGCGGTGCCGACCTCTTTGACAGAGCGCACAGCCATGAAGCGCACGATGATGTGCGGCTGGCCGAAATAGCCGAGGCCCCAGGCGAGCGTGGAGATCAGGCCAAGGATGGTCAGGCCGTGTGTCATCGACAGGTAGTTCGGGTCCACCTCGGTCGCGAGGCGTTCGGCGGCCTGGTCCACACCAGCGCCCTGACCGGTCGTCAGGATCACGATCGGCATGATGATCAGCGCGAGCATCATGATACAGCCTTGGACGAAGTCGGTGAGGCTCACCGCGAGGAAGCCGCCGAACACGGTGTAGATCAGAACCACGCCGAGGGTGAGGATCACGCCGGTCATGTAGCTGCCGTCAAAGGCGGAGGCGAACAGCTTGCCACCGCCGACGAGGCCGGAGGCCGTGTAGACGGAGAAGAAGGCCACGATGATCACGGCGGAGACGACGCGAAGCGTGATCGCCTTGGTCGGGAAGCGGTTGGAGAGGAACTCCGGGATGGTGAGGCTGTTGTCATAGCGCTCGGTCTGTTCGCGCAGGCGCGGGGCGACCACGATCCAGTTGACCAGAGCGCCGATGAACAGGCCGACCCCGATCCAGGCCTCGATCAGGCCAGAGATGTAAAGTGCACCCGGCAGGCCCAAAAGCAACCAGCCGCTCATGTCGGACGCGCCTGCAGAGAGCGCGGCGACAGCCGGGTGAAGATTGCGTCCACCGAGCACATAGCCCTCGGCCGTGTCCGTGGCTTTGCGCCACGCATAGAAGCCAATGCCGAGCATCAGCGCGAAATACAGGATCAGGCTGATCCAAACTCCCGTGTCCATAGTTATCCCCGTGTTGAATTTATGTTGAAACTTTCTCCGGAGCATGCGGAACCAGCATTTTAAAACAAGGGTTGACTGAGGCAGAGCGAAAAGTAATGGATTTTGGATATTTTGACGAAGTTTGACGGGAAATTTTCAAGACCAAATCGAAAACATTAGACGATATGACTTTTGCCGGGTGTCAGGGATTTTCAGGTTTTCATGCCGGAGTGGCTGTGCGATCATCATTGGACTGGGTGCTAGAACGATTCTTTGTGAAGACAATGAGAGTGAGTCTTTTGCCCGTGTTTGCCCGTCATTTTGTCTCTTTTTTCTTGGCTGCTCTGCTCTGTGTGACAGGGTTTTGGGGCGCTGCGTCCGCCGACACCGTGCCCTCCACCCGCAATCAGGGACCGCAAGAGCCGCGTATCCTCGCCATCGGGGATTCGATGATGTCCTGGCATCTCGTGTCCCGAAACGCGATCTCCAATGCCGTGTCCGACGCGCTTGGCGAACCGGTGGAAAACCGTGCGGTCGGGGGCGCGCGGATGCAATATGCCCTGCCGATCACCGGCGCGATGGGGCTGAATATCAGCAAACAGTATCGCGATGACCCGGTCGATTGGGTGGTGCTCAATGGCGGCGGGAATGACCTTTGGCTTGGCTGTGGCTGCAAGGCCTGCGACACCAAGGTCAACCGGATGGTGTCCAAAAACGGGAACCGCGGGACAATCCCGCAGCTCGTGGACCGGATTTTGGCGCGGGGCGCGAATGTGATCTATCTCGGCTATCTCCGCAGCCCGGGCATTTACAGCGCCATCGACGCCTGTGCGGACTACGCCGATGAGTTCGAGGGGCGGATCGCGGAAATGGTCAGCAAACGCGAGGGGGCCTATTTCCTCGATCTCTCCGAGCTCGTGCCCTATGGCGATGCGAGCTATCACGGTGTCGATCTCATCCACCCGTCGCGCAAAGGCTCACAGGTGATCGGTCAAAAGGTGGCCGATGTGATCCGCATGGCGGATGACGCGCGGTAGACCTCGCGCCACAGCCCTGCATCACTCAGACCTATTTCAAGTTGAGAAAGCTCGTCGGCTCAAACGGCCACGAGACGACGGCGTAATCGTTCGTCATGGCATCGTGCGCGCCCGGCGCGCGGATCAAAACGATGCGTGTGCCGCGCTGACGCAGGCGCCGTTTGAACACGCCGATGTCGAGATCGGCGGGCGTCATCGCCAGAAAGGCAAAGGAAATGTGGTCGGATTTCGCCAAGAGCAGGAGTCCCTCAGCCGGTGTATCGGCCATCAGAGGGCGCATTTTCGGGAATGCGGCCGAGAGGGCGTCACACAGATCCTTCGCGATGTTTTTGTCTTTGCAAACAACAAGAAAGAACGAGGCTGGCTCGGTAAAAGGGGTGTGCATATTGGGGAGTCCATAAGAAAAATCATGTAAACCATGAACCACTCGCCCCTCTCGCGCATTAAACTATGACATAGGAGGAGAGATGAGTGATGACGGTGGACTGTGAAAATTGCCCACTTCGGAAAAAGGATGCCTTTGTTCCGTTCTCGAAAAGCGAATTGGCATTTATGGGTGGGTTCAAGAGCGGGGAACTGAGCGTGGACCCGCGCACGACCGTGTTGATGGAAGGCACCAGTTCGCCGCATTTCTACACTGTTTTGAGTGGCATGGGCATACGCTATAAAACACTCGAAAACGGTCGCCGTCAGGTGATCAATTTTATTTTCCCGGGCGATTTCGTCGGGCTGCAATCCGTGGTGATGGGCGAGTCGGAATATTCCGTGGAGGCAACCCAGTCCATGGTGCTCTGCGCCTTTCGTCGCCAAGACCTCTGGCGCCTGTTTCAGGTCCACCCGGAACGGGCCTACGACCTCGTTTGGATTTCGGCGGTCGAGGAGGCTTTTCTCGGACAAAGCCTTGCAACCCTTGGCCAACGCAGCGGGCGGGAGCGTGTCTCTTGGGCGCTGTTGAAGATTTTCGAACGCCTCACCATGATCGGTCTACAAAAACTCGGCAAAGTGCCGTTTCCCTACAAGCAACAGGATTTGGCCGACGCTCTGGGTCTCTCTCTGGTGCACACCAACAAGACTTTGGCGGCCCTGCGCAAAGACGGGCTTGTGGAGTGGTCCGATGGGACGCTTGAGGTCCAGGACGCCGACGGCATGCGCGAGGCGGCGGTATTGAGCGTGGAAGAGCCGAAAAGACGTCCGCTGATCTGACGCAGCTTACTCCGCGTAGCGCGACCAATCGTAGGGCGCGGCGCAGTCGGCGGCCTGATAGGCGGTGCCGGAGGGCAAAGTTGCGGCAAAGGCATCAAGCGCCTGACGCATATCGTCCTCGCGCGTGCGGTCGATCAGGTAGAACCCGACATATTCAAAGGCGGAGGTCACCCGGATCGTGCGGATCGTGCCCATAAGGCACCAGTTCTCTGGCAGTTTGTCGGTGAAGACACCGGGATAGACCATCGCATAGACCGCCTGTTTCTCTTCGGCCATCTCCGTGATCCATTCGGGAGCAAGGCCATAGCGCGTCCAGTTTTGCCGCGCCGTCTCTGACCCGAGGCCCCAGAGATCGAGGACGTAGGTGTCATTGCGATAGGCGACCCAGCCGAGATCGTTGACGGCGGCCACCTCCGGAAAGAACTCCGTCGCGAAGCGGTGCATCTGATATTGCTGATCATGCACATTGCGCGCGGCGAGATGCGTGGTCAAAAGCGGCGTGACATAGACCCGCGCGATCATCAGGGCGAGGACGAGAACAGCGAGTTGTTTGAGGACGCGCGCTTTCGGGGCGGACAAGACGGGCGACCAGACGTAGAGCACAGCCCCGGCCATGGTCGCCATAATGTAAACCTCATAGCGCCCGTACCAGCCCCACCGCCCCACAAGAAGCTGCGCACAGGTCGCCGCGCCGACCACAAGCGCAACCGTGACACGCCGTGCGTCCAGAGGCGGCACGAAGGCAAAGCAGAGCATTGCTAAGCCGCCCAACAGCCAGCGTGGCGGCAAAAGTTCGAGCGCGTCGCGGACTTCGGCAAATTGTGCGGCGAGGGCACCGGTGAGGCTTTGGTCCACGGCAGCGGCGGACACAGAAGACTTCACGAGGACAGAAGACGGGAGCGGCGGCAGGCCGAGAGAGGTCATCCAGAGGACATAGCCGGTGAGCACGGCCCCGATGACGACGGTCACGCCGAGCGCCTGGCGCCAATGGACCCAAACGAGAAGCGCGACAAGGGCGGAGAGCGTCAGAGCCGCGCCCTCGAACCGCAAAAGGGGGGCGGCGATCAGGCCGAGGATCATCCAGCCATCTGGCCCATGGTCGCGGTCCAGCCGCATCAACCCACGCAGGATCAGGAGGCTGGCGAGAACATGCAGCGTGTGCTCCATGCCCGTCAGAGCCAGCGCATAGCCGTTCACCGCCGCCAACAGCGCGGCCATGACCAACAAAAGGAGCGGAGAGAGACGCGTCTGGTCCCGCCCGAAGGCGTCAAACAGAATGCCGCCCAAAACCCATGCCGATCCCAAAGCCCCGATCAGATTGAGCACAAGCGGCGCATAGGGTCCGGCGCCGAGCGCGGCCAAAAGCCAAGGGTAGAGAATGGAGGAGGAGGGTGAGGCCACCTCACCTGGATTGATCCCGTAATGACCGTGGAGAAGGTTCTCCGCCAGAGCGAGGTGGATATAAGGGTCATCCAGCGCATAAAACAAAGACCCTCCAGTTGCCTGAAGGGTCCTTGCAATCACAAAAGCGATGCCGCCCGCGCAGATCAGAACCGCGAAAACCTGAAAAGACCGGTTCAGCGGGGTCGAGCGCGGGGCGGACATATCAGCTTAGCGGCGGATACCGAGACGCTTGATGAGGTCGAGGTAGCGGGCTTCGTCTTTGCCTTTGAGGTAGTCGAGAAGCTTACGACGCTGAGCAACCATCATCAAAAGGCCACGACGACCGTGGTTGTCTTTTTTGTGGGTTTTGAAGTGCTCGGTGAGCGTGGTGATGCGCGAGGTGAGGATCGCGACCTGAACTTCGGGGGAACCGGTGTCACCTTCTTTGGTGGCGAATTCCTTGATCAGGCGGCTTTTCTCTTCAACAGTGATCGACATCGGGGTCTCCTTTCGAAAACAAAGGGTTATGGCGCAAGCCGGGATGTCGTCCAGCAGGGCCCTTGGAGAGGGTATCCCAAAATCGGCTTTGGGATTTCGCGCAGATAGCGGGATTCTTTGGGAAAATAAAGCTTTTTCCGACCTGGGCCCTAGGCGCGGGCCTTACTGGCCGGTCTCAACACGCTCCGTCTGGCTCATGATGTCAGTGGCGATCTGTTTCGCCCAGTCCCCGATGATCGGCACGAAATCGATCTGGTTGAGGATAAAGCCGACGATCGACACCACGATGGAGGCCCCGACCACAGAGCCAAAACCAAAGGCCAACCCGCGCAGGAACTGGAACCAGATGAGCCGGGCGGTGGAGTTGTGAATCCGCATAAAGCGGTGATTGTTCAGCCGGTTAAGCTCATGCGTCAGGTTTTCGAGATCTCTCGCGATCTCGTCCGGCATGTCCGTCGTGATCTGGTCGCTGGGGCTGGTCATAGGGCTGGTCATGGGGCCTCGATCCTATCGGTCACAGGATGACTATAGCGCGTTGAGGGAAAAGAACAATTAACCTTTGTGAACAAATGTTTAGTTAAAGTTTTCAGGAGCTTTTTCTTTCTATTTCGCGTCATGGCGGTAGAGTCGACGCTGGGTAAGTGTGAGAGTGGGGTGTTTGAGATGCTTTGGGCATTGGCACTGATTGGGTTGGTTCCGGCGGCGTTTGTCCTGACGGATTTCGATTTTGGCGAGGATGAGGGCGACGCGGAGGCGGAGGCAACCGAGTCGGACACCGAGACGGGCTCTTTGGGCGATATGCTGGGCTCTGGTGAAGAGGGCAGCGAGGAGGATACGGGGGCCGAAAATACGGGCCCCGAAGAGACCGCCCCCTCTGAGACCGAGATAGATCCCCCCGAGACCGAGGCAGCCAACGTCGGGGACGACTCGGATGGCTCAGGCGGCCTGGACACAACCGTTGAGCTTGGCTCCGCAGAGACCCTGTTCGAAGATTTCACAGTCGGAGAGGATCACGTCACCCTGTCCCTGACGGATGGCGGCACCGGCGCGTTCTCGGTTGAGACGGTGCGGGATGAGGCCGGGGAGGAGATCGGCGTCAGCCTGACCTATACCACCGAGACAGAGGATACGACGCTGACCTTTCTCGGTCATGAACTGATCCCCGTTGACGACATCATGCTTGAAATCCCGGACGCGGAGACGGGGGAGCCGGTGCTCTATGCCCTCTCGGAATACGGTGATTTTGGTGCGATTTTGCCAGAGGACGGTGACACCCCAGATAACCCGGGACCGGAGGGCGGCGAAGGTGACGCGCCCACGACCCTGACCGACCCGGAGACGCCGGATGAGCCCGGTCCCATCGGGAGCGAGGAGGATAACGTGATTGCGCCTGAAGGGGAGGAGGAGATCACGACCGGCACTCTGACGGGCGAGACAGTCACATGGACGCTCTCAGATGACGGCGAGACGCTGATCCTACCCGATGATGAGATGCAAGGCGGCACAGATGCGGAGTTGACCCTCTCCGAGGATGGCGTGGCCACGATTGAGACCGAGGGGACGCTGAACCTCGTCACAGGCGGGGCCGGAAACGATGTGATCGCGACTGGAGACGATGCGGCCGTCGTGGACGCCGGGGCCGGGGATGACGTGATTTACGGGGGCGACGGCACTGCGGCGCTCTCTGGCGGTGCGGGCAATGACACGATCCATGCGGGGGATGATCTCAAGTCGTCTTATGTGCTCTCGGGCGATGAGGGGGCGGATCGCCTGTTTGGTGGGGACAGCAAGGATACCCTGATCATGGATATGGAGGATGTCGCCTTTGGTGGTGCAGGCGCAGATACATTCTGGATCACTCTGGACGCGGGTGCGGGCTTTGCCGAGATCACCGATTTTGCCCAGGGCGAGGACGTGCTCAGGATCACGCTTGATCCGGTCGAAGGGGCAACGGACGCGCCGACTGTGGAGGTGCAGCTCACCGAGGACGGCAGCGGCAGCGAGGTCATCGTGAATGGCGATGTGGTGGCTGTGCTACATGGGGCGCTGGAGGTGAGCGCTGAGGACATCATCGTGGACGTTGGCGCAACTGCCGCGTGATGCTTAGAGCCAAAGCTCCGGCTGTTGGCTATAGGCGATGTAGAGCGGGTGTTTGGGATGCCCGGCCTGTGAGAGGCCGAGGTGATAGAGGTCACGCCCCGTCTCCCGGAGCAGGGCCTCAACGGCAGGCCCGCGAGAGAGATGTTCGCC
Organism: Abyssibacter sp.; assembly: GCA_964220165.1. Taxonomy (GTDB): domain Bacteria; phylum Pseudomonadota; class Alphaproteobacteria; order Rhodobacterales; family Rhodobacteraceae; genus Celeribacter. The sequence goes on from CAXPTW010000003.1 coordinate 14,072, forward strand.
ATGGGTACCCCAGGCACACACCACCTGATCCGCCCAAAGTGCCCAGTCGCGAATGGCGGCGTCATTGTCCGGGCCGATGGGATCGAGGGCGGCACGCATCTTTTTCGGATCGGTGTCACGCCAGGCAAAAATATTGGTCACACAGAAAGACCCGAACCCAAGCGCGCGGGCGCGTCGTTCACAGCGCTCGACCGTTGGGTCGTTTTGCACTTCTGTGGCGGTCGACGGATTGAGCATCACGAACAACGCTTTGCGCCCCTCGGGAGCCCATGTGCGCACCAGCGAGTAACGGTAGCGTTCACAATCGGAATAGATCGCGGTGGAGGGGGCGTCGCCCTTGGTATGCGTGCGTGTGATCATGCCCTGTGAATGGCGGGAATACGCGCGAAAGGCAAGATCAGGCCGCGTCCTCTTGGACGGCTTCAATCTGAGCTCGTGCGTCGCGATAGGCGGCCCCAGCCGTGACAATGGCCCGGAACAAGGCCCGTTGACGGCGGGCGTAAAACAGGTGCTCCGGGTGCCACTGGACGCCGAGGGCGAAGGGGTCTGAAATGCGCTCAATCGCCTGAACCATGCCACCCGGATCACGCGCGCAAACGCGAAGATTCTCGCCCAGTTCGGCCACGGATTGCGAATGGAGCGCGTTGACCACCATATCGCCGGGGCCGACGATCTCCAAAAGTCGGGTGTCCTCCTGCGGGCAGACGAGCTTTTTCGGCAGGATCGTCCGCACCTGTTGCGAACTCACGTAGGTGCCGTAAGCGTCCTGATGCAATGTGCCGCCTAAGGCGACATTGATCATCTGTGCGCCACGGCAAATGCCCATCACCGGCAGATTGAGGGCCAGCGCCTCATGCACAAGGCGCTCCTCCAAGGCATCGCGCACGGGGTCGAGCCGGGCGGTGGCGACAATTTCGCCATGATAGAGATCCGGAGAAATGTCGTCGCCGCCACCGATGATGATGCCGTCAACATCGGACAGGTCGTTGTCGTAGCCCGTGCCGAACCGCAGCGCCCTGCCACCGGCCAGCCAGATGTTGAACGCGACGAGCGGGAAAATGCGCCAGCCGGAGCGACGCGAGGTGGTGACACCGATCACCGGCTTTTCCGGTTTAGACATCTCCTAGCACCTCTTGGCAGAGATCCTTGAGCAGGGGGCGCAGACGGGCAATCCAATCCGCGCGGGTCTCAAATGTAGTGTCGCGATAGGCCAGCCATTCATCCTCAAGACGCGCCAGCAGATCGGCGTACTGCGCCAGCCGCTCGACAAAGACCCAGCGCCGCCATTCGTGCCCAAGGCTCCAATCCGCCTCATCAATCCGACAATCCGGCAAACGGAAATGCCAGGTCGGGCGGGCGCTCACCGATCCCATATCTTTGGTCTGTGCGAGGAAGGCCTCTTCGTCATAAGACCGAAATAGCGGCAGGAGATCGAGGCCGCGATTGCGGCTCGGTGTTGTCTCCAGATAGACGGTCATGAAGGGGTCGAGGGTTTCAAACGTCTCGCCCGCAATCGCGTCGAGATAACGTGAGGGGTAGCGGTCGGTGAAGGGCAACAGGCGGCGGGAGGTGTCAATCGGCCACTCCGCGCGCAGGTAATCTTCGGCAAAGGCATAGGCCTTGGCGACCGGGACGACATGCTTCGCTTCGAGAGCGACGACCTCCGGATTAAAGTGAATGCCGAAACCGTAAAACAGGCCATCGCCACTTCCTTTCGCACCAGCTTTGCGCAGCGCCGCGATCAGCGGTTCAAGCGGCTGCATCTCTTCGAGTGGTTCTGTGACGATCTCGACAGGAATGAGCACGCGGCCAAGATCAAGGCCGAGTTCAGACAGCTTCGTGTCCGATTTTTTGCGCAGGGCCGTGTCGAGATAGACCTGAACATCGCCGATCTCCGTGCCTTTGACCGTGTAGCCATGCGATCCTTCGGCAATCACCTCACCGCCGAGCACATCGGCCACGATGTCGGCGGAGCGGTGTTCATCCAGCTCGCCAAATTCGATTTCGACGCCCGTGCGCCGGGGGGCGCCTTCGGTCGTGTTGGCGGTCGGGAGCGGGAGGAATCCTGTGGTCTCTGTCATGAAGACCCAACGCCCGAGACCGGGCGCGGGTTCCGTCAGAGCGTAAAATCAAAGATTGAACACGCGGCTCGGGTGCAATTCGCCGGATTTGTAGATGCCGACGGCCACGGGCGCGCCCTGATAAGAGGCCCAAACCTCATCGCCATATTCGACCCCATCGGCCGGATAGACCATGCCGGGGTTGCCATTGCGAAGACGCGTCACGCCCTCAGACGTGCACATGACCTCATCGAGATCGGCCAAGCCTTCCTCGACAGGACGGAGATAGGCGTCGAGCGCTTCTGTCTTGGCCATCTCGTCGATCTGGGCGACGGAAATGCCCTCTTCGGCATCCCACGGGCCGGACCATTCGCGACGGAGCCATTCGACATGGCCATAGCATCCGAGAACCTCACCCAGATCGCGGGCAATCGCACGGACATATCCGCCCTTGCCGCAGACCATTTCGAGAATAACATGATCGTCGTCGCGGCGCTCGATGAATTTCAGCTCATCGACATAGAGAGGACGCGCGGCGATCTCGAACTCTTCGTCATCGCGGGCACGTTTGTAGGCGCGCTCGCCGTCAATTTTCACGGCGGAGAATTTCGGCGGCACCTGCATGATGTCGCCTTCGAACTGCGGCAGTGCGTCGAGGATTTGAGCGTCCGTCGGGCGCGCATCGCTTTCCGCGATCACTTCGCCCTCGGCATCATCGGTGTTGGTGGCTTGGCCCAGACGCACTGAAAATTGGTAGCATTTGAGCGCCTCGGTGATGAAGGGCACGGTTTTGGTCGCCTCGCCCAGCGCCACAGCGAGAACGCCGGTCGCATCGGGGTCGAGGGTGCCAGCGTGGCCAGCTTTCTTGGCGTCCAGGGCCCAGCGGACCTTGTTGACGACAGAGGTCGAGGTCATGCCAGCGGGCTTGTCCACGATCAGCCAACCGTGGACGTCGCGTCCCTTCTTGCGTCGGGCCATTATTCTTCCTCGTCGCGATCGTCGTCAGGATGAATGTCGCGCTGCACACGTTCGTCCGAGAACATGCGGCGGGTGGCATCCATCCGGTCAAACGTGTCGTCAAACTCGAACCGGAGCTCCGGCGTGTGCTTGATCTGGAGCGCTTTGCCGATCTGGTGGCGAATCTCGCCCTTGTTCCGGCGCAAGGCCTCAAGCGCCGTGCCCGCAGCCCCGCCACCCAGCGGTAAGATGTATGCCGTCGCCACGCGCAGGTCGGGAGACACGCGCACCTCTCCCACCGTGATCGACATCGCGGTGAGGTCGGGGTCGTGGATTTCGCCACGCGTCAGAATCTCGGACAGGCGCCGCCGAATAGCTTCGCCGACGCGGAGGGTACGGTGCGAACCGCTCGGTCCGCCGGAATGAGAACGTTTTGCCATAGGGGCGAGATAGTCCTGTGCGCTCTCTGTTGCAAGCGGGCTTTGCCAAAGCGCGTGCGAAAGGGTAAAGCTCGCGCGACACAGGAATGGAGACAAAGTCATGAGCGAACTGCCGGGTATCGTGATCACCGGGGCCTCTGGGCGTATGGGCCAGATGCTGATCAAAACCGTTGTGGCCTCGGATGCCTGTCGCCTTGTGGGCGTGATTGAGCGGTCCGGGCATGACTGGATCGGCCGTGACATTGGCGAGGCGATGGGTGGCACGGCGCTTGGCGTCACTGTGACCGACGACGCGCTTGAGGCTTTTGCGACGGCGCAGGCCGTGATCGACTTTACCGCGCCCGCCGCCACCGTGGAGTTCGCGGCGCTCGCCGCTCAGGCGCGCTGCGTCCACGTCATCGGCACCACCGGTATGACAGAGGACGATCTGGCCAAGATCGCTGCCGCCGGTCGTCACGCGACGATCATCCGTGCCGGTAACATGTCTCTCGGCGTCAACCTCCTGACCAAACTCACGAAAATGGTCGCTGCCGCTTTGGATGTGGATTACGACATCGAGATCATCGAGGCACACCACAACCGCAAAGTCGACGCGCCGTCCGGGACCGCGCTTATGCTGGGCGAAGCGGCGGCTGAGGGCCGTGGCGTCAAACTCGATGAGGTCAGCGACTCGGGCCGTGATGGCATTACTGGTGCGCGTAAGAGAGGCGACATCGGCTTCTCCGCCATCCGGGGCGGTGACATTATTGGGGAGCATGACGTGATGTTCGCGGGCGAGGGGGAGCGGATCATCCTTCGGCATGTCGCCTCGGATCGATCACTCTTTGCCAAGGGCGCTTTGAAAGCCGCGCTTTGGGGTCAGGGCAAAAAACCGGGCGAATACGATATGCTCGACGTGCTCGGTCTCTGAAAACGCCTCTGATCTTCATTGCTGATCAAATACTCAAAACAAAACCCGCAGGCGACTGCAGGTTTTCTCGTAAGTGTTCGAGTTTAAAAATCGATGGCGAGGCCTTTTTTCTCCCAATCGCCATAGCGCACCGGTTCCGGCCCGTCACGCCCGCCAAGCTCGGTCGGCATCGCCTTGACCGCCTCGTCGCGGGCCTTGCGGCGCTCTTCGGCCTCAGCCAGCGCGCGCTGGGCGGCAGGCGGAAGTGCGGAGATGTCTCGGTCTTGGCTCTGGTCGCTCATCGGGAAATCCTTCGGATGATCTTGTCTGGATGACTTGTCCGGGGTTTGCATCTGATATACGGCATCAAGCCATGAAAACAAGATCATCCGATGTCGCGGGACTGGCCGCTCGCCGGGCCGCTTTGGCCCTCTTGGACGCCGTTCTGGTGGAAAAACGGCTTTTGTCTGAGGTTCTCCTGAATCGGACCAAGGACTTGCCGCCCGAAGATCGCGCGCGCGCGCAACGCCTCGTGACCGAAGCGCTGCGCGTGCTCGACCGCTGTGACCGGATGCTCGGACCGCACCTCTCCAAGCGTCCTGCGCCGCATGTGATGAATGCGCTGCGTCTCGGTGTGTTCGAGATCTGCGCCATGGGTGAGGCCGCGCATGGGGTCGTGAACGCCTATGTGGCCCTGATGCAGGAACGCCCGAAATCCAGCCATTTCAAAGGGCTGGTCAATGCCGTCCTGCGCAAGGTCGATGCAGAGCAGGCCAAATGGGACACGCTCGCCGCGCCGATGTTGCCGAAATGGCTGCGCAAACCTCTGATCGCGGATTTCGGCAAAGCCGATGTTGCCGCGATGGAGGCCGCCCATGCCAAGGGCGCGCCGATTGATGTGACTGTCAAAGACGCGCCAGAGGTCTGGGCCGAAAAGCTCGGTGGAGAGGTGCTACCGACCGGCTCCGTGCGGGTGAGCGGCGCGGTTCAGGTCACGAAACTCGACGGATTCGAGGCCGGGGAGTGGTGGGTGCAAGATGCCGCCGCTGCGCTCCCGGCCAAGATTCTCGCCCCTGAAGCGGGGATGCACGTGCTTGACATGTGCGCAGCACCCGGCGGCAAAACCATGCAGCTCGCGCAGATGGGCGCCAATGTCACCGCGCTCGATATTTCCGAATCGCGCATGGCGCGGGTTCAGGAAAACCTGACACGCTGTGGCCTTGCGGCTCAGATCGTGGTGGGCGACGCGTTGGAATATGAGGGCGGGCCGTTCGATGCGATCCTGCTGGACGCGCCCTGTACCGCCACGGGCACCATCCGGCGGCACCCGGATTTGCCGCAGGTAAAAGACGGATCGGATTTCCCCGGCCTCTTTGAATTGCAGGAACATTTGATCGACCGCGCCCTTGGGATGCTCAAGCCGGGCGGTAAGCTTGTCTATTGCACCTGTAGCCTGTTGATTGACGAGGGCGAAGAACAGGTGCGCGACGCGATGCAGCGTCATCCGGAGCTTACCCTCGATCTCGATGCGCTGAATGTCGCCGGTGTCGATCCCGCATGGATCGGACCCGAAGGATTGCGCACGCGCCCTGATTATTGGGCCGAGCGTGGCGGGATGGATGGATTCTTCATCACGGTCATGCGCCGGGGCTAATCGCGTCGCCATTTCCCAATGACAGGGGGAGGGCGGACCGCTATCTTTCCGGCAAACGAAAAGGAAATGGGTGGGGCAGGCCCGACATGTCGCAACGCGAAGATTGGCGCACGAAGACCGTTCGCCGCATGAATAGCTATCATGCGTGGCGCGCGGCGCGTGCGAAACCCGCGATGGGGTTTCAATCGCAGATGGAGCCGAAATCCATCGGCTCCTTTGCGCGTGGCCGTCAGTTGATCGCGGGCAATTTTCTCTTTGCGGGTGCGCTGGTCGAGGCGCCGAATGCCTCGATCTGGGATCTTGAGGCCCCTGCCGCCGGGTTCATTGAGGAGATTCACGGCTTTGCCTGGCTCGACGATCTCGTGGCCGTTGGGGACTATAACGCGCGGCGTCGGGCACAGGAGTGGACCACGGGTTGGATGGACCGTTACGCCCGTGGTCGCGGGCCGGGATGGACGCCGGACCTGACCGGGCGACGGCTAATTCGCTGGATTCACCACGCGCTGTTTTTCCTCTCCGGGCAGGACACGGAGACGTCGAACGCCTTTTACAGAACTCTCGCACAACAAACGATTTTCCTGTCCCGCCGGTGGCAGACAGCCAGTCCGGGACTGGCCCGGTTTGAGGCGCTCACTGGGTTAATCTATGCTGGTCTCTCCCTCGTCGGGATGGAGGAGCATGTCGACACCGCGACCAAGGCCTTGGCACAGGAATGCGCGACGCGGATTGATGCGGAGGGCGGGATTCCGACGCGCAATCCCGAGGAGTTGCTTGAGGTTTTCACTCTTCTGACCTGGGCCGCTGCGGCGCTGTCCGAGGCCGGGTTGGTCGCGGATGAGGCGCATCTCGCGGCGATTGACCGGATCGCGCCGACGCTTCGGGCGCTGCGCCATGCAGATGGCGGTCTGGCCCGGTTCCATGGCGGCGGACGGGGCCTTGAGGGGCGGCTTGATCATGCGCTGGCGAGTTCGGGGAACAAGACACCGCCGGGGCAAGAGCTTCATATGGGCTATCTGCGCCTCGCCGCTGGACGCACCTCGATCATCACGGACGCGGCCCCGCCGCCTGCGGTGGAGGCCTCGTTCAATGCCCATGCCTCGACCTTGGCGTTTGAGTTGACCTCTGGGCGTCGGCCTCTCATCGTCAACTGTGGCGCCGGAAGCAGTTTTGGCGCGGACTGGCGGCGGGCCGGACGGGCGACGCCGTCTCATTCGACGCTTGGGATGGAGGGGTTTTCCTCCTCACGTCTTGGCCCGAAACGTATGGTCGGCGGGCATATGCGCGAACTTTTGGTCGATGTGCCGACCGATGTGCGGCTCGAACTCAGGACAAGCGACGATGGCGGCGGGTTCGTGGCGGGGCACAATGGCTATGGTCGCACCCATGGCCTCACTCATATTCGCCAGATCGAACTTTCGCGTGATGGGCGCGGCATCGCGGGCGAAGACACTCTGGCGACGCTGACCAACGAGGATGAGCGCCAATTCGACCGGATGATGGACAAGCTGAAACTCCAGGGGATTCCCTTTCAGATCCGCTTTCACCTCCATCCCGATGTCGACGCGGAGCTGGATATGGGCGGGACGGCGGTGTCTCTGGCGCTTAAATCCGGTGAGATTTGGGTGTTCCGGCACGACGGGCGGGCGAAATTGAGCCTTGAGCGCTCTGTTTACCTCGAAAAAACCCGTCTCAAGCCCCGTGCGACCAAACAAGTGGTTCTATCTGCCGCAGCAATGGATTATGCGACCCGTGTCCGTTGGACTCTCGCCAAGGCGCAGGAGACGCCGACCACGCTCCGCGATCTTGAGATGACCGACGCGACTCTGAGCTGAACTGACTGCCTTCGAGCCACCCGTGGGGACCCATCTATGACCGACCTTTATCCCGTGAAGCGCGCGCTTCTTTCCGTATCCGACAAAACCGGCCTTGTTGAGCTGGGCCAGAAACTGGCGGCGAAGGGCGTCGAGCTTTTGTCCACGGGCGGCTCCGCCAAGACGCTGCGCGACGCGGGTTTGACGGTCAAAGACGTCTCCGAGGTCACTGAGTTCCCGGAAATGATGGATGGCCGCGTCAAAACCCTGCACCCGCGTGTGCACGGTGGCCTTTTGGCGCTGCGTGACAATGCCGAGCACATCGCCGCGATGGACGCGCATGGAATCGGCGGGATCGACCTGTTGGTCGTGAACCTCTACCCGTTCGAGGCCGCTCTGGCCCGTGGTGCCGAGTATGACGAGATGATCGAGAACATCGACATTGGCGGTCCCGCAATGATCCGCGCCTCGGCCAAGAACCACGGCTTCACCACCACCATCGTCGATGTCGAAGACTACGACGCCCTGCTGGCAGAGCTGGAAACCAACGACGGCAAGACCACCTACGGCTTCCGTCAAAAGATGGCGCAGAACGCTTATGCCCGCACAGCGGCTTACGACGCGGCTGTGTCGAACTGGATGGCCGGCGCTGCTGGCGTTGAAACTCCGCGCCGCCGTGCCTTTGCCGGCGAAATCAAGCAGACCCTGCGTTACGGTGAAAACCCCCATCAGCAAGCGGCGTTCTACGTGGATGGCGGCAACCGCCCCGGCGAGATCGGAAGAGCACACTC
>CAXPTW010000004.1:0-19881 GCA_964220165.1 Abyssibacter sp.
CACATGTCTGACGCTCCGCAGACAGAACGCATCTGGATCATCGGCGCCTCGGACGGGATTGGAAAGGCCTTGGCCAAGGCCTATCACGACCGTGGCGCGACGCTGATCCTTTCCGCACGTTCTGAAAGCAAATTGAATGATTTGCGCGACAGTCTTAACCCGAAACACGAGGTCGTCACCTGCGACGTGAGTGACCTTGGCTCCCTCAAAGCGGCGGCGGCGCAGATCGCCGCCTCAGGCCCGCTCGACCGCGTGATCCACCTCGCCGCACTCTATGATCCGGGCAAGGTCATGGACCTCGACCCGGAGATGGCGGCCAAGATCATCACGGTCAATCTGACCGGAGCCTTCTACCTCTGCCAGATCGCGCCGCCGCTTCTCCGCCAAGGCGGCCAGCTCGCCATCACCGGCTCCGTCGCAGGCTACATCGGCCTGCCGCAGGGACAGATTTATTCGGCCTCGAAAGCCGGGGTGATCAACCTGATCGAGAGCCTGCGCGTCGAGATGGCGGGCCGGATCGACACCCGCCTCATCTCGCCAGGGTTTGTCGACACGCAGCTCACCGAGAAGAACAATTTCGACATGCCCTTCATGATCCAACCCGAGGACGCCGCCAGCCGGATCGTCAAAGGGCTGGACAGTCGCCGGTTCGAAATCCACTTCCCCCGTCGCCTGACGATGATCCTCAAACTTCTGCGCGTCTTGCCATATTGGGCCGCGCTCCCGCTCACCCGTCGTCTCGTTCAATAACCCCGGCCTCACTTGACCGCCGCAAACTGCCCACAGGACTGTGCTATGAAATTCGCGATCCTTTACCTCTCCACCGCCGTGATCTTTTTCGTTGTCGATGCCATCGGCCTCAGAGTGTTGATCAAGCCCGTGTTCGAGCGCCACATCGGCCATCTCTTTGCCGATCCGTTCCGTGTGGTGCCTGCCGGGCTGTTCTATCTCGGCTATGTGTTGGGGCTCTTGTGGTTTGTATCCCTGCCCGCGCTCAAATCGAATGATCCGATGGCCGCGCTCGTCAATGGCGCGCTTTTGGGGCTTTTGGCCTATGGCACCTATGAGTTCACCAACTACGCCACCCTGCGCGACTGGACGTTTCAGCAGGTCGCGACAGACACGATCTGGGGCGGTGTGTTGACGGGATTCGCCGCTTGGGCCGGGGTACAGGTGACGCGAGCCTTCTCCTAACACCGCCAATTCGTTCGGGATGCGAACGGCCAAAATCCCATTCCGAACAAACATCAACATACGAACATAATGTCTGGAGACCTCTCGCGCGCGGGCCTAGAACACCGTCGCAGGAGGTTCCCAGATGAACAAAACAGTCCCATCCACCGCCGCAGCTGTCGCCGCCATCCCCGATGGCGCCACGGTCATGATCGGCGGGTTCGGCGGCTCCGGCGCGCCGATTGAACTCATTCACGCGCTGATCGACCGCTTTCGCGAGACCGGCAGCCCGAAAAACATCACCGTGATCAACAACAATGCGGGCAACGGCCATATCGGCATTGCCGCGATGATCAAGGCGGGCATGGTCAAAAAGATGATCTGCTCGTTCCCCCGCTCCTCGAATGCCGAGGCCTTCAACGAGAAATACCTCGCGGGCGAAATCGAGCTGGAACTCGTCCCCCAAGGCACGCTGGCCGAGCGCATCCGCGCGCGCGGTGCCGGCATCCCGGCGTTCTACACGCCGACCTCTTTCGGCACCGAGCTGGCCGAGGGCAAGCCGACCGAAGAGTTTGACGGCAAAATGTATGTCCGTGAAAACTGGCTCAAGGCCGATTTCGCCCTGATCAAAGGCCAGAACGGCGACGAGGCCGGGAACCTGACCTATCGCCTTGCGGGCCGGAACTTTAACCCGCTGATGGCCATGGCCGCCGATCACACGATCGCGCAGGTTTCCTCCCTCGGCGCGCCCGGCAGCATCGACCCCGAACAGGTCATCACCCCCGGCCTGTTCGTCGACACCATCGTCGAAGTCGCCAATCCGCAACAAGAAGAAGTGCTCGTGCGCACGGGAGTGGTCTACTGATGTCCGGTTTCAATCTGATGGAAGACAAACTCGGCAACGCCCAAATCGCTTGGCGCGCGGCCCAAGACCTCGAAGACGGGTCTTACGTGAACCTCGGGATCGGTTTCCCCGAGATGATCGCCAAGTTTCAGCCCGAAGGCCGCGACGTCACCTATCACACCGAGAACGGCGTGTTGGGCTTTGGCAAAGCGCCAGCGGAAGGCGAAGAAGACTGGGATCTGATCAACGCGGGCAAAAAGGCGATCACGCTCAATCCGGGCGCGTCGTTCTTTCACCATGCGGACAGTTTCTCCATGGTGCGTGGCGGTCACTTGGACCTTGCGGTGCTCGGCGCTTACCAAGTCGCGCAAAACGGCGATCTGGCCAACTGGCGTGTCGGCTCCAAGGGGGTTCCCGCCGTCGGCGGCGCGATGGATTTGGTCCACGGCGCGAAACGTGTCGCCGTTGTCACCGATCACGTCACAAAAGACGGCAAGCCGAAGCTGGTGGAAACCTGCACCTTCCCGCTCACCGGCGTCGGTTGTGTGACCCGTGTTTACACCTCTCTGGCAGTGATCGACATTGAGGACGGCAAATTCATCCTGCGTGAAAAGCTTCCGGGGCTGTCCATGGAAGAGTTGCAAGCGGTGACGGGCGCGACGCTCCACACTGAGGGAAATGTGGCCGACCTGATTGTCCCGGAGGACTTGTGATGACTGACGTTTATATCTGCGACTATATCCGCACGCCTGTGGGCCGTTACGGCGGCGCCTTGTCGAGCGTTCGTGCCGACGATCTGGGGGCGATCCCGCTCAAGGCCCTCGCCGAGCGCAACCCCTCCATGGACCTCGGCGCGATTGACGATGTGATCTTTGGCTGTGCCAACCAAGCGGGCGAAGACAACCGCAACGTGGCGCGCATGGCGCTGTTGCTGGCGGGCTATCCGGAGACCATTCCGGGCACCACGATGAACCGCCTTTGCGGCTCTGGCATGGATGCAATCATCACGGCGGCCCGCGCGATCAAGGCGGGCGAAGCCGAGCTGATGATCGCGGGTGGCGTCGAGAGCATGTCCCGTGCGCCTTTCGTGATGCCCAAGGCCACCACGGCGTTTTCGCGCGCGAACGAGGTCCACGACACCACGATTGGCTGGCGCTTTGTGAACAAACTCATGAAGGCGCAATACGGCGTGGATTCCATGCCAGAAACCGCCGAGAACGTGGCCGAGGATTTCAACATCAACCGCGAAGACCAAGACCTCTTTGCGCTCCGCTCCCAGCAAAAAGCGGGCGTGGCGATGGCAAACGGGCGTCTCGCGAAAGAGATCGTGCCAGTGACCATCCCCCAACGCAAAGGCGATCCGATCGTGGTCTCTGAGGACGAGCACCCGCGCCCGTCCACCACGTTGGAAGCGCTGCAAAAGCTCAAGACCTTTGTGAAAGCCGACGGCACCGTGACAGCAGGCAATGCGTCTGGCGTGAACGACGGCGCGGCGGCTCTGATCCTCGCCACGAAAGAGGCGGCGGAGAAACATGGGCTGAAGCCGATTGCCAAGGTGCTTGGTGGGGCTGCCGCCGGGGTCGCCCCGCGCATCATGGGCTTTGGCCCCGCGCCCGCATCCAAGAAACTGATGGCGCGTTTGGGCCTCAAGCAGGAGGACTTTGCGGTGATCGAACTCAATGAAGCCTTCGCCTCGCAGGGCCTCGCCACGCTCCGTGATCTCGGCATTGCCGACGACGACTCGCGCGTAAACCCGAACGGCGGCGCGATTGCCATCGGCCACCCCTTGGGCATGTCCGGCGCACGGATCACCGGCACCGCGATGTTGGAGCTGAAACCGGGCGAGAAATCGCTGTCCACGATGTGTATTGGCGTCGGCCAAGGCATCGCGATTGCGCTTGAGGCGGTCTAAACGACACGAACCACGAAATGCGAAAACGGCCCCTCTCACCAAGGGGCCGTTTTTTAGGGGCTATCGGTGGACCCCTATCGGTCAAGTGATGCCGGTCAACCACACGGACCTTCAGGCGGCAAAGAGACCCTCGAAGTCCTTGAACCCTTTGATCTCGATGGGGTTGCCCGACGGGTCAAAGAAAAACATCGTGCGTTGCTCGCCCGGTTCGCCCGCAAACCGGATCACCGGCGGGATGTCATAGGCGACGCCTTTGGCCGCTAGGCGATCCGCAAGCGCGAGCCAATCGTCCAACGCGAGTACCGCCCCCATATGCGGCATCATCACCATATGATCGCCGACTTTCCCGGTGCGTGTCGTCTCGAACGGTGTGCCAAGGTGCAAAGACAATTGATGACCGAAAAAGTCAAAATCGACCCAAGTGTCTGTCGAGCGCCCCTCTGTACAGCCCAGAACATCGCCGTAAAACGCGCGCGCGGCGTCGAGATCGGTCACATGGATGGCGAGATGGAAGAGAGATTTCATATCATATCCTCGAAAGTCTTAAGCCGCGCTCACAGGGCGGCGCTGGCCGTCGTCGGCAGGGTGAGTTTGGAGAGGGACGCTTTGAGCCGGGCGATGGCCTCGGCCAACAGATCCTCGTCAATCGCATAGGCCAACCGCAGATAGCCGGGCGTGCCAAAGGCCGTCCCCGGCACCACGCCGATATGCGCCTCTGCCACGAGGAAGGCCGCGACCTCGACATCCGTCTCCATCACCGTCCCATCCGGCGCACGCGCCCCAAAGAGGCCCGTGCAATCGGCAAAGACATAAAAGCTTCCGGGTGGCACATCGGAGCTGAGCCCCGGAATGTCGCGGATCGCCTCGACCAAGAGATCGCGCCGCGCGCGCAGGCGTGTCAGCCACGCCTCCATAAAGGACATATCGCCATCGAGCGCCGCAATCGCCGCCGCTTGGGAAATGGTCGAGGCATTGGACGTGCTTTGCGACTGGAGCGTGTCCATCGCCTTGATCAGCCACAGAGGCCCCGCCGCATAGCCGAGACGCCAGCCCGTCATCGAATAGCCTTTCGACACGCCATTGATCGTCAGAATCCGGTCCATCAGAGCGGGCAAAGCGGTCGCAGGCGCGGTAAACGCCCCCTCCTGCACCATATGCTCATAGATGTCGTCGGCCATGATCAAGACATCATGCTCTTTGATCGCCTCGCCCAGAGCCGCAAGCTCTTCACGGGTATAGACCGCGCCCGTCGGATTGTTCGGAGAATTGAGGATCAGCCATTTCGTGCGCGGCGTCAGATGCGCGGCCAATTCCTCGGGCGTCAGCTTCCAGCCGGACGCCACAGTCGTCGGCACAATCACCGGCTCGCCCCCGGCCAGCCGCACCATATCCGGGTAGCTGACCCAATAGGGCGCGGGGATCAACACCTCGTCGCCCGCATCAATCGTGGCGAGAAGCGCGTTGAAAATGAGCTGCTTGGCCCCTGCCCCGGCGATGATCTGTTCCGGCGGATAGCTGAGACCGTTTTCGCGATCAAACTTGCGGGCAATCGCGGCCTTCAAATCCGCCGTCCCGGACACAGCGGTGTATTTCGTCTGCCCTGCCCGAATGGCCGCGATCCCGGCGTCACAGACATGTTCGGGCGTCGGGAAATCCAATTCGCCCTCGCCAAGGTTGATCACATCATGCCCCTCGGCGGAGAGGCGGCGCAGCGTATCCGAAATCGCGGCGGTGGGGGACGCGCCGACGCGCGCCATACGGGAAGCAAGATAAGTCATAAAAAGTCTTTCAGGTTGGTCCCCGGCAACGCCACTGCGTCCCCGGGTCTTGGATCTCGAATGAGATGCTCAGGCCTCGACGCGATGCAGTTCGCGCGACACGGTGCCGAGTTGCTCATAGCCGCTTTCGGTCACAACGATGGTCTCGGACACGCCCACGGTGAACTGGCCGTAAATCCGAAGCGCGGGCGGCAAGTGGAAGGCCATGCCCGGTTGCAGCTCGGTCGTCACGCCCGCGTTGAGCGAAAGAATTCCGCCCTCGCCCCAATCGGGCGCGAAAGAAATGCCTGTCGAATAGCCGAGACGCTTGCGGAAATTCTCGGTGTAGCCCGCCTTGTCGATCACCGCCTGACAGGCCAGATGCGGCACTTCGCAGGTCACGCCGGGACGGATTTCATCGAGCGCTACAGAAAGCGCCTCTTGGCAGACTTTCATCATGTCCTCGGCCTCTTGCGGCACCGGCCCAACCCAAGCGGAGCGCATCAGCGCGGCGTGGTAACGGTCATGCACAGCGGCCATTTCCAAAAACGCCGGATCGTTGTGGGACAAAGGCGTGCGCCGCCATGTGCCATGCGGCACGCCGGTACGTTTGGCCGTCGACACCAGCGGCTCCATCCCCATATATTCCGAGCCCGCCGCAATCGACGCCTGCAGCATCGCGGCCACCAGATCGTTGTCTGTGGCCCCCGCCCGCACAGCGGCGCGGCCCGCGAGCATCCCCGCATCGACATAGGACGCCGCCTTACGCAGTTTCTCGACCTCCAGCGGCGATTTCACCGCACGCCCTGCCTCGACGATACCCGCGCCATCCTCAATCGCGCCCAGCGCCTCTTGCATGGTCTCGTAAACGGCGATGGGCAGGAACCAGCCGCGCTTGTCGATGGCCACACGACGGTCTTTGAGGCCCATCCGTTGCAGGACACGCATCAAGGCGGCTATGGGATCTTCGGCGTCCTGATAGACTTCTGCATCAGAAATGAAGGTGTTGGCGATAAAGTTGAAATATTCCAGCTGGCGGATCACAAAGACCGGATCGCCCTCGGCAGGCAGGATCAGCGCCTGAAAGGTGTAATAGCCCGGCGTCTGTTGCCCGGTGAGGTAGAAAATATTCTCCGGCCCGGTGATGACCAGCGCATCCATCCCGGCCTTCGCCAAACGCGCGCGGGCTCCGGCCTGGCGGGCCTCATATTCGGCTTTCGGGAAGGCCGATTCCTGTCCCTGTACGACGCCTGCGGTATCCATGTCAGTTCTCCATAATGCGCGGCGCGCGCCGCTTGTCGAAAGTCAGTCCCAGCCCCGGTGCCTCCGGCAGGGCAAGTTCCCCCTGCGCGTAGCTCAGTCCGGAGGCGGGATCGTCGATGAGCCCGTCTGCGCCGTAAAGCTCGGCGGCCACAGGCGATGTGGCGAGGGCCAGATGCGCGGTGGCAGCGGTCGCCAGCCCGCCCTCGTTCATCTGGCCGATCATGTAGGGCACACCCGCCGCGTCAAAGGCGCGCACGGCATCCAGCGCGGGGGTGATCCCGCCGGTTTTGATGAGTTTGAGATGGGCCCAAAGCCTGCGCCCCGACGCCTCGAAATGATCAAGTGTCTGGCGCACATCCTCCGGCCCCGCCATGCTTTCATCGAGCATGATCGGCATCGGCGATTCCGCCGCCAGCGCCACAAGCGCGGACCAATCGCCGGGGGCAATCGGTTGCTCGACATATTTGAGATTGAGCGGGGCAAGTCGTTCGAGATGGGTTGCCGCATCGTCGAAATCCCACGCGCCGTTGGCATCTATCGCCAGCGTCAGGTCGGGGCCAAATATGTCGCGAAGCTTGGTGAGCCGCCCGAGATCGGCCTCAAAATCCGAACCAAAACGGACTTTCAAATCCGTGAACCCGCGCGCGACATAGGCCTGTGCCTGTGACAGAAACTCCGCATCCGACGAGAGGAACAGCGTCTGGTTGGTGCCCCGCGCCAAAGCGACGGGACGCCCCGCGATCCACTGCGCAAGCGGCACCTCGGCACGGCGGGCCTCAAGATCCCAGAGCGCGCAATCGAATAGCGCGCGTACGGGAGCCTTGGCCCCGCTTGCTGCAATCTCTGTCCGGAGGTCCGAAGGGGCCTTGCTCCAGTCGATCTCCCCCGCGACATGCCGTGCCTCGGCCACCAAAACCTCAGGTGCATAGCCGTTGAGATAGGCGCAATTGAGACGCAGTTCAGAGACGGCCTCTGGACCATCTTCCGGGGACAGCACCAGATAGAGCGCATCGAGACCCGGCACGGCACCGGAACTGGCCGTGTGCAGCGTCAGCCCCGCGTAATGCAGCTGCGCCCGATGGAATGCAACGTCCATGCCTTAGCTCCCGAGCACGCGTTGGGCGATGGAGCCATAAATGGCGCTTGAGATGATGAACTCATCTTTGGGCACGAATTCGTCCGGCTTATGCGCGACCCGAATGTCGCCCGCGCCGATCACCGTGCCTGTCGCGCCCGCGTCAATGAAATGCACGAGATCACAGGCGCCTTGGAACCCGAACGGCCCCGGATCGGCCACGCCCGCCTCACGACAGGCGGCCATGGAGATCTGAACGATGAGCGCCTCACGCGCCGTTTCCGCCGCCCCGCCGGTCGTGGCGTTTTTGCCGATGATTTCGCTGCGAACGCCGAGCTCCGCCTGCGCCGTGGCGAGCAGTGCTTCAATCTCCGCCATGGCCGTATCATCCGTCTCACCGGGGATGAGCCGACGGTCGAGCAAAAGCTCGCATGCGTCCGGGATCACATTGTCCGAATGACCGCCCGAAATCCGCGTCACCGTAAGACTCGGGCTGCCGACCAGCGGGTGGGAGCGCCCTGCCAGCACCTCCTCGTGATAGGCAGCGATGCGCGGCATCAACTGCCCTGCGGCAAAAATCGCGTTCTCGCCGAGATGCGGGCTTCCGGAATGCGCGGCCTTGCCCAGCACCCGCACGCGGGGGCGGAATGAGCCTTTATGCGCGGAAAAGGTCGTGTTGCCGGTCGGCTCGCCGACGACGACCATGTCGATCCGGGCGGGACTGGTCGCGCAGTAATGTTTGGCCCCCTCACTCGCCACCTCTTCATCGCCCGTGAACACGCCCATCAGGGTGCCGGACCAGTTGGCGCGATCTTCGGCCATGAGGTGCAGCGCTTCCAACATGGCCGCCAGCGGCCCTTTGCAATCGCAACTCCCGCGCCCGTAGAGACGCCCGTCTCGCTCCGCCAGCACAAAGGGATCGCTGGTCCACCCATCGCCTGCGGGCACCGTGTCCATATGGGTGTTGAAGGCAAAGACCGGCCCCGGACCGTTGGACATGACCGCTTCGACGTTGAACCGATCCGGCGCGTATTCTTCGAGCCGGACAGAAAAGCCCAGAGGCGCGAGACGGTCGCGAATATACGCCGCCACCCCCCGTTCGCCGCCGGGCGGGTTTTCCGACGGGATGGCGACGAGATCGCTCAACGTGGTGAGAAGACGGGGGGCTTGGGGGAGGGCAATCATCTGTGGGTCCGCTGGGTTTAAGGGCGTGAGGGTTCAATGCAGGATCTGCGACAGGAACTTTTGCGCGCGCTCGTTGGCACGGCCGCCAAAGAATTCCTCGGTCGCGGCGTTTTCCAAAATCTCGCCATCTTCCATAAAGATGATCCGATCCGCCGCCCGACGCGCAAAGCCCATCTCATGGGTCACGCAGACGGTGGTCATGCCCTCGTTCGACAGCTCCGTCATCACGTCGAGCACCTCGCGGATCATCTCCGGGTCAAGCGCCGAGGTCGGCTCATCATAGAGCATGATCTTGGGTCGCATCGCGAGGGCGCGGGCAATGGCGACACGCTGTTGTTGCCCGCCGGAAAGCTCATCGGGGAAGTGATCGGCGCGATCAGGGATGTGCACCTTTCGCAGCAATTCCTGCCCCAGATCACGCGCATCATGACGGCTCATCCCGAGCACTTTCATCGGAGCGAGCATGATGTTTTCGATCGCGCTCAAATGCTGAAACAGCTCAAAATTCTGAAACACCATCCCCACCTCACGCCGTACTCGGTCGCCGCTCCGCAGATCGTTGCTGATCTCATGCCCTTCGAACAGGACCGAGCCATCGCTTGGCGGCTCCAACAGGTTGATACAGCGCAGGAGCGTCGATTTGCCGGACCCCGAGGGGCCGATCAAGACAATCGTCTCGCCTTTCGCGACGCGCAGATTGCAGTTCTTGAGCACATCCAGCGTGTCGAACCTCTTGGACACATTGACCAGTTCCAAAATCTTTTGATCAGCGGACATTGTCGCCTCCTGCGGTCGTGGTGTTAGAGAGGATGCGGCGCGCGATAGCCCGAAGCCCCGCTTCGCCATTGGCGCGACGACGGCGCGCTTTCGGGTCCAGTGCAACTTCCATCGCGCCTTGCGCGATCATGAAGAGGCTCGTGAGGGCGAGGTAATAGATGCCCGCGGCACAGAGCGCCTCGAAATAGCGGAAATCGGCGGAGGCGGTTTGGTTCGCGACCAGGAGCAAATCCTGTACCGCGATCACGGAGACCAGCGCGGAGGTCTTGAGCATGCCGATCATCTGGTTGCCCATCGGCGGCAACACGATCCGCGCGGCCTGCGGCAGGGTGATCCAGCGTAGAACGGACAAACGCGACATCCCGAGTGCCTGCCCGGCGACGCGTTGGCCCTTTTTCACCGATTGCAGACCGGAGCGGATGATCTCCGCCATATAGGCGCCCTCGTTCAGTGAGAGGGCAATGACGCCGGACCAAAAGGCGCTGAACCGGATGTCGAAACTCGGCAGCACGTTGTAGATGAAAATGATCTGAAACAGCACCGGCGTCCCGCGAAACAGCCAAAGGTAGGTGATGGTCATAACCTTGACGGGCCAAAACCGGGCTTGCTGGGCCAGTGCCAGAACAAACCCCGCCAGAACGCCAAAGAACAGGGAGACGACGGTGATCAGGATCGTCACCCAGGCCCCGTGCAGGAAATGTTGGGAGGTCAGGTATTGGGCGACTAGGTCGAATGACATGGGACGGCGCCCCCTTTCGTCTGTCTGACTGTCCCGTGACCGTGGCGGCCACAGGACAGATCTGTGCGTGAGTGGCGTGGTTTAGTCAAAGATCGACACAGTGGCCGGCAGGTTCCACTTGGCCACCAGTTCGTCATAGGTGCCGTCCGCCACGATCTCGGCCAAAGCGGCCTCAAGCGCTGCGCGCAGCTCGGTGTCGCCTTTCGGGATGGCCATGCCGATCCGGGTGTTTTGTTCGAATTCGTCGCCTGCGACCTCATAGGTGTCCGGCACTTTTTCGAGCAACATGACGGAACCCGGCGTGCTGTCGTAAATCGCATCCGCGCGGCCCTGGCGCAGGGTCAGCGCGCTATCTTGCGCGGTCGGAAGCGTCATCACCTCGATGCCGTCGAGACCCGCCGCCGTACAGCGTTCGTCATCGGCGCGGGCTTGGCTTTCTTGAATACCACCCAATGTGACGGCAATGGTCATGCCACAGAGCGAGTCGTCACGGCCAGTGATTTCCTTGGGGTTGCCCGCCTGAACGATGACGCGGTTGCCGATCTGCATATATTCGACAAAGTCGACTTGCTCGGCGCGAGCCGGGTTGATGTACATCGCGGAGTTGATCAGGTCGATGCGCCCGCCTTGGAGTGCCGGGATCAGGCCTTTGAACTCCATGTTCTGCGGGGACGGTTCCGCGCTCAATTTCTCGGAAAGCGTGTTGATCATGTCGATGTCAAACCCGGTCAGCTCCCCCTCTTCGGTGAACTCAAAAGGCGCAAACGTGGCCGCAACGCCGTAGGTGAGCTTGCCGTCTTCCACGAGGCCGGAGCTCGGAAGATCGGCGGCCAGAACCGGCGCGGCCACACAGGCGGCGAGGGCTGTCGAGAAAAGATTGGACGTCAGTCGGGAAGTCGTCATGAGATACCTCTGTTGGATTTGTATCGTTTGATGTCTGGTCGCTGATTTTTTGGAGCAGTGTCTTAGGGCAGTGTTTTTGTATCAGTCGAGTGTGCGTGTCATTATTGTACAAACTGACATCATAAGTACAAACAAGCGCAAATCTTGCAGTCGCAGCAAAGAAGTGATGTTAGCGGCCCATATCGCTCAAAAATCGAGCATTAATGCTGATTTTGCCCGAAAATTGATGCTAAAATTGAAAAATTAGTCAAAAATACTGAGCCTCATGCGCTCTTACCCACGCCTAAAAAATTGTTCTTGAATAATATTCATTGTTCAATATTCATAAAACCGTACAATTTTGGAACAAAGTTATGAACGCCGCACAACAGGCCCGCTTCCACCTCGCCAACCGCATTCTCGATCTTGTCATCGAGTCCAGATTCGAACCCGGCCACCATCTGCGCGAACAACAGCTCGCTCAAATGTTGGGGGTCTCGCGGACGCCGATCCGCTCCGCCTTGGCGCTTTTGGCGGAAAAGGGCGCATTGGACTCGGTGCGCAACAAGGGCTATTTCCTGCGCCTGCGGTCCGATCAGCTCACCCGGCTCGAAGTGGAAACACCGCCCTCCGCGTCCCAACGCATTTACACCCGCATCATGCACGACCGCGTCGCTCGCAAACTTCCCGAGGAGGTCACGCTCACCGATCTGGCCCGGATGTACGACGCGGACCGCGCGATGATGCGCAATGTCCTCGCGGAACTCGAACGCGACGGGTTGATCTCACGCGGGCCGGGGCGGAGCTGGACGTTTTTGCAGACGATGGAAGACCCGGAAACCCAGCAGTCGAGTTATGAGTTTCGCCTTCTGCTTGAGCCACAGGGGCTCTTGCTCCCGGGATTTCGCGCCGAGGCATCGAGCCTTGAGCGCCTCAAGCTCCAGCACCTCTATTTCCACGACCACCCAAACCTGAACCCCAGCATGGGCAAACAGCTTTTTGAACTGGACGCGACCTTTCACGAGACCATTGCGGAGTTTTCGCGCAACGCGTTTCTGCTTCAGGCGGTGCAGCACCAGAACCGCATGCGGCGGTTGCTTGAGTTTGCCAGCTACGAAAACCGCGCCCGCATCCGCGAATGGTGTCGCGAGCACATTCAGATCCTCGACGCGATCCGCCAAAAGGATCTCATAGCGGCTTCAGACCTCATGACACGCCACCTTAAGGGGGCGCAAAAGGACGCACAGACATCCAACGCCTCACGCGCGGCGGGGACCGCAAAATGATCCCGGACAGCGCCCACCACAAAACGCTCTACCTCGTGCATCACAGCACGCTGAGACCGGCTGTGGACGGCATGTTGGCGGGCGTCCTGTCGCGAGAACTTGACGCCAAGATGATCCCGCTCGACACCGGCGGTGGGGGCCTTGGTGCCTATGAGGCGCGTCAGCATGTCATGGCATCGGGCAGCCTGGAGGCCAACGGGCTGTTTTGGGCCGAATGGGCGCGCGGATCGTTTGTGACGCCGCCCCTCTCGCCCCACGCGATTCTGCAAAGCGCCGCGCCCCGGCTTGTCGTTCCGGTCAACGGAGCGGTCTCCGCGCAGATGGAAATAGCGGAGCGCCTCATGCGCGCCAGTACCCATCCGACGTACACCTTGCGCACCATCGAGGTGATCGAGACCGAGGCGGGATGGAGCCTCAATGGACATCTGCCGCCCGATGTGCCCCGCGACTGGGTGCGCGATGCTTATGGGCGGCCTTGGCCGACCGAGCAGATTCCACCACAGTTTACGGACACCATGCGCCTGTTGATCGTCGGCTCGGAACACAGGCTCCGACACACCTACCCGGCGGTTCTCGCGGCTTTGGGCGACGCGGCGGACGTCTCTGGCGTGGGGTTGGAGCTGAGCTTTTGGGATCCCGCCGAGCACTCTGAGACCTCTCTCCCTGAGACGATCCATGCAACCGATGGCATCCTTCTCCCCGGCGGGGCCGACATGGCGCAGGTCGCCGGGCAAATCCGTGTGGCGCGCCATGCTCTGGCCCATGACATTCCGCTCCTTGGCCTGTGCCTCGGGATGCAGACACTCACGACCGCCGTCGCTCAGATGCGCGCGGGGTTCAATGACGCCAATCTCGAAGAACTCGCGCCCCATGCCGAGACCAAAGTGTTTCGCCGCCAGTCCGACGACGATCTGCCCGGCGGCCACCGCATCGGGGTGAAACAGATGCGGATCGTGCCCGAAACGCGGCTGGCGCAAATCATGGGCGACGGCCCGGCCCCGATCCACGCCAACCATCGCTATGTGCTCGACCCAAAGCTCCGACCCGCGCTTGAGGCGGCGGGCCTACGGGTCGCGGCATGGCAGGCGGAGATTCCGCTCGTCGATGCCATCGACATCCCGGACCAAAGGTTCTGTGTCGCGCTCCAAGGCCACCCTGAATTGATGACCCGACGCGGCCACGCCTCCCCGCTCTTTCGCGCATTCCTTGAGGCCACGCGCCCCAAGGTCCCGCGCCCCAACGCCCTACATGCATGAGACAAAGATAATGCCCAAGACCCCGAAAATCGCCCTCGTCACCCGCCTCTCAGATGACGCAGAGGCCCAATGGCTCACTCTTTTGCGCGCCGCCATGCCCGATGAGACCATCGACAGCCTGCGCGTCATGTCCACGGGTGATCAGGCCGAAGTAGACATCGCCATCGTCGCCAACCCGGACCCGAGCGACCTCACAAAACTCCCTAATCTTGTCTGGGTGCAGAGCCTCTGGGCCGGGGTCGAACGTCTGGTGGCGGAGCTTCCGGGGTTCACCCGTCCTATCGTGCGCCTGATCGACCCCCAGCTGGCGCGCAATATGTCGGAGGCCGCGCTCGCCTGGACCTATTACCTGTTTCGCGACATGCCCGCCTATGCTCGCCACCAGCGCGCGCATGAGTGGGTGCAAGAACCCTATCGCAGCGCCGCCTCTGTCACCGTGGGCATTTTGGGCCTCGGCGAATTGGGCGCGGCCTCGGCGCAGCGCCTGCATGAACAGGATTTCAATGTCATGGGCTGGAGCCGGAGCCAAAAGAGCCTACCGAATGTCACCTGTCTTTCAGGCGATGACGGCTTGGCACAGCTTTTGGCCGAAAGCGACATCGTGCTCTGCCTCCTGCCCCTAACCGAGGCGACGCGCGGTCTTTTGACCACGGCGACATTCGCCATGATGAAACCCGGCGCGTCTCTGATGAACTTTGCGCGCGGCCCCATCTTGGACAGCGCGGCGCTCTGTGAAGCCCTCGACAGTGGCCACCTCAAACACGCGGTTCTGGATGTGTTCGACCAAGAACCCCTGCCCGCCAGCTCGCCGCTCTGGTCCCATCCCGGCATCACCGTTTTGCCGCATATCTCCGGCCCGACAGACCCGTGCACCGGTGCCAAGGTTGTGGCCAAAAACATCCTAGCCTACCGCGCGGACGGCACGTTGCCCGAGAGTGTCGATTTGGCCATCGGCTATTGAGAGGACCGCACCATGAGCCGCTATATCTTTGACCCCGCGCCCCAGCCCACATTGCCGATCACGGATTCCGATGCCCTCTTCCCCGTGCGCCGCATCTATTGTGTCGGGCGCAATTTCGCCGCCCACGCGCGTGAAATGGGCCATGACCCAGACCGCGAGCCGCCGTTCTTTTTCATGAAACCCGCGAGCACGATTGCGCAGGCGGGGGAAGATGTGCCCTACCCGCCCCAGACCGAGAACCTGCATTACGAGGGCGAGCTGGTGGTGGCCCTCGGCGCGGGAGGACAGAACCTCACCGAGCAACAATCCCGTGACGCGGTCTTTGGCTATGCCATCGGCAACGACCTGACCCGGCGCGATATGCAGGACGAGGCCAAATCTCTGCGCCGCCCCTGGGCGCTCTCCAAAGGGTTTGAGGGCTCCGCCGTCATCGGCCCGGTGCAGCCTGCGGAAAAAGGCGAGGTTCTCTCGACTGGGCGGATCGCAAGCTATGTCGGCACGGAGCTGCGCCAAGAAGGCGATCTGGCGCAGATGATCTGGTCCATCCCAGAGATCATCCTGTTTCTGTCGCGCTCCATCACCTTGGCGGCGGGCGATCTGATCATGACAGGCACCCCGGCGGGCATCGGCACCCTCAGCCGCGGCGACACGGTGGCGGTCGAAATCGACGGTCTGGGCCGGATTGAGACGCGGATCGTGTGAGGGAGACAGGGTGCAATGCGCCGGAAAAGCGAAGGCTGTGCCGCGCACTTGGTCCTGAGATTGGGAAATGGCGGAGGCTCAGGGATTCGAACCCTGGGGACGCTTTCACGCCCGTCGGTTTTCAAGACCGGTGCATTCGACCACTCTGCCAAGCCTCCGCGTAGCGACGACACTTAACGCCCCTGTTTCGATTCTAAAAGCCATGAGATGCACGCGCGTGATGGACACGCCTTGTATCCGACCGTCCCGCTCGTGCCGATTTTCGCCCATCGCCATGAAACTCCCCTTCGCGGGGCTTCCCTGCAAGGCTTCAAATCGTTAGACTGCGGCCAAGTTCGCTTGGCCTTCGGCCTGCTCACACTGCTTGCAATCAGTCTGAGCGCGTCGGGAGCACGAGCGACAAAAGGCGAGCAGAAACACAAATGAAATCCCCCGGCGTCTGTGGCGTACCGAGGGGAGTCGAGGGAACACCATGCGAATTTCTGGAACCGGAGCGCGGGTTGCGCTGTTGCTGAGCACCGTGCTGGCTGTGAGTGCTTGTGAGGACGGGCAATCCTTTATGGATGCGTTCAAGCCACAGGGCACCACCGAGGGCGGCGTCCCCGCCAGCACCTCCACCCGGCTGGTCGAGCGCGATGTCGAAGCGCCAGATGTGTTTCAGGTCTCGGACACGGGCCTTTGGGACGGGCGTCCGTCCTTGGGCGGGGTCTGGGTCGCGCATTCCGACGTGTCCGATCCGGAACGGGTGATCATCCGCAACGAAGACAACGGAAAATTCGTCATTGGCGCGCTGTTTAAGCGCGAAAGCACCTCCCCCGGTCCGGGCGTGCAGGTGTCGTCAGACGCGGCCGAAGCGCTTGGCATGCTCGCAGGCTCGCCCTCGAACCTCAACGTGACCGCGCTCCGCCGCGAAGAAGTGGCCGAGGAAGTTCCGCAAGAGGTTGATATGATCGCAGAGGCCGAAGCGATCGAGGCCACCTCCCTCGACGATCCGATTGCGGATGTGTCCGCGACGCTCGACGCACTTGAGACCCCGGCGACCGCCACAGCAACGACCACGGCGGCCACCACAGCGCCCGCCCCGAAACCGGCGGCTCCAGCGCCTGCCACCTCGTCCTTGTCGAAACCCTTCCTTCAGATCGGGATTTTCTCGGTCGAGCAAAACGCCAAACGCACCGTCGAAATGCTCGGCTCCCAAGGCGTTGTTGCGCTCGTCAAACAGGGCGAAAGTAACGGAAAATCTTTCTGGCGCGTTGTTGTGGGACCGGCCTCCTCGACCGCAGAACGCAAATCTCTTCTCGAAAAAGTGAAAAAGGCAGGCTTCACGGACGCCTACCCTGTGACGCATTAAGACCCGGTAAACCTCGCCGATTTTCTGACACTCCAAAGGACGACACACGCCCCCATGTTGCGCCTCTTTCTGCATAGCCTCGCCCTCCTGATGATCTTTGCCCTCCCGGCCACCGCGTTCGAAACGCGGGCGCGGGCGGCCTGGGTCTATGACCTGTCGACCGGCACCGTCCTGATGGACAAGGAGGCGCAGACGCCCCTGCCGCCGGCGTCCATGTCCAAGCTGATGCCGCTCAAGATGCTGTTCGAGGCGCTGCGCGACGGGCGCGTGACGCTCGACACCCGGTTCTCGGTGTCGACGCGGGCGAAAAACATGGGCGGCTCGACCATGTTCCTCAATGAGACCGACCGTCCGACGGTCGAGGAACTGATCCAAGGCATTATCGTCCTGTCCGGCAATGACGCCTGTGTCGTCGTGGCCGAAGGACTGGCCGGGACTGAAGACAACTTTGCCCGCCTGATGAACGACCGCGCCGCCGTGCTGGGGTTGGAAAACTCCACTTTTGCCAATGCCTCTGGCTGGCCGAACCCCGGCCAACGCATGTCGGTCGAGGATCTGGGCAAATTGGCGATCCGCTTTATCACCGAATTCCCGGAATACTACGGCTATTTTGGCCAACATGAATTCCCCTATGACAACCGCGCGCCGCAAAACCGCTACAACCGCAACCCGCTGTTGAAACTCGGCATCGGCGCGGATGGTCTCAAAACCGGTCATACTGAAGAAGCGGGCTATGGCCTCGTCGGGTCCGCCACCCAAGGCACCCGTCGTGTGGTCTTTGTCCTCTCAGGCCTCGCCTCCGAGGCCGACCGCGCGCAAGAAAGCGAACGGATCGTCAACTGGGCCTTCCGCCAGTTCGCGGAAAAAACCATCGCCGAGCCGGGGCATGAGTTTGCCCGTGCGTCGGTCTGGATGGGCGATGAGACCGAGGTGGGTCTCGTCGTGTCCGAGGAGACCAAAATCCTGCTGCCCGGCGCACAGCTTCAGGCCCTCGAAGGCAACGTGGTCTACACCGGCCCTTTTGAGGCGCCGATCACCGAAGGCGACGTCTTGGCCGAGCTGGTGATCCCGCGCGATGGCCTGCCGGATGCGGAAATTCCGCTGGTGGCGGACCGGTCGATTGCCCGTGGCGGATTGGCTCCGCGCTTGCGCACCGCCTTTCTGGTGCTTAAGGACAAGTTGGAAGGACAGACGGCAGAGGCCCTGTCCGAATAACCAACTGGCGCGGCCAAAACGGGAGCAGCATGTTCATCAGCTTTGAGGGCATCGACGGGTCCGGCAAATCGACGCAGGCACGGCGTCTCGCCGAGACACTCCGCGCGGCGGGCCATGAGGTGATCCATACCCGCGAACCGGGTGGGTCAGACGGGGCCGAAGAAATCCGCTCTCTGGTGCTCGAAGGCGACCCAGATCGTTGGTCGGCGGAAACCGAGATATTGCTCTTCACCGCCGCGCGCCGCGACCATCTCGAAAAGACTATTCGCCCCGCGCTGGCCGCCGGACAGATCGTCATCTGCGACCGCTTTGCCGACAGCACCCGCGTGTTCCAAGGTGCGACACGCGGCGATCTGCGCGACAAGGTCGATCACCTCCACGCCGAGATGATCGGGATCGAACCCGATCTGACCCTGCTGTTTGATATGGACCCGACCGTGGGCCTCAAACGCGCCAAGGGGCGGCAAACCTCTGAGGAACGGTTCGAGGATTTCGGCCTCGATTTTCAGGAAACATGTCGCGCGGCTTTCCTCGAACTGGCGGCGACCTATGACCGGTTCACCGTGGTCGACGCTGCGCGCGATATGGATACGGTGGCCGAAGACGTGGCGCAGATCGTGTTCTCGAAGCTGAGGGCGACATGAGCCGGTCACGCGGAAGCGATCTTGGCGAGATGGAGTTCGCTCCGGAGGCCGATTGCGCCCCGGGCGCGCCGCATCCGCGCAAGACGCTCCATCTCTTTGGTCAGGACAAGGCGGAGGCCGCGTTCCTTGATGCCTATTCGTCACACCGGATGCATCACGCTTGGCTCATCACCGGCCCGCGCGGGGTGGGCAAGGCCACTTTGGCTTGGCGCATCGCCCGGTTCCTTTTGGCGCAACCTGTCGAGACCCAAGAGGCCGGTCTTTTTGGCGAGGCCCCGCCCCCGCCCAACACGCTCGATCTCGGTCAGGACCACCCGGTCTATCGCCGCTCTGCGCAACTCGCCGAGCCGCGCCTGTGCCTCGTCCGCCGGGCATGGGATGAGAAAAAATCCCGCCACGCGTCGATGATTTCCGTCGAAGAAGTGCGCAAGCTCAATTCGTTTTTCCATATGTCCGCCGCCGATGGGGGCCGCCGTGTGGTGATCGTCGATAGCGCCGATGAGATGAACGTCTCAGCCGCCAACGCGCTCTTGAAAACGCTCGAAGAGCCGCCGAAGAATGCATTCCTTCTGCTGATCTCGCACCAACCCTCGCGGCTTTTGCCGACGATCCGAAGCCGGTGTCGCGAGC
The DNA here is from genome assembly GCA_964220165.1 of Abyssibacter sp. Classification (GTDB taxonomy): domain Bacteria; phylum Pseudomonadota; class Alphaproteobacteria; order Rhodobacterales; family Rhodobacteraceae; genus Celeribacter. The sequence continues at coordinate 19,653 of CAXPTW010000004.1, forward strand.
TCAGACTCGGCACATTGTCACCCGACGACCTGTCACATGCCCTTGACGCGGCGGGCTTTGATGCCGCAGAGGCAACGGACGCGCTTGCGGAATTGTCCGCAGGCTCCGTTGGGGAGGCATTGCGGTTGACGAATTTGGGCGGATTGCAGGCCTATGAGGAATTGGTGGCAGTGCTTTCCACCCTGCCCCGTTTGGACCGTGGGCGGGCGCTGGCTCTGGCGGAGGCCTG
>CAXPTW010000005.1:0-16121 GCA_964220165.1 Abyssibacter sp.
TCCGATCTGGCCAGCTCCAGCGCGCCGCGCGATCCATCCACGGCCAGCGCGGACGCCGCCCCACCGGCCAGCGCGGCAAGAGAAAACCCGCCCACATGCGAAAACACATCCAGAACCCGCGCGCCGCGCGACAGACCGGCGGCAAAGGCGTGGTTGGGGCGTTGATCATAGAACAGGCCGGTTTTCTGCCCGCCCATCAGGTCGGCCATATAGGTCGCGCCATTCATCGGCACCGGGATCGGCCCGTCGACCGCGCCGGAGAGAATTTCGGTTTTTTCCTCAAGCCCTTCGAGCCCCCGCGCCCGGCCCGTGCCATTCATGACCACGGTGGTCACGCCGGTCACCTCGCGCAGCGCCTCGGACAGAGGCCCGATGAGTGTGTCGGCCCAGGCGGCATTGGGCTGCACCACGCAGGTGTCACCAAAGCGGTCGATCACCACACCGGGTAGGCCGTCTGCCTCGGCATGGACCAAACGGTAGAACGGCTGGTCGAACAGGGTTTCGCGATGCGCTAGCGCAACGGCGAGTCGCTTCGCGAACCATGCCGCGTCGATCTCGGCACGCTCCTCGCGGTCCAGAACGCGCGCAAAGATGCGGGAGTTTGGATTGACTGCGACAAGGGCGAGGAAATTGCGCTCCGCATCCTCAAGGCGCGCAATCGCACCGGGTTCCAAGGCCTTGGTCCGGCGGTCGGTCACCAATTCGTTGTCATAGACCCAAGGGGCGCCGTGGCGGATCGCGCGGGCGTTGGATTTGGGTTTGAGGCGGATGGCGGGCAAAGAAGAAGAGGACTGCGTCATGCAGCCCTCTTATCTCTGTTTTCGGGAACTGGGAAGAGGATCAGAGCGCGATCGGCTTGCTGAGTTCCTGCACGATCACATTGGAGAGTTGCTCCTCGATCCGCATACGCTGGGTGATGCCCGCATGATCGGCCGAAATCGCGGCGTCACCGCCGAGCGCGGCAAAGGTGGCATCGACCATATGCGCGGGCACGATCACGGAGCCGGTATTGGCGTCGCGCACGGTCAGAAGGAATTCGATCTCATGTTTGGACGGCAGGCTGGAGTAGCGCACACGCTCTGTCTGGGCATGAAAGCGGACCAGTTGCACATCGAGGATCACCGGCTGTGTGCCAGACATCGCTGCCGTGCCCTTCGACAGGCCGGCTTCGATGATGCCCTGCACCTGTTCGAGGCGGTTGCCATAGGGATCTTCGCGCCAGACGACATCGGCGCGCGGCTTGATCCCGTTGGCTTCAGAGACCTGAAGCGTGCCGGGGACGACCACATTCACTTTTTGCACACGGAAGTTCGGCGCAACCATGATCTGTTCCGCAGTGTCAGCGCCCAAAAGCGGCGCGGTCAGCGGCGTTGCGCGCGAAATGGTCTCGGTCGTGCAGGCGCTCGTGGCGGCGGCAAGAAGGAGAAGAGCGAACACTTTTACAGTCTGTTTCATGGCGGCCTCTTGAGGTCGATCCGAGGGACCATCACAGCGACAGTCCCCGATCATTCATGGTTAATTTTCGCCATGAAATGAGGCCGAAATAAGAAAATCCCGGAGCATTTCCGGGATTTCTTAAGTGTTATAAGGCGTTGCGAGCTGTCCGGACCGCCATTCTGGCCCCATCATTCTGGCCCCAGAGTGAGGTGCGGTGCTGCGGGACAGATTGGGCCTTAGGCCATCTTGCGAGCGCGACCCAGGGTCATGGCGCCAGCGAGCCATTTGCGGCCGGACACAAGCATGGCGCGGAAGGCTTGCGCGCGCAGCGCGCGGGCGTGCATTTCGATGGCGTTAATATCGATGTGGCCGTTGGTTACGTGCATGTCGGATCACCTTTAATCTGTTCAACTTCCAGCGGCGTCTCCCGCCGCATGGAACGTCTGTTGATCCTCCCGTTGCCATTGAAGATAGGTCATCATGGGTGACATAACGAGTGCTATTGCAGAAGATCACCCATGCAATAAAAACAAGGCTTTGTCCGAAAACGCATAGCACACCTGCAAAAGAGAAATGGCTGATCCGCAGAGTTGGGACTGAAATCGGGCTGGGACCGGGCCGAGAAGGGGCTGGCCAGACCCGTCAGAGCCTCTTAGCATGCTGCATATGCACATCCTCCGCCGAAACACCGGGGATCCATGGACTTTCCCATAGACTTTCCCATGGACATCTCGCGCGGGAGACCGTAGGTTACGCACAAGTTAGCGCTAACACATCTTTACCACAGACCCGACAAGCCCGAAAGGTCGCCACATGTCTCTGAACCGCACCCTCGCCGCCGTCACCGATCGCATCCGCGCCCGCTCCCAAGACAGCCGCTCCGCCTATCTCGACACCCTCGCGAAAGCGGTGGATCAGGGACCAGCCCGCGCGCATCTGTCCTGTGGCAACCAGGCGCATGCCTATGCGGCCATGGGCGACGACAAGACCGTGCTGGCCGACGGGCGCGCGCCCAATATCGGCATCGTGACGGCCTATAATGACATGCTCTCGGCCCACAAACCCTATGAGCACTACCCCGACATCATCCGCGAGGTGGCCCGCGCCCATGGCGCCACGGCTCAGGTCACGGGCGGTGTGCCCGCCATGTGTGACGGCGTGACCCAGGGCCAGACCGGCATGGAGCTGTCGCTCTTCTCCCGCGACACCATCGCGCTTTCGGCCTCCATCGCCATGTCGCACAACTGTTTCGACGCCGCCGTCTACATGGGCATCTGTGACAAAATCGTGCCGGGTCTCATCATGGCCGCCGGCGCTTTCGGCCATGTGCCCACCGTCTTTATCCCCGCCGGTCCGATGACGTCGGGCATCACCAATGACGAAAAGGCCAAGGTCCGCCAGAAATTCGCCACCGGCGAAATCTCTCGCCGCGAATTGATGGAGAGCGAGATGAAGGCCTACCATGGCCAAGGCACCTGCACCTTCTATGGCACCGCGAACTCCAACCAGATGCTGATGGAGGTCATGGGCCTCCACCTTCCCGGCGCGTCTTTCGTCAATCCGGGCACGGAACTGCGCGATGCCCTGACCCGTGAGGCCGCGAAACGCGCGTTGGAGATCACCCAATTCGGCAATGAATTCACCCCTGCGGGTCATATCCTCGATGAGAAAGCCTTCGTGAACGGCATTGTCGGCCTGATGGCGACGGGCGGCTCCACCAACCTCGTGTTGCACCTCCCGGCCATGGCCCGCGCCGCCGGGATCATCCTCGACCTCGAAGACTTCTCCGAGATTTCCGATGTCGTCCCGCTCCTTGCCAAGGTCTATCCCAACGGCCTCGCCGACGTGAACCACTTCCACGCGGCGGGCGGCCTGTCCTACCTCATCGGTGAATTGCTCGATGCAGGCCTTTTGCACGAGGACGTCAAAACCGTCGCGGGCAATGGCCTCTCGCTCTACACCAAGGAGCCAAAACTCAAAGACGGCCAGCTCACCTTTGTCGAGGGCGACCGCGAAAACGCCAATGACAAAATCGTCCGTCCTGCCAGCAACCCGTTCCAAGCCTCCGGCGGCCTCAAGGAACTCAAAGGCAATCTGGGCCGCGGCGTGATGAAGGTCTCCGCGGTCAAAGCCGAGCACCAGATCGTCGAGGCCAAGGCCCGCATCTTCCACGACCAGCATGATGTGAAAACCGCCTTTCAGAACGGCGAGTTTACCGAGGACACCGTGGTTGTCGTCCGCTTCCAAGGTCCGCGCGCCAACGGCATGCCGGAGCTGCACTCCCTCACCCCCACCCTCGCCGTCTTGCAGGATCGCGGGCTGAAAGTGGCGCTCGTCACCGATGGCCGCATGTCCGGCGCGTCTGGCAAAGTCCCCGCCTGTATCCACGTCTCGCCTGAGGCGGTCAGCGGCGGTGCAATTGCCAAACTGAAAGACGGCGATCTGGTCCGCGTCGATGCGGTCTCAGGCCAGCTCGAAGTGCTCGAAGAGGGCTTTGACGCACGCGAGGCGATCACCGTCGATCTCTCCGCCAACACCGTCGGCATGGGCCGCGAGCTGTTCGAAACCTTCCGTCAAAACGCAGGCCCCGCCACCTCCGGCGCCTGCGCGCTCTTTTGACCCCTTTGATCCGATAAAGAAGGAACTGCATCCATGACCCCACAGGAAGCCAGCCTCAAAACCGCAGAGGTCTGCGGCCTCGCCCCTGTCGTCCCTGTCCTCGTGGTGAAAGACGTGGCGCATGCCCGGCCCTTGGCCGAGGCGCTCGTCGCCGGGGGCCTGCCCGCTTTGGAGGTCACCCTGCGCACCCCTGTCGCGCTCGACGTGATCCGGGAAATGGCCAAGGTCGAGGGCGGCGTGGTCGGCGCGGGCACCTTATTGACGCCTGAGGATGTGAAAAACGCCGTCGCGGCTGGCGCGAAGTTTGGCGTTTCTCCCGGCGCGACAGACACGCTTCTGGACGCCTGCGAAGCCGCAGATCTGCCGCTTTTGGCGGGGACATGTACCGCCTCGGACGTGATGCGGCTTTTGGAGCGCGGCTATACCGTCGCGAAATTCTTCCCGGCGGAGGCCAACGGCGGCGCGCCCGCGCTCAAGGCCATCGGTGCCCCCCTGCCGCAGATGAAATTCTGCCCGACCGGCGGTGTCTCGCTCAAGAATGCCGATGACTACCTGTCCCTGTCCAACACGCTCTGCGTCGGCGGAAGCTGGGTCGCGCCCTCTGATCTCGTGGAAAAGGGCGACTGGAAAGCCATCGAGGAACTCGCCCGCGAGGCGGCCGCGCTTCCCCGGTAAGCAGACCCGTTAAGACGTGGCGGCGCGGCGGGTCTCTTGCGAGAGGCTCTGGACCGTCGCCCCACGCCCTGCTCCTCGGGTCTCAATGAGGGCCTTCTGTCCCGCGACAGAGGTATTCCCCGGCGCCATCGCCCCCACATCCAAGGCCGCCCTGCGTCGCTCCCCATGTGGCCGCTCTCCATGAGGCCGCGCGGTCTCTCCGCGACGGGTCGACTGTGTGGACATCTCCCATTGCGAAAACAACGTCGCAGAGCGCGTCCCAGACCGGCAATAGGCAAGGATCGGTTTGGGCATCTCCGTGATCGCTTTGGCAAAGGCCGCAAGATCCTGCGCACTCGCCCCAGACAACGCGACCGGGATATACCGGACCTCGATCCCATAGGCTTTGGCCCGCGCCGCAACGCGCTCAAAGCTTGGCTGATCCTCTCCCTCGCCGTCCGGTCGGTTACAGATGATCGCGCGGTATCCCGCGTCATGTAGTTTCTCGATCTTGTTGACCTCGATCTGGGTCGAGATCGTAAACATGCCGTTCAGACGTTTGATCCTCATGGGACGGTCTCCTTGGCCGGTGTGCGTTTCGGTGTGCGTTTCGGTGTGATTTGTTTTTCCGACATGCTGCTCAGAAGAGGTAAACAGCCCCTCACCGAACCGCGACGTCCCCAAGGCATTTCGCGACACTTTTAACGAAAACGTCTCTCAGACCACCCGATATAGGGGTCCGACAAAAGTCCGACACATGTCCGACGCAAGTCAGACAGGCTAAAAACGGAAAAATAGGCGCTCAGCCGCGCCGCGCGCGGGAGCCGCCTTTGCGACCAGCAGGGCCGATCAACTCGCCCAGACCCTCCCGCAAAACGACGCTCATCGGGTGATCATAGGGCGCACCCGGCTCCAAGAGCGCGAGCAGCCTGCGGATCGCGATCGACGGCGTGAGCTTGGGGTCGAGCTTGATCGCCCAATCGAGGAAAATGGACCGCGCCTCGGCCATGCCAAGTCCGTCGATACGGTAGGATTCGCGAATTAAACCCCCGGGATCAAGGGCTTCGTCTATCTGGGGGAGAGGGTCTTTTTGCGCCATAGCTTGCCTTAAACTCCTTCGACGGGGCGTTCAAGCACCTCGGAAATTGCCTGCGCCGCGGCGTCCGCGCGGGTGGTCAGCTCCTCGGCCAAGGCCTCCATGCTCACCGCCTCATCATTGGAGCGCAGCACAAAAGCGCGTCCACCACCGCCGATGGCCTCCGGGTCGAGTTTCTCGCCCGTCAACAACCGCGCCGCCGACTGAAGCCGCCACATCAGCCGGTAAGTGTCTACAAGCAATGCATAAACTTCCGCACTGAACCACCCGCAAGCCCGCCCGGCCCCCAGCTGCGCATAGATGTCCCGCTCCGCGCTCCCGGCAATCAACGCCGCCGTTTCGGCCACCAATTCGATATCCATCATCCGACCAGGACCGTTCTTCGGATCCCACGGCCCGCCGGGCTTCGCGGCAAAGAGACGCGCCCGCATCTCAGCGGTTTCCTTGCGCACCTGCGCCTCGTCTTTGGCGCTGGCGATCACATCGGCGCGAAACTCCTCCACCGCGTCGCACAACTCCGGTGCACCGCCGATGGCGCAGCCACGCGTGAGCGCCAGATGCTCCCAAACCCAGGCCTCATTCAATTGATAGCTCTGGAAACTCTCAAACGAGGTCGCCACAGGCCCCTGTTTGCCCGACGGTCTGAGCCGCATATCGACCTCATAGAGCCGTCCTTCCGCTGTACGTGCGGTCACTGCGGTGATCAACGCCTGCGTCAGACGGGCGTAATATGTCCGCGAGGCCAAGGGTTTACGCCCCTCCGACATCTCAACGCTCTGCGCGTCATAGATCACGATCATGTCCAGATCCGAGGCGGCGGTGAGACGCCCTGCCCCCAGGGACCCCATGCCGAGGACCATCGCGCCGCGCCCCGGAGGTGGCCCGTGTTTGCGGGCGAATTCCGCGACGACCTGCGGATAAAGCGCGGCGATGGAGGCGGCGGCAATGTCGCAATATTGCGCACCCGCCTCATCCGCCGTGATCAATCCGCGCAACTGATGCACGCCCACCCGGAAATGCCATTCCTTGTCCCAACGCCGACACAAGTCGAGCTGTTGCTCATAGTCGCCAGAAGCCGCCTCTAACTCCTCGGTTAAAAAGGCGGTGAGCGCCTCCCGCCCCGGCCAAGCGCTAAAGAACCCGCCGCCGATCACCGCATCAAGCACCTTGGAGTTCCGCGAGAGGTACTGCGCCAAATGCGGCGCGGTGGAGGCAATGTCGACGATGAGGTCGATGAGCTGTGGGTTGGCCTCGAACAGCGCGAAGAGCTGCACCCCGGCGGGCAAGCCGCGCAGGAACCCGTCGAGATGGGTGAGCGCCTCTGTCGGACGGTCGAGCTTTTGAATGCGACGCAGAAGTTCAGGTTGCAGACGGTCGAAAATCTCCTGCGCCCGCGCGGTGCGCAGACAGGGATAGGTGGACCAGCGATCGGTGATGTCCTTTTGCTCCGGCGGCAGGCTCGGCGCTTCGCAAGCCTCTGTCGGGGCAAAGAAATCTTCGGTCAGGGCATTGACCCGCTCGCAGCGTTCCGAGATGTCCGCGCGGAGCTCGGCAACCGTGGTGCCCATGAACGCAGCAAGTCGTTCAAACTCCTCGGGCGTTGTCGGAAGGCTATGGGTCTGTTGATCACGGAGCATTTGAATGCGGTGCTCCACCTCGCGATGCGCCACGTAATCGAGCGAGAGCTGCGCCGCAGCTTCCGCCTCAACCCAGCCCTTTTCTGCGAGCATCGTCAGCGCAGGCACCGTGCCGCGCATCCGCAGGTCGGGATCACGTCCGCCCGCGATCAATTGCCGGGTCTGGGCAAAGAATTCGATCTCCCGAATGCCGCCAAAGCCGAGCTTCATGTTGTGGCCTTCAAGTTTGAGAGAGCTGCCCAAGCCTTTGTGCGCGCGGATTTTCAGGCGCATGTCATGGGTCTCGCGCACCGCGTGGAAATCGAGGTGTTTGCGCCAAACAAAAGGGGTCATATGGCTCAGGAACCGCTCCCCGGCCGCGATGTCCCCGGAACAGGCGCGCGCTTTGATATAGGCGGCGCGCTCCCATGTGCGCCCGACGCTTTCATAATAGCGTTCCGCCGCCTCCATCGCGAAACAGACCGGGGTTACGGACGGATCGGGCCGGAGGCGCAGGTCGGTGCGAAAGACATAGCCCTCTGCGGTGAGTTCCGACAGGCTCGCCATCGCCTTACGCGTCGCGCGAATGAACCCGGCGCGGGCCTCCATCTGGTCGATCCCGTCGAAACGGCCCTCATCAAAGAGGCAAATCAAGTCAATATCGGAGGAATAGTTCAGCTCCCCCGCCCCATGTTTGCCCATGGCGAGCGCGAACATCCCGCCGCAGCTTTCAATATCCGCCTCGGTCTGGCCGGGGATTTTGCCGCGTGTGATTTCGCGGCCCACATGGGTGCGGATTGCCACATGCGTGGCGCGGTCGGCCAGATCAGAGAGCGCGCCCGTGACCTCTTCGAGCCGCCAAATGCCCCCGAGATCGCAGAGCGCCGACAAGAGGGCGACCCGGCGCTTGGCCTCCCGCAACCCGGCGTCTAACCGGTCCGGCGGCAAGAGGTCGATCTCGGACAAGACCGTTTTGAGCGCGGCCTCCGGGGCCTCCAAGGCCTCTGGCAGCCATGCCGCCTCTTTGAGGATCAGCCCGTGGAGATAGGGGGCCGACCCCGCGGCACCCATCACCAGCTTTGCGGCATCCCCCGACAAAGCAGGAACAGCCTCAAGGGCATCTGTCCCTCTGTCCGGCTCGAAAGCACGCGGCATGCGGGTGATACGGGCATCAATAGTCATGGGGGCTCCTCCTGTCCTAAAACAACGCCTTTTCAGACCCTTGCGCAAGGAGAAAACCCGAAGCTCGGACCGCAGAGGAGGCCCCAAGGCGGCGGGACATCACGATGCTTCGGTTTTGGCCGCAAAGGCGGTGAGCAATTCCATGAACAGGTCGGTCTCCGGCATACCTTCGAAAACATGCTCTGCGGGCGTGGTAACCCAAGGCAGCCGATGCGCCGCCATGGTTTCGATAAAGGGATGGCACCATTCTTGGATGTCAGCGTCTTCGGTGTCGAACAACGTCGGACGGATATTCACCAGCGCGTCGAATCCGGTGATCCGTGTAAACAACCAGGATTTGCACGAGGGACAGCAATAATGATCCAACTCCGGCCCCTGCGCACCGCCTTTGACCACCTCGCCAGTCACTTTCAGCCCGTCCGCCGGGATCATGGCCGTCAGAGAGAAGGCGGACGAACTCATTTTCTGACAGCCGGAACAATGACAGGCCGCCGTCAAGACGGGGGTTTTTGTCACAGTCAACGACACTGCGCCACAGCGGCAGCTCCCGTTTTTTTCGACCTTCATCATTGGAAAATATCTCCTCCTCAAAACAGGCCCTACATGCCTGTACCACAGCTATATCATAGCCAGAACGTCGGCACAGGGCCCTATAGCGGTACGACCCACAACTCAAAAATACCATTTACATATTTGAAATTATTCAACAAATAAAAATAATGTAAAAAACATTCACATACCCTCTTGCGCAGATCGTGCCGATCCCCCATCTGTTATGATGTGAAAGGGATTTACATTCCCCGCCACCGCAAGTCCTCAAAAGACCCGTAGGTCACGTTTCCTTGTTTCACCATTCAACCCGAAGGTTCCCAAATGTCCTACCAAGCCGATCTCACAATGACCCCGTCTGAGGCCCAGTCGCAAAACTGGCTCCGCCGCGCGGAAATGTGGCTGGACGACAAGGGCAAAGGCGCCTGGATCGCCACGATGGTCCTCGCCTTCATCTTTGTCTGGCCCGTTGGCCTCGCCCTTCTCGCCTATATGATCTGGAGTAAAAAAATGTTCTCATGCAATCGCAGCGCATCCCGCAGCTTTGGACCCCGCCACACCAGCTTCCACGCTATGCGCACCGCGGCCCGTCCGTCCGGCAACACCGCCTTTGATGCGTACAAAGCCGAAACGCTTCAGCGCCTCGAAGACGAACAGCAACAGTTCGAGAGCTTCCTTGAACGTCTGCGTGCCGCGAAAGACAAGTCCGAGTTTGACGCCTTTATGGAAGACCGCGCCAAACGTGCGGCGGACACCCGGGCCAAATCCGAGGACGAGGCCGGCCGCAAAGACGCGGACGATGCCTGATTTCGACGCCTGATCCCATCTGACCGCAAGCTTGCCCCATCGGCGGGCTTGCCCTCCCTCGACCGAGAGACGACAATGCAAAGTATGAGTTACCAAGACGAAGATCAAAACTGGGGTCTGCCGGATCCTGACACCCAACCGGGCTTTTACGACAGCGTCGCGACCAAGCGCCTGATCGCCTTTGTCGTCGACCTTGTGGCCACCGTTGTGATGGCCGCCGTGATTGTGCCTTTCACCGCTTTTACAGGGATTTTCTTTTTCCCGTTTCTCGTCGCGGTCGTGGGCTTTGCCTACCGGGTGATCACCATCGCCAATGGCTCCGCCACCTGGGGCATGCGCCTCATGGGCATCGAGTTTCGCGACCGCCACGGAGCAAAGTTCGACCTCGGCATGGCGGTGATCCACACGACACTCTTCACCGTCTGGTGTAGCTTTTTCATCGCGCAGGTGGTGTCCATCGTCTTGATGGCAACGACCGCACGGGCACAGGGTCTGTCGGACCTGATCCTCGGATCGGCCGCGATCAACAAGCCGTCGAGCTACTGACTCGCACGAAAATGACGGCAAAAGGGGCGCAAATTGCGCCCTTTTTCGGCTCACGCGACCTTCGAGGAAATTTGAGTCGCGCGGGGCTTGGAAAAATTCCGCCATGTGCTAGGCTTTCTCGGTGAAATTTACTTTCCCTCAGAGACTTTGAGCTACTCCGACCCTATGCGTCATTCCCTTCCACTTGCGCCTCAGTTCTATGTGACCGCCCCTCAGCCCTGCCCCTACCTTGATGGTCGGCTGGAGCGGAAGCTGTTCACTTCGCTCCAGGGCGAAGGCGCGGAGCAGTTGAATGACAGCCTCTCCAAACAGGGGTTTCGCCGGTCGCAAAACGTGCTGTATCGCCCGACCTGCTCCGATTGTAGCGCCTGTCTCTCTGCCCGTATCCGCGTCGCGGATTTCAAACCGTCGAAGTCTCAGCGCCGGGCAATCAATAAAAACAACTACCTCAAACGCGGCGCCAAAAGCCCTTGGGCCACGGAAGCGCAATATGAGCTCTTCCGCGAATATCTCGAAAGTCGCCACGCCGATGGCGGCATGGCGGATATGGATGTGTTCGAATTCGCCGCGATGATCGAAGAAACCCCGATCCGCACCCGCGTCATCGAATATTACATGCCCGGTGAAAACGGTGGGGAGCGCGAGTTGGCCGCCACCTGCCTCACGGATATTCTCGATGACGGCTTGTCGATGGTCTATTCGTTCTACAAACCCGACCTGATCAAAGACAGCCTCGGCACCTATGTGATCCTCGACCATATCGAGATCGCGCGGGAGGCTGGCCTGCCCTATGTCTACCTCGGCTATTGGGTGCCCGGATCGCCGAAAATGGGCTACAAGGCACGGTTCTCTGCGTTGGAGGTCTATGAGGGGGGGCATTGGGTCGATCTCGAAGACCCGGACGACTTTTCCCCGGACACGCACCCGCTTCAGAGCGAGCCGATTGCGCAGCAAGTGGCCAAGATTGATTTGCCGGACATGCAGGGGCCGCGTGTCCCCCGGTCGGACTATTAAGTCAGGCGCGCGCTGCGTCCGTCTCTCACGTCGTCTGAAACCTCACATCATCCTTAGTGCACAGCCGCCCCCATCATCGCGCGCGGATCGGTGCGGAGCGTGGCGTTGATCAGGAGGCCGAGCTGTTCGGCCAATGACACCGCAAGCGGCGCAATGTCGGCGCGGACCATGAGCATCGCCATGAGGCAGGCGTCCTCACGCTGGCCGCGTGCGGCGAGGCGGACGAATTGCGCCAGAACGGCCTCATCCGCGCCGAGGCAATCGCAGGCCATCCCATGCGGCACAAGGGGGCGGCGGGCGTGGCGATCAAACACCATCATCATCTGGGCGAAGATCTTGCCCAAATCACTGCCCCGGCGCAGCGCCTCTGAGCCGCGAAACAGAGTGATGACCATTCGCCCCTGCTCATCGAGCTGCGACAGCTTGCCGACCGGCTGCGCCCCTTCTCGCGTGGCATCTGAGTCCAAACGGTCAATTCGGCGGGCATTTTCAAAGGACATGGAGGGCTCCGGGACAGGATCTAAATACCTTACTTTTTCTATCGGATATTTTCAGCCTGACAAGAGAAATCTCCACCCCACATGAAAAAGCCCCGCCGGTTTGGGCGGGGCTTTGCTGATTTTGGGCTGTGTCGCAGTTACCGCGACAAGAGGTTCGGCACGATGGTCACGATGTCCGGGAAGGCCCAAAGGATACCGATCCCGATCACCTGAATGAGCACAAAGGGAATGATGCCCTTGTAGATATGCCCGGTCGTGACCTCTTTCGGCGCAACCCCACGCAGGTAGAAGAGCGCAAAACCAAACGGCGGAGTCAGGAAGGAGGTCTGCAAGTTGACCGCGATCATGATCGTCACCCATTTCGGGTCCATCGTGCCGCCGTAGATGACGGGACCGACGATGGGCACCACGATGTAGATGATCTCCAAGAAGTCGAGGACGAAGCCCAAGACAAAGAGCACCAACATCACCAAGAGGAAGACCGTGAACTCATTGTCGAAGGAGCGCAGGAACTGCTGGATGTAATGCTCACCTCCAAAGGAGATCACCACGAGGTTCAATAGCTGGGAACCGATGAGGATGGTGAAGACCATGGAGGTCACCTTGGCCGTTTCCCGCACCACGATGCCCAAAGTGCCGTCGGAGAAGAGCACCCAGCAGGCATAGAGAATGCCGAACATGGCAAAGTAGAAGGCACCGAGCGCGACCAGATAGGCGACCCAATCCTCGAACGGCACATCGCCCCGGCCCAGACGCAGGTCGAAATTCGACCCGATCAGGATCATCACGATCACGGCAAAGGCCGCCCCGATGATGATTTTCGAGGTCTTGTGCTGATCCGCGAGCTTGCGGTAAGCAGCGAGCAAGAGCGCGCCCCCGGCCCCGAGACCCGCCGCAGGCGTCGGGTTGGTCACACCGCCAAGGATGGAGCCTAGCACCGCCACGATCAGGACAAGCGGCGGGAAGACCACGCGGAACAGTTCGTTCTTGGCGAGATGCACGGCCGAGGCCTTAATCCCATAAGCAATGGCAAGGAACGGGATCAGGTAGATGACGAAGGCCGTGCCAGACGTGGTCAGCGGCCCGACGAAAAGCGCGTCGAGCGCAAGCACAGCCACGATGCCGCCAGCACCGATCAACAGAGGCAGAGGCTCGGCATGCGGGGCAACGCCACGAGCGAACACGATGACCAGCGACAAGAGAACCATCACCGCAAGAAGGCCGGTGCCGAGTTTCGGCGCGCTCTGAACGGCTTCAAGAGTCAGCGCCTCGATCTGTTCCGGGGTCCGCTGCACAGAGGCCTGCGCGCCGCCAGAGGCCTCGATTGCCTGCTGCTCGGCCACTGCCGTGTCCCAGGCCTCTTGGCCATGGAGTTCAATCATCGCGATCTGACATTGCTCGGAGACATTCGTGCGGAGCGACGCGGTGGCGCCCGCCTCGGTATATTCCGTCACAACGATGTTCTGAGACCCGGCAATACCGACCTGCCCAGAGACAATCGCGGAGCCGATGATCACGACCGGAATGGCGAGGAACCACAGAAGGCCTTCGCGACGGGTGATGGTCTCATGGTGGGTGTGCTCAAGGTGCACGGGCGGCGCCTTGGACGGGTTGAACATCGCGTAGCCGAAGGCATAGAGCGCGTAGAGACCGGCGAGGAAAATCCCCGGCAGCATGGCGGCCTGGAACAGCGTCCCCACAGAGACAACGGCCGGTTCGCCGAGATAGGTCAGCGCATCGGTACAGCCCACGGTCTGCGCCCGCGCCTCTTGGGCGGCGGAATAGAGATCGCCCGCGAGCGTGCCCAAAAGCACGATCACGATGGACGGCGGAATGATCTGACCCAACGTGCCGGAGGCGGCGATGACGCCGGTGGCCAACTGCGGCGAATAGCCATGTCGCAACATGGTCGGCAGGGACAGAAGGCCCATGGTCACAACGGTCGCGCCGACGATGCCGGTCGAGGCCGCGAGGAAAGCGCCCACGATCACAACGGAGACCGCCAGACCGCCCGGCAACGGGCCAAAGACGCGCGCCATGGTGGTCAAAAGGTCGTTGGCGATCTTGGAGCGTTCGAGCACGATCCCCATCATCACGAACATCAGAACCGCGAGAAGGGTCTCAATCGAGGCACCTGCAAAAACGCGTTCGTTCATCCGGTTGACGATGAAAGAGAGGTTGCGATCCACGGCCTGCTCCCAGCCACCGGGGAACAGCGGCTCGGCATAGAGTGGGAGGTCTGGATACCTGAAATGCGAGATGGTGTTGGGATTGATCCCGGTGTTCACCAAGTCTCGGTAGGCCTGTGAGCCGGTATCAATCGCCTGGTGCACGAGAATGCCCGCGCTGTCCAAGGCGGCGATGATCCCAAAGGACAAAAGACCGGCCCCACCGATGGCGAATGCCACCGGAAAGCCCGTGAGAATTCCGCCAAACAGGCAGAGGAAGACGATAATGAGGCCGATTTCTACGCCATCAAGTCCGAAAAGCATGTCTGATCCGCCTTTTAGTGTGTGCCTTCGAAGGCTTCTTCACCTTCGCCGAGCGTGTCTTTGTCGAGATATTTGCCTGCGCTCTCTTCGCCTTCGACGAATTCGAGGAAGGAGCGATAGAAGAAGGCCAGCGCCTGAAGGATCACGAGCACGAGGAAGCAGAGCATCAGAACCTTGAACAGGAAGTAGCCGTTAAACCCGTTGGCCGAGAAGGACACGGTTTCGACGTTCCACTTCACGATCCGGGCTTTCATCAGCATGCGGTCGAGCGCATCAGAAGCGGAGACCTTGGGCGTGATCAGGTGACGCCAGAGGAAGAACCAGGCGTACATCCAAGTGAGCAAAGCCACCGGCAGCATGAAAAACAGCGCCCCGAACATGTCGATGGCGCGTTTGCTCCGGTGTTTGACGCCTGCGTAGACGAGGTCGACGCGCACGTGGCTGCCCTGCACAAAGGCGTAGGACACACAGAGCGCGACCACGAGGGCGTTCTCGAATTTGAGGCTCTCGGAGAACCAGCCCACGGATTGCGTGAACCCTGTACCGAAGGGCGCGATGGTAATCTCGCCCAGACGGAAAATGGATTGCAGGAAGACCACGAGGATTTGCTGGAGCACCATCACCAGACCGGCCCAGGCCGCGAGACGCCCGGCCCCGTTGGCGATCTTTTCCAGTCCCCGGACCAGCGCCCAGAGGAACGGACGATAGAAAAACCCGACGATGGAGATCACGATCACAAGATCGATAAACACGAAAAGAAACTCTTTCGACCCGCCGTAATAGACAAAGCGCAAAAGGCTTTCCTTGTTCGACCAATCGAGCCAGAGACCCGGATGCGAAATGGCATATATGAGGTGCCAGAACCCGAGCCCGAGATTGACGACGAGACTCACCACCCCGTCAATCGCGGCACCGAGAACGGATGTGCCGGCCTGTTCTTCCATCTGTTTCGTCCCCTCGCGCCCCGATTGACACCCGACCTTCTGTCCGGCGTGGGGCTTGCAATGTTGTGATGTCGCGCCGCTTTACGCCTCTCGGCGGGGAGGGGCAATCTCCCGATGCGGAAAATGCGCGCGTGGGCGCGCGCGCATCTCCTTTGCTTTTTTGCGATCGCGCTTATTGAAGGTTCGCGAGCACGCGGTCACGCTGTGCGGTGTAGACGCTGTCCGAACGACCGGACCAACCGGACGTCGCGGACATCGCGGTCTCGGCAGAGGTGCGGATTTCTGCAAAGAGCGGATCGTCCATGTGACCGTCGAGCACCTCTTTGGAGCCTGCGCCAAAGGCATCCCAGACGTCGTCGGAGAATTCTTTAACCTGCACACCGCTGGTGATCAGACGCTGCAGGGCCGGACCGTTGTTCGCCATGAACAGCGCGTAGTTGTGCTGGTGCGCGTCGCCACAGGCGATCTCGATGGCTTTCTGCTGCGCGGGCGTCAGGCTCTCGAACACATCGAGGTTGGTGACCACGGAGAGGGCCGCGCCCGGCTCGTGGAAACCTGCTGGGTAGTAGAAGTCACAGACCTCTTGCAGACCCAGTTTCTCATCGGACCACGGACCGATCCACTCGGTGCCGTCGAGCGCGCCGGAGGACAGCGCTTGAGATCGG
>CAXPTW010000006.1:0-30365 GCA_964220165.1 Abyssibacter sp.
AATGGCAGTGCCGCCGTCGGACAGCACCTGTCGATGATGTCGGAGTTCCTGTCGGGCCAAGAACGCGTGGCGCATAGCGCGCTGGGCGTGACGAAACCGCAAATCCGCGTCTTGGACCTCACCGGGCAATTCGCGCTCCCCATGGCCTACCGGGCCGTGTTGATGGAGGGACAGCCAACGCCACGCGCCATGGCCAGCCACCTCCACGCCGCGGAACAGGAAACCGCGAGTTTCATGGCGGGCGAGGGCAATAGCGCAGAACGCTGGACGCATTGGAGCCTCGGGCGTCTCGCCGTCAAACGCGCGGCGCGGGACTATCTGTCTCTCGTGGGCGAACAGGCGACAGATCGCGAGATCTGCGTGGTGAAAAGCCCGGAGGGCGCGCCGAAGGTGATGTTGCCGGAACGCGGGTTTGAACTGCCCGGCACGTCTTTGGCGCATGCGGGCGGCTATGCCGTCGGCGTGGTCACAGGACCGCCCTACCGCATCGGTGTGGACTACGACCTGCCGGAGCGTATTCGCGACCCGGAAAGCTTTATCGGCGCGATCCTGACGCCTGCGGAGGCCGCGCGCTTGCCGCTCGGTGCCAGTGCGGAAACCGCGATGTTGCTCTGGACGATCAAGGAAGCGGCTGCAAAAACTTTGGGCGTTGGCCTGCAAGGGCGGCCTGAAAGCTTTGAAATCGTCGCTTATGACCCGCATGCTGCAACTGCGAAGGTTGAATTTGAGGGCCAAAAGGTCGATACACTATCCCATCAGGTCGGTCGGGGCATCTGCTCTATCGGCTATATGACAACCGGGTGATCTTGCCCAAAAGACCGGTGCCTCTCCTGAGGTGAGGACATCGGCAAGGCAGCACCCAAAGAAAGCGGCCCGCGGGCCAAAAGTAAAAACGTGAGAGAAAAAATGAGCAAGGACACTGTCGATCAAACGGTCGTATCCACCCTCGAAGATTTCATTCAGGACTGGGGTCTGGATGCGGAGATTGCGCCGGAGACCACGATTGTGGCCGACCTCGAATTCGACTCCATTGACGTGATCCAGTTCACTGTCGCGCTCGAAAGTGCGTTCGGGAACAGAAAACTCGGCTTTCAAGACCTGCTGATGCAGGACGGCCGTTATGTTGATGACCTCTCCGTCGGTCAGTTTCAGAGTTTCGTCGCATCCCGCCTTGCGGCCGCTTAACCAATTCGTCCGGGGGGACTAAACATGAGCAAAACACTTCTCATCGGTCTTGATGGCGCGACCTTCACCGTGCTTCAGCAATTCATCGACGGCTCCTGCGAAGAGGGCGTGGTGATGCCGTTTCTCGCAGCCCTGGTCAAAGAGGGCTACTCCGCCACGCTGAAATCCACCGCGCATCCGCTGACGCCGCCGGCTTGGACCTCGGTCTGTACGGGCCGGACGCCGGGCCACCACGGGATCTACGATTTCGTGCGGTTCGAGGACATGGGCGATGAGATGTTCTTTACGCTCTACGACTCCCGCGACATTCGCACGGAAACGCTCTGGCAGGTCGCTGGGCGTGAGGGCAAATCCGTTGTGTCGCTCAACTTCCCGATGATGGCGCCGCCGGTGGAAATTCCCGGCTCGCTCGTGCCGGGGTTCGTGTCGTGGAAACACCTGCGCCGCAACACCTATCCGTCTGAGCTTTATGACCGGATCGCCAAGATCGACGGGTTCGATCCGAAAGAGCTGAGCTGGGATTTCGAACGCGAAAGCCAGATCGGCGAGGTGATGCCGGATGACGAACTTTACGACTGGGTGAAAAACCACCTGCCGCGCGACGACCAGTGGTTCAACATCGCCAAGACGCTGTTGATCGAGGATCAGCCCGATCTTCTCGCCGTCATGCTCGATGGCACCGACAAGATTCAGCACCAGGCCTGGCACCTGTTGGACCCGGCCGAATGGACCGGCGAGCAGCCGGAGTCGCGCAAGAAATGTCGTGAGATCGTGGTCGAATATTTCCGCCGCGTGGATGGCTACCTTCAGGCGCTCCATGCCGCCGGTGGGCCGGGCTCTCATGTGGTGATCGTTTCCGATCACGGCTTTACGGGCTCCATCAAAGTGGTGCGCGTGAACAAGTATCTCGAAGAGAAAGGCTATCTGGTCTATCGCCCGAGCGATGGGTCCGACGCCGCGAAACGTCGCGATATGGCGAATTTCGCCAACCTCGATTGGACCCAGACCAAAGCCTTCTGCCCGACGCCGTCTTCGAACGGCGTGGTGATCCGGATGAAGAGCGAGAAAAACCCGAACGGGGTCGATCCGTCTGAATACGAGAGCTTCCGCGATCAGCTGATCGAAGACCTCTTGGCGATGACCGACCCGGAAACCGGCGAGCATGTCATCACCGAGGTGATGAAGCGCGAGGATGCGTTCCCGGGCGAGGCGATGGAAGATGCGCCGGACCTGACGCTTGTGCTTTGCGATCACGGCTTTGTCTCTGTGCGGGACCGCTCGCCGCGCGTTGTGTCGCGTCCGATGCCTTTCGGCACGCACCACCCGGACGGGATTTTCATCATGTCCGGCCCCGGCATCAACCGCAAGAAGGGCGCGGATATGTCCATCGTGGACACGACCTCTGTCGTGGCGCATTCGATGGGGATGCGCGTCCCTGTGGAGTTCGAGGGCAAGGTGCCTGCGGATTTGTACACCGAGGCGTGGCTGTCGACCCACCCGGTCGAAATCTCTGGTCACACCGACGCGGACGCCGCCCCGAAAGCCAAGTCCACCAATGATGAAGAGATCAGCGACGATCAGCGGGCGGAAATGTTGGCGCAGTTGCGCGCGCTCGGCTACATCGAAGACTGATCGGCCCGCGCACTGCGCGACGCCGCCCATCAGGTAGGGACGCCACATGCCCCGCATCGCGGTCAATGATGTCACGCTCAACGTCACGCTGCTCCCGCAAACGGGGCGGCGGAGCGATGGCGTGCCGATGATCTTTGTCCATGGTTTGGCGGCGTCTCAGGCGTTTTGGTATATGGCGGGCGCGCCGCTCATGACTCGTCTGGGCGAGAGTGTGCTCTACGATCTACGTGGTCATGGCAAAAGTTCGATGCCGGAACATGGGTTCGGCGTGAGGACCATGACCGATGATCTTTTGGCCCTGATGGATCATCTCGACATCCCTAAGGCCAATTTGATCGCCCATAGCTACGGCGGCATGGTCGCCCTTATGGCGGCGCTGCGACATCCGGAACGGGTCAAGAGCCTCCTTTTGGCCGATGTGCGCGTGCGGCCTTTGCAGCAGACATTAGAATTTCCCGCGCGCAAAGTGCCGCCCTTGGTGGCCAAGCGTCTGGCCGAGATTGGGGTGAACCTCCAGGCGATCGAGCGTCAGGATGACGGCATTGATTACCTCAAGACGGTCGCGAAAATTCAGCTGCACGCAGGCGAAGAGGCGGATGAGTTGCTTCGGGAGCTGTATCGCCACCCGCAGCTGTTCCGGACCCGGCGCAATGCGGAGAAATGGATCGCGCTCACGGAACGTGCCTCCTTCATCGACGACATGCGCAATGGCAAAAGCTTTAAGCCCGAAGATCTCCGTGCGCTGAAACTGCCGATCTTGGCCATCACCGGGGCCAATTCGACGACTGGCCCATCTGCACAGGCGCTCAAACGGTTTTGTCCGCAGGCGATCGTGCGGGAGCTGCCGGATGTCGGGCATTTCTTTCCGATGTCCCATCCAAAACTCTTCCTCAGACCGGCGGCGCGGTTCATCCATGCGGTGAACACCGGGCGCCTTCCCGAGGCTTAACGCGACCAGAAGGCGTAGTAGAGCGGCGTCTCCGGCAGAACGGGCGGGGTCGCCTTGGCCACTGCCGAGATGAGGCGGAGCTTGGTCCCGGCCTGCGCGATTAGGACAATCGGTTGATCTGTCACGTCAATAACGTCACCTGTTTTGAGAGACGTTCCGTCCAGCGTGACCGGCTCAGACGTCTCAAGGCGATAGAGACCGGGGATCGGGAGGCTGATCTCTTGCGCCGCGCCCGTCGCGATCACGTCCCGACCCGGCACCCAAATCTGACCCGCATAATGCACGTAAGCTGCCCGAAGCGCCGCGATGTCCTCAGGCAAGAGGCCTGTGGTGAGGAATGTGAGCTGTGCCTCCGTTGCCGTGAGCGCATCGTGAAGCGGCCAGCGATCCGCGATGACGACTTTTGGGGCATGCTCGCGAATGGCGGGGGCCAAACGCGGCTCTCCTGCGGCGCGGTAGCTCTCCATCCCCCAAGTGGACATGAAGAACCCGGCATTCGGAAAGCTCGCGACGAGATCGCTGCCGCTCAGCGTCGCGGTGGGGTCGGAAAACAGGTCGTGGACCTCGCCCAGCGTGGCGCGCTGGGCGTCGGGGCGTTCTTGGAGAATGAGGGCGGTTTGCGCGGTGGCAATGAGGACCATACCCGCGACGAGGATTTTGCGGGCCACGGGACCAAGGGACTGCGCGCCGAGGGCCACGAGACCGGCGAGAGGCGGCACGATATAGGGAAAGAAATACGGAAAGGCGTTGCGATAAACGAGCAGGATCGCGATCTGCGCACCCATAAGGAGCGCGACGAATTTGACGCCTCTCTGTTGCGCAGGGGCCAACAGCCCCCAAAGCGCCATCGCCAAAAGCGGGAGGGACATCACGGCCCAGAGCGCGATGGTGTCGCGACGGGGGAGAAGCTCGGTCGAGAGGAGCGTTTTCTGAAACGCGCCTTTCGCGGCCCCTGCGGCGTCGCCCCCGTCGGGAATGGTCAGCCCTGCGCGGTGCCAGACGAAGAGTCCGGCGGCCAGAGCGAGGGCGAGCCCACAGGCCAAAAGCTTGCGCCTGAGCGCCGCTTCCGCCTGTCCGCGATAGAGGAGTGCGGCGAGAAACGCGGGGAAGAACAGCGCGGCCTTGATCGTCACGAGAAGGGCCAAAGCACAGCACAGAGCGGTCACAGCGATCTGCGGCATTCGCATCCGCGTGGTCATCATCAGGGCGAGTGCGGCCATCAAAAGCCCGGCCGCCAAAGGGTCGGCGCGAAAGCTCGCCCCGTGGCCGAGAACAAAGCCGGAGGCCAAAAAGGCCAGCGTGGCCAGACGCGCGCTGGGCGCATCGGTCATGTCGCGGGTGATGCGAAAGATCGACAGACAGGTGAGCGCGAGCATCGCCATCATGACGAGGCGGCCTGCGACGATCTGCGTGAATTCGGTGCCGGGTAGGGCGGCGAGCCAGCCAAAGAGATGCACATGAAAGGTCTGCATCGGCTTGAGGGGGTGATCGCCCAGATACTCATGGACCAGCCGCAGGAAATGATATTCGTCCCAATTCCCCGCATGGGTCAGGGCGATTGCCGTGATCAGGGCAAAGAGCGCACCGATGGCCCAGCGGGTCACGGTCTCGGTTTTCTCCGTGGTGGCGGACATGCCGTTGAGGCTTGGGTCAAAGGCCATGGACCACCTTGAGACGGCGGGGCTGAGAGCGCGGGGTGCTGGTGCTGTTGAGGACATCGCGGGCGCGAATGTCTTCGAGCAGGGTGCGGTTCGCGGCGATGAGATCGGCGAGAATACCGACGGTAAAGAGGATCATTGCCATAGCCATGAGTGCGCCGGAGAGGATCAGGGATTGCACATGGCCCGTGCCATTGCCCGTCGCGTAGAACCACAGGAACCGACCGATCCCGGCCAAGCCCGGTAGCGCGGTAATCGCGGCCAGTGTCAGGAAAACACGCAGCGGCGCATAGAGCACAAACACGCGCAGGATCGTGGTGATCGAGCGACGGATATAGCCGCCCATGGAGCGAAAGAGGCGCGAGGGGCGTTCGACCTTGTTCACGCGGACTGGCACAGAGGTCATCGGGATGCGTTTGCGCCCGGCCTGAATGATGGTTTCCAGCGTGTAGGTATAGGTGCTCAAAACGCACAGACGCGCGGCGGCATCGCGGGAATAAGCGCGAAAGCCGCTTGGTGCGTCGGGTATGTCAGAGCCGGAGGCGCGGCGCACGACCCAGCTCCCGAGACGTTGCAGACGCTTTTTGAGCGGTGAAAAGCTTTCGATCTCGGTGATCGGACGGGCGCCGACGACGATCTGGGCCTCATTCTCGACGATGGGCCGCACAAGCGCGGGGATGTCATCGGCGCAATATTGGTTGTCGGCATCGGTGTTGACGATCACGTCGGCCCCAAGACGAATGCATTCTTCGAGACCGGCGGAAAAGGCGCGGGCGAGCCCCATGTTGGTGCCCATGCTCAGGACATGATCCACACCGGCTTCACGGGCGATGCGGACGGTGTCATCGGTGGAGCCATCGTCGATCAACAGAACCTCGACCGTGTCGAAGCCGTCCACCTGCCTCGGCAAAGCGCGCAGGCTCTCAGAGATGGTGGCTTCTTCGTTCAGTGCGGGGATCTGGATCAAAAGTTTCATGGAACCAAGTCTGTTTGCCTCGTTATTGTTTCCAAATGACAGGCAATCCCGACCAAACTATGGCCCTCCCATGCCCAACTTGGGCCATTCTTGCGTAAAAGACGGGAATTTTTAGGCGGCTTGTCGGAGTTTCTCCTGCCATTCCGGTTCGTTTCCATATCCGAAACGGCGCATGAGCGGGCCGCAATGCGCCTCAAGCATCCGGGCCTGATCCGGGGTCCAGTCGCGCCACCCGGGCGCTTTGCCCCGGCTCGCGTTCCGGCGCTCGGCCCGTTTGGCGGGGTCAAAGCGGATCGGATAGCTCCGGGACGGCTGTTCCGCGGCGTAGGACAAAAGCGCCTGCATCGGGGCGTCGCTGTCGCCATGGAACAGATCCTCAAAGGTCCAGATGCGGATCAGCGGGTCTTGGGCCTCGGCCTCGATGATCCGGCTGTTGATCATGGTCCAGTCCCAACAGATTTTTTCAAAGGTGCTGGCCGTCTCCCAGCGCGCGGCAAGCTCCGTCTCGCCGGTGTCCGCAGGCGAGAGGCGCGTTTGCCCAAAGAGCGCGGGCAAATCCCATTTGTCATGGTGGCCGCCGTAATTGAGCCAAGAGGTCACCCAATCGCGCGGGTCGCGGATGATGCCGATGACACGCGCCTCCGGGTAAACCGCGCGCAGATCGGGCAGGAGGCCGAACCACATGGCGTTGCTTTCCACGATCAATTGACTGTCGAGACCCGCGTAAAACTTATCGCGTTGTTTGTGGATCGAGGCCTGCGCTTGTTGGCCGTCGATTTCGCCACGCAGGCGTTGGGTCGCAAGGGGGCGAATGCCCGTCCGGCCCAGTATCCGGCCAAACACCATATGCCAAAGCCCAAAGGTCTTGAGCGCCCAGAACAGCCGTTTTGTTTCCTTGAGCGCGGCCACATCCGGATCATGCACCGAACAGGCGCCGTCGATCATCTCGCTCATCAACTGTCCGAAATATTTCGTGCCGGTCCGGCCACCCGAGACGACGAAGACGAAATCATGTTGCATTAGAAGGGTCTCGCAGAGGTTTTGGAGAAAAGAAAAGCGCGGTGACACCCGCCAGAATGAGCATGGTCGTCATGGTGACGACACGGTCCAGCGCAGTCGCCAGAAACGCGCCAGCCGCAGGTAGGGCGACAAGAGGCGCGAGGGCGGCAGAAACCGCTTCGCGCACGCCAAGACCGGCGGGGACGATGGAGACGGCGGAGCCGAGGACACCGCTGATCGCAAAGACCGAGACCTGTGACAGTGTGACGGGGAGGCCGAGCGCCGCGAGGCAGAGGTAGATGCGAAAGACGCTGACACCGACGAGCACGGATTTGAGCACCGCGATTTTGATGCCGGTGCGCCACGCGCCGCTGATGCGGCGGGACCAGATCAGGGCGGTGATCGTGAGAGCCAAACCGACGGCGAGGCCGACTGAGGCAAGGCCGGGTTTGACGGGAAACAGAAACGCGCCGCTGCCGAGAAAGGCGACGCCCATCCACATGAGGGCGATCATGAGCGTGACACTGCCCCCGGCCTTGAAACTTCCGCCCAAGGCCCCGAGACCGGCAACGCGCACCATGGCCGCGCCGGGGAGGGGGAGCATATTGGCGGCGCTGGCGAAAATCGTCATGCGCAGCGCCCGCAGAGGCCCAAAAGATTTGCCCAGCATGGCGGCGGAGAGCTCCATCTCGACCGTGTTCAAAAGCACGGTCGCTGGGACGCCGAGACCGATGAGCCACAGGAGCGGCGCAAGGCGCATCTGAGACGGATCGAGCGTGAGACGGGAGAGCGCCACCCATGTGCCAAAGCCGAGCAAGATCACCGCCAAAACGGTCACAGAGTTGCGCACCATGGGCGAAAGGCCTTGGCCGCGCAAAAGGGCCACGAGACGGGCGGAGAGAGAGAGGGGCTTATCCATAGGCGGCGAAGGTCTCCCGTGCGACGCGGTCCCATGAATACTGCGCACGCGCGCCCTTGGTGGCGCGGGCAACGGCCTCGGCGCGGGTGTCCGGGGACCACGCCGCGATGTCCGTGATGGCGGCGATCCAGGCCTCCGGCTTGCCAGAGGGCAGTTTGCGCCCGGTGACACCGTCGATCACCGCGTCATTGAGGCCCGAGTGCGCGGCGGCGAGCACGATCCCGCCCGCAGCGGCCGCCTCGACCGCGACGAGGCCAAAGCCTTCAAAACTCGGGCGCGGGCCGGGGTCGATGTTGGGCACGATGACGCAGAGCGCCTCACCATAGGTGCGGGCGAGGGCGCCGGGATCGAGAATGCCGAGATAGGTGACACGGGGGTGCTCTAACGCCTTGGTCTCCTCCGGATCACGGAGCGCACCCGCCACGTCCAAGGTGATGTCCTCGGGCAGATGCGGCAGAACTGTCTCGATGAACCAGCGACAGCCCTTTTGCGGGATGAGCCGACCGGCGAACAAGATGCGGCGGTTGGGAGCGGTTTGGGGCGTGGCCTTCAGATCCGTGGCCAGAGGCACGCAAAACAGCCGCCGAAACCCGAGGCGGCGGGTCAGATCAAGCGTTGCTTGTGAGTTGCAGATCACAGTCGCATTGCCCAAAAGCCGCGCGCCGATCCGCATGTAGAGACCGTACAGACGCCCCAAGATTGTCGGGCGAAAGGCATAGGAGACATCGGTGCCATGGGCCGAGAGGGCGATTTTACTCTTGCGGCTGCGCAGGCGCGCAACAAAGGCCAGGGGCCAGCTCGCCATATCGCCGACATGGACGATCTTGGCCGGGCTGCGTGTGGTCGCGAGGCGCACCGCCGTGCGGAGGCCAAACATCAAAAGCGCCCCTGTCGTGGGCGTGCGCCCATCGACGCGGCCCGGGAGCACGATGCGGGTCACTTTGCTGTGCCGTTCCAACCGCTCCGAGAGGCGCAGCGCATAGGTCTCCATCCCGCCCATGGCGGGGGGGTATTTGCGCGATACGAACTGCAATGTGGGCGCGGTCATGATGTCATGCGGTCTAATGTTAGAGCGTTCTCGAAACGTGGATAATCCGCGAATACGTCGAAAGTTTGGCGCGTCTGCGGAGACAATACCACCTCTTATCTTCAGGTACGGTTGGGGCGCGAAACGATCGGAATTTCGCAAAGTCGCACGGTCTGGAGCGGCGAAGAGGGGTGAATTCTTAAAGAATATCGAGTTTTTTCCGTTTTTTGATCAAAGGCTTTTTCTGCAATGCGGCAAAGGCGGTTGACCCCTTAGGTTCAGGCCCTAACATATAGGACAGGGTTTGTGACAGACCTGTTCTGCGCCGACGTCGGTTGAGGATCTCCTGACTTCCCCGCGCAGACCCGCATGAGCGCGACGCCACCTTTGGCGTCTCTTCTGCCCTGTGTCACGGTCGCCGGCTTCGGCGCGGGGGTGCGCATAAACAAGAATGAACTGTTTTAAGAGCCCCCCTGAAAGGAGCTCCCCCCATGAAGGATTCCGAAGAGGATTCCACGGTCCACATGCCGTCCAAACCCTATGACCGCGTTGCCGTTCTCGGCGCCGGGAGTTGGGGGACGGCCCTTGCCTCCGTTCTCGCCCGCAACGGTCGTGACGTCCGCCTCTGGGCGCGTCGCCCGGATCTCGCCGATCAGATCAATGCCCGCTCGGAGAACGCGCAATATCTTCCCAATATCCCGCTGCCTGAGGGCATCAATGCGACCAGTGATCTCGCCACCTCCCTGAAAGGGGCGGAGGCCGTTCTGATGGTCACGCCGTCCTCGACGCTGCGCCACATGTGCCAAGCGATGCGCCCGCATTTGCCGGAGGGCGCGCCGATTGCGCTCGCGTGTAAGGGCGTGGAACGTC
Organism: Abyssibacter sp.; assembly: GCA_964220165.1. GTDB lineage: Bacteria > Pseudomonadota > Alphaproteobacteria > Rhodobacterales > Rhodobacteraceae > Celeribacter. The sequence continues at coordinate 10,216 of CAXPTW010000006.1, forward strand.
GGAGCGGCTATCTGTTGTCCGAAGTCGTGAGTGAGGAGCTTCCCGGTCATCCGGTTGGATCGGTTTCCGGGCCGACCTTTGCGCATGAAACCGCGCTTGATCACCCGACAGCAGCAACGGTCGCCTTTCCCTTTGCCTATGCGGATCGTTTGAATCCTGAGAACAGCCCGGCCGTCCGTATGGCCATGTCCCTGTCCGGCGGCGGCTTTCGCCCCTATGTCTCCGATGACCTTGTCGGGGTCGAGGTGGGCGGCGCGGTCAAAAACGTGATTGCCATTGCCTGTGGCATGATGTCGGGCGCGGGCTTTGCCGAGAACACGCGCGCGGCCCTCATCACCCGAGGGATTGATGAGATGAAAGCTTTGGCCGAGGCGCTGGGCGGCAAACGGGAAACCGTGACCGGCCTGTCCGGCGCGGGCGATCTGACGCTGACCTGTAGTTCGACCACCTCGCGCAACATGTCGCTCGGCTTTCAACTGGGGCAGGGCACGCCGCGCCCTTCCTGTTTTGAGGGTCGCGCTGTGGTTGTCGAGGGCGAGGTCAACGCCGTCTCGGTGACCGATCTCGCGCATCGCATCGGCGTACCGATGCCGATTTGCGAGACCGTCAATGCCGTGCTCCACAAGGGCGCGGACCTGCAAGAGGCCTTCACCGCGCTTTGGGCGCGCCCGATCGAGGCCGAGCCGAACGCGCTCGATCTCTCTTTTGCCCATCCCGCCCCCAATATGCCGCTACAATTCGGAGACGTTTGAGATGAACGTACATTTGTCCCCGCGCCCGGCGATTGCCGCGCGCCGCTTTACCCTTGCCACCGATCTGGACGGCACCTTTCTCGGAGGCTCCGAGATTGAACGCCGTACGCTTTACAATTGGATCGAAGACAACCGTGACACGGTCGGTCTGATCTTTGTCACCGGGCGCGATCCGGAATTCATCATGGAGATGTGCCGGGAGCGCGGCTTGCCGTGGCCCGAATATGTCGTGGGCGACGTGGGCACCACCATCGCGCATGTCCGCGAGGATGGTCATGTCGAACCGATCCCCGCGCTCGAAGAGGACATTGCCGCGATCTGGGGCGATGCCGGGCCGAAAGTGCGGGAGGCACTCGATGGTCATCCGGGATTGACGCTTCAACCGACCGCGTTTCGCTACCGCGTGAGCTATGATCTGACGCTCGCGGAATTTGACGAGAGCGCAAAGGATAAAGTCATCGAGATGGGCCACGACTGGCTCATCTCTGACAACAACTATTTCGACGTGCTGCCGAAAGGCATCTCCAAAGGGCCGTCGATCAAACGCTTGGTCGAGCATCTCGGCATTCCTGAGGCCCGTGTGCTCTGCGCCGGGGATACGCTCAACGATCTGTCCATGTTGGTGTCCGGCCTCAATGCCGTGGCCGTCGGCAATTCGGAGCCGGACCTCATGGCGAAACTTACAGGCTGTGAGACCGTCTACTCCGCCAAAGCACATGGCGCGGGGGGCATCATGGAAGCCATCAACGCGCTCGACCTTCATAAAGCCCCGAAAGGAGCCTGATATGTCCTCTGATCTTGTGATCGTTTATCACCGCCAGCCCTACGAAGAAGTCGAAGTGAATGGCAAAATCGAATACCGCGAAAACAAATCGCCCAATGGCATCGTGCCGACGCTCAAGAGCTTTTTCGGGCGTGTCGACAAAGGCGCTTGGGTCGCGTGGAAAGAGGCCGAAGACCCGGCAGAGCCGGATTTTGACCGCGTCATCGAGATTGACGACCAATACGGCAAATATACCGTGTCGCGCCTGCCGCTGACCAAGGAACAGGTGTCGAGCTTTTACCACGTCTCGTCAAAAGAGGCGTTCTGGCCGATCCTGCACGGGTTCAAGGAGCGCTATAACTACGACCCCGTCGATTGGCCGACCTTTCGCGAGGTGAACTGGGCCTTTGCCGAGGCCGCCGCCGCAGAGGCCGCCGAGGGTGCCGTGGTTTGGGTGCACGACTACAACCTGTGGCTCGTGCCCGGCTATCTGCGCACGCTGCGCCCGGATGTGAAGATCAGTTTCTTCCACCACACGCCGTTCCCGAACGCCGATATTTTCAATGTGCTGCCCTGGCGCAAGGAGATTTTGGAGAGCCTTCTGGCCTGTGATGTCGTGGGCTTCCACATCCCGCGCTATGTGAACAATTTCGTCTCCGCCGCGCGGTCTCTCTTGGAGGTCGACACCGTCAAACGGGAAAAGGTAAAGCCGGAAATGAACGCGGAAACCTCCGCGCTCTCCGAGCAATCCGTTGTGACCGAGCTGGAATATGAGGGCCGCACCGTGCGCCTTCAGGCAAGTCCCGTTGGCGTCGACACAGGTTATATTCAGGAGCTGGCCCAAAGCGCCGAGACCGCGGCCAAGGTCAAAGAGATCGAGGCCGAAAAGAGCGACGCGCAGCTTATGCTTTCCGTTGGCCGAACGGACTACACCAAGGGCGGCATTGAACAGCTGGAAAGCTATGAGCGCCTGTTGGAAAGCCGTCCCGACCTGCGTGGCAAAGTCCGCCTGATGCATGTCTCGGTTGCCGCCAACGCCAATATGACCGCCTATGTTGAAATTCAGGAACAGTTGGAGGCCATCGCAGGCCGGATCAACGGGCGCTACGGCACCTTTGAGTGGCAGCCGATCGCGCTGATCTCCCGCCCTGTGCCGTTCAAAGATCTCGTGGCGTATTACCGTGCGGCGGATGTCGCCTGGATCACGCCGCTGGCGGACGGGATGAATCTCGTTTGTAAGGAATACATCGCGGCACGAAGCGATGAGGACGGGGTGCTGGTGCTGTCCGAATTCGCGGGTGCCGCCGTGGAATTGGCCGCCGCCGTGCCGACCAATCCGTTCTCGTACAAGTCCATGGACGGCGCGATTCAGTTCGCTTTGGAAATGCCGAAAGAAGAACGCCGAGGCCGGATGAAAGCCAACCGCGCCATGGTCGAGAAACAAGACATCCGGTTCTGGGCCGAAGACCAGATGCAGGCCTTTGGCGATGCCATCGCGCATATGGACGTGTCGATGAACTGAGGCGCGCCGCAACCATGAACCTAAGAGCCATAGCGGCAGACCGGTCGCTGTGGCTCTTACTTTAAAAGCCCTACGCGCGTGTTTCTTACGAATTATCAGGATTATTTCACGAAAGGTCGTGGAGGCGAGTACCGGAATCGAACCGGTGTACACGGATTTGCAATCCGCTGCGTCACCACTCCGCCAACTCGCCGAAATGGTGAGGCGGTGTCTATACCAAGCTTTTCTCCTGCGCAACCGGCAAATGTCGCTTTCTTGCGGGTGCAAAGTGATGTTGCTCCTGTCGGACAGCTGTGGCAAAACAGACCGCAAATGCCTTGACCGAAAGAGTTCAGCTCATGACTGATTTCGCAACACTCCGCACCACCATGGTCGACACCCAGGTTCGCCCGTCGGATGTGACCAAATATCCCATCATTGACGCCATGTTGTCCGTTCCGCGCGAAAAATTCGTGCCGGATGCGAAACGTGAACGCGCCTATGTGGGGGAGCATGTGGAGCTGGGCAACGGGCGTGTCGTTCTCGATGCGCGTGTGTTGGCAAAAATGCTGGACTCCCTTGATATTCAAAAAGATGAATTGGTTCTCGATCTCGGCTGCGCGATGGGGTATTCTTCCGCTGTCATCGCCCGCATGGCGGAAGCGGTGGTTGCCGTCGAAGAAGATGAATCCCTCGCCAAGGAGGCCGCAAGCGTTCTGAGCGAGACCGGTGCCGACAACGTGATCGTCGAAACAGGGGCGATTGCCAAAGGGGCTGCACAACACGGTCCGTATGATGTTGTGATCTTGCAAGGCGGTGTTGAAAATTTGCCTGAGGAAATTTTGTCTCAGGTGAAAGAAAATGGCCGCATCTGTGCTATTTTTCTCGACGGGGCCCTTGGCGTTGTGCGCATTGGGTACAAGATTGATGGGGCCGTGACATGGCGCATGGTCTTTAACGGAACGGCTCCGGTGCTTCCGGGGTTCGAAAAACGCGCGGAATTCGCGCTCTAATAAAAAACGTCAGAGTGGCCGGGTCGGCCCCGGCGTTCAAGCAAAGGGGCAGATGGGGCAATGAGCAGACCCTCGACTTTCCGAAACCTTCTTTTGGCAGGGGTCAGTTCGGCCTGTGTCTTGGCAACGCCTGTTGCCGCTTTGGCTGAAACTTTGGGCGACGCTCTGGCGTCGGCCTATAAGACCTCCGGACTTCTGGAACAGAACCGCGCCAACCTGCGGGCGACCGATGAGGGCGTGGCGCAGGCGATGGCCGCACTGCGTCCGTCGCTGAATTATTCCTATGAGGTCGGCAAGATGCGCAGCGGCGGCTCGTGGCTCGACCTTGAGGATACGCTGTCCTTCATCGCCTCCATGGACATCTACACCTTCGGACGCAACAAGCTGTCTGTCGATGTGCAAAAAGAGGTGGTGCTGGCCACCCGCGCCGCGCTTTTGAACGTGGAGCAACAGGTGCTCGCCAATGCCGTCGATGCCTATATGGGCATGCGTGAGGCGCAGGCGCTTGTGAACCTGCGCGATAGTGCTGTACGCCTGAACCAGCAAAACCTCCGCGCCTCGCGCGACCGGTTCGAGGTCGGCGAAATCACCCGCACCGAAGTGTCGCAATATGAGGCCCAGCTGGCCTCTGCCCGTGCGAACCTCGCCGCGGCACAGGGCGAACTTTCTGCTGCCCGTGAAACCTACAAAGTGGCGATCGGGCATTACCCGAGCACACTCAAAAGCCCGCCTGCGGTGAAGCTGCCGGTTTCCTCTCTTGAGGCGGCTGTGGCGACCGCGAAGAAAACCCACCCGGGGATCATCGCGCTGCAACACCAGGCGGCGGCACAGGATCTCGCGGTCGAGATTGCCGAACGCAACCTTTTGCCCACCGTGTCCGGCTCCGTCTCCCAGTCCTACAGCAGCGATGGTCTGGACTTTGACTTTAACGATGGCACCACCTCCATCGGTGTCGGGATCGGTGGCACAATTTATGCCGGCGGCGCCGTTGCCTCCGGCGTGCGTTCGGCGATTGCCGGGCGCGATCAGGTGCGGGCAGAGCTTTTGCAAAGCACCCGTGAGGTTGAGCAGGGCGTGCGCACGAACTGGGCGATGCTCTCGGTTTTTGCCGCCTCCGAAGAGGCCTCCAACTCTTATGTTCAGGCGCAGCGCGTGGCCTATGAGGGCGTGCGCGAAGAGGCCGATCTGGGAGCCTCCACCACGCTCGACGTGCTTGATGCGGAGCAAGATTTGCTCGACGCGCAGGTCTCCGCCATTCAGGCGCGGATCGCACGGGAGACGCAAAGCTACGCGGTGTTGCAGTCCATGGGGCTTTTGACCGCCGAACAGCTTCAGCTCAACGTGCCGGTCTATGACCCCGCTGCCTATTACAACGCGGTCAAAGATGCGCCCGTGCGCAAGGTCAGCCCGCAGGGCGAAAAACTCGATCATGTGCTCGAAAGCCTGATGAAGCAGAACCAGTAAGGCCACATGAGACCATTTGAGACCCCGCGCGCCCACTTGGACGTGCGGGGTTTTGCATTTCTGCTTTCGCTGTATAAACAGTTTGTTGAGTGTGAGCCGGGATGTGGCTACCATCTGTTGTGAGTGAATGAGGGAGTCGGGATGTCCGATCCGATGACGAAGCAGACAGCTGATGAGGTGCTGGCGTCGATCCGACGTTTGGTGTCGGAGACGCATGGGGACACTGCGCCTGAGGCCGATTTTGCGGCCGAAGAGACGCTGACCGAGGCGCTCACCGAGGCGCTTACGACGGCTGTTCGGGCGGAGCCGGAGGCCGCGCCCCATGAGGAGGTCGCTCCATTTGAACTCAAGCGCGAGGCACGGGCCACATCGGATGCCCCTGCCGGGGAAGGTGCCTTGATTCTGAGCCCGAGCTTTCGCGTGTCTCAATCTGAGCGGGCTGAGGACGAGGCGACGGCTGAGACGGATCAGGACGACCAGGCGCCTGCTGAGCCCTTGGTACTTTCCCTAGATCAAGCTGTGCATCTGCCCAAAGAGCGAGAGGCCGAGGAGATCGAGGCCGAGGATGAGGCCGCGCCCACGACACTCGAAGCCCTGATTGCCGAAGAGGTCGATCTTGCGCGGGCGCAGCCTATTGAAGAGCCGGAGACCTCTGAGGATTGGTCCGCCTCTCTGGACGATACACCCGATGCCGAAGCGGCGGCGCACGTCGCCGATCTGTCGCTTGAACAGCGGATTGCCGAATTGGAAGCCGCCGTGGGCGCGCAATCCTATGAGTGGGAACCCGACGGGTCAGAAGATATGACCGGGGAAATCCCGCATGAAATGCCCCGAGCGTTTGCCGAGGCGGGGGCGCGTGTGCTCCATTTTCGTGCCCGCCAGGAGGACAAGCCAGAGATGACTGAGGCCCGTGATGACCGCGATGAGATCGACGATGCCGAAGTGATCGAGGAGACGCCCTCCACGATGGATGCCGGGTTTGAGGACACCGACTTTGATGAGGCATTCGCAGCCGACATTGAGGTCGCGGACCTTGAGGCCGCAGAAATTGACGAGGCGGAAATCGAAGACGCGGAAATCGTCGATGACGTCCCCACGCAGGCCTTCGATGATGTCGAAGAGGCGCAGGAGGCCCCAGAGACCACCATGGCCCCTGATCCCGAGCCGAACCTCGAAGAGGAGCTGGCGCTCGCGGGCTATGCCGATGAGGACATCATGGACGAAGAGGCGCTGCGCGATCTGGTGGCGCAGGTGATCCGTGAGGAGCTTCAGGGCGAATTGGGGCAACGCATCACGCGCAACGTCCGCCTTTTGGTACGTCGCGAGGTGCAGCGCGCCATGTCTCTGCGCGAATTCGAATGATCGTGCGCCCGGTTTAGGCCGTCGCCACAGGCGCGGCCAAACTCAGCAGAGCATCCAAATCCATATGGGTTTCAAGGTGATCGGCCAGCGCTTCGAGCGCTGTTTCGACGCCGGCCTCAAAGTCGCCCAAACCGTCACTGAGACCAAAACGGGCGAGGTAAGCCGCGCGGAAGGCGTCCGAGGCAAAAAGCCCGTGCAGGTAACAGCCAAGCACCTTGCCATCCGCCGACATCGCCCCCTCATCACGGCCCTCGACCGTGAGCCATGCGCGCGCAAGGTCCGGCCCGTCGGTGCGCCCGATGTGGATCTCATAGGCGGAGACGGCATGGCCGGAGAGGCGGTCCGTGGCCCTCACCTCGGCAAGCCGCTTGTCACCGCTCATCACGGTTTCCACGTCCAAGAGACCAAGCCCCTCGTGACGGCCTGCGTGCCCTTCGATCCCCTCCGGGTCGTCAATCCATCGCCCGAGCATCTGGTAGCCGCCACAGACGCCCAAGACATGCCCACCGCGCCGCACATGCGCCATGAGATCAATATCCCAGCCCTGCGCGCGGAAAAACTTGAGATCGCCGACGGTGGATTTGCTGCCCGGGATCAACACGAGATCGGCGTCGCCGGGGAGGGGATGACCGGGGTCCACGATCTCCACGGTGACATCCGGCTCGGCGGCGAGCGGGTCGAGATCGTCGAAATTCGCGATGCGCGAGAGTTTCGGGACCGCGACCTTGATCCGCCCCGTGCCGCGCGAAGCAATGTCCATCACGTCCTCGGCGGGCAGGCGGTGCGCCTGATCGAACCACGGGATGGTGCCGAGATCGGCCCAGCCGGTGCGCCGCGCGATCTCTGTCGCGCCGTCCGCAAAGAGACTCACATCGCCGCGAAACTTGTTCACGGCAAAGGCTTTGATCCGGTCGCGATCCGTTTCGGGCAAAACAGCATGAGTGCCAACGAGCTGCGCGATGACGCCGCCGCGATCAATGTCCCCGACAAGCACGACGGGCACATCCGCTGCCTCGGCAAAGCCCATATTGGCGATGTCTCCGGCGCGGAGGTTGATCTCCGCCGGGCTGCCCGCGCCCTCGATCACGATGAGGTCCACGCCTTGGGCGAGGCGATGAAAGCTCTCTAGCACACGCGGCATGAGGGTGGATTTCATCTTGCCATAGTCGCGCGCCTTGAGCGTGGCGAGGCGCTGGCCCTGAACCACCACCTGCGCGCCCACATCGGTCTCAGGTTTCAAGAGGACAGGGTTCATATCGGTGTGGGGCGCAAGGCCACAGGCCCGCGCCTGAAGCGCCTGTGCGCGTCCGATTTCGCCCCCATCCGAGGTCACCGCCGCATTGTTCGACATGTTCTGCGGTTTGAACGGCGCCACGCGCAAACCCCGCCGCCGCATGGCGCGCGCGATCCCGGCGACGAGCATGGATTTCCCCACGTTCGACCCGGCCCCTTGAATCATGATGGCCTTGGTCATGCTGGCTCCCTTTGCGTCATGAGTATTTAAGACGCAAAGGAGAGGGAAGGGGCTTTTCGTCTCGCGCGGGTCTTAGTCCTCGCCGGGGCCGCGTCGGCGAATGTCGGGGTAGGGCGTGCCGTCGAGCTGAAAATAGAAATTCTCCGTCGCCGTATCGGCCATCAAATCGAGGCCGGGGTAAAAGGCGCGCTCGCCTTCTTTGCGGGAACCGACTTCGAGCACGACGACATCCGTCTCCGTGTCATTGCGCAGACAATGCCCGACCTCTTCGCCCGCTTTGAATCCCGCGCAGTCGCCGGGGGAGAGGCGTTCCTCGGTCTCGCCATAGACAAGCGTCGGGTGGCCCGCGACGATATAGACGAACTCGTCCTCTTTCTCGTGCCAATGGGGGAGTGCGGAGGCGCAGCCGGGCGGCAGGGTGGTCAGGTTCACCCCGAATTGCGTCAGCCCTGCCTGATCGCCAAGCGCGCGTTTGATGCGGTCGCGTGTCTCGATGTGGTGCGGTGGGGGATACAGCGTGCCGACCTTGGGCGGGATGGCGGCGATGTCGATTTTCTTGCTCATGACAGAACTCCTTTGCCCGAAAACTCTTTGACAGGAGCATGCCCGCAAAAGAAAAGACGCGCCAGCGAGCAGCATGGCGCGTCTTGTTCAAAATTTTGGCAATGGTCGCCTTAGGCCGCTTCGGCCGCCTCAAGGGCGTGACGACGTTCGCTTTCTTCGCGCGATAGCGCGACAGAGGTCCGAATGCCTTTGGACACGAATTCCATCAGGCCGGAGACCACGCGTTCAGACGGGTCGATCCCGGCGCAGGAGAGAACCTCACGGCCATCACGAGAGCGGGCCCAACGAGCGATCTGCTCCGGACCGTTGCCATATTTCTTGTCATCAGCAATCGCATCATCAAGCGCGGCGAGAACAACAGCTGCGAACAGCTTACGTGCGCGTTGTCCTTGCTCGTAATTGAATGCGGTGCCATCCACGAACTCAGCCATGGTTTATCCTTGTATTATTGCTCTTGTCTTTCTGGCGCGAGGGGCCTTATTGCACTTTTGTGACGATTCGGATACTCCGCATTTGCATGGCACCCATGCGATATGCGCATACCCTTCTCGTTGCCACTCATGATGCCGGTCTTGGCCCTCAGGCGCCCCAGCGGCCCTCTTCCCATGTTTCATGCGGGCAGAGCGGCTTGCCAGTGAACGACTGGCCAGATATAGGTTGCGCCAACCTATCTTCAACCAATTCGCACGGTTTAGTGACATGCCTAAGATCAATGGTAACGAAATCCGCCCTGGCAACGTGCTGGAGCATGACGGGGGCCTTTGGGCGGCCGTGAAAGTCGACCACGTGAAACCGGGTAAAGGCGGTGCCTTTGCTCAGGTGGAACTCAAGAATTTGCGCGATGGCCGCAAGCTCAACGAACGCTTCCGCTCCGCCGACAAAGTCGAGCGCGTGCGTCTTGAGCAGAAAGACATGCAGTTCCTCTACGAGAGCGACGGTCTTTTGAACATCATGGACACCGAGACCTACGAACAGGTCACGATCCCGTCCGACATCCTCGGCGAGCGCCGCCCGTTCCTGCAGGACGGCATGACCATCGTTGTGGAGTTCTACGAGGCCGAGGCGCTCAACGCGACCCTGCCGCAGAAAGTCGTGTGCAAGATCGTGGAGACCGAGCCGGTCGTCAAAGGTCAGACGGCTGCCAACTCATTTAAACCGGCGATCCTCGACAATGGCGTCCGCGTCATGGTTCCGCCGTTCGTGGGTACCGACGAGGACATCGTCGTGAACACCGAGACCATGGAATATTCGGAGCGTGCATAACGCTCCGGTGCGCCCCTCCGGGACACCCCTTTTGCGCCCCTCCGGGGCGACGGAATATTCGGAGCGTGCATAACGCGCACGTCGTCTAAATGATTTAAGGCCACCCGCTCGGGTGGCCTTTTTCGTCGGTCTTGGGGTCTCGTGGCCGTCAGGCCGCAAGCGCCTCACGCTTGATCAGGTTCTCGATCACCTGCGCGCCGTAGTCCGTCGTGCCGTGTTGCCCGTCGTCTTCCATGAGCGCTTTGGGCAAGAGGCCGGTTTTCGGGTCCACGATGTCCTCTTGCGGGTCGTACACGTTGACGCCGATCTCGCGGTACTGGTCGATGATGAGCTGGCGCACCGGTTCGAAATTGCGCCGATCCTCTGTCCGGGGCGGGGCGATGATGGTGAGGGGCACATCCATCCGCTGCAGCCGGCGGGCAAGGCGGAAATGACGCGCGCGGGCATCCATGACATAGTCCTGCAAAAACGCGCTTGAGATCACCTTTTCCTCGGGCGCGTAGCTCTCACCGGGCACATAGGCGCGGTGTTTGTTCCAGCTCAGCGGCGGCACAAGCCGCCCGAGGTGAAAGCCCACGGTCGAGAGCACCGGGAGACCAGAGCCGAACACATCCTCGACGCCCAAAGCCTCGCGCAGCGCGGCGAGGGATTTGCTTCCCGCCGGCACGCCTTTGACCTCAATCCCGTTGGAGCCGATGACAAAACGCCGGTCATGCCAGCCTGCGCCGGAAAACTGGAGCGTGCCGACCCGGTAGCCGAGCTTTTCGGCCCCGTTGGTGAGTGCGATGGCGTGGCTGTCGCCAAGGATCAGAAAATCAAAGGGTTTGTCAGACGCGTTATCGGGCATTGAATTTGTCCAAAATCATTTCTTCGCACACGAGCTCTTCTTCGGCCATTTGGCGCTCGGAGGCAGCCTGGGCCTCGCTCGTGCCGCTGTCCTTGCCGTGACGCGCGGGGGCGGAGAGTTTGAGACCCGCAAAAAAGTGTTTCATCACCAGATCGACGCCCTGAGAGGCAATGGACCGCATGTTGGGTTCAAAGAAGGTGCCGCGCGAGGAAGGCGCCGCGATCACCTCATAAGACGGGAAGTAATCCACGTCTTCGTTGGTCTGGGCAGAGTGACCTGCGACCGCGCGGAGCACGGACTTCGAATATTGCGTCGCCACGAGGACGTGATCGCCGGACGCGGTCGCGACCAAGGGCACGGGGGACACCGTCAGAAGCACATGCAGCTTCGGGTTCATCTCGCGCAGGATATTGAGCGCCGCCTCCAGCCCCTCCGCAATCTCTGGATAGGTGTAGTTGTGGAACTCATGCGCCTCCGGGTCGAACGTGCCGACTCCGGTGCCGGGGCAGATGGAATAGCTCTGCCCGGTCTTGGTGTTGATCCAGCCCTCGGTGAGCCCGAGGGTAAAGACGAAGACATCGCTTTCGGTGATGCAGCGGGCAAAGGCGCGGGCGGTGGAGGCGACAGAGGCTTGGGCCTCGTCTTCTGAGGCAAAGCCATCCGGTTCGATTTTCGGGCGCAGGAGATCGTGCCAGCGTCCCTTCGGGTCTTGCCAATATTCGATGCTCTCCGCGCCGCGCGCGCCAGAGGCCAGCTCTGCCCAGATCAAGAGCTGCGCAGCGGTGTAGATATTGCCGGTGCGGGCGGAGAAGACGCCGTAATTGTATTTGCGGGCGATGTGATCCGGCGTTTTCCCCGGGGCGGGTTCGCCATTGTACCAATTCATCCCGCGCGACATCAGGGCGCGGCTGATGTGCTGTGCGAAACACGAGCCAAAGGTCGCAAAGCGCGCATCTTTCGGCAGGGACCATTTCGAGGCCCAGAGTGTGTCATAGCCGAACAGCCCCGCCTCGGCGACGCCCGTGCGCCAAAAGGCCTGTGGCGGGAGATGGCGATAGGGATTGTCCGATTTGGCGGGAGGTTTGGCCATATCTGAAAAGGCTCCGAAATCAGGTGATGCGGGCAGTATCGTCAAAGTGGTGTTGAAAAAGCAAATAAAACCTTGGGTCTAGGGGCCGGTGCCTTTGCTTTGTGCATCTTGGGTCACAGATGCTCTGCCCCTGTCAGGCAGCGCTCCACAAGGCCGCGGTATCCCTCGCCGAAGAGAGCGAGATGCACGAGCGCAGGGAACAGTTGATAGAGGGGCAGGCGGGCGCGCCAGCCGTCCTCCGGCGCGCCGTAGCCGTCCCAAAAGGCCTCAGGCGGCGCGCCAAAAAGATGCAACATCGCCAGATCGACCTCGCCATGGCCATGATAACAGGCCGGGTCGATGAACACCGCGCCTTGGGTCGAGAAATGGACATTCCCGGACCAGAGATCGCCGTGGAGGAGGCCGGTGGCCGTGTGTGGGACGAGACCCTGGAGACGTGTCGCGAGGCGCTCCAGACGTGGCGCGAGATCGGGGAATTGTGCGGCAAAGGGCAGGAGCCGCCGCTCCGCCCAAAATGCGGGCCAGTCGGGGCTGGGGCGATTGTAGAGGATGACGGCGCCAAAAGCGTAGTCCTCCGCCCAGCCACAGGTCTCTCCGGGATGATCATGGAGCTGTCGCAACGCGGCCCCAAGCCTCTGCCAGCCTTCCGAAGAGGCGGATGTCGGCGGCAGATACTCCATGACGATGAGGCCCTCGCCGATGTAGTGAACCTCCGGCACAGGCGCGCCGCGCTCCGCCATGGCCTGCAACATCCGTGCTTCGATGCCGACATGAGGACCGGTTTTCGCGACCACGGCTCCGTCACCCGTCTCTACGCGGACAACGTCAGAGAGATCGCCGCCATGGAGTGGCGTGATCCCGCGCGCTTTGATGCCAAACTGGGCCAGACGCGCGGTCAAACTCATCTGCGCGGCCCCGGTTTATCCGGCCCGCAGGCCAAGGAGCTTGCGCGCCTCGGACGGGGTCGCGATCGGGCGCTCGTGGCGCTGCGCCGCCAGAACGGCCAATTCGACCAAAGCGGCGTTCGAGGGCGCGAGGGTCGATTTGTCGATCCGGATGTTGTCCTCAAGCCCGGTGCGCAGGTGTCCCCCCGCCGCCGCAGCCCATTCGTTGATTTCGAGCTGATGACGGCCGATGCCCGCCGCGCACCACGGAATGTCGTCGCCAAACAGATGCTTGACGGTCTCCACGTAGTAATCGAACACGCGTTTCACCGCAGGCATGGCGTTCTTGACGCCCATCACGAATTGCACATAGGGTCGCGCGCCGATCTGGCCGCGTTCCATCATCTCGTGGGCTTTGTAGATGTGAGAGAGGTCAAAGGCCTCGATCTCCGGCTTGACGCCATAGGTTTTCATTTCGGACGCCAGCCAATCCACGAGGTCCGGCGGGTTCTCATAGACGCGGGTCGGAAAGTTGTTCGAACCAACGGACAGAGAGGCCATCGGTGGGCGCAGGGGCAACATGCCGCCGCGGGTTTTCCCCGCGCCAGAGCGCCCGCCGGTGGAGAGCTGAACAATCATGCCGGGGCAATGGAGCTGGATACCCTCCATGAGGCGCCCGAACCGCTCCGGATCAGAGGTCGGTTTGCCCTCATCATCGCGAACATGGCAATGAGCGATGGCGGCCCCGGCCTCATAGGCCTCATGGGTGCTTTCCACCTGTTCTGCAATGGTGATCGGCACGGCCGGGTTGTCGGCTTTCGTGGGCAAAGACCCGGTGATCGCCACACAGATAATACAGGGTTTGCCGGCAACATCGCTCATGGCCGTTCCTTTCAAATTGATCGTCTTGCGCAGGCTGGGTCGGTCGATTGCCGCCTGCTGGCGGATTTAGCATGTCGCTGTTAATGCGGATTGAACAGAAAAGAGTTTTCGATTCTGTTAAACGCGGATCATGGCGTCCCCGGCTTTGAGCGTGCCCTTGGCGCGGTCAAAGCGCAGATAGGCAATCGCACGCCCCCCGGACTGGGTGAACACCGTGCCCGCGATCTTGCCATCCTCTGTGACAATATCCGTGCCCACGGGAGCCGCGCCCTCGATCTCGACGGTTTTGAGGCCTTTGCGAAGCTCGGTTTTATGCTTCATCCGGGCTGTGACCTCTTGGCCGACGTAGCAGCCCTTTTTGAAATCGACGCCATGGAGCTGGTCGAACCCGGCCTCAAGGATAAAGGTGTCGGGGGTCAGTTCCACCCCGAACTCGGGAACACAATGCGCGACGCGGATCGCGTCCCAATCGAAATCTTCCGAGGGACGTCCATCATAAGCGCGCCACCCCATCTCCGGGCTGCGCGGGTCTTGGACCGCGCCCTCTGGCGCGGGGCCGGGGCCACGCGAGACGGTCCGGTCGGTGAGCTCCAGCCCCACTTTGGAGCGAAGTTTATACATGGTCAGACGCTTCAGAAGCGTCTCGGCCTCGGAGGCGGGTACATCCATGAGGATCGTTTCGCCCTCGGCCACGAGAAAGAAATCCACCATAAATTTGCCCTGCGGCGTCAGGAGGGCGGCATAGACAGCCCCGTCCTTGAGCCGTTTGACGTCGTTGGTGATCAGGCCCTGAAGGAAGTGTTCCCGATCTTCGCCTGTGATCTCGATGACTCGCCGGTCCATTTTCTCACCTCTTGCGCCTGTCGCGCTCTTTTGTCTCTCGCGCTCTTTCATATAGGAAGGAGGCAAGACAAGAGAAGCCGCAAACCTGCCGGGGGGCCTATGCGCGCACCAATATCCGTCATCATTCCCACGCTCGATGTCACGCCGAAACTGCGCGACACGATGCTCTCTCTCATGGAGGGGCTGGATGCGGGGTTGGTGCGAGAATTGATCCTCTCTGACGGGGGCTCCACAGATGGGGTGGAGACAATGGCCGATTTCGTGGGCGCGGAGCTGTTGATCGGCGCGCCGGGGCGGGGCGGTCAACTCAAACGCGGCGCGGAGGTGGCAGAGGGCGATTGGCTCATGTTCCTTCATGCCGACACATGGCTGCCGGAGGGCTGGGCCGAGATCGTCGTTCAACATCTCGCCAAATCCTATGACAAGGCGCTGGTGTTTTCTCTGTCGTTTCGTGAGGCAAAGGGGCTTGGCCCGCGTGTCACGGCAGGCTGGGCCAACCGGCGCACGGCGTGGTTCGATCTGCCCTATGGCGATCAGGTGCTTTTGATCTCGCGCGAGCTCTACGACGAGATCGGCGGGTTCTCCGACCTGCCTCTGATGGAAGATGTCGAGATCGCGACCCGGCTCAAGGGCAGGATGGTCCTTAGTCCCTTGCGCGTCCAAACAGACCCATCACGCTACCAAACATCCGGCTGGTGGCGGCAAGGATCCCGGAACCTTTGGCGTCTTCTGCGCTATCGTCTTGGGGCTGACCCGGCAAAGCTCGCACGGGGCTACCGTCACTGACCGTCCGCCCGTCGGCATATTGCAGACGGTAGAGATCGGCATAGAGACCGCCGCGCGCCAGAAGCTCTTCGTGGGTGCCTTCGTCCACGACCTGACCCTTGTCCATCACCACGATCTTGTCGGCGTCGCGAATGGTCGAGAGACGGTGCGCGATGACAATTGTCGTGCGGCCCTCAGAGAGTTGTTCCAGAGCGTTCTGCACGATCTTCTCGGATTGCGCATCGAGGGCGGAGGTCGCCTCATCGAGCAAGAGGATCGGGCGATCCCGCAAAATGGCGCGGGCGATGGCGACGCGTTGGCGTTGACCGCCGGAAAGGGCGGAGCCGCGCGATCCGGCGGGCGTGTCGAGGCCCTTGTCGAGCTTGCTCACAAACTCTTCGATATGCGCAGCCTGCATCGCAGTTTTGAGCTGGTCCTCGGTGGCCTGCGTCCCCATCAGGATGTTGTCGCGAATGCTTTCATCGAACAAAAGCGCATCTTGCGAGACAACCGAAAACTGATTGCGCAGTGCCGCGAGGTCAAGCTTGTTCGTCGGGACGTCGCCGAGTGTCACCTGACCGCTTTGCGGGTCAATCAAACGCGTCAACAGATTGAAAATTGTGGACTTCCCTGCACCGGAGGCACCCACAAGTGCGGTCGTCTCGCCCGCCTTCGCGGTGAACGTCGTGCCGCGCAGCACCGGGGTTTCCGCATAGGAAAAGCGAATGTCGGTGAGCGTCAAATCGGATTTTTCAACGTTTGCAGGCATTGCCACCGGTTTGGCCGGTGAGGTGATTTCCGGCTGTTCCAGGAAAATGCCATACACCCGTTCGAGTGAGGCCATCGCCATTTGCCAAAGGCCCGAGACATTCCCCAACCGGCGGGCAGGCTCGAACACAAGGCCCATCGCGGTGAAAAACGCCATGAAATCGCCGACCGTTTTCTCACCCGCAAGGATTTCATGCGCGCCAAAATAGAGCACCGCGCAGAACCCGAGACCCGCCACAAAGTCGATCAGCGAGGGGATCGCCGCCTGTCCACGCACCGCCCGCAATTCTTCGCGCACATAGGTGTTGATCGCGGAGGAAAACCGGTGGGTTTCACGGGCTTCTGTGCCGGAAAGCTTGATCTGGGTGGAGCCGTGGAACACCTCGTCGAGGCGATTGCTGACCTGGCTCGATGCCTCGCGCGCGTCGCGGGAATTGCGGCGCACGCGTTTCTGGAGATGAACCACGGGAAAGCCGATCAGGGGCACGGCAAAGAGCACGACAAGCGTCCAAACCCAGTCGATGGTCATCGCGACGATCAAGAGAGAGGCCAGCCCGATCGCGTCCTTGATCAGGGTCGAGAAAATCTGCCCCCATTGGAACGATGCCGCCTGACAGTCGCCGCGCGTGCGCTCCAACAAAATCCCCGGCGGGTATTGATGAAAAAATGCGCCGTCGAGCGTGAGTACATGGGCGACGAGATCCTTTTGCAGGTTCGCCGCCGTCTTTTGCCGCAGCATCGTCATCAGCACGCGGTTCGCGTAGGCAGAGACCGCGCGGAGGATAAAGACACCCAAAACGCCCAAAGAGACCCAGAGAATGGCGGAGCCGTCCTGTGACACCAGCACATTGTCGAACATCGGTTTGATCAGATAGGAGAGCGCGCCAAGCATCGCCCCCTCAAGCGTCATGAAAAACAACGCCCCCGCAAGTTTCGGGGCCTGCGGGCGCAGGTAGCCTTTGAAGAACCACGGAAGCAGGTTTGGTGTTTCCTGTGTCTTCGGGCTTTTCACGCCTGCGGTTTTCTGGGCTGTTTCGGACATGAATGCTCCTTCAGGGCGCCGTGAGCCGTGCGCCTCGTTTCAGGAGGGTTTACCCGAGCCGTTGATCACTCGCAAGAAAACCCGTTGTGACCGTCGGGCGACGGAGCCGCTGCGCCGCGCTTGTGCGGCTTTGCGTCCCGGCCTGCGCGATTGACCGTTACCTCCTCTGAGGCTACCAGATTTTCCGATGGGTCAAAAAACCGCCCTCTCAGAGACACTTTAGCCACAGGTACATGTTATGACGCTTGCCAACGGTCGCCACTATCTCGCTATTCCCGGCCCTTCCGTGATCCCCGATCCGGTTCTTCAGGCGATGCATCGCCCGGCGCCGAACATTTACACGGGTGAGTTGGTTGAGCTGACCCAGAGCCTCATCCCCGATCTGAAAACCATCGCGGGCACATCGGGCCATGTCGCGCTCTATATCACCAACGGACATGGGCTTTGGGAAGCGTCACTGACCAATATGATCTCGCGCGGCGACAAGGTTCTCGTCTGCGTGACCGGCAATTTCGGTCATGGCTGGGCCGATGTTGCGCGCCGTCTCGGGGCGGATGTCGAGGTGTTGGACTTTGGCAAACAGGCCCCCGTGGACCCGGCGCAGCTCGAAGCTGCGCTCAAGGCCGACACCGCGCATGAGATCAAGGCCGTGCTGAGCGTCCATGTCGACACCGCGACCTCCGTGCGAAACGACATTGCCGCGCTCCGCAAGGCGATTGATGCGGCGGGGCACCCGGCGGTGTTCGGCGTGGATTGTATCGCCTCTCTCGGTTGTGATCGGTTTGAGATGGATGCTTGGGGCGTGGACGTGATGATCGCCGCTTCGCAAAAGGGGCTGATGACCCCGCCGGGCATGGGCTTTGTCTGGTTCTCTGAAAAGGCGCGCCAAGCGGGGCTGGGCAACGACATGCGCACGCCCTATTGGGATTGGGAAACTCGCGCCAATCCGGTGCATCTCTATGAATATTTCGATGGCACGCCGCCGACCCATCACCTCTATGGCCTGCGTCAGGCGGTTTCGATGATCCTCGACGAGGGCTTGGAAAACGTCTGGTCCCGCCACGCCATTCTCGCCCGCGCATATTGGGCGGCGATTGAGCATTGGGGGCAGGGCGGCAAACTCAAATTCAACATCGCGAACCCCGCACATCGGTCCCACGCCGTGACCACGCTGTCGCTGGGCGAGGCCGATGGCACACGCCTGCGCGAATGGCTGACCGAACATCTCGGCATCACGCTCGGGATTTCGCTGGGCTTTGGTGAGATTGGTTCGACCGAGGCCGCCGGGTATTTCCGCATCGGCCACATGGGCCACATCAACGCGCATATGGTGCTTGGCATCATTGGGGCGATGGAAACGGCCTTTACCGCGCTCGACATTCCGCACCAAGAGGGCGGGTCCGTTGCCGCCGCCAAAGCGCTGGCCGGGATGGTCTAAGGCCGCAAACCGGAGCTGCGCGGGGTTATCCGCGCAGCTCTTTCAGGGCGTCCGACAGGGCATCCGCGAAAACGTCGAGTTCCGCTGGGCGACCGACAGACACACGGATGCAGCGGTCCAAAGGCGCGACCCCCGGCATCCGCACGAACACGCCGCGCTGGTCCAGAGCCGTCAAAAGCGCACGGGCAAAGCCCCCGTCGCGGCCGGTATCAATCGCCACAAAGTTGGCGGCGGAGGGCAGGGCGCTCAGACCCACAGATTGTGCGATTTGGACAAGTTTTGCACGCCCCGCAGCGATCTTTTCGACGGTCGCTGTGAGATAGGTCTGGTCGTTGAGCGCGGCCAAAGCGCCCGCCTGCGCCACCCGGTTCACACCGAAATGGTTGCGGATTTTGTCGAAAGACGTCGCGATGTCCCGATGCGCGACCCCATAGCCGATCCGCGCGCCCGCCATGCCATAAGCCTTTGAAAAGGTGCGGAACCGGATCACACGGCGGTCCGAGGTGTCGAGCGCGGGCCGCGTGCCTTCTGGTGCGAATTCCGTATAGGCCTCGTCCAGGATCATGAGACAGCCCTCCGGCACGGCCTCGATCATCGCCTGCACCGTCTCGGCGGAGTGGACGGTTCCCATCGGATTGTTCGGATTGGACAAATAAACCAGCTTGGCCCCGACCTCTTTTGCCTTGGCGATCAGGGCCTCGGGGTCTTCATGATCGTCTTTGTAGGGCACGGTGTGGAGCACACCGCCAAAGCCCGCGACATGGTAGTTGAACGTCGGATACGACCCCGCCGAGGTAACGACCGCATCGCCCGGCGCCACATAAAGACGCACGAGATTGCCGAGCAATCCGTCGATGCCTTCGCCGACGGTCACCTCGTCAAAGGCGACGCCAAGGTGTGCCGCCAAAGCCTCCCGCAGGGCGCGGTTTTCCGGCTCGCCGTATTTCCAGACGCCCGTCACGCTCTCCTGCATCGCCGCGATTGCTTTGGGCGAGGGGCCAAAGGACAGCTCATTCGCGCCAAGCCGCGCATCAAAAGGCGCGCCGCGCAGCTCTTCCATGCGTTCGGGCGCGACAAAGGGCACGGTGGCGGGGAGGCTTTGGGCGAGAGGGGTTTGGCGTGTGTCTGTCATGGAGGCTTTCCTGCCTCAAACCGCGAGATCGCGCAAGCGTCCTCGCCTCAATGACCAAGGCCCGCCGGGTGGGGCGGGCCTTGGATCGAGTATTTTCACTGCAATGAAGATCAGGCGATCTCAGACAGACGGGCAAGCGCCGCCTTGAGTTTGGCCTCTTCCTCTTCGCGGGCGGCGAGGTTTTCCTGAGCTTCTGCCACAACCTCTTCCGGCGCGGAGGCGACGAATTTCGGGTTGTTCAACCGACCGCGCAGGCCGCCGAGTTCTTTCGCCAGTTTGCCAAGCGCTTTTTCAAGGCGGGCT
>CAXPTW010000007.1:0-66290 GCA_964220165.1 Abyssibacter sp.
ATCTCTCCGCACACACCACTTACCTGAGATAAAATTAGGGAAGTTCCCGCCGTTGTCACCCTTTTCCTGCACACACGGCCTCCATTTGGCCTCTTGACTGTTTGACCAATAGAAACAGAGCGTTGATTGGGGTCTTCTGGACGGTTGACCTAAGGAGGTGCCACATTCTCGCCACATTTGCGTCTCATCAAAACCGCAAAGGATCCACGCGGAGAGCCCGGCAATCGTATGAGTTTTCTTATCTTTTCCATCCTGATCGGCCTGTTTGCCCTGCCGCTCGTGACGCAACCGCTCACGACGTCTGGCCGCATTCTGCCCAGCGGGTTCACCGGCATTGGTGTGTTGGTCGGCTTTGTGGTCACCATCCTCGTCTCAGCCGTGACCTCGCCGCTGTTCGGGATCGGATTTGTCGTGGCGGTGTTGTTTCATGAAATCGGATCGGCCTTTGCCTGTCGGATCGTCGGGCATGATGTGGCGCGGGTGCGACTCGTGCCCCTGCCCCGTCTGGCGGCTCCGCGCACGGATCAGAGGTTTGACCACGCGCTCGACGAAAGCTTTGCCGCGCTCTATGCCCCTGCGCTCGCGATTGTCCCGATGGTTCTGGCCTTTGGCCTGTTTCAGGTGCTGGCCCCCATCGCGCCGGGCGTCGCCAATTTCTTCCGCATCACCGCGATCATGCTCGGCACCTTCAATTTTCTGATCCTCTTGCCCTTCATGCCCTTTGCTGGCGGGCGCGTTGTCCGGGCCATCTCCGATGTGTTCTGGCCGGGCTTTGGGATGACCCTCACCGTCTTCATGAGCGCGGCCTTTGCCTCCGCCGCCCTGCGCGATCACTCCATCGCCATGGCGATCCTGGCGGCGGCGGGTCTCCAGAGCCTTTTTTACCGCAAACGGACCGATCAAACCGCGCTCAGCCAAAACGAGGCCCTCTTGGTCATGGCCTGTTATGCCTTTGTCCTGACGGTGCATTTCCTCGGGGGCTTCTGGCTTTTGAAAGGCCTGATCTAAGCTCTTTCCTCTGCGGCACGGGCATGGCACCCTAGCCGCAAAAAGGAGGCGCGCATGGAGCATTTCATCACAGAAGACGGGCTGTCTTTAGCCTATGATGTGCAAGGAACGGGGCACCCCGTGCTCTGTCTGGCCGGCCTCACCCGCAACATGGATGATTTCGAACCCGTCGTGGAGCATTTTGCGGATCGGGCACAAATCATTCGCCTCGATAGCCGGGGGCGCGGGGCCTCTGAGTATGACCCGAACTTTCACAACTACTCCCTCCCACAGGAGGGTGCGGATGCGCTGGCCCTGCTCGATCATCTCGGCCTTGAGCGCGCCGCCATTCTCGGCACCTCGCGCGGCGGGTTGATCGCCATGGTTCTGGCGGTCACCGCGAAACACCGCCTGTCCGGCGTGCTGCTCAACGACATCGGCCCGGAGATCGATCAGGCCGGCCTGTCGAACATCATGGATTTTCTCGGCCGTCCCTCCGTGTTCAAATCCTTTGACGACGCGGCGGAACGGCTCCCGCGATCGCTCGGCGCTCAGTTTCCGAACCTGTCCTTTGAGGACTGGCGCACCTACGCGCGGCGCATCTGGCATGAGGGGCCGGAGCGTCTCGAACTCCGCTATGATCCGAAACTGCGCGACGCGGTGGAGGCCCAAAGTGTCACCGGAGAGGCCCCCGACTTATGGCCGCTGTTTGACGCCTTCGACGGCCTGCCGCTTTCGGCGCTGCGCGGAGAAAACTCTGACCTGCTCACCCCGGAAACCTTCGCCGAGATGCAGCGTCGCCGCCCCGACATGATCGCCGCCACGGTCGCAGAGCGGGGTCACGTCCCCTTCCTTGATGAGGCGGAAAGCCTCTCCGTGATCTCGGAATTCATTGAGGCGCTCGATGCGCGTTGATCTCGGCGACATTGCCCTCAATGTCAAAATCAGCGGGCCAGAGACCGGCGCGCCCGTCGTCTTTGCCCATGCGCTTGGCACGAACCTTCATCTCTGGGACGAGGTCTTGCCCCATCTGCCTGCGGGCCTGCGCCTGATCCGCTACGATCTGCGCGGGCATGGCGGCTCTGATGTGCCCAAAGGCCCCTATTCGATGGGCACGCTCGTGCGCGATGCCGAACGCCTTTTGGAGCACTTTGGTGTCGAGGATGCGGTGTTTGTCGGCATCTCCATCGGCGGTCTGATCGCGCAGGGGCTGGCGGTCAAACGGCTCGACCAAATCCGCGCGCTCGTCCTCTCCAACACGGCGGCCAAAATCGGCACGCGCTCCGTTTGGGACAAGCGCATGGAGGACGTGCGCCGAAACGGCATGGAGACCCTTGTCGCGCCCACATTGGAGCGCTGGTTTGCCCCCACGTTTCGCACCACGGAGGTGGCCAAACGCTGGGGACGATCCATCCGCGACACGGACATCGACGGCTATCTCGGCTGCAGCGCCGCCATCGCGGGGACGGATTTTTACACGCCAAGCTCAGGCCTTCGCCTGTCCTGCCTCGGGATTGCGGGGGGCTATGACGGCTCCACCCCGCCCGATCTCGTGCGCGAAACCATCGGCGTGATCCCCGGCGCGCAATTCGAATTGATGCGCCGCTCCGGCCACCTGCCGCCCGTGGACGACCCGGAAGGGTTTTCCGCGCTTCTGAGCACCTTCCTGCGTGACATCGGCCATGCCTGAGGCTCTCCTCATCCACGGGTCGGCGCATGGGGCCTGGTGCTGGCGCGACCTGATCCCTGCGCTGGCCGCCCATGGCATTTCCGCCCGCGCCTTGGATTTGCCGATGCAGGTCTCTGAGACTGACCCCGTCACGCTCAATGATTACGCCAAAACGATCGCCCAAGATATCGAAGCCCATGGCAACCGCCCCACCGTCCTCCTCGGCCATTCTGCGGGCGGATATGCCATCACCGCCGCCGCTGAGGCGCTCCCCAAACGGATTGCCGGGCTGATCTACCTCTGCGCCTATGTGCCGGAGGATGGCAAAAGCCTCGTGGACCAACGCCGCGCGGCAGGCGCGCAGTCGATCCTTGATCTCATTCGCAAGACAGACGACGGACTGGCCTATGAGTTCACGTCCGAGGGCGTGGAGGCGCTCTGTCACGATTGCCCGCCGGATGTCGCCGCTTATGTGCGCGCCCATCTGCGCCCACAACCCATCGCGCCCCAAGCCGAACCGACCCGCCTCACCGGTGTGAGCGCCACCCTGCCCCGCCACTACGTGCTCTGTGAGGCCGACCGGATCGTCCCGCCCCCGCAACAGGAAAGCTATTGCGCGGACTGGCCCAAAGGCCACGCTCACCGCATCCCAACCGGGCATTCACCCTATTTCGCCGCCCCCGACGCCCTCGCCGCGCTGATCTCAGGAATTTGGGCGAAAGAGGCATGGACCTGAGCCCCATCTCACGTCACAACTAAGCCCGTGTCTTTTCAGGGTTCTCATGTCACACAGGCTGCCTCTCCTTTTCATCATCGCGACGATGCTCATCGACGCCATCGGGATCGGGTTGATCTTTCCGGTGCTGCCCTCACTCATCCAAGAAGTCACCGGACAACCGCTCTCTGAGGCCGCTGTTTGGGGCGGGGTTTTGGCGACGGGATTTGCGGTGATGCAGTTTCTGTTTGGCCCTGTCGTTGGCAATCTCTCTGACCGGATCGGGCGCAAACCCATCCTCTTGTCCGCAATGTTTCTCATGATGATCGACTATGTGCTCATGGCCTTGGCGCATACGATCTGGCTTTTGCTCATCGGACGGTTGATCGCGGGTCTGTCCGCGGCCACACCCGCCACCGCCGCCGCTTTTGTGGCCGATATTTCCCCGCCGGATGATCGCGAACGCAATTTCGGCTATCTTCACGCGGCCTTTGGCGTGGGCTTTGCCCTTGGTCCGGTGATCGGCGGCGTCTTGGCCACCTTTGACACCCGTGCGCCCTTTTATGCGGCGGCCTGCTTTGCCGGTCTCAATATGCTTTTCGGTCTCATCGTCATGCCCGAAAGTCTCGCCCTCTCCAAACGCCGCCCGTTCTCGCTTCGCCGTGCGAACCCCTTTTCCTCTTTCCAAGCGATGGGACAGCTAAAGGGCCTCACGGGTCTTCTGGCGGTCTTCGGCCTCTATCAGCTCGCCTATTTCGTCTACCCCGCGATCTGGGCCTTTTTCGCGGAGTTCCGCTTTGGCTTTGACACGGCCACCATCGGGCTGACGCTGTTTATCTTTGGTACCTCCATGGCGCTGTCGCAGGCTTTTCTCATCGGCCCCTTGGTGCGCCGCTTTGGCCCGTATCGTATCGCCATGGCGGGGATCTTGCTCGACATCGTGGTCTTTCTCGCGCTCGGCCTCACGGAAGTCGTAGCGGTGGTCTGGGTCATGTCCGTGCTCTCCGGCGTCTCCGCGATCTCGACACCGGCGCTCCAGGGCATGATGAGCCGGGTGACGCCGGAAAACCAACAGGGCGAGCTGCACGGCATCACAAGTTCCATCGTCGCCTTGGCGACCATCATCAGCCCGCTGTTGATGACCAAAACCTTCGCCGTCTTTTCCAAGCCGGACGCGCCGCTCCACCTCCCCGGTGCGCCTTTCTTGCTCTCCACCTTTTTTGTCGTGATCGGCGGGGTGACCCTCTGGCTCTGGCAACGCCACCACGGCGCACAGCGGTCCCAGCCAGAGGCCAGCGCATCAGAAATTTGATCTGACCCCCGGACAGACTGGGCAAAATCTGTTATGCTCAGCGTCCCAAGAGGAGGAGATACTATGACACGTCACATTACCGACACCGATCATGGCGCCACTGGAAACGGCCGTTTGACCCATTACCTCACCATTGATCGCGCGAAAAAACGGGCGCCGATTTGGGCGCGGATGGATCGCGCGCGTAAGGGGGCCAAAGCCACCTCTCGCGTCAAACAATTCCTGCGCGTGGACCGGGGCATCGAATCCTAAAACCGCTGGGAATCCAAACCTCTCGAAAGCCCGCGCTCGCGGGCTTTTGTCGTTTTCAGAGGCCCCGAGAGTGGCGAAAATCCGGTTTGCAGAGAGCTTTGCAAACCGCGCGATCCAGAGCAAAAATGCAAATATAATTTCATAATTTTGTGCATTTTCGCAGAGGCGGGTTGCCCCCTCATTTTCCGACTGGAACCCTCCCATAAGCGCGCCCTAGATGTGTCACAGACTTCGCTCGGAGGCCGCGTCATGTGACGCCCCCTCCCTCCGAGTCGCCGCAGCCATCCGGAGAGTTTTCGTGTCGCATCGCCCTGTTCCCTCGCATTTGAAATCTAAAATCATGTCGGCCGAAGACGCCGCCGCCCTCGTCGATAATGGGGCGACCGTGGGCATGAGCGGCTTTACCGGTTCCGGCTATCCGAAGGCCGTGCCCTTGGCTTTGGCCGCCCGGATTGAGGAAATACACGCGGCGGGCGAAGAATTCCGGATCAAGATCTGGTCCGGCGCCTCAACGGGTCCGGAGCTTGACGGCGCACTGGCCAAGGCCGACGGCATTGATTTCCGCCTGCCCTACAACTCCGACCCCATCGCCCGCGAAAAGATCAACAAGGGCGAGATGAATTATTTCGATATGCACCTGAGCCAAGTCGCCCCGATGGCGTGGCAGGGGTTTCTGGGGCGTCTCGACACCGCCGTGGTGGAAATTTCCGGCATCACGCCCGAGGGTGATCTGATCCCGTCGTCGTCGATTGGCAACAACAAGACCTGGCTGGAGTGCGCGGACAAGATCATCCTTGAGCTGAACTCTTGGCAGAGCGAACATCTCAACGGGATGCATGACATTTACTACGGCACCGCCCTGCCACCGAACCGGGTTGGCATTCCGCTCACCAAACCCGACGACCACATCGGCCAGCCGCATTTCAGGGTCGACCCAGCGAAGATCGTCGCCATTGTCGAGACCGACACGCCGGACCGCAACGCGCCTTTTGCGAAACCCGACCAGACCGCTTTGGACATCGCCGGGCACCTGTTGGAGTTCCTGACCCATGAGCTAAAAATGGGCCGGATGCCGAAGGAACTTTTGCCGCTGCAATCCGGCGTCGGCAATGTGACCAACGCCGTGCTCGCCGGACTTCTCGACAGCCCATTCGAGAACATGACCGCCTTCACCGAGGTGATCCAGGACGGCATGCTCGATATGCTGGACGCGGGCAAGCTGCGCATGGCCTCGGCCACGGCGTTTTCTCTCTCGCCCGAGGCGGCGGAGCGGTTCAACGCCGAGGCGCATCGTTATCGCGACAAACTGATCCTGCGTCCGCAGGAAATCTCCAACCACCCGGAGTTGGTGCGGCGTCTCGGCTGTGTCGCGATGAACGGTCTGATCGAGGCGGACATCTACGGCAACGTCAACTCGACGCACGTCATGGGCTCGCGCATCATGAACGGCATCGGCGGCTCGGGCGATTTTGCCCGCAATGCCTTTGTGTCGATCTTCATGACGCCCTCAACCGCCAAGGGTGGGGCGATCTCGGCGATTGTGCCGATGGCGAGCCATGTGGATCACATCAACCAGGACGTTCAGGTCATCGTGACGGAACAGGGCCTCGCCGATCTGCGCGGTCTCGATCCGAAACAAAAGGCCGAGTTGATCATCAAGAAATGCGCCCATCCCGCCTATCGCGACATGCTGCGCGACTATTATGAGCGGGCGAAGAAAAGCTCGTTTGGCGGTCACGCCCCCCATGATCTGCGCGAGGCGCTGAGCTGGCACCAACGGTTCATCGACACGGGATCGATGCTCTGAGCATCGCGGAGGAAACGGCGCTTAGTACGCTTTAGCGACTAGGGCACGCCCGTTTGGGCGCGCCCGTCTCGGTCCGCGATGGGTTTCCCCGAGTGCCTTACTTGCGTTGAAGCGTCTGCTGCGCCTCAATCTGCGCCATGGTGGCAAGGACAACCGCGATGCGATCCGCATCCGCCGGATGTGTGCCCCAGAAAGAGAGCTGCCCCGCTGCGGACCGTGTCCCCTCATCACGCGCAAAGAACTTTGCGCCTTCGACCGGATCATACCCTGCCGCCGCCGCAATACGCGTCCCGAGCATATCGCTTTCAAGCTCATATGTTTTCGAGAAGGCAATCTGCCCCACCGCGGCGCCCAAGCCCATGTTGCGACCGACGGCGTTCGGATCGTAATACGCCCCATTGCTGGCCGCATTCGCATTGGCCGCGGCCGTCAGCGTGCCCATGATCAACGCCCCGGCCAGAGCCTGTTGTTGCTGTTTTGAAATGTGCTGACCGATGAGGTGTCCATATTCATGCCCGAGGATGAAGGCGACCTCATCGTCGCTTTGAACGTCCTGCAAGATTGGCACAGAAAACCGAATGACCGGATCGGTGTTATTGAGCCCCGTATAGGTGAAATAGGCGTTGCGCTCTTTCATCTCCGTGTCGAGCTCAAGGCGGACGTCGCAGTCGATATTCGGTTTTGTTGCAAGCTCTTGCTCACAGAACGTCCGTGCCACGGGCTGGACACGCTGCGCCACCCGATTGAACCGCGCGACACCCGTCTGAGGGCTCGCAGGGGCACGCGCCGGTTCCGCCCGCGCCTCGGAAAACATCATATCGGCCCGGCCTGTGACTGATGAATCGATGCCGGGCATTTGATAGGTGGTGCCGCAGGCCGAAAGCGTCACGGCACAGAGGGACACAAGACCAAAAAGACGAAATTTCATACCGATTCCTCAATCGTAAATTTGAGCGCTTGGGGTTCACGCGCCCCAACTGAAGCGGACTTTTCAACGTCTGCCAGAAATTGTCCAGCACTCACGAGATGCGCCAGGACGCAGCCCATGGCAAAGACCCCTCCATAGCAGGGACCAGAGAAACCTAAGCGGGGATAAGAATGGCGATCCCTTGAGGACTCGAACCCCAAACCTGCTGATTAGAAGTCAGCTGCTCTATCCAGTTGAGCTAAGGGACCGCACTTGGAGTGGGGTGAGGTCGGTCACAGCGCGCCGTCACCCCGGGGTCAAAAAAACGCCGGCGGGACCGGCGTTCTCGTCATGGACACACGTCGGATCAGTGTGTCCAGGGCGCACGTCTGTTGGTGGCAAAGTTTTCGCCGTAGCCGCCCGGGCGCACATTGTGCTGACGGGCATGCGGCTCTTGCACAACGTAGTCGATGCCGTGCTGATCCGCATAGGCGATGGCCGCCTCTTTGCTGTCGAATTTCATCCGCACCTGAGTCTGGGTGTCTTTGGACGAGGTCCACCCCATCAGCGGGTCAATATCCCGGCTCGATGCCGGAGCGAAATCGAGAAACCAATGCTTGGTCTTGCCTTGCCCGGATTGCATGGCGTTGCGGGCGGGCTGATAGATACGGGCGCGCATCGGGGGACTCTCCTTGTTGCCTTGGCCGGTTATCCCCATTTCTGCGCGGGGTTTCAAGTCTTTCGACCGCTTCCGCCCCGCGTTTCAAGTGAAAATCGACCCACGTGGAAAACCCACCGGCACAACCGGCGGGTTTCTTTTCAGGAAGGGAAACTTAAGGTCGACCGCCCGACCGTAGGTGAGGGAGCGAGGGGTGGGGTGGGTGGTTCCCCCACGATCGGGCGGTCTGTTTGCTGCTTGCAGGTTCAGTTAGCCATGTTGCGGCTGAGCTGACAAGGAAAAATATCGCATAGGTTGTAATTTAAATGTGAAAATTCTCTATAAAGTAGCAATTCATTCTTAACCTTTTGCTGCGCACCGAAAGCGTCGGTGCTTTTCAGGCTCATGCCTTGATCAAAGAACAAAAAGGGACCATTTGTTAACCACTGCGATCAAGGAGCGCCCATGGACCCGCGTCTGATGACCGACCCGCCGAAAGAGTTGAAACACCGCCCGAAACTCGAAGGCGGTAAGAAATTCGTCATGCACAGCGCGTTCGAGCCGTCGGGCGACCAGCCGACCGCCATCGCCGAAATCTCCGCCGCCATCGAGGCGGGCGACCGCGATCAGGTGCTCTTGGGTGCGACCGGGACGGGCAAGACGTTCACCATGGCCAAGGTGATCGAAGAGACCCAGCGCCCCGCCATCATTCTCGCCCCGAACAAGACGCTCGCCGCGCAGCTTTACGGCGAGTTCAAAGGCTTTTTCCCAGAGAACGCCGTCGAGTATTTTGTCTCTTACTACGACTACTACCAGCCGGAGGCCTATGTGCCCCGCTCCGACACCTTCATCGAGAAGGAAAGCCAGATCAACGAACAGATCGACCGGATGCGCCACGCCGCCACCCGGTCTCTGTTGGAGCGCGATGACGTGATCATCGTGGCCTCGGTCTCCTGTATCTACGGCCTCGGCTCGCCGGAGCTCTACATGGCGATGACCATCGACCTGATGATGGGGCAAGAATACGACCAGCGCGAATTGATGGGCCAACTGGTCGAGCTGCAATACCGCCGCAATGACACCGCCTTTGATCGCGGGTCTTTCCGGGTGCGGGGCGACAGTTTGGAGATCTGGCCCGCCCACATGGAGGACCGTGCGTGGAAGCTCTCGTTCTTTGGCGAGGAGCTTGAGAGCATCACCGAATTCGATCCGCTGACGGGCAAGAAAACCGACACGCTCGAACAGGTGCGGGTCTACGCGAACTCCCACTATGTGACGCCGAAACCGACGATCCGTCAGGCCATCGCCGGGATCAAAAAGGAACTCAAACAGCAGCTCATCAAATTCACCGATGAGGGCAAATTGCTTGAGGCGCAGCGGCTCGAACAGCGGACGAACTTCGACCTAGAAATGTTGGAGGCCTCGGGATTCTGTAACGGGATCGAGAACTATTCCCGCTACCTCACGGGCCGCGCGCCGGGCGAACCGCCGCCCACGCTCTTTGAATTCATCCCCGACAACGCGATTGTGTTTGCCGATGAGAGCCACGTTTCTGTGCCGCAGATCGGCGGGATGTATCGGGGCGACTTTCGGCGCAAATCGACGCTGGCGGAACATGGCTTCCGCCTGCCGTCCTGTATGGACAACCGCCCTCTCAAGTTCGAGGAATGGGACGCGATGCGGCCCCAATCCGTCTTTGTCTCCGCCACCCCCGCGAAATGGGAGATGGAGCAGACCGGCGGCGTGTTCGTGGAACAGATTATCCGCCCCACCGGCCTGTTGGACCCCGTCGTCGAAATCCGCCCTGTCGATACGCAGGTGGACGATCTGTTGGACGAAGCCAAGAAGATGGCCGAGATCGGGCGCCGTGTCCTCGTCACCACGCTGACCAAGCGCATGGCCGAAGACCTCACCGAATACCTCCACGAACAGGGCGTGCGGGTGCGCTACATGCACTCCGACATCGACACCATCGAGCGGATCGAAATCCTGCGCGACCTGCGGCTTGGGGCGTTTGACGTGCTCATCGGAATCAACCTCTTGCGCGAGGGTCTCGACATCCCCGAATGCGGCCTCGTCGCCATTCTGGACGCAGACAAAGAGGGCTTTCTGCGCTCGGAGACCTCCCTCATCCAGACCATCGGCCGCGCCGCGCGAAACGCCGAAGGCCGCGTGATCCTCTACGCCGACAAGATCACCGGCTCCATGCAACGCGCCATGGACGAAACCGACCGCCGCCGCGCCCGCCAGATGGCCTATAACGAAGAACACGGGATTACGCCGCAGACGGTCAAAAAGAACGTCGACGACATTCTGGCCGGTCTCTATCAGGGCGACGTCGACATGAACCGCGTCACCGCGACCATCGACAAACCGATGGCGGGGCAGAACCTACAAGCCGTTCTGGACGGCCTCAAAACTGACATGCGCGTCGCCGCCGAGAATTTGGAATTTGAAGAAGCTGCGCGGTTGCGGGACGAAATCAAACGTCTGGAAACCGTCGATCTGGTGCTGCACGACGACCCGCTCGCGCGGCAGTCGGCGGTGGACGATGCGGTGGCAGATGCCAAGGCGAAGAGTGGACGGTCTACGGCAGGGAGACCGGGGATGCGTGGTGGGAAGGCTGGTCGGGGGAGGAAGAAGTGAATGTCAAAAGATGAAACACGGAAAATCCTAAGGCGAGCAGAAGAAGTCCTAATGACTGCTGAATTCGGCTTGGCTGATCTAGATGCCACGGACAAACGGAGAAGGAATATCGGCCTCCGGAATCTAATTGTGTTCGGAAGATCCGTGACTTTCGTTTTACAAAATTTGAGGGGTAAGGAGCCAGATTTCGACGTTTGGTATGAAAAAATTCAAGATGAGATGAATGGCGACCCCGTTTTCCGTTACTTTCTACAGGCTAGAAACAATCTCGAGAAACAAGGAAAAATTTCCGTCGCGACTTCAGCATATATTCGTCACCTTTCAACTGACGATTTGTCTCGCTTTGGCCCAAAACCGCCCGGAACAAATGGCTTTTTCATTGGAGACCAAATGGGAGGTTCAGGTTGGAATGTTACTTTGCCGGATGGGACCGAGCTGAAGTATTACATCGAATTGCCTGAAAGCATCGGCAGCGTGACACAACATTTCTCCGATTTAGAAAAAGAAGTTTTTGAACCAATCAGGGGTAAAAGTGTCGACGAACTATCTCGTGAATATATCAGGAAACTTTCCGTTATCCTGGACTCCGCCAAGCAAAAATTCGTTTCAGAGCCGCCCGCACAGTGGGTTAATGGAAAGCGTCTTCCTAGCTATATAAAGGTAGTGAAGTAAAACGTTACAGGCCTGAGAAACCAATACTTCTCGCAAGTAGTCGCGTCTATCCTACTCCGCCGCCAGCCCCTTCCCAAATGGCCCCGGCCCGCTCGGTGTCTCGCCCTTGATCTCGAAACTCGCCCGCGTTCTAGGCAGCGCATGCGGATGCGCGCCCTGCAACCATGTCAGCAATTTCTCCCGCACTTCACAGCGCAGCTCCCACAGCCGTGGCGAGGTCCGTGCCGACATCAGACCCCGCAGTTCCACCACGTCCGAGGCGCTGTCCACGACTTGCAGGTTCACCACCTGCCCGTCCCAATAGTCGCTCTCTTCGACGAACTCCTTCACCTTCGCGCGGATGTCATCAATCGGCGCGGTGTAGTCGACGCGCCACATGACGGCGCCGATGACGTTGGTGCTGTCGCGGGTCCAGTTCTCGAACGGGTGTTCGATGAAATAGGTCAGCGGCACGACGAGGCGACGCCAGTCCCAGATGCGGATGACGACATAGGTGGCGGTGATTTCTTCGATCCAGCCCCATTCGCCCTCGACGATCACCACATCGTTGATGCGGATCGGCTGAGTGAGCGCGATCTGGATGCCGGCGAAGACATTCGAGAGCACAGGCCGCGCAGCGATGCCGAGGACCAGACCGGCGACACCGGCGGAGGCAAAAAGGCCCGTGCCGATCTCCCGCACGCCGTCAAAGGTCAAAAGGATGCCGCCTATGGTGAAGGTGAAGATCACAAAGAACAACACCTGACGGAGCACGCGGAGCTGGGTCAGCGTCTTGCGCGCGGTGAGGTTTTCCTCGTCGTCGGTGTTGTAGCGGGTCATCGCGCGGGTGGTGAAATGATTGGCCACGATATAGGCCGCCCAGCCGAGCGCGAGGATAAAGATAATGCCCATGATGTGCCGGATATTGGCGAGCCAGACAGAGGGCAGAGACACCAGAGGCAGCACGACCATGAGCGACAGGAACACCGTCATGAGCCGCATGGGGATCACCGCCTGACGCATGGTGACGCGGGCGATATGGGAGCGATCCGAAAAGGCGCGCCGGATGATCGCCCGAAGCCCCCAGTTGATCAAAAGGCCCAAGATGATGGCCCCGATCACGATGGCGACGTCGACAAAAAAGTAATCCAACCGGAATAAAAAGCTCCGGGTTTCGGAGAGAAACTCTTCGAAGGTCAAGAGGGAGGCCCCTATGCTGCAACTGCGAGATACCCTATTTACCTAGGGCGCTCAGCGCAGGGTCAAGCCCCCCTCCCGTTTGTCACTCGCCGGTCACGGTCAGTCCGAGCATGCGCCAGACCTGCATCCCGCCGCGGTAGTAGTGGATTTTCTCCGCCGGATAGCCCGCCTCAATCATGCGACGCGCAGCGGTGGGGGATTGGCCACACCACGGACCGTTGCAATAGAGCGCGACGGTTTTGACCTGATCGCTTTCGCAAATGAAGCCCTCGAAATCCGGCTCACAGCCCAGCTCGCCCAGACGGTCGGCGGCCTCGGTGTAGGGCATGTGGACCGCGCCGGGGATGGCCCCGCCGTCAAAGTCGGGCTTCACCCGGCTGTCGAGCACCATGGCATCGGGATCTTGCAACATCGCGATGAGTTCCAACTCCCCGATGGTGGTCACGCCTTCGGCCGGGCTCATCGGTTGGATGCAGAAACTCGGACAGGGGCGCGAGGTCTGGGCCCATTCGCCCGAAACCATGTTGTCGTTGTCCTGAATACGGGCGATCTCCATCGGCCCGGACGGCGTCTCCACCGTGGCCGACATCATGTCCGGGGTAATGCCCACGGGATCGGCCAGAGCGCCGCCGGACAGACACACGAGCACGGCGGTCATCATAAATTTTTTCATCAATAGAGTCCTTCCACTTCATACATGACGGGTTCAAACGATTTGCACATGCCATTGATCTCGCGATTGCGTTTGCGCATTTCCTCGGTGCGCAGCATCGCTTGGTAATCCTCGCGTTTCTGCCACTGGGAATAGTTCGCGATCCGGGTTTGAGCGTCGTTGATATGCAAAGCCGCCGCGATAAAGCCCGGCTGCTTCGAGATCACCTCGTCAAAAGCGGACTGAAGCGCCTCCATCAAGTCCTGCGCAACGCCGGGGGTGGTCTCGAAGGTGGTGAGAACGGTCTGAATGGCCGCATCTTTGGTGATATTCAACATAGTCTCCTCCCTGACATGTCTCCTGATATATAGACTAACACGAATAGGTGCGATGTCTTCCAGTTTGATTTTGCCTACGGACGAGACTTGCATCCCACTCATCGCGCGATACGCTCCAACCATGACCGAAAAAGCCCCCTCTCCAATCCGCCCGACCGATGACGAGGCACGCCGCCTCGCCCGCGATCTGGTCGCGGGTGCGCGGATTGCGTCCTTGGCCTTTCTCTCGCCTGAGACCGGCGCGCCGATGGTGACGCGCGTGGCCTTTGGCCTCTCGCCCGAGGGGCACTGGCTCACGCTCATTTCATCGCTCTCGGGCCATACCCGCGCCTTGCGGGCCGACCCGCGTGCGGGGCTTTTGATTGGCGAAGCGCCGGAAAAGGGCGATCCTCTGGCCTTTCCGCGTTTGTCTGTTGCCACGACGGTGGAATTCATCGCGCGTGACAGCGACGCCCATCCGGCCTACCGCGCCGCGTGGCTCAGCCATCACCCGAAGGCGCAGCTTTATATCGACTTCACGGATTTCAGCTTTGTGCGCTTTGCGCCCAAAAGTGCCGATCTCAACGGCGGGTTCGGCAAGGCCAATCAGCTCACGCCCGACGATCTCGGCTAAACGCACGCAAAACCGGGCGGCGCAAAGGCCACCCGGTTTCATGATCTCAAATGATGCCGCCGATTAAATCGGGCGGTCCATCCGCGCGATCATATTGACCTTGCCCTTCACCGGCTCAGGGAAGGTGAGGCGGATCTGGTTGGAATTCGACCCATAGTTCACCGTCACATAGGGCGTCGCGAACACGGCATTCCCGGCGCTGTTGGTGATCTCGTTGCGGAACACGAGGCTTTCAACCACCCGCGCCCAACCGCCGAATGGCAGATAGCCGGAGGGATCGAGCACCCAGTTTTCCGATGTCGTGTCCTGCGTGAATTCCAGCGAACAGGGGTTGATCGTGTTCTGACCGACGCCATTGAACGTGTTGCCCTCGAAGGTGATGTTGCGCATCGAATTGTATTCCAGATCGGCAAAGGTCGTATCGACCTTCGCGATGCGGTTGGTGGTGCCGTTCAGCGATTTGAACGTGTTGTTCTGGACCGAGAGGCCCTGAATATACTGACCGGAGCCATAGGGCGTGACCACGATCCACGAGAAATCGCTCGACGCGTCGTTCACCGTGAAAATGTTGCCCGTGATGGTCAGACCGCCAAAGGCATATTCCGACCCAAAATCCGGCGAAGAGTCGTGCTCATTCGTCATCTCGATGAACGAGTTGTCGATATAGTTGCCGGTGATCACCGATTTGACGTTCGCGTAGGTGAAGACCAACCCCGCCGAGCGGGGGCCATCGGTCGTGTCGTCGCCCTGGAACCAATGGTTGCCGGAAAACAGGTGGCCGTTCCCGAACAGAATGCCGGTGTGGGCAAAGCGCTGGAACCGGTTGTCGCGAATTTTCGTGTCGTTGGAATTGACGTTGAACGCGATGGACTGACGCGTGCTCACCGGGTTGGCCTGTTCGTTCGACACGAAGGCACAGCGGTCGATGTGCAAATCCTGACAACCGCCCCCGATAGAGGTCACACCCCGGTTGAGCGGGGATTTGAACGAGCAATCGGAAATGCGGAAGTTCGCGCCCGAGGGCGGCAACATCACCGCAGAGCAATTGCCATCACAGAGGAATTCGAGCTGAAACAGTTGAAACTGCGAACAGCGCGCCATGCCGGAGAAATCGAAAATGTATTTGAACCGGGTAAACGTGTAGGTCTGGTTCGCATTCGCCCCGTAGAGCGGCTGGTTCAGGGTGATCGTCTGGGCGCCGATGTCGACATCGCGCACATAGACCTCCCGCCCGACACCGTTGCCGGTCACAAGACTCCCGATGGGAATATTGGCGATATTGGCGACATTGGTCAGCTCGCGTCCATTGGCGGCGGAATAGCTGGCGGTGGAGGTCACGACCTCGTTGTCCCAGGCACTTGACGCGTTGGAATTGAGCTGGCCGTTCTTGATCAGGCGGCGCACCTCCAACGTGTCTTGCCCGGTGATCTCGTAAATATCGAGCGGCGCGGTCAATTCGATCCGACGTCCGCACAAGTCGAAGCTCTCGTGATCGGTGAAATAGAACAGCGCCTGAATGCCACGCTTGAGCGCCTCGACCTCATCGCCAAAGGCCTCGATATAGCTTTCAAGCTCGAAGTTGTTCCGAAGGACAAGCCGCGCATTCGGGTCCATCACGACCGTGCCGTCGAACTGCGCATCGGTCGTAAAGGTCACGGTGCTCCCGAGGTAATATTGCCCCGCAGGCACCAAAACCGTGCGCCCGTTGGCGGCATCAATCGCGGCGTTAAAGGCGGCGGCATCATCCGTCACGCCGTCGCCCAAAGCGCCATAATCGCGCACATCGACGAGGCCGAGGCTTTCGGCGAGGAAATAGGACGTCACATCCTCGATCTCGATGTCATCAATCCGCAACGTGCCGCCATTTGCGCCGGTGAGGTCGATCCCGAAATGGCCATAGACGGGCGTGAGCCCCCAGGGCATGTCGACGCCGCCACGCGTGCCAGAGCCGATGATGGCCCGCACCTCGACCACATCGCCATAGCCGGTGATCGCCACCTCGCTGCCGATCTCGGTGAGACCCGTGACATGGGTGTTCGACGCACTCCCGGCCCAGCCCGCGATCCGCACGGACGGAAGGTTCCCGGCAATCGCTTTCACACGCGCCGTGACCTGAAGATACATCCCCGGCAAAAGCGGCGTTTCGCCCATGTACCGCAGCTTGGTCAGCGTGTCGTTTTTGACGATCTCAAGGCATCCGCCAAAATCCGCATCCGCCGTGACGAGCGCCGCATTGCCCGCCCCGTCATAGGTCGCGGAACCGGGCGTGCCGTCCTCGCTCGACCATACATCCAAACCGTTCGCAAATGCCGGCGGCATCAGCGCCAGCCCGTCTGTTACTGCCTTGTTCATCCGAACCCCTTTCGCATCCATAAAACCGGTGCACGGACCTGTCCGCGTGACTGCGGCAACAGGCCCGGACACGTGACCCGAGATGGGACAGGGTGTACCTTGCTGGGATAAGAAGACGCTTAAACAGGCGTGCGCCGGTGGGACGCGCCGCGCAACACCGGAGGATTGGAAACAGAGGGCTTAGACAGCGACATCCGGAAGTTCGACCGGCTCCACCCCGTCGATCCTCCAGCCGTTTTCCGTTTCAATCATGTAATAGGCATAGGCCATGATCTGGCCGTTCGCACCCTCGACCACGACGATTTGGCGGACGCGGTCATCGGTCTCGTCGCGGTCAGAGAACCGCGCGGCCTTGTTCGACCAGATCGGGCCATAGTCCTCTTCGACCACATGGCCGAAGGTGTCCGGCGAGCCGAAATAGGCCTGAATCCCCGGACTGGCATAGGCCCATGCGCCCAAAACATCGCCTTCGCGAAACTCGCTCAGTTGACCTGAGATCACGTCCTCAATCGGGTCGGCGGCCAAGGCCGCGGGCCAGAGAAAGAGGGACAGAAAAAGACAGCGTAGGACAGACATGGCGCACCTCCTGTTTGAGAGGATACGCGCCTTGGGGCCGTTTTGGTTCACTTTTGGCCGCGAGAACTTAACTATGAGACGAAAAAGGGCGACCCGAGGGCCGCCCATAAATCGTGCGCAAGGAGACGTGGCTTAGGACAGCTCGCCCTTCAGCCCCTTGTCCAACAGAGCGATGGTTTCCTCGACCCCGTAGAGGGCCGCGAAAGAGCCAAAGCGCGGACCCTCGGACTGACCCAAGAGCACCTCATAGAGCGCTTTGAACCAGTTGCGCAGGTTCTCGAACTCGTGGTTTTTGCCGACCGCAAACACGATGCTTTGCAAGAAATCGCCATCCGCGAAATCCGCCTCCGGCAGCGGCTCATCGTTGCCCATCGCGGCGTTCTTTTTCGCGATCTGCTCAAGCGCAACCTCAGCAGAGCCGAAAGCCGCCTTGAGATCTTCCATCGCGGCGCGTTCCTGATCGGTCGGCGCGCGGAAGGTTTTTTCCGGTTTCACAAAGTCGTTGTAGTAACGCACGGCATAGCCCGCCGCCGCATCCAGCTGCGGGTTGGCTTCGGGCGAGGCGTCGGGGGCGTAGCGCTGGATAAAGCCCCAGAGCTGGTCCTTGTCCTCGGCCCCGGCGACAGAGGCGAGGTTCAAGAGCATGGTGAACGGCACGACCATATCAGACGCAGGGACGTTTTCGCCGTGGATATGGAACACCGGGTTGTTGGCCTTTTGCGTCGCATCCTGGGTCGGATAGGCGCGGAGCTGTTGGTGATACTCGTCCATCGCGCGGGGAATCACGTCGAAATGCATCCGTTTCGCCGTCTTCGGCTTTTGATACATGAAATAGGACAGGCTCTCGGTCGAGGCGTAGGTCAGCCATTCGTCGATGGTCAGACCGTTCCCTGAGGATTTGGAAATCTTCTGACCGTTGGCATCAAGGAACAGCTCATAGGTGAAATGCTCCGGCTTCACGCCGCCAAGGATTTCACAAATGCGGTCATAGATCGGCGTGTTGGTCGAGTGGTCTTTTCCGTACATTTCGAAATCGACGCCGAGCGCCGCCCAGCGCGCGCCAAAGTCCGGTTTCCACTGCAATTTCACATTGCCGCCGGTGACCGGCAGGGTCCACTCGCGGCCAGTCTCGTCGTCAAAGGTGATGGTGTAATCGTCTTTGTTCACCGACTTCATCGGAACATAGAGCACGCGGCCGGTCTCCGGGTGGATCGGGAGGAAAATGGAATAGGTCGCGGCGCGCTCTTCGCGGAGCGACTTGAGCATCACCTTCATCACGTCGTCGTATTTGTCGACCGCACGTTTCAGAACCTCGTCGAACTGACCGGATTTGTAAAAGTCAGTCGCCGAATAGAATTCATACTCGAACCCGAAGGTGTCGAGGAACCGGCGGAGCATGGCGTTGTTGTGGTGGCCAAAGCTCTCGTACTCTTCAAACGGATCAAAAACCGAGGTGAGCGGCTTTTGGATGTCTTCTTTTAGACGCTCCTGATGCGGCACGTTGCCCGGAATTTTGCGCATCCCGTCCATGTCATCGGAGAAACAGATGAGGCGGGTCGGAATGTCAGAGATCACCTCGAACGCGCGACGGATCATCGTCGTGCGGAGCACCTCCCCAAACGTGCCGATATGCGGAAGACCCGACGGGCCGTAGCCGGTTTCAAAGAGCACATAGCCCTTCTTGTCCTTGGATTGCTCATACCGTTTGAGAACTTTCCGAGCCTCGTCAAAAGGCCAGGCTTTCGAGCTCATACCAGCGTCACGCAGGTCAGTCATTTTAAGCAATCCTTCATTGGGTACAGTCGCGGGGCATGGGAGATCGTTCGCCCGCAAGCCGCTCTCCTATTGAACCTGCCCGCACAGGTCAATATTCTTTGCCTCCGAACACCCTCTGGAGCGCGGTAAAATGAACGACATTCCCCATTCTCTCACCCCTCAGGATTGCCTCGTGGCCGTGATGATCGCGCTATCGCTGTCTGATGCGAACATGCGGACCGCCGAATTGATCACCATCGAGAATATCGTCAACCATTTGCCGGTCTTCGCCGACTATGACACCGACCGGATCAAGCTGGTCTCTTCGACCGTGTTTGACCTGTTTTCCGAGGAGGACGGGCTGGACGCGCTGTTTGGGCTGATCCGGGATAATCTGCCGGATTACCTGCATGAGACGGCTTATGCGCTGGCGTGTGACGTCGCCGCAGCGGATGGGCATACCTATGAGGCGGAGCTGCGCCTGCTCGAAGAAATCCGCTACGAGCTCAACATCGACCGCCTGCATGGCGCGGCCATCGAGCGGGGCGCTCGGGCCCGGTACATGACCCTCCACGCGGACGCTTGAGCATGCCCTCTGACGCACCGCGCTTTACCTACCTCTATGACACGTATTGCGGCTGGTGCTACGCGGGTGCGCCCGTGATCACCGCACTCATCGAGGCGGGCGGCGCGGTCGACATGCATCATCGCCTGCTGTTCGCCGCCGATCATGCGCAACGGATGGGCGACGGGCTTGGCCGGATGATCGAACAATATGACGCGCGGGCAGAGGCGCTCTCGGGACAGCCTTTTTCCGATGCCTACCGTGAGAACATCCTGCGCGCGCCAGAGGAACGACTCGATTCGACCCTGACAGCCCAAGCGGCGGCTCTGGTCCATGACAAAGGCGCGGCATCCGAGATGACCCTTGCGCGCCGGTTGCAGAAAGCCCGTTGGGAAGACGGACGTTCGGCCCAAGACGCGGATCATATCGAAACCATCCTGCGCGAGGAGTTTGACGTCGAAGCTCCGCTGTCCTCCGCCAAAGCCCCGGCACAAGACATGGCCCGCGCGACAGAACGGATGATGCAGCAATATGGCCTGTCGGGGGTTCCGGTTCTGATCATGGAAAAGGACGGCACGCTCTATAACGTCGCCCTGTCGGACTATTACAAACAGCCGGACCGGATTGCGGCGCTGTTGGACTAAGCGCCCAAACTACGTAATCACCACCGCCCAACGCCGCAAAAGCGCCTGTTGGAGCGATTTTGCCCGGCTATTGTAGGTCTTCGATCCCGCAGGCACCGCCTCACCACGGTCTTTCGCAGCCTGGCGTTTGTCCAGATCGGCGGCGAAGATCGCAAAAGCCACCCGCGTGCCCGCCGTGCTTTCCGAATAGCCTGCAAGGGTGGAGACAAAATCCAGCGTGCCGGTCTTGGCATGGATTTGCGCGAGGGGCGCTTTCATCAGGTTCCCATCCGCGTCCCGCATCGGAATCACTTTGAGGATCGGAGCCAATTCGGCCTCGACCCCCTCCGCTGTCAGCATGGCGATCATGTCAGAGACGGTGACAACGGACGCACCGCCCAGTCCCGAGTGATCGACAAAGGCCAGATGCCGCATGCCAAACCGGGTCCGCGCCCATGCGTTCATGGCCGAGGCACTGTCCCAAAGGCTGGCGACCGCCGCGCCGCGCGCCTTTGAGGCCGAAAGCCCAAGCACCTCCGCCGTGAGGTTGGTGGAGTATTTGAGCATGTCTTGC
This sequence comes from Abyssibacter sp., assembly GCA_964220165.1. Classification (GTDB taxonomy): domain Bacteria; phylum Pseudomonadota; class Alphaproteobacteria; order Rhodobacterales; family Rhodobacteraceae; genus Celeribacter. Next base: position 20,853 of record CAXPTW010000007.1, read on the forward strand.
GCGATCACCGACAGGGGCGCACTCTCATGACGGGCGACCTCCTCGCCCGCGACGGGCGCGGCGATCCGTTCGGCCGTGGGCAGGCGCAGCCCGGTGGCCACCCGTTGGAACACCTCCCCCGCATAGAGCGCAGGCACCCGCACCGGTAACCACCGCGCGCCACCATTGCCCAAGGCAGATCGCGCCACGCTCCAGGTGTCATAGCCCTGCCCCGGCTCATGATCGAACACGGGCTGATTGCGATCCGCGATCCGCATCCGGGCGATCCGGACATCGGGGGCAAAGCGTTCGGCGCGGGCGTCCATCTTAAGGCTGTAGTCGCCCTCTTGGCGCCGCCATTCGAAATGCACCCGGTTGTAATTGAGGTTCAGGCCGGTGATCGTCGGATTGTAGCTGGCATATTCGGTCTGATCGTCTGTGATTTCTTGGACGCGCGGCAAGGCGGTGTCATCCAAGAGAAACTTGCCCGTCACCCCACGCACCCCCGCCGCGACAACATCCGCCGCCAGCCCGGCCAAAGCATCGGTGTCGAGGGTCGGGTCGCCACCGCCAACAAGCACCAGATCGCCCTGAACGATCCCCTCCACAACTGGCCCCGTGCGGATCACGCGGGTGGCAAATCGGTGCGCCGCACCGAGGGTTTCAAGTGCGTAAAGCGCCGTCACCGTTTTCGCGACAGAGGCCGGCGGCATCCGCATCACTGGATTGTACACCTCGGCGGGCGCGTCCCCGGTGGTCTCCCGGACTGCAAAGGCGACTTGCCCGGACACGCCCGACGTTTCGACCAAGCTCTCCCCGCTCGGAAGCGAGCGTTTGAACAGGTCGGCGGGACGCGGCAGGGGGATCGGAGAGCTCGTTACCCCCTGGGCCTGCACGGCGGTCGCAAAGCCGCCCCCAAGGAGGCCCAAGACAGCACGACGGCTCAAAGAGGGATGTGGTTTCCGGCTCATAGCGCAAGTTAGACGAGAAAGCGGGAACGCAAGCAAGTGGGGAAATCACGCCTCTGGTCACCCTAAAGCGCGCCCAACATCAGTCGCGCGACCACGCCCCGCTTTTGCGCAGCGCCGTGGACGAGGCGTTCGACATCGGCACGTTAATGAAACACCATTCCGGTGTTTCTCCACGCCCCAAAAGCCGTGAGGCGTTCGACGGCAGTTTCGCAAAATCAAACGTTTGCGCCGCGACCGAATTGCGCGCCGCACCCCGCGTGCCGGGACGGGCGATGACACCGACGGGCGTCGTGCGCATGATCTCTTGCCAATCCTGCCAGCGGTGGAACTGCGCGAGGTTGTCCGCGCCCATCAGCCAGACAAAGGTGACACCGGGATAGAGCGCCTTGATCTTCGCCAATGTCTCCGCCGTGTAGCGCGTCCCGATCCGGGCTTCGATGTCGGTGATCTCCACACGCGGATGGTCCATGACCTCGCGCGCATGCGCCATGCGCCGCTCGATCGACGCCGGGCCTTCGGATTTAAGCGGATTGCCGGGGCTGACCAGCCACCAGACACGATCCAGCGCGAACCGTTTGAGTGCCATTTTGGTGATATGCACATGGCCCTCATGCGCGGGATCGAACGATCCCCCGAGAAGGCCAATGACCTGACCCTTGCGGGCATAGGGTAGAGAACTGCGCATGAGGGGAAGATGTGGCGGGAAGTTGTCTTGGTGTCAATCCACTGTCCTTGCGGGCTTGACGTGACATTTTATCTGACTAATGTCAGCAAAAATAAAAGACCAAGGTCAGCTATATGCCCCAGACAGATATTGCCCGCATCCGCCGCTTTAACCGTGCTGTCACGACAGAGACCGGCGCATTGGATCAAAGCTTTCTCGGGCGTGGCCGTCCCCTCGGCGCGGCGCGCGTGTTGAATGCCATCGGGCCAGAGGGGCGGGCCGTCTCCGACATTCGCACCTTGCTCGATCTGGACACAGGGTTGCTCTCGCGGCTTTTGCGCGGGCTTGAGGCCGAGGGGCTGATTGTCGTCACCGAGGATGAGGACGACAAACGCCGCCGCGTGGCAAACCTCACCGAGGCGGGTCAACAGGAATATGAGGCCTATGAGGCCCTCTCCAACGCGCGTGCCGAGCGCCTTCTGGCGCGTCACCCGCATCCCGAGCGCCTCTTGGAGGCGATGGACCTCATCGCCTCTGCGCTTGGGCGCGACCGGATCGAGATTGTGGAGACGGATCCAGAAGACCCGCACGCCCAGTCGGCGATGGAGGCCTATTACCGCGATCTTTCCGCGCGTCTCTCCATGGGGTTCGACCCGGCCAAGGCGGCGCGCCTCGATGCCTCTGACATGCGCCCACCGCGCGGGACGTTTCTCGTTGCCATGGCGGATGGGCTGCCCGTTGGCTGTGTGGGTCTCAAGGGCACGGACAAAGGCTATGGGGAGATCAAACGCCTCTGGGTCGCGCCCTCTTCACGCGGGCTGGGCCTTGCCAAACGGATGATGCAGTCGGCGGAGACCCACGCGCGCGCGGCGGGGATCACCACGCTTCGCCTCGACACAAATTCCGTCCTGCCAGAGGCCTCGACGCTTTACCGCCGCACGGGCTGGACCGAGATCGAACGCTTCAACGACGACCCCTACCCGGACTTGTTCTTTGAAAAACGCGTGTAATCGTGGGGATCACAGATTGTTGGTCGGAATGGCCGTGGTGAATTTCAACTCTTCCATCGCGATCATGGAATTCACCTGGCTAAACTCCAGCCGCTGGATCATCTGTTTGTAGACCGCATCATAGGACGCCATATCCTGCACCACGACCTTAAGGATGTAATCCACAGTGCCGGTGAGGCGGTAGGCCTCCACCACCTCGGGAATCTCGTCGATGAGATCGCGAAAGGTGTTGAGCCAGTCAATCTCATGGCGCGAGGTGCTCACCCCGATAAACACAGTGAGCGGCATATTGGCCCGTTCCTGATCGACGAGCACCACCCGTTTTTTGATTAGCCCGGCCTCTTCCATCCGTTTGATCCGACGCCAACAGGGATTGGCCGACAGCCCGACCGCCTCGGAGATCGTCTGCATCGGCGTTTCACTGTCCTCTTGCAACATCTCCAGAATACGCTGGTCTATCTCGTCGAACGTGATGGATTCGATCGGTTTCGAGCCGGTTTTGCGAGGACGGGATTCGGTCATGCGGGCACAAACTCCATAACTACACCTGCTGAAAATTCGGGGCCGACCGCGAGGCCGTCTATGGTCTCACAGAAAGTCACATTCGAATGCGTAAGGCAATCTTTTACACGGGACAGATCGCGCGTCTTGACTCGCAGGGCTGTAAACGCCCCCTGCGCCGTCTGGGAGATGTCCATGCCCGGATACCGCGCGGACATCTGTGCCTCTGTAGCCAAGACCAAAGGCGGGGAGTTCGGTCCCGTATGCACCGTGTAGACCCCATTCTCCTCGGACACGCGCCCCTCCGCCCAAAGACGGGCAAACCGCTCCGCATCCTCCTCCGGCGACTTTGAGACCGCCAAGATGGCATCTAGCCCACAGGCCGCATTCGGATGGTCCAGAAGCTCCGGAATCCACACCGTCTCCCGCGTCTTGTGTTGACACATGAACACCATGCCAAACGGCGTGTCCGCGGGCGTAAAGGACACGGTCGAAAACGCCGCGATCCCCTCCCCCCCATCAGGCAAGGGCACGGGGCGCGAGAAACTTCCGAGCCCCTGCGTGGCCAATCCCAAATCCGACAGCGCGCGTGCCGCCGCCTCCGCATCGTCGATCCGGCAGGCAATGGCATGAAGCCCCTGCCCCATCCTCTCCAACATCGCGCGGCGCGGCGCATTTAACTCGGTCGGTTGAACAATCCCGAGCAGTTCAAAGTAATCGTCGGGGAACATGATGGTGTAATTGGCGGTCCCCTTGGCCGCCGAGTGCAAGCCACGCGGTGACAGGGTAAAGCCCAGCGCCTGATACTGTGCGGCGGCGGTGTCGAGGTCATCGACGAGGGCAAAGCAATGATCAATGCCTGTGACGGGATGGGTCATATGCGTCTCTCTGGGTTAGGTGCGAACGGGGCTAAGAACAATTTCCGGGAGGCTAATTCCCGGCTGCATCTCGGCCACGAAAAGGGCCGTTTTCGCCATGTCCTCCGGCTGGATCATCGCCGCCATTTTGTCGGCGTCAAAGCCGGGGCGTTTTGCCAACAACGGGGTCGCCACCTCGGCGGGACAAAGCGCCGTCGAGCGGATGCCGTTCTTGCCCTCTTCGTCATTGAGGCTGAGCGACAGGTCCGACACCGCATGTTTCGAAGCACCGTAGACCACGCCACTGACCGGCGAGTGGAATCTGCCCGCCCAACTCGATGTATGGATCATCACACCGTCCTTTTGCCGCCGCATGATCGGCAAGCAGGCGGCGATCACATTGAGCGCGCCGGTGATATTGACGTCGATCACCTCATCCCAGCTCGCCCAATCCAGCTCAGCCCATGTGCGTTTCGCAATGTTGAGTCCGGCATTGTTGCAAAGCACAGTAAGATCACCGCCCCAGGCGGCAATCTCTTGTGCGATCTCGGCCATACCCGCCCGGTCCTTGACATCGCCGGGCTGAATCAAAACGCGGGCCGGGTCGGGGAGCGTGGCGGCAACGGCCTCCAAAGCCTCTCGGCCCCGCGCCGTAAGCGCCACGCGGTAGCCCGCCTCCGCAAAGGCCCGCGCCATGGCGGCACCGATTCCCGATCCCGCGCCGGTGATCCACACTGTTTTCGCCATAAAATTTCCCGCTCATTCAATTTTAAAAAGATACTAGCACCAATTTTTAATCTTTGTGTAGAAAAAATTTCTAATTTAATTTCAAAAATTGGTTTTTAATGTTGACGGAAGGCAAAAGCTTTCGTCATTTGAAGACACACCAAGATCGCACAAGGCCGAAATGGCCATCCAACAGACCGGGAGACACAGAAAGATGACTTTGACCATGAAACAGGTCGGGCTGACGCTCGCCATGACAGGGGCGCTGAGCTCCGTGGCCTTTGCGGCGACGGCGCAAGAGGAAGTGCAAAAGGGCGGCACGGCCGTCATTCACATGATTTCCGAACAACGCATCCTGAACCCGGGCCTGCGCGCCTCGACCGGGGTCTACAACATCACCGGCAAGATCATGGAGCCGCTGATCGACAAAAGCTATGAGGGCTATGAGCCAGTCTTGGCGACCGAATGGTCAGGCTCGGACGACGGCCTGACGATCACGCTCAAACTGCGTGAAGGGGTGAAATGGCATGACGGTGAGGATTTCACCTGTGACGACGTCGCCTTCTCCGCCATCGAACTTTGGAAAGGACTTCTGAACTACTCCTCCGCGCTTCAGGCGAATCTCGAAAGCGTCGATTGCCCGGACCCGCACACGGCCGTGTTCAATTACTCGAAACCGATGCCGATTGAGCTGTTCGTCGCCGCGATGCCCGATCTGGGCCACCCGGTGCCGAAGCACCTCTATGAGGGCACCGACATCCTCAAGAACGAATACAACACCGCGCCGGTGGGCACCGGCCCGTTCAAATTCGTCGAATATGAGCGCGGGCAATATGTCTGGGCCGAAAAGAACGACGACTACTGGCGCGAGGGCTTCCCCTATCTCGACCGGATCGTCTGGCGCTTTATCAAGGACAAATCCGCCGCAGCCGCAGCCTTGGAAGCGGGCGAAGTGCATGAATCCGGCTTTATCGGCGTCTCCATGGCCGACATCGAACGCCTGAGCGAAGATGACCGTTTCGACGTCGGCACCCAGGGCTATGAGAACAACGTCGCCCACTCGACCGTCGAGTTCAATCATCGCAATCCGATCCTCGCAGACGTGAAAGTCCGCCAGGCGATGTATCACGGCCTCGACATCGACTACGCGATCGACACCATCATGCGGGGCTTTGCGAAACCGGGCCGCGGCCCTGTGCCGAGCGCAGGCGGGATCAATTACACCGATGAGGTGCCGACCTACCCCTATGATCCGGAACTTGCGAAACAGTTGCTCGATGAGGCCGGTTACCCTGTCCAAGACGATGGTTATCGTTTCCACCTGCGTCACCGCCCGGCACCGTGGGGCGAGTACACCCAGCTTTGGGCCGAGTACTACGCGCAGGCGATGAAAGAGATCGACATCGACGTCGAGATTCTCACCAACGACGCGCCGGGGTTCCTCAATGGTGTCTACCGCGACCACGATTTCGACACGGCGAATGGCTGGCACCAATTCCGCTCCGACCCGGCTGTGTCCACGATGGTATGGCTGCGCTCCGGTCAGCCGGAAGGCACGCCTTGGACCAACCAGTTCGGCTGGCAGAGTGACGAGATCGACCAGATGATCGACGATGCGGCCTCTGAGCTGGACGTCGAGAAACGCGCCGGGATGTATCACGAGATTCAGGCCCGCGCGATGGAAGAGCTCCCGGTGATCTTCGCGATTGAACATCCGTTCATCTCCGTGACCTCGAAAAAGCTCCACAACCACCACAACACCCCGCGGTGGAACTCGTCGAGCTGGTACGACCTCTGGCTCGAACAATAAGCCTCCGAAAATATCCACGGGACGGGCGCGCTCCTGCGCCCGCCTCCCCCTGATCCCAAGGATCCAAGAGAATGACACTGCACATGCCCCCGGTCCTGACCTACGCCCTGCGCCGCCTCATTCAGGCCGTGCCCGTGGTGATCCTGATCATGATCGGCACCTTCCTCCTGCTCAAACTCGCCCCCGGTGACACGGTCGACGCCCTCGTGGGCGACATGGGCGGGGCGGATGCCGCCTTTATCGCGCGCCTGCGCGCCGAATACGGCCTCGACCAACCCGTCTGGGTTCAACTCTGGCGCTATATGGTCAAGCTCGCCTCTTTTGATTTCGGCTGGTCCTTTGTCTACGAGCAGCCCGTCGCAACCGTCCTGATGGACCGCCTCGGCACCACGCTCTTGCTGATGGCGACTTCTCTCAGCATCGCCTTCACCGCCGGGATCGCACTTGGCGCCATTGCTGCGCGCCGCGCCTATTCCGCGACCGACAACCTGATCTCCATTCTTGGCCTCGTGTTCTACGCGACGCCGTCGTTTTTCCTCTCGCTCATGCTCATGCTGGTCTTCTCCGTGAAACTTGGCTGGTTGCCCGTCGGCGGGATCAAGACCATCGCCGCCTTCTATACCGGCTGGGACCATGTCTGGGACGTCGCACGCCACCTGATCATGCCGACCGCTGCGCTCTCCTTGATCTATCTCGCCTTCTACCTGCGCCTGATGCGGGCCTCCGTGATGGAAGTCGCCGATCTCGACTACGTCCGCACCGCCCGCGCCAAAGGCGCCCGCGAAGGCCGTCTCATGACCCACCACATTATGCGCAACGCGCTCCTGCCGGTGGTCACGCTTTTGGGGCTTCAGTTCTCGACCGTTCTGGGCGGCTCCATCGTGGTTGAAACCATCTTCACCCTGCCGGGACTTGGGCAGCTCGCCTACCAGTCCGTTGTGCAGCGCGACATGAACACTTTGATGGGCATCATCTTTTTGTGCGCCATCATCGTCGTCGTCGTCAATTTCCTCACTGACCTGCTCTACGCACGTCTCGACAGCCGGATCGAACTCGCATGACCCTTGCTGATACTGAAATCGCCCCGCCCGAGCCGCCGCGCTACGTCATGTTCTGGCGCCGCTACAAACGCAACCGCGCCGCTGTGCTTGGCCTGTTCCTTTTCGCCCTCGTCGTGCTCATGGCGCTCACGGCTGGCATCGTCGATCCCGGCGACCCCCTCCGCCGCGCGGGGGAACCGCTCACCCCGCCCTTCATGAACTGGGAGACCCCTCTGGGCACCGACCAGCTGGGCCGTGATGTACTCTCCGGTGTCTTCTATGGCGCGCGCATCTCACTTTTGATCGGTGTGGCCGCCACCCTCGTCGCCATCGTCATCGGCGTCGTGATCGGCGCATTGGCCGGGTACTTTGGCGGCTGGGTCGATGACGTGCTGATGCGCATCACCGAGGCCTTTCAAACCATCCCGAACTTTGTCCTCCTTTTGACGCTGGTCGCCATCATGGGATCAAAGATCGAGTGGATCACCATCGCCATCGGCATCGTCAGTTGGACCGCCCCCGCCCGGATGGTGCGCGCCGAATTCATGTCGCTGCGGCATCGTGAATTCGTCGACGCCGCCCGCAACTTGGGCGTGTCGAACACGTCAATCATCTTCCGCGAAATCCTGCCCAATGCTTTGCCGCCCATCGTGGTTTACGCGTCTGTGATCATGGCGCTGTCGATCCTGATGGAAAGTGCGCTGGCCTTCCTCGCCTTGGGCGACCCGAACTACGCCAGCTGGGGCAATATGATCGGTCAGGGCCGCGCCGTCCTGCGCACCGCACCCTACTGCGCCGTCATCCCCGGCATCGCGATCATCCTGACTGTGCTGTCCTTCTCGCTTTTGGGCGAGGGGCTCAACGACGCCCTCAATCCGAGGCAGAAGAAATGACCAAGACACCTCCCCCCGTCCTCGATCTGTGCAAACTGGAGATCTCCCTTCCCAAGGGCGCGGATCGTCCCTTTGCCCTCGAAGGCCTAGACCTGACCATCAACGCGGGCGAGATCGTCTGTCTCGTCGGCGAAAGCGGCTCCGGCAAATCGCTTTGTGCAGGCGCCATCATGGGCCTTCTGCCGGAACCGCATGTGCGCGTGACCGGCGGTGCGATCCGCTTTATGGGCGAAGAGCTTCGTGGCAAATCGGACGCTGAGATGCGCAAGCTGCGCGGCGCCGATATTTCGATGATCTTCCAGGAGCCGATGACCGCGCTCAATCCGCAGAAAACCGTGGGCTGGCAGATCGACGAAGTGCTGCGGCTGCACACCAAAATGACCAAGTCTGAGCGCAAGGCCCGCGCGCTTGAGATGCTCGAACGCGTGCACATCCCGGACCCTGCCTCGGCCTATAACGCTTATCCGCACCAAATCTCCGGTGGCCAGCGTCAGCGCGTGATGATCGCCATGTCTTTGGTGCTTTCGCCGAAACTGATCATCGCGGATGAACCGACCACGGCCCTCGATGTGACGACCCAGCTTCAGATTTTGAAACTCATTCGGGAGCTACAGGAAGAAGAGGGCGCGGGCGTTCTTTTCATCACGCACGACTTTGGCGTGGTGGCGGAGATTGCCGATAAGGTGGCCGTGCTTTGCCGTGGTGAACTGGTCGAAAGCGGCACCACCGATGCCGTTTTGAACCATCCGCAACATCCCTATACCCGCGCGCTGATCGGCGCTGTGCCTGCACTGACGCCGCCGCCGGTCAAAGCCGCCTCTGACGCGCCTGTCGTGCTTAAGGGCACGGGCCTCAAGAAAACTTTCGCCGCGCGCGGAGGATTGCTCTCCGGCAAACGCAAAGCGGTGACAGCGGTCAAGGATCTGACCTTTGAACTGCGTCAGGGCGAGACCCTTGGCGTTGTGGGCGAAAGCGGCTCCGGCAAGACCACCGTGTCGCGCATCGTCACGCGTCTTTTGGAGTGTGACCAAGGCTCCGTCGAGTTGGACGGCACCGATCTCTTGGCCGCCACGCCCAAGGAGTTGCGCGCCCTGCGTCAGCACATTCAGATGGTGTTCCAAGACCCGATGGCCTCGCTCAACCCCCGCAAACGCGTGGTCGATCTCATCGCCCAAGGGCCGATCGTGCATGGCGCTGATCCGAAAAAGGCCCGCGAGGACGCGAAGAAGCTCCTCGAACTTGTCGAACTGTCCCCTGCGGCGGCCAACCGTTTCCCGCATGAGTTCTCCGGCGGTCAGCGTCAGCGCATCGGCATCGCCCGCGCGCTTGCGATGGAGCCCAAGGTGATCGTCGCTGACGAACCCGTCTCCGCGCTGGATGTCTCGGTGCAAGCGCAGGTGTTGAAGCTGCTCGCAGACCTGCGCGACCGGCTCAACCTGTCGCTCTTGTTCGTGACCCACGACCTGCGCGTCGCGGCCCAGCTTTGTGACCGCATCATCGTCATGCAAAAGGGCGAGATCGTCGAACACGGGCCGACCGCCGAGGTCTTTGCCAACCCAAAGCACCCCTACACGCAGAATTTGTTGTCTTCCATCCCGGGCCGCGACTGGACACCCCCGTCGCTGCACGCGGATGTTGCCTGAGGTTTTACCATGTCACTGGAATTTAAAGATATTCGAAGCGCTCTGATTGGCGAAGGGGCGGCGATGTCCGGCCCCTTCGGCCCGCGTGCGCTGATCTATGCGGATTATGTGGCCTCCGGCCGCGCGCTTGGCTTTATCGAAGACGCGATCCGCACCCATGTCTTGCCCTACTATGGCAATACCCATACGGAGACCTCTTTCGTCGGGCGGCGCACCACGCAGCTCCGTGAAATGGCGCGCGAAGCGGTGCGTTCGGCGGTCGACGCGGATGAGAACCACGCGGTGATCTTCACCGGCTCCGGCGCGACGGGCGCGGTCGACAAACTGGTGCGGGCCTTTGCGATGAAAGGCCTCTCTGAAGGGGTCGTTTTTGTCGGCCCCTATGAGCATCACTCCAACGATCTGCCCTGGCGGGAAAGCGGGGCCGAGCTGGTGCGCATTCCTTTGAATGCGGCGGGCACAATCTGTCTTGAAGCGCTGGAGCAGGCCCTCAAAACCCATGCCGACGCGCCGCTCAAGATCGGGGCCTTCTCGGCGGCCTCGAACGTCACCGGCGTACGCACCGACCTGCGGGCGATTGCCAAACTACTCCATGCGCATGAGGCGTTTTGCGTTGCCGATTTCGCTGCCGCTGCGCCCTATATGCCGGTGGAACTCGCGGAAACCTCTGAGGGCGCGGGCGACCGAATCGACGCCGCCGTGATCTCGCCCCATAAATTCCCCGGCGGACCCGGGGCCTCTGGCGTGCTGATCGCCGAACGGAGCCTGTTTGACACCACGCGTCCGACACTGACGGGAGGCGGCACAGTGAGCTATGTCACCTCTGAGGGCCATAGCTACATCACCGATCCCGAGCACCGGGAGGAGGGCGGCACGCCGGCCATCGTCGACAACATTCGCGCCGGCATGGTGATGCAGCTCAAACGCGATATGGACGAAGCCCGTGTCGAAGCCCGCGAAACCGTCCTGACCCGCCGGATGGAAGAGGCCTTGCGCGCCATTCCGGGGATGGAGCTTTTGGGGCCGTCGAATGTGCCGCGTCTGGGGATTTTCTCGTTCAACCTGCGGGTCAAAGGCAAGCTGTTGCATCACAACTATGTCGTGGCCCTGCTCAACGATCTGTTCGGCATTCAGGCGCGCGGCGGTTGTTCCTGTGCCGGGCCTTATGGGCATTCCTTGCTCGACATCGACCTGACGACCAGCGCGCGCCACGAGGCCGCTGTGCAGCATGGCCACTCGATCTTCCGCCCGGGCTGGGCGCGATTTGGCGTGAACTGGTTTTTTGAAGACGAGGACGTGGACAAGATCGCCACCGCGATCCGCTTTGTCGCAGAGCACGGTCTCGACATGCTGGCCTATTACCAACTCGACGCGGTCGAGGGTATTTGGCGTGCGACACCTGCGTTCGAGGACACCTGTCCCCCCGCGCTCTCTGCGCTTTGGGAAAGCCAGGCCGCACAACCGGACGCTGTGCCCGATTTCCCCACCTGTCTCGCGCAGGCTGAGGCCTTGGCCGAAACCGCCAAAACTTTGACCTGTTGTTCCGGCCCGGATCTCTCACCTGAGGAAGAGGCGCTGCGCTGGTTCTGGCTGCCGCAGGAAGTCACGGGGCAAACAGCGGAAGGGGTCGCGTGATGTCTGTCGACTTTCCCAAGTCCCTCTGGGCCGCCACCGCACCCGAGCGCCCGCTCTCCGCGCCACTTTCGGGTGTCGAAGAGACCGATGTCGCCGTCATCGGCGCGGGGTTCACTGGCCTGTCCGCCGCCATCGAGGCACGGCGTCGTGGCCATGCGGTCACTGTTGTCGAAGGCAAAGCCGCCGGTTGGGGTGCGTCGGGCCGCAACAACGGTCAGGTCATCCCGATCCTCACCTCCGCCGAACCCGATGTCTGGGTCTCACGCTATGGCGAGGCGGGCAAGCGGATGGTCAAACTCATCGGCAACTCCGGCGATGTGCTCTTTGATCTGGTGCGCGAATTCGACATGCAGGCCGAAGCGGAACAGAACGGCTGGTTCCAACCCGCGCACAGTCCCGGCCGCGTGAAACTGTCCGCGAAACGCGTTGAGGCGTGGACGCGCCATGGCTTTCCGGCGGAGTTGAAAGACGCGCAGGAATGCGCCGACATTCTGGGCACGGACTTCTGGTACGGCGGCATGTTCAACCCGACGGGCGGTCATATCAACCCGCTCGCGTTGGCGCGCGAAATGGCGCGGGTGGCGGAACATCTGGGCGCGGTCATTCATGAGAACAGCCCTGTGATCTCTTATGAGCGCATCGGCTCAGAATGGGTGATCAGGACCGCGCAGGGCACGCTCAAAGCCCGGGCACTGATCCTCGCCACCAACGCCTATACCGGCGAATTGGCCCCGCGTCTCGCCCCTCGCATCGCGCGGTCTGTCGTGCCGGTGCTGAGCTGGCAAATGGCGACGAAGCCGGTGGGCGACAACCTGCGGCAAAAAATCCTCCCGGGGCGTCAGGCGGTTTCCGATACGCGCGGCGATCTGCGGTTCTTCCGCTATGATGCGCGCAATCGCCTGATCACCGGCGGTGCCGTGATGGGGTCCTTTGACGTTGCCAACCGGGTGCGCAAGAAAGCCGCAAAGAGCCTTGCCGAGGCCTTCCCCGAGTTGGGCGTGCCGGAGATGACCCATGTCTGGTCCGGTTATATCGGCATGAACTGGGACCGTTTCCCGCGCATTCACAAACTCGGCCCCGATGGCTGGGCCTGGATCGGCTGCAACGGGCGCGGCGTCGCGCTTGGCACCTCTTTGGGGCGCGAGTTGGCGCGCGCGGCCACAGGTCAACCCGAAGACGAACTGGCCCTGCCGGTGACAGAACCGCATCCGTTCCCGGTGCACGGTTTCGTGCGCCGCTTTGCCCCCACCTATCTGGCCTGGCTCAAACGCCAGGACCACAAGGAAGTGAACCTATGACCGAAGAAAAAAAGATGGACCTGAACGACGTTCCGATCCTGCTCCGCCGCCGCATCGAGGCGATGATCCTCAAACATGTGCTCGACGTGATCACCGAGCGGTCTGGCCGCGAAGAGGCCGAGGCCGTGATCGGTGCCGCCTGCTCGAAATCCGCGATTGAGCAAGGCGCGATGCTGGCCGAAGAACTGGGTCATGCGCCTGATCTGACGGATTTCGCCGCGATCCAGCCGAATTGGACTCGCGAGGATGCACTTCGGATCGAAACCATCGAAATGTCCGAGGAAAAGATGGATTTCAACGTGGTGAAATGCCGGTACGCAGAGATGTATCAGGAGATGGGGCTCGGCGACATCGGCCACCTTCTGTCCTGCAACCGCGATGGTGATTTCTGTATCGGCTACAACCCGGAGATCGAAATGACCCGGACCCAGACGATCATGAAAGGCGCGAGCCACTGCGATTTTCGCTACAGAATGAAGAAGGAGGCCTGAGATGGCAGTCGAGAATTGGGTCGCCAAACAGGTCGCCGATTTGACGGAGTTCCGCCGCGATCTGCATATGAACCCCGAGCTGTTGTACGACGTGACCCGCACAGCGCAGAAGGTGGCCGAAGCACTTCGCGCCGCGGGCGTTGACGAGGTTTATGAGGGCATCGGCAAGACCGGCGTCGTCGGGGTGATCAAAGGTCAGAGCAATGTCTCTGGCCGCAGCATCGGCCTGCGCGCCGACATGGATGCACTGCCGATTGAGGAAGCAACCGGCAAGCCCTACGCGTCACAAGTGCCGGGCAAAATGCACGCCTGTGGCCATGACGGTCACACCACGATGCTTTTGGGCGCGGCGCGGCATCTGGCGGAAAGCCGGGCCTTTGACGGCACTGTGATCGTCATTTTCCAACCCGCGGAAGAGGGCGGCGCGGGCGCGCGGGCGATGATCGAGGACGGGCTGTTCACCCGCTGGCCCTGCGATGAGGTCTACGGTATGCACAACCGGCCGAACTTGCCGGTCGGGCAATTCACCATCAATTCCGGGCCGATCATGGGCTCCGTCGATGAGGTGAAAATCACCATCACCGGGCGTGGTGGCCATGCGGCACGTCCTGAGCAAACCATCGACCCGCTGCCGATTGCGGGCGCTTTGTTGCAGGCCGTTCAGACGCTGACCTCGCGCAACATGGACCCGATCGACAGCGCGGTGATTTCGCTCTGCACCATTCAGGCGGGGAATGCGTTCAACGTCATCCCACAGGATGTCACCCTGACCGGCACGGTGCGCACGCTTCGCGAAGACGTGCGGGATATGATCGAAGAGCGCCTGACCGCCATGGTCGAAAATATTGCGGCGGCTTACGGCGCAGTGGGGAAGACGGACTACATCCGCCACTATCCGGTGACCGTAAACCATGACCGCGAAACGGACCTTGCCGCGAGAGCCGCACAGGAGGTCGCCGGCGTGGAAAATGTCTTTCTCGACATGCCACAAACGCTGGGTGGAGAGGATTTCTCCTTTATGCTGAATGAAGTGCCCGGTGCGATGATCAATGTCGGCAATGGGCCCTCAGCGGCGCTGCATCACCCTGAGTATGACTTCAACGATGAGGTGATCGCCTGGGGAAGCTCCTATTGGACGACGCTGGTGCGGCAACGCCTTCCGCTCGGCTAAGCACCTCTTGCTCGACATCCTTCGAGAAACAGCGCGATGGCCAGCCGCCGTCGCGCGGCCTTCTCATCAGGTGAGGGCTCCGGTAAGGAGGGGGACAACAGCCGAAGGATGGGGCTCTCGAACCCCATATCGATCAGGATGTCCGCCGCCATGGAAACGCGCGACTCGGGCAGGTGGATTTCACCGGCTTCTCGGGCATGCGCCAACTCCGTCGCCAAATTGTGCTTTAACAGCCCTCGCCCGTTTTCACAGAGCGACTCTGCGATGTCGCGATAGACACCCACCTTGGATATCAGGGTGCGCAACAGCTCGATTTTTTGCGCCTCAGCTCCGGGCGGCGCGTTGATCGTCATGAGTGTGTCGAGCCGTTGCTCCAGCGGCATCGCCTGTTCTTCGGGCGTCAGCGCCCGAAACAACCCCCGCCCCAAATCGGCAATCGCCTCACCCAAAAGCGCCTCTCGCCCGTCGAACAATTCGTAGAGCGTGCGCTTTGACATGCCCGCCTCTTTGGCGATGGCACTCATGGAGATGTCGTCAAAGGGGCGCGAGTTCAGCAAATCCTTGGCCGCCTTAACGATATGCGCACGACGCGTGGCCACATCCATCTGCGGCGGACGCCCGCGACGGCGCGCCTCCTCAGTCGTGGTGTCCTGGTCTTTGTCTGTCGTCATGGCGGGACGCGAATCCTCATTCGATGCGGGTGAACATGCCTGAATTTTGACCTGAGGCCCTTCTCACATTCTTGCACAGGCGTTCTATGCGGGTGCACAGTTTACAAAACTAATGGGTTTCAATAATTCAAATCAAGAGAGCAGGTCAAAAATGGGCCACAATACGTGTCCGCGCCTGCACAAACCGCACGAAGTCCCCCAAGACACGGGCCGCGTCCCGTGCCAGACCGGAGCCGCATTTATGCCCACTCAGCCCATGTCCCTTTTCTCGGCCGTGTTCCCGAAACGCGCATTTGGCCTCGCTCTGGCCACTGCCGCCCTCCTCACCACAGCGCCCGCCATGGCACAACAGGGACAGCCCCCGATGCCGGTGACCGTTGTGACGCTTGAGGCGCAGGATGTGACGCTGACCACCCCACTTCCGGGCCGTGTCGCGGCGTCTTCTGTTGCCGAAGTACGTCCCCAGGTGAACGGGATCATCGAAGAGCGCCTTTTTGATGAGGGCAGCGACGTCGCCAAGAACGACCCGCTCTACACCATCGACCGCGCCACCTATGAGGCCGCGAAAGCCGCCGCCGAAGCGAGCCTGGCACAGGCGAAAGCGGCGCTTCAATCCGCGCAGATCGACTATGATCGCCAAACAGAACTGCGTGACCGCAACGTGGTCGCCCAGCAAAACCTCGACAGCGCCACCGCCGAACGCAACAGCGCTATGGCCGCGGTAAAAGTGGCTGAGGCAAACCTCTTGGCCGCTGAGATCAACCTCGACCGCACAACTGTCCGCGCGCCCATCGATGGCGTGGTGGGCCTGTCGCAGGTCACCCAAGGGGCGCTCGTCACCTCCGGTCAGGCCACCGCCCTGACCACGATCCGCTCCCTCGACCCGGTCTATGTCGACGTGACACAGGCCGCCTCCGACATCCTGCGCTGGCGTCGTAACAACGCCAACGCGAGCCTTGAGGAAGAAAAGTCCTACGACGTTTCCCTTACCCTCTCGGATGGCAGCACCTATGAGCAAACCGGCAAACTCGCCGCCGCTGAGCCGCATGTGAATGAGCAGACCGGCACAATCGTTCTGCGCCTGGCCTTCCCGAACCCGGATCGGTTCCTGTTGCCGGGGATGTATGTGCAGGTCGAAATGCCCCAAGGCACCGTTGAGAACGCCCTGCTCGTCCCCCAGATCGCCGTCACCCGCGACCGTCGCGGGGAGCCGACTGTGTTCGTCGTCAACGACGACAATGTCGTGGAACAGCGCTCCGTGACCGTTTTGCGCGATCAAGGCAACAACTGGATTGTGACCGATGGTGTGTCTGCGGGCGACCGCGTCATTGTCGCCGGTCTGCAAAAGACCGGGCCGGGCGCGACGGTGTCCCCGTCGGAGCAAGGCGCGGCGGAAGAGATGCCCGCTGACGCAACTCCTGATGCGGCACCCGAGCAGTAATTCGAACACGAGAGCAAGACACGCACAAAGGAGCCACCATGGCCCGCTTTTTCATCGACCGCCCCGTGTTCGCATGGGTGATTTCCATCCTCATCATGGGCATCGGCCTTTTGTCGATCGCCTCGCTTCCCGTGGCGCAGTACCCGCAGATCGCACCGCCGTCTGTCCAAATCCGGGCAAACTATCCGGGTGCTTCGGCGGAGACCGTGGCCAACACTGTCACGCAGATCATCGAACAACAGATGACCGGTCTCGACGGCATGCGCTACATGTCGTCCTCCTCGACCTCTTCGGGATCGGCAACGCTCACCCTCACCTTTGAAACCGGCACGGACCCGGACATCGCACAGGTGCAGGTCCAGAACAAACTGTCTCAGGCGACAGCCCTCCTGCCGGAATCCGTACAGAGACAGGGCCTCACGGTTCAAAAATCCTCCGCGGGCTTTTTGATGGTGATCGGTGTCATCTCGGAAGACGGCTCCATGAACCAAGCCGACCTCTCGGACTATCTGGCGACCAACCTCGTTGACACGTTCAGCCGGATCGAAGGCGTTGGTGGCACGCAGGTGTTTGGCGCGAAATACGCGATGCGCATCTGGCTCGACCCGTCGAAACTTGCGGCCTTTGACATGGCCCCGTCCGACGTCGTTGCGGCTGTATCGTCCCAAAACGCGCAGATCTCTGCGGGCTCTTTCGGCACGCTGCCCGCCCCGGACAATCAACAGTTCACCGCGACGATCACCGCGCAATCCCTGTTGGAAACCCCCGAGGATTTCCGCAACATCATCCTGCGTTCTGAGGCCAACGGCGGTCTCGTCCTGCTCGAAGATGTGGCCCGCGTGGAAATCGGTGCGGAAAACTACATGACCATCGCCGAGTATAACGGCAACCCGGCCTCCGGGATGGCGATCCAATTGGCCCCCGGCGCCAACGCCCTCGACACTTCAGAGCGGGTGCGCGAGCGGCTTGAGGAATATGCCGAGTTCTTCCCGGAGGGGATGAGCTATGTGATCCCTTATGACACCACGCCCTTCATCGAAATCTCGATCCATGAGGTGGAAAAGACCCTGATCGAAGCCATCATTCTGGTGTTCTTCGTGATGCTTCTGTTCCTCCAGAACCTCCGCGCCACGCTCATTCCGACACTGGCCGTCCCGGTGGTTATCCTCGGCACTTTCGCCATTCTTGCGGCCTTCGGGTTTACCATCAACGTGCTCACCATGCTCGCCATGGTGCTCGCCATCGGCCTCTTGGTCGATGACGCCATCGTCGTGGTGGAAAACGTCGAACGGATCATGGAAGAAGAGGGGCTGTCCCCGCGCGAAGCCACCCGCAAATCCATGGGCCAGATCACCGGCGCGCTCGTCGGCATCGCCCTTGTGCTGTCCGCCGTGTTCGTGCCGATGGCCTTCTTCGGCGGCTCCACCGGCGTGATCTATCGCCAGTTCTCCATCACCATCGTCTCCGCCATGGGGCTTTCCGTGGTGGTCGCTCTGACGCTCACCCCGGCGCTTTGTGCGACGCTTCTGCGTTCGAAAGATGCGCATCACGGCAAATCCGGCCCGTTTGGCTGGTTCAACCGCGCCTTTGACAAACTGTCGGGCGGCTACGGCGGCACTGTCGGCTACGCGATCCGTCGCCCCCTGCGCATGCTCGCGATCTACGGCGTGATGGGCGCGGGCATCGTGTGGCTGTTTATGCAGACGCCGACGGGCTTTCTCCCGGATGAGGACCAAGGCATCATGATCGGCCTCGTCCAAGGCCCCTCTGGCACCACGGCTGCAAACACCCAGACCGCCAACGAGGCGCTGCGCGACTACTTCCTGACGGCAGAAAGCGACAATGTCGAAGCGGTATTCAGCGTGACGGGCTTCTCCTTCTCCGGGGTCGGTCAAAACAACGGCCTCGCCTTTGTCCGCATGAAGGATTGGGAAGACCGTCCCGAGGCCGGGCAATCCGTGCAGGCCATCGCGGGCCGCGCCTTCCCCGCGCTTATGGGCATCCAAGAGGCGATGGTTTTCCCCATCGTGCCGCCGGCTGTGCCGGAGCTTGGCAACGTGTCCGGCTTTGACTTTTATCTCCAAGCGCCGGGCGGCCAGTCCCATGACGATCTACTCGCCGCGCGCAATCAGCTCTTGGGCATGGCGTCCCAAAGCCCGCTGATCGCCTCTGTCCGCCCCTCCGGCATGGAGGACGCGACCCAGTTCAAACTGGACATCGACTGGCGGGCCGCTGGCGCGATGGGAGTCTCGCCCTCCAACGTTGGCAACACGCTTGCGGTTGCTCTGGCTGGGACTTACGTCAACGACTTTAACGACAACGGCCGGACCAAACGCGTCTATGTTCAGGGCGAAGCGGACTCGCGTGCGACTCCGCAAGACCTCCAGAAATGGCGTGTGCGCAACGACTCGGGCGATCTTGTTCCCTTCTCCAACTTCACCACAGAGCGTTGGATCATGGGGCCGCAGGGTCTCAACCGGTACAACGGCATTCCGTCGATGCAGATCCAGGGCTCCCCCGCTCCGGGCGTCTCCACCGGCGAAGCCATGGCGGAGATCGAACAGCTCGCGTCCCAACTCGGCGGCAACTACAACATCGCCTGGACCGGCCTGTCGCTCGAAGAACGCGAAAGCGGCTCGCAGGCCCCCCTGCTCTACGCCCTGTCTTTGGCGGCGATCTTCTTCTGTCTCGCGGCGCTCTATGAAAGCTGGGCGATCCCGGTCTCCGTGATGCTTGCCATGCCTGTGGGCGTGTTGGGCACTTTGGCGACGGCCTATTTCTTTGGCTTCCAGAACGGCGTGTTCTTCCAAGTGGGTCTGTTGACCGTGATCGGCCTCACAGGCAAAAACGCGATCCTCATCGTGGAATTCGCCCGTGAACAGGTGGATGCGGGCAAAGACCTCTATGAGGCCGTGCTGACCGCCGCGAAACAGCGTTTCCGCCCGATTGTCATGACCTCCATGGCCTTCTCCCTCGGCGTTGTGCCTCTGGTGCTCTCGACGGGCGCAGGCGCGGGTGGCCGGACCTCTGTCGGCTCCGCTGTGCTTGGCGGGACGATCACCGGCACCGTGTTCGGGATCATCTTTGTGCCGATCTTCTTCGTCTTGGTGATGAAGGTCTTCGGCAAACGCAAAGCCAAAGCGTAAACGCGACACAGGCAAAAAGACGGGCGGCGCCATCCTCGCAATGCGCCGCCCGTTTCTATTCTACGTGCGGAAAACTCCGCCGCTTACCAGGCGTTGTATTGCAGGTATTTGCCGGACATTTTGACCTCGACCCGATCGCCTTTCGGGTTCTCGATCCGCTCCACAGACATGTCGAAATCAATCGCCGACATGATGCCGTCGCCGAATTTCTCATGGATCAGCGCCTTAAGCGTCGGGCCATAGACACCGACGATTTCATAAAAGCGATAGATGCAGGGATCGGTCGGAACGGTCTGCGCCCACTCTTTCGTCGGGCTTTCTGCCAGAACCTCGGCGGCCTCGGACGGCAGGCTCAGCGCAGCGACCAGAGCCTCGGCCTTTGCCATCGGAAAGGCGTTCATGCCCATGCAGGCGGAATGGGTGAACACGGGCGACATGCCGATGGTTTCGGCGATGCCTTCCCAGCTCAGGCCCTGCTTCTTTTTCGCGATGAGGATGAGGGCAGTCACATCTTCTTTGGTCATCAACGCGTCAGTCACGATGTCTTTCATAGTCTCTCTCCTGTCAGGTCAGTTTATTATGATCGTTGTGAGTATGATCGAGATCACCGCTAGGACGGCGGAGACCCCTTGCCAGAACCGCACAGGGTTCTTTTCCATCAACGGCACATGGCGTGCCGCGTTCCAGCTTTGGCCCGGACGTTTCAGTTCGGCCACGAATTCGGACAGCGCGTCATAGCGCCGTGCGGCGTCGGGCTGGGTCGCGCGTTTGAGCGCGGCATCCATCCAGGCGGGCACCGGGCTGTCGTCGTCACGGGCGGGCCGGTAGCTCAGGCGCAAGAGATCGCGCCGGGTCTCGATCCGCGCCACCTCCGCACCGAACGGCAACCGCCCGGTGAGTATCTCATAGGCGATCACGCCAAGCGCATATTGATCCGAGCGCCAAGACACGAAATCGCCGGAGAAATATTCGGGCGCGGTGTACTGAAACGTGCCGGGCATATGGCCCAACATGCCCGCCGTGGCCTCCTCAACCCCGGCGACTGAGGTGGAACCAAGATCAATGATCTTCACCGTGCCGTCGTCATCGATCATGATATTTTCGGGTCGCAGATCCTGATGCAGCATTTCCTTGCGGTGAAAGGCGCGCAGGCCCACGACAATCTGACCGATGATGTCGCGCACTTTATCAAGGTCTGGCTCCGGATGATCGTCCATCCATTGTCTGAGCGTCCGCCCCTCGACCCACTCGGTCACCACGTAAAGCGCGGTCCGCTGCGCCGGAGCATCCGCCGCCCGCAAGACATGGGAGGAGGACATCCGCCGTGCGATCCATTCCTCCAAGACAAACCGATTGAGATAGCTCGTGTCCTCCGCCATCTCGACCGTCGGAATTTTCAGCGCGACTTTCTGACCGCTCGGCCCCTCAGCCAAAAACACATGCGAGCGCGCCGTGGAGTTCACAGGCCGCAGGATGCGAAACCCGTCGATCACATCCCCCGCCTTGGGCAACGGTGGCAAAGGCAGTTTGGCGAGATCGAGTTCAAGCTCCGCCTCGGGCAATGCCTCCACCCGCGCGAGCATCACGGTGAGATTGTCCTCTGAACCGCGTTCATAGGCGAGACGCCCAAGCCGCTCCGCCGCCGCGTCGAGATCGGGGGCCTCCAGCGCGCTTACAACATCCGCCGCCTCGATGATCTCATGCACGCCGTCTGTGGCCAGAATGAAAGTGTCGCCAACGCTCAGGGACACGCGCCGATACTCGACCGCCACTTGGGAATCCAATCCCATCCCCTGCGCAAGATAGCTTTCCTCGCTCGACAAAACGGCGCGGTGATCGGTGGTCAGCGGCTCAAGCGTACCATCCGTGAGCCGGTAAATCCGGCTGTCGCCCAGATGGAAGACATGCCCATCCCGGCCTTTGAAAATGAGTGCGGAGAGCGTGCAAATCTTGCCCGTGTTCATATCGCTGAGCGCAGCGTTCTGACCAAAGAGCCAAGCATTTGTGGCGGAGATCACTGTGGTCGCCGCCGTCCGTGCGGTCCAGGCGTCCGAGGTGGCGTAGTAATCCGTCAAAAGCGCGGTGACACTGGCCTCGGCGGCCTCGGCGCTTGTCTCGCTCGATGAGATGCCGTCGGCCACGGCCAAGGTGATCCCTTTGAGCGAGAGCGCGGTTCCTTTGGGCACCCGTGCCCCGCAAAAATCCTGATTTTCGGCTTTTCGGCCCGCGTCCGTATAGCGGCCGATGGAGACGGTGAGTGTCTTTGCCTGCGTCGTGGGGAGCGCTGTGGAAAGCGTTGCGGGGGTCACATCCTTTGCCATCTCACAAGCCTTTCCAGTCGCAAAAAATCGGGCCCCGTCCATGCGTGACAGGGCCCGAAGGGGAGGTTGATTACTCAGCCGGCACGCCCTGAATGGTGGCTTTGGCTGCGTTGCGCTTCGGGGATTCTTTGAAGTGCGTCGCGTAGATCATGCCACCGACAAAAGTCAGACCACCGACGAGGTTGCCCAAAACGACCGGGATCTCGTTGTAGATGAAGTAGTCGCCCCAGGTGAATTCGCCGCCCAGCATGATGCCCGAGGGGAAGAGGAACATGTTCACGATGGAGTGCTCGAACCCGAGGTAGAAGAACACGATGATCGGCATCCACATGGCCATGATTTTACCGGAGACAGAGTTGGACATCATCGCGGCGACAACACCGGTGGACACCATCCAGTTACACAGGATCGCGCGCACAAACACGGTCAGGAGACCCGCACCACCGGCAGCGGCGTACCCGAGGGTCCGAGCTTCGCCAATGGAGCCGATTTTCTGGCCGACGGCGTTGGGTTCCTGGGAAAAGCCCATGGTGAAGATGATGGCCATCAGGATTGCGGTGGTCATGGCACCGGCAAAGTTGCCCACGAACACGAGGCCCCAGTTGCGGAACACGCCTTTCCAGGTGCAGCCCGGACGTTTCGCGATGACGGCCAAGGGCGCCAGCGTGAACACGCCGGTCAAAAGGTCAAAGCCCAGGAGGTAGAGCGTACAAAAGCCCACCGGGAAGAGCAGAGAGGCCACAAGGAAGTTGCCGGTGTTGACCGCGATGGTCACAGCAAAAGCAGCGGCAAGCGCGAGGATCGCACCGGCCATATAGGCGCGGATCAAGGTGTCTTTGGTCGCCATGAAGATTTTGGATTCGCCCGCATCGACCATTTTGGCGGCGAATTCCTTGGGTTGTACATAAGCCATTGTTTTGTCCCTGTTGGTAAGTTCCAAGTTTTTATTCCAGTCGCGCCTCTCCCTTGCCCGAAGACAAAGCAAAGCCATCTGCATCGCCGTTGGGCGCGATGCATGTGACCCGATCAGCCAAAGGCGTTCGGAGCGGTGAGGTCTTAGAGACCGAGCAATACGGTCTCGCCGTCGAGTTTGACGGGGAAGGTGCGGGTTTCGCCCTCATCGGCACCTTGAGCGGTGCCTGTGGAGAGGGAAATGACCCAGTTGTGGAGCGGGCATGTGACACAACCGTCGTGCACGATGCCTTGGCTCAGGGGCCCGTTCTTGTGCGGGCATTTATCTTCGAGAGCGAAGACGTCATCTTGTGTCGTGCGGAAGATGGCGATGGTCATTTCGCCGTTCTTCACGCAGCGCGCGCCTTGGCGCGGAATGTCGCTCAGGGTGCCGACCTCGACCCATGTGGTTGTCTGCATGTTCATTCTGCTGCCTCCATGTTGAGGGTGGCCATGGGTGAGAATTCGTGAGCCTCTGCGCCAGCGACGCGTTCCGCCCAGGGATCGACTTGTGCAAATTTCTGAGAATAGGCAAAGCGCTCTGCAAAGGCTTTGCGCTCATCGAGGTTCTCGTAGATCACCTCTTTGATGTGGTCGTAGCCGAGACGCTCCGCCCATTTGTAAATCCGCTCAAGGTAGAAGCCGGTCTCACGGTAGTACTGCGTCAGGGCGCAGACGGTTTCCATGACCTCTTCCTCTGTCGCGACCTTGCCAAGCATGGTGGTGCCTTGGATGTGGAGACCCGCCGCGCCGCCGTAGACGATTTCATAGCCGCTATCGACACAGATGATGCCGATGTCCTTACAGGTGGCCTCGGCACAGTTGCGCGGGCAGCCAGTGACGGCGAGCTTGAGTTTCGCTGGCGCCCAGGAGCCCCAGAGCGCTTTCTCCAACTTGATGCCGAGGCCCGTGGAGTCCTGCGTCCCGAAACGGCACCAATCCGTACCGACACAGGTTTTCACCGTGCACAGACCTTTCGAGTAGGCCGCGCCAGAGATCATGCCCGCCGCGTTCAGATCGGCCCAAACCGGCAGGAGGTCTTCTTTCTTCACACCGAGCAAGTCGATGCGCTGACCGCCTGTCACCTTGACAGAAGGGATGTTGTATTTGTCGGCCACATCGGCAATCGCGCGCAGCTCGTCCGGCGTGGTCATGCCGCCGAACATCCGCGGCACGACGGAGTAGGTGCCGTCTTTCTGGATGTTGGCGTGGACGCGTTCGTTGATGAAACGCGACTGCTGGTCATCCACATATTCGCCCGGCCAATCGGCAACGAGATAGTAGTTGAGCGCCGGACGGCATTTGGCACAGCCTTCCGCCGTGGTCCATTCCAGCTCTTGCATCACGGCGGGAATGGATTTGAGTTCTTTCGCCTTGATCATGCGTCGCACGAAACCGTGGCTATGGGTGGTGCAACCGCACATGCCCTGCGCCGCCGGGATCACGAAATCATCGCCAAGCGTGATGCCCATGATGCCTTCGACCAACCCGGTACAGGTACCGCAGGATGCCGAGGCCTTGGTATGCGCGCGGACTTCGGCCAGAGAGGTCAGGCCCTTGCCAGTGATCGCGGTGACGATCATGCCCTTGGTGATCCCGTTACAGCCGCAAATCTCCGCGTCATCCGGCAGCGCCGCGACAGCCGCCAGCGGGTCGACCGAACCGCCGCCTTGGTAGGCCTGACCGAAGATCAGGGTGTCGCGCATCTCGGAGACGTCCTCGCCCGAGACCAGCATCTGGTTGTACCACGCCCCGTCGGCGACATCGCCGTAGAGCACTGCTCCGATAAGTTTATTATTTTTGAGGATAACCCGTTTGTAGGTGCCGCGTTGCGCGTCGCGCAGCACGATGTCTTCGCGCCCCTCGCCCTCGGCAAAATCGCCAACGGAGTAGAGGTCACAGCCTGTGACTTTGAGTTTGGTCGGCGTTTCCGCATGGGCGAAAGCCGCGTCCGAAGGTCCGGCAAGATGCTCGGCCGCGACTTTCGCCATACGGTAGAGCGGTGCGACGAGGCCATAGACCATGCCACCCACTTCCACACATTCGCCAACGGAATAGATGTTCGGGTCAGAGGTTTTCATCGTCGCGTCCGTGACGATCCCCCGGTTGACCTCAAGACCGGCCTCTTGGGCCAATGCCACGTTCGGACGGATGCCGACGGCCATGACGACGAGGGAGGCGTCAATCACCGTGCCATCGGCCAGCTCCACGCCCTCCACCTTGTCCGAGCCGAGAATTTGTTTGGTGTTGGCCTCACAGCGCACGTCGATGCCACGAGATTCCAGTTCTTTTTGAAGGAGATAGCCCGCCGAAGAGTCGAGCTGACGCTCCATCAAGGTCGGCATGAGGTGGATCACGGTCACATCCATGCCGCGCATCTTAAGACCGGCTGCGGCCTCAAGACCCAAAAGACCGCCACCGATCACGACAGCACGCCCGCCCGCCTCAGAGGCGGCAATCATACCGTCGGTGTCATCGAGATCGCGGTAGGCCAGAACGCCCGGGAGATCAGAGCCCGGCACCGGGATGATGAACGGGTTGGACCCTGTGGCGATGACCAGCTTGTCATACTCGGCCACAACGCCTTTCTCGGAGATCACTTTGCGCTCATGGCGGCGGATCTCGGTGATTTTATCACCCTGATGCAGCGTGATGCCATGCTCGGCGTACCAGCCTTCGCCATGAATGATGATGTCGGCATAGGTCTTTTCGCCCGACAAAACCGGCGACAGCATGATGCGGTCATAGTTCACGCGCGGCTCGGCGTTAAAGATGGTCACGTCATATTGGTCGGTCGCCTCGAACAGATGCTCAAGCATCCGGCCCGGCGCCATACCATTGCCAACAATTACGAGTTTCCGCTTGGTCATAACGGCACGTCCTCTCAGATGGAGGTTCGCGAAAGCGAACCCAGTCATTGTCTAAGTGAGAATGCAGCGCCGTTGCCGCGTCCCTCCGACAACACGCGTGTCTGGAGGTCTATTTTGAAGAAACGCGTCCTTGCGCCTCTTGAGCTTTCGCTCTTGGGATCAGGATATGTAGAGCCGATGCCGCAACTGCAAATTTTTTTTGTGCCTGCAGCAAAACGAAAGGGGGAAACCCCGATCTCTGTCTAAAATTTGAGCGCAAAGACACAGCGCGGCCCACAAAATGGCACAGCGCAGGGTCGTGCAGGGCCGAAGACCGACAGAGTTTCGCTCACCGCCGCCCTCTATATTCGTCGGATTCGTCCCCGCTCATCACGCCTCAGGTCGTGCCATGGAGAGACGCGCGGGGCGATCAGAGCCAGTTCTTCCATTTGGAAAAGACATAGGTGCCCACCGCAGATCCGATCATCAAAGCGGTCGCCACGAGATACCCGCGCGGGCTATCGAGTCCCGGCAGGTTCGCAAAGTTCATCCCATAGACCGAGGCCACGAGCGTCGGCGGCAGGAACAGAACCGCCACCACCGACAATATCCGGCTGGTGTCCGTTTGCTCCAGATTGATGAGGCCAAGGGTCACATCGGTGAGCTGCGCAATCCGGGCGGAGAGAAAATCGCTATGGACCGTGAGCGCCTGGCAATCGCGCACCTGAGCCTTGAGAATATCGCGCAGCACTTTGTCCCGCTCGCCAGCAAGGCCGAGGCCAAAACTCGACAGCGCGCGCTCAACCGTCAGCAAAGCGTGGCGATATTTGGCCACCTGTTCGCTTTGCCGGCCCAGCGCCCGAAGCGCATCCGCCAATTCATCGCCGCGCGGTTTCGGGTCGCGAAAGGCCACATGGGACTGTGCATCGAGTTTATCGCCGACATTTTCCATCAGGTCGGCAAGCCGCGCGATGATCTCCTCAATAAGGCCGAGGAAAATCCGCCGCCGCCCCTGAAACCCCGCACTCGATTGCGAGGCGTGGCCGGGAAAGGTCTCGAACGGGCGCGGCGTGTGATAGCGCACGGTGATGAGCCGATCCGGGGTCACAAGAAAGGCGACAGGCCCAAAGGACGGTTCTTTGTTTCGATCCAGCCCCGGCAAGACGATGGTCAAAACCTCTGTGTCGCCATCCCGGTACAGCCGGTTCGAGACCTCGATCTCCTGCATATCCGTGAGCGTCGGCACGGTGACGCCAAACCCCTCCACCGCTGCCACTTGCGCGGGTTGCGGCGACAAAAGGTCAATCCAGATCGCCTCCGTGAGCGCCGCGTCAGTCGGGAGCTGCGTAAGGCCGTGCTCGGTCGGGGTATAGGCAAACAACATCACGGGCACCTGCGCTCATCTGGGTCTTGGGGTCTTTGGCTGAACGATGTGCCAAAACCCGACGAGGGGCAAGCGGGGCGCAATCGGGTCTGGCCCGCCATCTCATCAGAAGACAGAACATGTGCAGATATCCACGCCTGCCTTGCCTTGCAGCGCGCGTCAGTCTGGCTATGTTGGCGAAATCCGTACAGACATCGAGACACTCGCTCCGTGCCCATTCTCGCCGACCCTCAGAAATACGCAAAAATCGCCGCCACGTTGGTGGTTGGCACGATTGGCGGCACAACGGCCTATCTCATGAACATGCCCCTGCCGTGGATGCTTGGGCCGATGGTCCTCGTCTTTGCGCTTGTGATGTTGAAAGTGCCCTTGGACAGCCCCGGCAAGCTCCGCCCCTATGTGTTCCCGGTGATCGGCGTGATGCTTGGCTCCGGCTTTGACACGGAGACCTTTGGTCATCTGGCACGCTGGGGGCTCTCTCTTGCGGGGCTTGGCCTCTATCTCACCGTCGCGGCCGCGCTGGTTGTGCCCTTTTATATCAAGGTCGGGAAACTCGACCCGATTACGGCGTTTTTCTCCGCCATGCCGGGGGGCCTCAATGAGATGACCATCATCGGCGGTGCGATGGGCGGCGACGAGAAACGGATCATTCTTGCACATGGGGGCCGCATCCTCGTCTCCATCGCGCTCATCGCGTTTTGGTTTCGGATCGTCCTTGGCTATGAGGTGACGGGCGTGTCCCCTGCGGGCACGGGAGACAGCCTGAGCCTCACCGCCGCCGCGATCCTGTTGGCCTGTGCGGTCATCGGCACATGGATTGGCGACAAACTCAAACTGCCCGCCCCCGGCCTTTTGGGGCCTCTGGTGCTTTCCGCTGCAGTGCACATGCTCGGCATCACCCATTCTCAGCCCCCCGCGCTTTTGGTGATCACCGCGCAGATCATTCTCGGCTCCACTCTTGGCTCGCGCTTTCGCGGGGCGGCGGGCAAGCTCGTGCTGCACACGCTTTTGCTGACCTTTGGCGGGACGGTGATCACGCTGGCGCTCTCGCTGGTGTTTGCGCTCGTCTTCCACGGCCTCTTCGCGCAGACGGTCGAGCAGGTCTTGCTCGCCTATGCGCCGGGCGGTCTCACAGAGATGTCTCTTGTCGCGCTCGCGATGAACGCCGAGGTGGCCTATATCTCGATCCACCACCTCGTGCGCATTGTTTTGATCATCGCCATTGCGCCGACGATCTTGCCCAAGATCGCGTCGCGGCTGGGCTACTGACCGGATACTGAGCCGCCTTATTCGGCGGCGTCAGAGGCCTGCGCCAAAAGTTCCGGGGCAAACAGCGCCTCGGAATTGTCCCGGATACGGTCACGGCAGGCGCGCACCAGTTTGCGGTGCACGTTGAATTCCTTGGCGATCTGGCCGAAGTTCTTCTCTTCCTTGAGACCCTCAATCCCGATCTGGGCGAGGAGTTTCGGATCGCCGCCAAGCTCGCCGGTCGCCAGGTCGTAGAACGGCACTTCCGGGTCACGCTCCTCTTTTTGTTTTTTGTGGCGCGTCATGATCGGTGCCGCGTAAGGATCGATCTCGTGCTTGCGCAACAGCCCCCCGAGGAAGCTTTTCGGGTGAGGTGCCCCGCCCTCTTTCTCCAAGAGGCGCATCCGCATCCGGCGGCCGTAGAGGTGCACGGAACAGGTTTTGTCCGTCACATAGGGCGACACGTCGAAATCGCGTTTGAGCATGAAACGGCGGTCTTTAAAGGTGAACGGATAGAGCACCTCTTGCGGGAAGGCCAAAGAGTCCTCCCCCGTCTCATGCAGGAAATGGGTCACCGCATGCGGCCCCCAGACACCCCACGGTTGCTCGGACGCATGAACCGGCTCGCCCGCGGCCTTTTTCGCGGTCAGCTCGGCCTCATAGTCCTCGCCGTAATAGGACGGGATGGCGAACTCGTCGGAGGTGAACTCCAACAGCGCCCTGAGCGTCGGACTGTCTTTCGGCAGGCCAAGCACACCGCCGTTGATATGTTTGGAACTTTCCCAGCCGTAGTAATGACCGGTCTCTGTCTCGAACGGGCGCATGCAATAGGCGTCCGTGTCGGCCCAGATCGTGTTGTCGCTCTTTTCCAGCATCTTGTAGCGGAACAGATCGGAATGAAGCGCCGGAGAGCCGGTGCGCTCGTGCTGAAGGAAATTGGTCTGGGGCAGGAACTCATTCGCATCCCCCATCTCGATCCCGTCGGGCACCCGTTCGACCGGGCCGTAGTGGTACAAAACCACCTGATGCCCCGCATCGACAAAGGATTTCAGGCAAAGCTGTTCGAGAAAGCTCAGAGGGCCTTCCATCCAGAGCGCGGCGATCACGGGTAACTTGGTCATATGCACCTTCCAAAACAACGGGACACGGCTGTGAATTTCTTAGCCCAGCTCCCTTTGCGAATACAGGTGAAAAACAATGAGGTTTCTATTTTGGAAACAAATGGGTGTTTTCATGGCATTGTCTGCATGCCGCATGCGCGTCGGGCCGGTTACCTTGACTTGCCACAGGGGGTATGAGACCAAGTTTTCAAAGGCCCCCTCACCCGAAATCGGGACCGTTTGAGGGAAGAACGCGACAAGAGCAGTCCAGTCCGGATCAAAGCAGTCAGGGTCAAAGGTAGGTTACGCGTGACGAAAGTGGCGATCACATGCATCCGCAACGAGGGGCCGTGGCTTCTCGACTGGATCGCCCATCACCGCGCGGCGGGCTTTACCGATTTCCTCATTGCCTCGCATGACTGTTCGGATGGCACCGACCGCCTGTTGGACGCGCTCGATAAAGATGGCCTTGTCACTCACCTGCCGTTTACCCCCGAGGGGGAGAAATCGGTGCAATGGCAGGCGATGAAGCTCCTCGGGAAACATCCGCTCTATAAGACCGCCGATCTCGCCCTGTTTTTCGACGTCGATGAATATCTCGTGCTTGAGGACGGGCTGACGCTCTCGGAGCTTTTGCCCGAGGACGCCGACGCCGTGCCGCTTCGCTGGCATTTGTTCGGCTCGTCCGGGCTTGGCACATGGGACGACCGCCCGGTGACCGAGCGCTTTATCCGAGCCGCGCCGAACGGGATTGCGCTCCCTCTGGCGCATTTCTTCAAAACGCTGCACCGCCCCGCCGCGTTCAAAGGCCTCGGCGTCCACCGCCCGAAAGGCAAAGAGGCGCGCTGGCAGCAGGCCGATGGCACGCGGATGTCCGATGTCTTTGCTGCGCAGCAATCGCGCATCAACCTCTTTGGCATCGACGGGCGCGGCGAGCGCGCATGGCTCAACCACTATTCTGTGCGGTCCATCGAGGAATTCCTGCTCAAAGCCGTGCGGGGCCTCCCCAACCACATGGAGAAGCGCATCGGCCTCGGCTATTGGGCGGAGCGCAATTTCAACACCGTCGAGGACACCCGTATCGCCCCCATGCGCGGCGCGGCGGAAGCGGCGCGCAAAGACCTCTCGCCCTATGACGATCTCCATGCGGAAAGCTGCGCCATTCAACGCGGCTGGCTCAAGGACTTGATCACTCAACGCAAAGTGGTCGAACTCATGTGGCAGCTCACGCTTTTGAACGGCTCCACGCCCCCCGGCCCGACCCAGCTCGCCGCCCATCTCAACCGCGTCAAAGCCCTCACCCCAGAGACCTGACACTTTCTATGGCCCAGTTGATTTCCCATCCCATTGCCCACCTCGCCCTCGGACAGGCCAATTTGCTGGCCGCCATCGCGGGACCGGACAACACGGCGGACTTGTTTTTCGCCCGCCGCTCACCGATCAATCCGGCGGTTGCCGCGCATCTCTTGGAGAACGCGGAATTTCGCACCTTGGGCGAGGCCCCTTGGGTTCACGGCAAAGTTCCGGCGGAGGGGATCAATGCCTATTTCGAGGGTCAGAAATACGACATCCCGCTGAGCCCGCGTCAGCCGGAGCTACTGGCCGACCGCAACGTCGCACTCGCCACCCGCAACGGTGAAAGCGCGGAGATCGTGCTTGAGTGGCTGCGCTATCATGCGGTGCATCAGGGCCTGAATGGGGCCGTCATCGTGGATCGCGCCGAACCCGGCACCGACCCGGAGTTCGCCAGAGCGCTTGAGACCGGGTTGGAGGCGCTCGGCGATCTGGTCGTGATCCTTGTGAGCTGTGATCTCCCGCTCGGCAGTCGCACACTCCCGTCCGAGCATCACCCCTATTGTACCCCCGGCGCGCCGGGCAAAGACCGGATGGAAATTCCGGACCCCGCGCCATGGGAATCGCCGCTGTCTCAGGTCATCATCTACGAGCTATTGCATCGCCTCTTCCTCACCGAGGCCCGCGCGGTCGCCAATATCGAGGTTTATGATCTCATGCCCCGCGATGAGACGCGCGGCTCGATCTTTGACCTGGTCCAAGAGGCCGAAGGCGCGGTCATCCAACTCGTCGGCCAGCAATGCTACCCATGGCGCGTCCGCCAAGACGACGCGCCGCAGTTTGCCGACCATATCTGTGTCCAGTTCGATGAGAAAAAGCGCCGGGGCCGCTGGTGCGCCGCGCCGCGCAAACTGCACCCGAGCGCGGTGTTTCGTCTTGTCCGGATCGGCGGGGTGGAGCCGACCGTCACCTATCCGTTCTATCGCTTTATGGGCCTGCGCCACCGCGCGGCGACCGTGTCGAAGCTGGTCCCCAAGTCCTCGCTCATCGAGCACCCGCCGCTGATCACACTCTCGGAACAGGAATGGGGATACAAACCGATCCTGATGCCCGAAGAAACGGTCGCCAAACCGCCCCGTGGCGACAATTCGGTCGCCATCGTGACATGTATGAAAAACGAGGGGCCTTTCATCCTCGAATGGCTGGCCTATCACCGTGCCATCGGGATCGAAGGTTTTCTCGTCTACACCAACGACTGCACGGACGGCACCGATACTTTCCTCGATCTGTTGCAAGACAAAGGCTACGTCCAGCACCGCGACAACAAGTTCCACGGCACCGGATTGAAACCCCAACACCACGCCCTCCAGCAGGCCGAAAAAGAGCCGGTGATCATGGAGAGCGACTGGGCGATTTCCATGGATGTGGACGAGTTCATCAACATCAAAGTCGGCGACGGCACGATGACGGCGCTTTTCGATGTGGTGCCGGATGCGAACCTGATTTCCTGCACCTGGCGGCTCTTTGGCAACGGCGACGTGCATGAATATGAGGACAAGTTCCTCGTGGAACAGTTCTTCCGCTGCGCGCCCGAATTCGCCAACAAACCGCATCAGGCCTGGGGCTTTAAGACCCTGTTCAAGAACGTCGGTCTGTTCAAAAAGCTGGGCGTGCATCGACCCAAGGGCCTCAAACCGCAGATTTGGGATAAAATCCGTTGGTACAATGGCTCCGCCAAGCCGATGCCCGAGACCGAATATCGCAACGCGTGGCGCTCCAATTCCTCGACCTACGGCTATGACGTGGTCCAGCTCAACCACTACGCCGTGCGCTCCGCCGAGAGCTTCCTCGTGAAACGCGACCGGGGGCGGGTGAACCACGTCGACCGCGACCAAGGCCTCGCCTATTGGTTCCGCATGAACAACAACTTTGAGGAAGAGCGCTCGATCCAGCGGATGATCCCGAAGCTCCAAGAAGAATATGATCGCCTCCTCGCGGACCCCGACATCCGCGCGATGCACGAAAGCTGTGTGGCCGCTCACCGGGCGAAGATCGACGAGCTGAAATCCGGCGACAACTACGCGAAATTCTACGAAGACCTGACCGGACCGCGCCTCGAAAAACTCGCGCGGCTCCATAGCCATTTCGGCGCGAATGTCTTTCTCACGGGTCCAGAATGCATTCCCGATGAGATCATCGCCAAAGACCCGGCGGAAAAGTTCTTTTTCACGGTTGAGAAAGGGGAGACAGTCCATTGATCCCCCTCCCCGACCAGCACACCGGCAAATCCGTCACGCTTCATATCGGCACGCATTTCACCGCAAGCCGCTATCTCGACAAGGTGCTTGAAGCCAACATGAGCACGCTCTCCGAGGCGGGTGTCCATGTGCCGACCCAGCGCCATGCCCGGAGCGTCCTCATCGGGATGCTCAAGGAATTGGACGGCCTCCCGCCGATTTTTGAAGAAGAACAAGCGGTTCTGGACCGCCTCCTCGGCAAAAGCCCGGCGGACAAGATCCTACTGTGGGATGACCGCTGGTCCGCGCCGCTCCGGAATGCCTTTGAGGGCGATCACCTCTATGCGCCGATGGCGCGGATCGCGCCCCGTGTGGCCGAGCTGTTCAGCTGTTCCGAATTTCAGATCAGCCTCTCTGTGATGAACCCGGCGGTGTTCCTCGAATTTGCGCGGCGCTCGAACACCGTCCCGAAACACATCGCGGATTTCCTGAGCCGCGTCTCCCCCGACACGCTGAGTTGGCGCGACACGATTGATGCGCTGCGGCATAAACTCCCAAATGTGCAGATTTTGATCTGGGCGGAAGAAGACGCCCCTCTCATATGGCCGAATGTGATCCGCCGCTTGGCGCATCTCCCCGAGGGCGCGCCCCTGACCGGTCATCATCTCCCTGCGGCGCACCTTTTGGAGGCCGAGGGGCTCACCCGTCTCAAAACCTATCTTGAAACGCACCCGCCGCGCACGGCGACGCAGCATGAACAGGTGATGACCGTGTTTCTGGAAAAATACGGCAAGCCAGAGATGCTCACCCCCACCTGCGAGATTCCCGGCTGGACCGACGCGGACATCGCCCGCGTCTCGGCCCGTTACGAGGCCGATCTCGTTGCGCTGTCTGAGGAGGACGGGATCGACGTCATCGCCCCCCCGCCTCTGGTGCCCGCTTAGCGCGCGGCCTCAGCCGCCGCGCGAATGGTGCGAATATTGTCGCCGTAGGGCGCCGGGCTCTCGACAGAGCCGCCTTTGAACACCGCAGAGCCCGCGACGAGCGCATCTGCCCCGGCCGCCGCCACCAAAGGTGCCGTGGTCGGATCGACGCCACCGTCGATTTCGAGGTGAATCGGACGATCCCCGATAATCTCGCGCAGGGTTTTGATCTTTTCGATCTGAGAGTGGATGAATTTTTGCCCGCCAAATCCGGGGTTTACAGTCATCACACAGATCAGATCGACCATATCCAACAGGTACTCGACGCTTTCCGCCGGCGTGCCCGGGTTCAGCGCGACACCGGCCTTGGCGCCCGCGCCACGGATCGCCTGCATGGTGCGGTGGACGTGCGGACCGGCCTCAATATGGGCGGTGATGAAATCCGCGCCCGCGTCGGCGAAAGCCTCGATATAGGGATCGACCGGCGCGATCATCAGGTGCACGTCCATCACCGTCTTGATGTGCGGGCGGATCGCTTTGCACATCGCCGGACCAAAGGTCAGGTTCGGCACGAAATGCCCGTCCATGACATCGACGTGGATCCAGTCGGCGCCTTGGGCTTCGACGGCCTGAATCTCTTGGCCGAAATTCGCGAAATCGGCGGCAAGGATGGACGGGGCGATCTTGATGGAACGGTCGAACGTGCTGGCGGTCATTGGGCGATTCCTCGAGTCATAGGGCGTTTCATTGGGCCTTTTGCGCCTGCTCCTAAACGGTTTGGGCCGCTCTGTCACCTATTTCGCAAAACCGATGCTCGCATATGCAGCAAAGATCACATGAGACATAGAAAAATCCATTCAGAGTCAGAGTTTGTGATGAAACCGTTGCTTGACCCATGGTAAGTTTTTCGCATGGAAACGACGCAATTACGCCAAAAAGACATACTTTCGAAAGCTGACGACTTTCATTTTTCCCGGTCTGTCTTGGCACGGACCCGGGTCAAAACGCTCCACGATCAGGATTACTACGAGCTTTTCTGGCTTCATAACGGGCGTGCGAAACTTGTCACCGAGGCGACCAGCATGGCGTTGTCCGAGGGCGATCTGGTCTTTATCGCGCCCGAGCATCCCCACGCGCTCCAAGGCGTCGGAGAAGAGAGCCACATCGTCAACGTCATCATCCGCCGTGACCGCATCCTTGCGCTCACGGAACGGTTCCCCGACATCGCGATGATCTTTGCCGCTCCCGGCACGGTGCCGGTGCGGTTTCATCGCGACATCCGCCAGATGTCGCGCCTGTCGACGGCGGCGATGATTTTGGAATCCGCGCCGCGAAGCGCGCTTTATCTCGAAGCATTCCTCTTGCCGCTTTTGGCCGAATTGACCCTTGAGGCGCGCAACCAGTCGGAGGAAATCCCTGTTTGGCTCTCTGAGGCGCTTGTGCGGGCCGAAAATCCGGATGTGTTTCGTCAAGGTGCCTCCGGTCTTGTCGCCCAATGTGGGAAGGCCCACGCCCATGTGGCGCGCACCATGCAAGCCTGTCTCAACCAGACCCCCTCCGATTACATCAACCAACTCCGCATGGACTATGCCGCCCGCAAGTTGACCGGCACGCCGGACAGTCTGTCTGAAATTTCGGCCGACATCGGCATTCAGAACATGAGCCATTTCCATCGGCTGTTTCGGGCACGGTTCGGAATGACGCCACGGCAGTATCGCGTCAAACACCAAAAAGGCGTCGTTCAGCCGGTTTGACCAATTGGTCAATGATTGCCAAAAGGCTCCGTCCATGCGAGCGTGTGCGCGACTGAGAACGGAGCCTTTCGATGAGCACGACCCAGATGAGTGTGACTGCGACAGAGCAGACGCAGCTGCCGCAACTCCACGAGCCGCGCAATCCCGGCATGGCCTTGGATTTGGACGTGGTGGCGGCGCAACGGGTGAACACCTCCGCCGTAGAACGCCGCTGTGCGACCCTTCCCGGGCGGCGGTCGGTTAAGAAAGACCATCAGGCGGCGTGGCTGTTGAAAGCGATCACCATGATCGACCTGACCACTTTGGCGGGCGATGACACGGCCGGGCGCGTGCGCCGGCTCTGCGCCAAAGCCGCCCATCCGGTGCGCGCCGATCTGTTGGACGCTATGGGCATGCCCGCGATCACAACCGGCGCGGTCTGTGTCTATCACGACATGGTCGAAACCGCGGTCGCGGCGCTCGATGGCACGGGCATCCCCGTCGCCGCCGTCTCCACCGGCTTCCCGGCGGGTCTCTCGCCCTTTCACCTGCGGGTCAAAGAGATCGAGGAAAGCGTCAAGGCAGGCGCGAAAGAGATCGACATTGTGATCTCTCGCCGCCATGTCCTCACCGGCAATTGGCAGGCGCTTTATGATGAGATGAGCGAGTTCCGCGCCACCTGTGGCGAAGCGCATGTAAAGGCCATTCTCGCCACCGGCGAATTGGGCAGCCTCCGCAATGTCGCAAAAGCGTCGCAGGTCTGCATGATGGCAGGCGCGGATTTCATCAAGACTTCGACCGGCAAGGAAAGCGTCAACGCCACCCTGCCCGTCAGCCTCGTCATGATCCGCGCGATCCGCGACTATTACGCCCGCACAGGCTACCGCGTGGGCTACAAACCGGCGGGCGGAATTTCCAAGGCGAAGGATGCTTTGGTCTATCTCTCGCTGATCAAGGAAGATCTTGGCAACCATTGGCTGTCCCCGCATCTGTTTCGCTTTGGGGCGTCGTCTTTGCTGGGCGACATCGAGCGGCAATTGGAGCATCACGTGACCGGTCAATATTCCGCCTCGTGGCGGCATTCTATCGGGTGAGGTCGGACATGAGTATTTTTGCTACGAAAAAGCAGGGGCGCGGGCAATGAGCGTGAAAGAGATTTTCGACACGATGGATTATGGTGATGCACCCGAGAGTGCGGCGGATGCGCTGCGGTGGTTGGTTGATGGTGGCGACCGGTTCGGTCACTTCATCGGCGGCAAAATGACGGAGCCCGGAGAGGTGTTCGAGGCAAAGAACCCGGCCACCGGCGAGGTTTTGGCACATCTGACGCAGGCAAGTGAGGCGGATGTGGAAGCCGCTGTGGCCGCCGCCCGCAAGGCACAGAGCAAATGGGCGAAAGACGGCAAGGCGCGCGCCAAAGTGCTTTATGCGCTCGCGCGATTGGTGCAGAAACACGCGCGTTTGTTTGCCGTGTTGGAGACCTTGGATAACGGCAAGCCGATCCGCGAGAGTCGTGACATCGACGTGGCGCTTGTGGCGCGGCATTTCTATTACCACGCGGGCATGGCGCAGCTCATGGAAGAGGAACTGCCGGGGCGTGAAGCGCTTGGCGTTTGCGGTCAGATCATCCCGTGGAACTTCCCACTTTTGATGCTGGCGTGGAAGGTCGCGCCGGCGATTGCGATGGGCAATACGGTCGTGCTGAAACCGGCGGAATATACGTCACTGACCGCGTTGCTCTTTGCAGAGATTTGCCAAGAGGCGGGCGTGCCGAAAGGCGTCGTCAACATCGTGACCGGCGACGGCACTGTGGGCGAAATGATCGTGACCCATCCGGGCGTGGACAAGATCGCCTTTACCGGATCGACCGCCGTGGGGCGCCGCATTCGTGAGGCGACCGCTGGCTCGGGTAAATCTCTGACGCTCGAACTGGGCGGCAAGTCGCCCTACATCGTCTTTGAGGATGCCGACATCGACAGCGCCATTGAGGGGCTGGTCGATGCGATTTTCTTTAATCAGGGACAGGTGTGTTGTGCAGGCTCGCGCCTTTTGGTGCAGGAAGGGATTGCCGAGGATTTCCACGCGCGCCTTGTGGACCGTATGGCGAAACTGCGCATCGGCAACCCGCTCGACAAATGCATCGACGTCGGCGCGATTGTCGACCCGGTACAGTTGGAGCGGATCGAGGGCCTCGTCGCCAAGGGCGGCGGCGAGGGCACTGTCCATCAGCCGGTAAAGGCACCGGAGGGCTGTTTCTATCCGCCAACGTTGGTGTCCGGTTTGGAGCCGTCCTCACTGTTGATGCAGGAAGAAATCTTTGGCCCGGTGCTCGTGTCCACCACCTTCCGCACGCCCGCCGAGGCGGTGCAGGTGGCGAACAACACGCGCTATGGGCTGGCGGCTTCTGTTTGGACCGAAAACGTCAATCTGGCACTGGATATTGCCCCGAAACTCGTCGCAGGTGTCGTCTGGGTCAACGGGTCGAACATGTTCGATGCCGCGGCGGGATTTGGCGGCGTGCGCGAGAGCGGCTTTGGCCGTGAGGGCGGATGGGAAGGCCTCATGGCCTACACCAAACCCAAAGGTAAAGCGACGGCGGTGAAACCCGCGAAGGCGCACGTCAAACCCGATGATGTGGAGGTTCTGGGGCTGGACCGCACGGCAAAACTCTACATCGGCGGCAAGCAGGTGCGGCCCGATGGGGGCTATTCTCAGGCGGTCTACAGTCCGAAAGGCAAGCTGTTGGGCCATAGCTCGATTGCCTCGCGCAAGGACATTCGCAACGCCGTCGAGGCGGCGCAGGGGGCGAAAGGCTGGGCGAAAGCCACCGCACACAACCGCGCGCAGGTGATGTATTTCATCGGCGAAAACCTCTCTGCCCGCGCGGATGAATTCGCCACCCGTATTCGCGATCTGACCGGAACGACCGAGGCGAAGGCACAGGCCGAAGCGGCGGAGGCGATCGACACGCTCTTCACCTACGCCGCTTGGTGCGACAAGCTCGACGGGGCGGCGAAACCCGTGCCGATGCGGGGCGTGGCTTTGGCGATGAAGGAACCCGTCGGCGTGATCGGCGCTTTCTGTGATGACCGGCCTCTCATGGGTCTGATCGAGGTGATTGCCCCCGCGATGGCCATGGGGAACCGGGTGATCGCCGTGGCCTCCGAGGCCTATCCCTTGGCCGCCACCGATTTCTATCAGGTGCTCGACACCTCGGATGTGCCCGCTGGCGTGGTTAATATCCTGACCGGGCCGCATGCGGAACTGGCCAAGACCATGGCCGGGCACATGGACGTGGAAGCGGTTTGGAGTTTCTCCTCCGCCGAGATTTCTGGTGTGATCGAGAAAGAGAGCGCCGGGAACCTGAAGCGCACTTGGGTCAACAACGGGTTGAACCGGAGCTATCCCGCGCGGGATTGGCTCGCTCAGGCGACCGAGGTCAAGACGATCTGGGTGCCTTACGGAGAGTAACGGAAAAGAGAAAGGGGCCACGCGGCCCCTTTTTCATGTCCAGCCGATCCAGCGCGGTGTGGTCTCCGCATAGCGCCGCCAGTCCAGGTTTTCGCGCAACACGGCCTCCTCGGAGCGCACTTGCAGGATGGCCGAGACCGTCATCAAGACCGCCGCAATTGCCATAGGCGCGCCGACCACAGGCACCAAGAACCAGCTCAGCGCGATTTGTCCAACGAACACCGGATTGCGGGAAAACCGGAATGGCCCGCCGGTGACGATGTCTCCGATCTCGCCCTCTTTCGTGCCGATCCGCCACGACCGGCCCATGTAGTCCTGTGCATAGAGCGCGAAGAGGGCCGAGGCGGCCGCCGGGATAAGCCAAACGGGTGAACCATCGGCCCGCGTGACAACAAACCAGAACACGAGAATGGCGAAGGCGATGCGAAATCCCCAGGCGGCCCAGGCCTGATGCGCATCAAACAGCCAAAGCTTTTGCCCACTGCGCCGCGCCACCGAGGCCGTCAGCAAAAGAAATCCCGCGACATAGCCCGCGCTGACCAGCAGCGTGAGCAGCTTCATTTCCGGAACCAGCCTTTGACCTTATCTACCGCGCTGTCTTTTTTCTGATCGGCGGCTTCCAAGACGTCCTCGACATCCTCGACGATGGGATCAATCGTGCGTTGGCGGAATTGTTGGAAAATCCGGTAGAGCGTGACGAGGAAAAGCGCGAGCCCCACAAGGATCACGATGTTCACCCATGGGAAAATCTTGGCCTCCGGGCCCTCGACCGGCTTGATCCCCATCGCATTCGGGAAGATCGACAGGAGTTCCGAACGCCAGCCGTAATGCGTCACAGACACCCATTCCGGCGCGGCCTTGGTCGAGATCGCATCATTTGCCTCGGTATAGAGGTTCGCCGTGTCGAATTTGAAATAGGGCGGCCACCCCCAGCCCGTGTCCTCATTGCGGTACACGATGGATTTGCCGTTCGGACGCACCGCTTGGATGAACTGCACATCGCGGGTCTGGTCGCCGGTGGTGGAGCCATTGTCGGGCGCCTGCCAGAACATCGTGGTCCAGCCGGACAGGTCCTGCCGCTCCTCGTAGGTGTTCACGATCCGCACGATGTCATGCTGGGGCAGCGTGTAGTGAAAAAAGCCCCCGACAAAGAGCAGGATCAAGGCGATAAAGGTCCATTTGACGTAGCGCATCGGGCGGTCTCACATAAAATTCGTCACATAGAAGATCGCCAGAAAGGCGATCAGCGGAAGGATGTAGACGAGCAGCAAGAGCTTGGGGCGGAAAGACTGCTCGTAACTGCGCATCCCCTCTTCCACATATACGTCCCTGTCGCCAATGGAACCCTCTTCTACCCATTTGTTTTCAAGCCGCTCTCGCGTGAGAGAGCGCACATAGATCCACAAGAGGCCATAGAGCCCGGTCAAAACGACAAGGCCGATGACGAGAAATCTCAGGAATCCGAACATGGTGACATCTCATAATCGCTACTTCGGGCTCACATTATCCCGGTTGCGGTGAAAGCACGAGGTGGTTCGCCGCACTTTTGGACCGACACAGGAGACCTTCGCGCCAAACTTCCCCTTGCCTCGACCGGTCGCCCTGCGTTTTGCTGAGATCATCACAGCTCTCGGAGGGGTCCGAATGACACATTTTACGAAATTCCTGACAAGCACTGCACTCGCCATCTCTCTCGGCACGACCGCTATGGCCGACGAGGTGACAGACACGCTCAACAGCGCGCTGACCGCCTACGAGGACGGCGACGTAACCTATGCGCTCGAAGAGTTGGACTACGCCAAGCAACTGATGCAGGAAATGCAGGCAGGTGCCCTGTCCGATTACCTGCCCGCCGCACCCGACGGCTGGACGGCCGAGGAGGACAGCGACACAAGCGCCGGCTTTGCCATGATGGGCGGCGGCACGGCGGCGGCGAAACGCTATAGCAATGGCGCGGGCGAAGAGTTCACCATCACCATCGTGGTCGACAGTCCGATGATCGCCATGATGGGCGGCATGATCTCAAACGCCGGCGCGATGGGCATGAAAACCGTGCGCGTCGGGCGGGAGAAATTCCTCGACAACGAGGGCGATCTCTCCGCGCTGGTCGAAGGTCGCATTCTGGTTCAAGCGTCAGGCGAGCCGCGCGATGTGATCTTGCCGCTCTTAGAGTCCATCGACTACCGCGAGCTGGGCCGTTTCGGCTACTGACGGGACCTAAAACAACAAGAGGGGCACCGCAGCCCCTCTTTCTATATTTCCCAACGCCAGTTTGTGCCTCACACCTGCGCGCGGATCACCTGACCGAGGCGCGAAATGCCTTCTTCGATCTTGGCTGCGGGCGACATGGAGAAATTGAGGCGAAGCGTGTTGCGATTTGAGCCATCGGCATAGAACGCGCCGCCCGGCACAAAGGCCACGTTAGACTTGAGCGCCTCTTTCAAAAGCTCCGCCCCATCCAGCCCACGCGGCAAAGTCACCCAGACGAACATCCCTCCGTCGGGCTCGGTCCATTCGACACCCTCGGGCATATGCCGTTTCAACGCGCTCAGCATCGCGTCGAGCCGCACGCCGTAGACCTCACGCAGCGTGGCCACGTGATCCTCGAACACGTGATGCGCGACTTCGCTCACCGCGATCTGGTTGATCGTCGCGGTCTGAAGGTCGGCGGCCTGTTTCGTGAGCACAAGCTGGCTGATCACCGGTTTGGCCGCGACAACCCAACCGACGCGCAGGCCCGGTGCCAATGTTTTGGAGAAAGAGCCGAGGTAAATCGTGCGACAGGAGTCGATGTCGCCCTTTTCCTCGATCTCAAGCGCGAGGATCGGCTTGATCGCCTCGCCCCGATACCGAAGCTCCTGATAGGCGGCGTCCTCGATCACCGCACATCCCAGAGTCTCAGCGCGCGACAACACGGTGCGGCGCTGATCTTCGGTCAGAGTCACGCCCGTGGGGTTGGCGAAATCGGTCGCGAGATAGGCGAATTTGACCTCGCCACCCGCCGCCTTTGCGTCGGCCAACACGTCCTCCGTCGGGCGGTTGGTCTGCGGATCGATCCGGTCGTACCGCGGCTCATAGGCGTTGAACGCCCCCAACGCGCCCATATAGGTCGGCCAGGTGACAAGCGCCGTGTCATTCGCGTTCAGGAAAATCTTGCCGAGGTAATCCAGGGCCTGCTGCGAGCCCGCCGTGATTAGGATGTTGTCACGGGAGCATGTCACGCCGTGGCGCGCCATATAGCCGACGATCCAATCCCGAAGCGGCGTGTAGCCCTCAGACGTCGAGTATTGCAGCGCGACAGAGGCCGCCTGTTCGCTCAACGCCTTGGTCATCGCCTCGGCAAAAGCCTCGCGCGGGAAATAGGCCGGGTCAGGGATACCGCCTGCGAAAGAGATAATGTCCGGCTGATCCAAAAGTTTGAGAAGTTCGCGGATCTCAGACGCACGCATCCGCTTGGTCCGGTCGGCAAACAACTCGGTCAAACGAACAGCTGCTTTTTCTGCGGCGGTTTTCTCTAAAGTATTCTCAGAAAGACTCATGACATTCTCCATTCGGCCTCCTGATCTCGCGCTTTTGGCCATTTATGTCAATGCGGCTGACATAACATGTGACCTCGCACAAGAGCACATCTCCCTTTACAAAAGTGATACAAAACCGTCACTCGCGCGACATTTCCTTTCGTCACACCCCGCCCATGCAAAATAGCATGCATCCTGACGAGGGGAACTCATGAAAAAGAACCTGCTGCTTGCGGCGTCTGCTCTGGCGCTCTGTGCCACCGGCGCCTCCGCCGAAATGAATTTTAACCGCATCGCGTCTTTCGCCACGCCGGACAATATGGCCGATGGCGAAGACCGCGCGCGCGAAACCTCCGCCGAAATCATCGCCGCCTCGGAAGACGGTATGACGTTGATCTATACCGACAGCCCGCTGGGCGTGGTTGGCCTGATCGACATCACCGATCCGAAGGCACCTAAGGCCCTCGGCAACATCGAGATGCCGGGCGAACCGACCTCCGTCGCCGTGCGCGGCATGACAGCCTATGTTGGCGTGAACACCTCTGAGGATTACGTGAACACCTCCGGTGAGCTGGTCGTCGTCGATATGGCGAAAATGGAGATCATCGGCTCTTGTGATCTGGGTGGTCAGCCGGACTCCATCGCCGTCTCAAAGGATGGCTCTTTCGTTTCCGTCGCCATCGAGAATGAGCGCGACGAAGACCTCGGCGACGGCCGCACCGGCCAGATGCCTGCGGGCTTCCTTGATATGGTGTCCGTCACGGAGAGCGGCTGTTCCGATGTGAAATCTGTGGAGATGACCGGTCTGACCGAGATTTCTCCGGAAGACCCTGAGCCGGAATTCGTCGACATCAACGGCTTGGGTGAAACCGTCCTGACGCTTCAGGAAAACAACCACCTGATGATCATCTCCAAAGACGGCGAGATCGTGAACCACTTCTCCGCCGGTGCCGTGGACCTGACCGGGATCGACACCGTGGACGAACGCGGCGCACTGATCTTCTCGGACGAACAACTGGGCCGCAAACGTGAACCCGATGCGGTGAAATGGATCGACGACGATCACTTCGCCATCGCCAACGAAGGCGATATGGACGGCGGTTCGCGCGGCTGGACGATCTTTAAAAAGGACGGCTCTGTCGTCTATGAGAGCGGCGCGTCGTTTGAGCATGCGCTGATCCAGATCGGCCACTACCCGGACAAACGGTCTGATGCCAAAGGTGTTGAGCCGGAAAGCATCGAAACCGCTGTGTTTGACGGCACGCCCTATGTCTTCGTCGGCTCCGAGCGCGGCTCTGCCGTGGGCGTCTACAATGTCTCCGATCTCTCTGCCCCTGTGCTGGAACAGCTCCTGCCGTCTGGCATCGGGCCGGAAGGTTACGTCGCGATCCCGGAGCGCAACCTGTTGATCTCCGCCAATGAGAAAGACCTCATTGAGGACGGCGGCGTGCGCGCGCATGTCATGATCTTTGAGCGCGCCGAGGGC
The DNA here is from genome assembly GCA_964220165.1 of Abyssibacter sp. Lineage (GTDB taxonomy): Bacteria > Pseudomonadota > Alphaproteobacteria > Rhodobacterales > Rhodobacteraceae > Celeribacter. The sequence goes on from CAXPTW010000007.1 coordinate 65,314, forward strand.
GAAGCGATGTATCCGACGCTGACCTCCGAGGGGGCTGACGAACTGATCGGTTGGGGCGCGATTTCTGGCATGGTCGCGGGCGACGACGGCATGATCTACGCCGTCAATGACAGCTTCTATGGCTATCAGCCGACGATCTTCACCATTGATCCCTCTGCCAAACCGGCGCGCATCACCAACGCTCTGCGCGTGACCCGCGCCAATGGCGATGCGGCACAGAAACTCGATATGGAAGGCATCACGCTCGACGGCGAAGGTGGCTTCTGGATCGCCTCCGAGGGCCGCACCGACCGTGTCATCCCGCATGCGCTCTATCACGTGAACGCCAAGGGCGTGATCAAGAAAGAGATCGGACTCCCGGCAGAGCTCATGGCCGTTGAGAAACGCTTTGGGTTCGAAGGCATCACCAAAGTCGGTGACACGCTGTGGATGGCGGTTCAGCGCGAATGGGGCGATGACGCGAAGAACACCGTGAAACTCGTGGCGTATAACCTTGAGACCGAGGAATGGGGCGCCGTCTCCTATCCGAAAGCCGCGCCGGACACCGGCTGGGTCGGCCTGTCCGAGATCGTGGCCCATGGCGATTACTTCTACGTCATCGAACGCGACAACCAAATTGGCGCGGCTGCGGTGACCAAGAAAATCTACCGCGTCCCGGCATCTGAAATGGTGCCTGCGCCTCTGGGCGGTGAGCTTCCGGTCGTCTCCAAGGAAGAAGTCCGCGACCTGATCCCGGATCTGAAATCCTTCGGCGGCTATGTGGTCGACAAGATCGAAGGCCTCGCGATCACGAGCGAGGGCGAAATGTTCGTCTCCACCGACAACGACGGTGTGGATGACAGCTCGGGTGAGACCTTCTTCTGGTCCATCGGCACAGTTGAGTAAACCGGTCGAGTCATCGACCCCCCTCACATGAAACACGAACGCCCGCCGGTTTGGCGGGCGTTTTCTTTTGTCTTCAAATATCCCGGGGTGCG
>CAXPTW010000008.1:0-9657 GCA_964220165.1 Abyssibacter sp.
CCATTCTACTTGATATAACATCATCACTGTCTTGGTTTCTTAATTTCAGACGACTTTCCAACTCCTCGATGGATGGTTGGCACCGGCGCGGTGGAGCTTTTGGCCTGTATCATGGCGCTCCGCGACGGGATCATTGCGCCCACGATCAATTACGAAGAACCCGATCCGGAATGTGCGCTCGATGTCGTGCCGAATGAGGCGCGCGACGCCAAGGTGGATGTGGTGCTCTCGAACGCCTTTGCCTTTGGCGGGCTGAACGCGGTGATGGCGCTGCGCAAAGCGGGGTAAGGCCTCCGATCCCCTGCCTCCAATCCGATCACATAGAAAAACGCCGCGCAGTCTGTTGCGCGGCGTTTTCTGTTTGAAGAGTGGGGCCTGAGGCCCCGACTTTGTGTTACTCAGAGCTCGCCGCAGCCTCGGCCGCTATCGACGCCTTATTCAGTTCCGTCACTTTGGTGTAAGCGGCGGTGAAGCCGCCGAGCGACATGGTGAGTTTCAGCGGTTGCTTGGCGCCAACGGGCGCGATGAGCACCTGACCCGCTGCGCCTTTTTTGAACTGTTCGATCTCAGCCGCCGGAAGACCGGCGCGCACGAAACAGCCCGCTTGGGTGCAGAACTGGAACGGGTAGCGACGGCCATTTTGCTCATCCACAAAGAAGGTGAGCATCTGCGTCAGGTTGGTCTCCAAGGGCGTGGTGATGGTCATTGCCGCTTCGACGTCGCCTTGGCCAAGGTGAAAGAGGGAGACTTCGGCCACATCATTGCCGGTCTCGTCTTTCAACAGTTGGTAGAGGCTACAGGGTTCCGGCTGACCTTCCGGCGCTTTGAGGCAACGAATGTCCCAATCCCCATGGGTTTCGAGCGTGTAGGGCTGCCCGATGCCTTCGTTCGCCTCGACAGGCGTCCCGGCCGACAGTTCGGTGTCCTGTGCGGCCAACGGCGCGGCCAGGCCCAGGGAAAGAAGTGCGGCACTCAAAAGCGGGGAAAGTTTGCGAGAGATGGAGGTCATCATCTGTCCAATATTGTTGCGAATTTCCCCTGTGATCTATCACGTCGCGCGGGGCCTGTCAGGGGGCGGATCGGCACTATTTTGTGAGACTTTGGGCGTTTGGGGCTGTGATCGGCGCGCGTCGGCAGGGAATTGCTGATCTCTGGCGCATTTTCGACACCGCCGCACGCGTCGATGAGAAAATGAGAGAAAAGAAAAGCCCCGGTTGACCCGAGGCTTTTCAGAGATCTTTTCGATCCTATCGCCTCGAACTTCCCGACAGCACATATGTGCGTTCTGAGAGTTTCGGGCGACTATTATGTCTCCCTGCCGGACTTGGCCGGTCTATGTGGCGAAACGGTATGACAGGAATTTGATCACGTCAACGAGAAAATATGACCCCGATCACAAGTTGTCATGGGTTGGTTTTGGCTCGCTCAGATCGTCGTCATTGGCGTCGTTTTCGGCTGAGCAGGGCCCGGCCAAACCACCGAGATCGCGCGAAAAAAAGGCCGCACCCACATGAGGCACGGCCAGTCTGACAGGGAGGAAGTCACTCCGAACCAAAGAGGAGGAGGTTCGGATAGGAATACTCTGGCAGGAACTGGTTAACATTGTATTGTGTGACCATACGAAATTGAATTTGCACAGAATTCGCTGAGACGTGTCCGGGAATCAACTGTGCCTGACTGTGTGGAAAAGGGACGGAGACATGACGGACGGGACGAAAAGCGTATTCGTGGGCGGCGGCGGTGAGGGCTATGGCGCGCCGCAGGAACTCTTGCTCTCTTACGGCAACCGCCACGGCCTCATCGCGGGGGCGACCGGCACCGGCAAAACCGTCACGCTTCAGATTTTGGCCGAAGGCTTTTCCAAGGCGGGGGTTCCGGTCTTTCTCTCGGACGTCAAAGGCGATCTGTCTGGCCTTGCGCGCTCCGGCTCTGCGGAGTTCAAACTCCACGACGCCTTCATGTCGCGGGCCGAGACCATCGGCTTTGCCGAAAGTTATAGCTATGAGGCCTTCCCGGTCACCTTCTGGGATCTCTACGGAGAGCAGGGCCACCCGATCCGCACCACGGTCTCTGAGATGGGGCCGCTTCTCCTGAGCCAGCTGTTGCAGCTCACTGAGGCGCAAGAGGGCGTGCTCAACATCGCTTTCCGGGTCTCGGACGAAGAGGGGCTGCCGCTTCTCGATCTCAAAGACCTGCAATCCTTGCTGGTCTGGGTCGGGGAGAATGCTGATGACCTGTCCCTGCGCTATGGCAATGTCTCTAAATCCTCCGTGGGGGCGATTCAGCGGTCGCTTTTGGTCCTTGAAAACCAAGGCGGCAACAAGCTTTTCGGTGAGCCGGCGCTGGAGCTGTCCGACATCATGCGCACCGATGTGGACGGGCGCGGGCGCATCTCTGTTCTGGCGTCCGACAAACTCATGGCCGCGCCGAAACTCTACGCCACCTTCCTGTTGTGGCTCCTGTCCGAGCTGTTTGAGGAACTCCCGGAGGTCGGCAACCCGGACAAGCCCAAGCTCGTGTTCTTTTTCGACGAGGCGCACCTGTTGTTCGATGATGCGCCCAAGGCGCTGGTCGACAAGGTCGAACAGGTCGCGCGTCTCATCCGCTCCAAAGGGGTGGGGGTCTATTTCGTCACGCAAAACCCGGATGACGTGCCGGAGGACATTCTGAGCCAGCTTGGCAACCGGGTGCAGCACGCGCTCCGGGCCTTTACCGCCCGCGATCAAAAGGCGCTGCGCCTTGCGGCCGAGACCTATCGGAGCAACCCGCGCTTCGACATCGAGACCGCGATCAAAGAGGTGGGGACGGGGGAGGCTGTGACCTCCTTTCTGATCGACAAAGGCGCGCCGGGGATTGCCGAGCGCACGCTGATCCGCCCGCCAAGCTCGCAACTTGGCCCGATCACGGCGGCTGAGCGCGCCGAGGTCATCGCCGCCTCGCCGATTGCGGGCCGCTATGAGGCCGAGGTGGACCGCGAGTCCGCCTTTGAGATGCTCCGGGCCAAGGCCGACGCCGCCGCGAAAGCTGCTGAGGAGGCCGAGCGTTTGGAAGAAGAGGCCGAAGCCCGCGCCGCTGCTGAGAAAGCCGATGCGGCCCGGCGCAAGGAGTTGGAACGCGAATTCTCCAAAGGGCGTCGCTATGAGACCAAGACCTACGGTCGGTCGACCTCGCGCAAATCCAGCTCGGACAAAAGCCTCGGCTCTGAGCTGTCGAAAATGGTGATGAAAGAGCTGACTGGCTCCACCGGCAAAAAGATCGTACGCGGCATTTTGGGCGGGTTGTTCAAAGGCCGGTGATTTTCCCGCATGAGCGCAAAAGAAAAGGGGCCAGAAACAGGCCCCTTTTTCGTGACTGTCTTGCGCCGTTAGGCCAGGGCTTGCGCCGCGGCCACATCGCTCACGAAGGTCAGATTGAGCTCCGTGTCGGCAAAGGTCTGGCCCTCGGCGGCATGGACTGTGAACTCAAGCGTTTCGTCGCCCTCCAGATACACGGTCACATCCATCGTTGTTCCGTCCTCAGAGGAGGACGTGGCGTAGCCCTGCGGTTCACCGCCCTCGACGATAATCGCGATCGTGTCTTCGGTGCTGTCATAGTCGGTGATCGTCGGCCCCTTATCAATCGCGCCCGCGCCGTTGTGCTCAAACTCGGTCTGAAGCGCGAAGACATCCGCGCCCTCACCACCTGTGGCATGGACAGAGTCTTGGAGCACGAGCACGTCATCTCCGCTCTCGCCAGAGGCCTGATCCGCGCCCTCTGCAAAGATCAGGTCGTTGTCCTCACCGCCGTAGAGCCGCGCATTGCCACCGCCGTAGAGCGTGTCATCGCCTTCTTCTCCACGCAAGTAGACCCATGGCGCGCCGTTGCTCGCATCGATCAGGGTATCGTTGCCTTCGCCGCCGCGCGCGTCGGCCCTCTGGGCGAGATCGGTCTCGATATTGGCCACGGTGATCGTGTCGTCGCCCGCGTTGCCCTCGGCATAGGCGTCGAGCGTCCCGATGGTGATGGTGTCATTGCCGGCGCCGCCGTAAACCTCTCCGGTGCCGGCGCTGTTGTCGATCACATCGTTGTCGGCCCCACCGTAAATCAGGTTATCGCCCGTGCCGCCGTCGATCATGTCGTCGCCATTGCCGCCATAGAGACGGTCATCGCCCGTGTCTCCAAAGAGCGTATCACTGCCGTCGTCGCCATAGAGCAGGTCATCATCGTCCCCGCCGTCCAGCGTGTCGTCCCCATCTCCGCCGTTCAGCTCGTCTTCGCCAAAGCCGCCACGCAGAGCGTCGTCGCCGGAGCCGCCGCGCAGCACATCGTTGCCGCGCTCCCCGCTCAGCTCATCGTCACCCGCATTGCCATAGAGATAGTCCGTGTTGTCGCCGCCGTAGAGGTGATCGTTGCCGGACCAGCCTTCGAGGATGTCCGAGCCTGTGCGGCCGTGCATCACGTCATCGTCACGTCCACCGACGAGGTGGTCTTTGCCGGAATTGCCCCAGAGGACGTCGTCGCCGTCATAGCCCATGATATAGTCGTCACCGCTTCCGCCGGAGAGGCGATCGTCGCCCGGCCCACCGCCGATCAGATCATCGCCGCGCCCGCCGTCGATGTCGTCATCGCCAGAGAGGCCCCAGAGGCTATCGTCGCCATCTTCGCCAAAGATCTGGTCGTCGCCATGTGTGCCGTCGATGATGTCGTCGTCATCAGTGCCGAAATTGGGCTCAAGGAAAGAAATGGCCGCAGCCGAGCCAAGTAAAAGTGCAAACGCAGAAAGCATACCGTCCCCCCACAGGACAAAAACATTACCCTTCTCTTAAAATGACCTGAGGGGGGACAGGTCAAGGGGCGATAACCGATTGCAGATGTTAATCTTTTTGGCGACGCAGATTCAGCGCGCCACTCGCGTGAAAGGGTGGGCGATCCTACGCGAAATGCGACGATTATTTCAGATTGCGAAACCGCTTTTGCAGCCGCGCCATCTCATCTGACAGCCCGTAGGGCGTGTTCACAAAGATCATCCCGGAGCCGATCATGCCGTGCCCTTCGCGCGCGGGCGGAAACCGCACCTCATGTTTCACGAACTCCGGAAGGTTCGCCGCCTCCAGCGCGCGCGTCATGGCCTGATGCGCACCGGTCGTCAGGATCGGGTACCAAAGCGCGATGATCCCGACATTCCATTTGCGATGGAGTTTGGAGATAAATACGGGGATCGCGGTGTAATCGGTTTTGATTTCATAAGGCGGATCAATGAGGATTAGCCCGCGGCGCGGTGTCGGCGGACAGAGGCTTTGGGCAAAGGCAAAGCCGTCTTCTTTCACCACATGCGCGCCCGGACAGGCCTCCCGTAACAGCGCGTGTTCACCGGGGTGCAACTCCGCCAGATGAACGCTGTCCATCGGGCGCAAGAGCGCCTGTGCAATTGCAGGAGAGCCGGGATAGATCGTCTCACCATGGGTGGCGGCGATCTTAGCGCGGGCGCGGGAATAGGGGTGATCCTCGGGGAACCAGTCGGCGACTTTTTGGATGCCTTCCGCCGCTTCGCCCGTCTTTTGCGCCTGCGCGCCGCTCAGATCATAAAGCCCGCGCCCGGCGTGGGTCTCCAGATAGGTGATCGGCTTGTCCTTACGCGTCAGATAATCGAGCGCGACGGCCAAAAGCGCGTGTTTCTGCACATCGGCCAGATTGCCCGCGTGAAACCCGTGTTGATAGGACAGCATTGCGTTTTCCTCTATCCGCGATCAGCCGTCCGTCAGGGGACGAATTTTGAGCTTGGAAATGCGGTTGTCCTGACGTTCTAAGACCTCAAAGCGGTATCCGTGGAAGGAGAACACCTGACCCGTGCTCGGGATCATCTGCGCTTCGTGAATGACCAGACCGGCCATGGTGTTGGCCTCGTCGTCCGGCAATTGGCAATCGGTCCAGCGGTTAAAGTCGCGGATGGTCATGCCGCCGTCGACCTCCCAATCGCCGGTCTCGTCGATCTGTTTCGGCGCATCCTCCGAGCGGTCGAATTCGTCGGTGATTTCGCCCACGATCTCTTCGAGAATGTCTTCGAGGGTGATGAGACCCTGCAACGAGCCGTATTCATCGACCACGAGGGCAAAATGCGTGTGGCGTTTGAGAAACTGCCGCATCTGGTCATCGAGCGTGGTGGTTTCCGGCACGAAATAGGGTTTCATCGCGACTTTCATCACGTCGAAGTCGCTAAAATCCACCGTCGTCATCGGATTTTCGTTCTCGTGGGCGACCCGGTCGGCGTGCATCCCGCGCAACAGGTCTTTGGAGTGCAGAACGCCCACGATGTTTTCCTGCTCATCGCGATAAAGCGGCAGGCGGGTGTAGGGGCTCTTGAGCGACCGATTGAGGATTTCGGCGGGCGGCAGAGACACGTCGATCATCTCTATCTGGCTGCGGTGAAGCATGATCTCTTCGACCGTGCGCTCGCCCAAATCCAGCGCGCCGAGAATCCGGTCGCGGTCTTCTTTTTCGACCACACCTTCGAAATGGCCCTGAGAGATCGTGCCTGCGATCTCATCTTTGACGGCGAGAATATCGGCCTCCGGGTCAGTCTGGACGCCAAAGAGGCCCAAAAGTCCACGGACCAGAAACCGGACAAAGGCCACGACGGGCGCAAAAACCGTCACGATCACGCTGATCGGCGCGGCGGCCTTGGCGGCGGCGCTTTCCGGGTTGGTGATCGCGTAGGTTTTCGGGAGCACCTCGGCAAAGATCAGGACCAAAAGCGTCATGATCATCGTCGCAAGGGCCACGCCGTTTTGGCCGAACAGCTTGGTGAACAGCGCTGTCGCCAAAGAGGTCGCAAGGATGTTGACGAGGTTATTCCCGAGCAGAACAGAGCCGATCAGACGCTCGCTGTCCTCGGTGACGCTCAACGCCCGTTCCGCGCCTTTTTCCCCCTTGTCGGCCTTGGCCCGCAACTTGCCGCGCGAGGCGGCGGTCAGAGCGGTCTCTGAGCCGGAGAAAAATGCGGACAAGATCAACAGCCCGGCGATGGCGGCGGCGGTGATCCAGAAGGCGGCGTCTAATGTGCTCTCAGTCATGGATAGGGTTATGGGGACGGCTCACGTCCTGTGCAAGGGGCAGGATGCGAGAGAAGTCCGCAAAGCGATGCTTTCGCGACCTAGCTGTCCTCAGATGACGCCTTGCCGATGGTCTGAGCCAACGGGTGATGTGTCAGGACGAGGTCTTTGAGCCGATCTTCCAAGACATGGGTATAAATCTCGGTCGTCGACAGGTCCGCGTGCCCCAAAAGCGTCTGGATCGCCCGCAAATCCGCGCCATGCGCCAAGAGATGCGTCGCAAAGGCATGGCGGAGCGTGTGGGGCGTGACTTTCGCGGGGCTGACCCCGGCGTGAACGGCGATGTCCTTGATCAGCTGGTAAAAGCCCACGCGGGTGAAATGGCCGTCCTTGCCGCGTGAGGGAAAGAGAAAGGGCGAGGGTTTCGTGCCCTTTTCCTGTTTGGCGAGGTCTTCGGCCCGGTCGCGCAGGACGAGCCAGTCGCGCAGCGCCTCGCGGGCGGGGGGCGAGAGCGGGACCATGCGTTCCTTGTCGCCTTTCCCGCGCACAAGCAGCATGCGCGGATCGCCTCGGGCGGCGGAGACGGGCAGGGAGACCAGCTCACTCACCCGCATGCCCGTGGCGTACAGAAGTTCCATGAGGCAGGTGTTGCGCTGCTTGTCCGCAGCCGTGCGGCCCACGCGACCGGCGGCGGAGAGAAGCGCGGAGACTTCCTCTTCAGACAGCGTTTTCGGCAGGCGTTTCGACCGTCCCGGTCCCCGGATTTGCAGGCTCGGGTTCTCGGAGCGCCAGCCTTCCTCATAGGCAAAGCGGTACATCTGTTTGATCGAGGACAGGCGGCGGGCGCGGGTGGATTGGGCCAGCCCCTGCGCCTCACAAAACACCAGATAGGCCTCGATGTCGGCGCGTTCAGCGGTGGAAAAGGCCAGATTTTTACGCGCCAGCCAATCGCCGAAATCAATCAGGTCACGCCCATAGGACAGTCGCGTGTTCTCGGACGCGCCGCGCTCGGCCATTTGCGCCTCGGAAAAGGCGGAAATCCAACGGGAGGTTTCCGCCGTGATCCCACTCATCCGCGCCGCTCCAAGAGCATGAGTTCCAAAGCCGCGCGTCGGGCGGTGGCCTCAAGCCCGATGGCGCGGAAGAACTGGATCGCGTCCGACAATTCGTCAAAATCGCCTGCTGCGCCGCCCTCTAAGAGTTCAATTGCGCGGAGGATCGCTTCGCCCAGACGTTGCTCGGAGACGAGGGTGGCGAGCCGGACGGGGACGCCCTCCGCCTTGAACCCCGCGATAATTGCGCCGGCCACGTCCGAGGACGGGCGCTGGGTCGGGAGCGACCCTGTGGCGATCCCATGGAGGAAAATCTGATCGCGCGTAAGCGGGCGTTCCCACGAGAGCGCGATCCGCTCATATTCCGGCGACAAAAGCGCGACCTCAAAGGCCACTTCTGAGGCGGCGTCATCCAGCGGCAAGGTCGAGAGCGGCTTGGCAAAGACTTCGGCAAAAACGGATTGAAGCCCCGCGCGGCGCATGGTGTCCCAGGCGACCGGGAGGCTCCGGGACACGGCGTCCGTGTCCCCGCCGTTGAGCGCGGTTTCAAAGGTTTGAAGTGCTTCGATCCGGTCCCAGATGCCACCCGACGCCGCCGGGAGATGTTCGGACCAGATGCCGAGCCAGCGATTGGGCGACAGGGCGCCCACGCGCGCCAGACGTTCGGCGGCGGTGGCGCGGGCTTTCCACCCGGAGGTGGCGCGCAAATCGCTTTGCGCAAAGGCCAAGGGCAGGCCATGGGTGGGAAGCGGCTCGCCGATGGCCTCCATCAGGCGAAAGGTCAAAGGCGTCGGATGATCCGGCATGGGGAGGGGCGGCTCGCCCTCAAAAAGCTCCGGATAGAGAAAGCGCGCCATCAGCTCCGCTTGGTCGCTGCGAATGAGGCCAAGAGCCTCCCCACTTTCCAAGGTGAGCGCCGCCGCGTCCCATTGTCCGGCCCGCGCGAGACAGAAAATCCGCGCAGAAAGCGTCGGAGAAAGACCCGGCGTGGTGTTGAGCGTGCGACAGGCGTCGTCCTCCGTGCCGAGCAACAGCTTGGTGTCAAAGGCGCGGCGGAACAGCTCGGGCGTGCGGATACCCGCAAGCGTCAACAGCGCGTCGGCCTCATCCAAGAGCCCCTGCGCCAAAAGCGCGTCGATCCGCGCGAGAAACAGTCGCCCGTCACGATCCGATTGGATCGGCGGGTCCAGTTCCGCCAAGACCAGCGTGTTCAACAACCGCCGCGAGGCAGGGAGCAAATCAGGCCGGGTCGAGATCGTCGTGATGCGCCGCGCCAAATCCGTGGCGGTCGAGGCGCCCCAAAGGGCGCGCGGAAGCCCCGTGACCGAAGAGGGCAAAAGCCCCGCCGCATCCGGACCGGGTGCATCGAGCGGCGCAATGCTCACATCCTCAGGAAGGGCATTTTCCGCGATGTCATTGGTGCTGGGCAGGGCGGCCTCGCGCGGCGTGTCGAGCGTGTCAGACAGCCAGTCGATGGCCGAGAGCGGACGGTCGTCTTGTGCCTGTGCGGGATGCACCGTCAAAGAAAGCACCAGTCCGAGCACGGCCACGGGCAGCACAACACCGTTCATGAGTGC
>CAXPTW010000009.1:0-13651 GCA_964220165.1 Abyssibacter sp.
ATGGTGACGTGCTTCATGCCCGCCGCCGCCGCTGCGTAGACCTTGCGGCCCGTCGGTACGGAGCCGGTGAGCGAGACTTTCGCGACACGTTTGTCCTCGACCAGCGCAGCGCCCACATCGCCGTAGCCCTGAACCACGTTGAACACGCCATCGGGCAGACCCGCTTCGGAGAGGATTTCCGCCAGTTTCAGCGCGCCCAAAGGCGTTGTTTCCGACGGTTTGAACACCATCGTATTGCCGCAGGCCAGTGCAGGGGCGGCTTTCCAACAGGCGATCTGGGTCGGGTAGTTCCACGCGCCAAGGCCCACGCAGACCCCCAGTGGTTCGCGAATCGTATAGGCGAAATCCGCGCCCAATTGGATGTGCTCTCCGGTCAGCCCCGCCGCGATCGCCCCGAAATATTCGAGGCATTCGGCCCCGGAGGCGGCATCGGCCACCAAGGTCTCCTGCAAGGGCTTGCCGGTGTCGTAAGTCTCCATGACGGAGAGCTCATGATTGCGCGCGCGGATGATCTCGGCGGCGCGGCGCAGGATGCGGCCCCGCTCGGAACCCGTCATTGCGGCCCACCCCACACGCGCGGCATCTGCGGCGGCCAGCGCCTGATCCACGATGGGGAGCGTTGCGGAATGAAGCTCCGCAATCACCTCGCCCGTGGCCGGATAGGTGGAGTTGAGCGCCGCGCCGTCGCGATCTTCGACGTAGCGACCATTGATAAAATGGCTGGCTTTAGGCTGCTGAACGGGCGGGTGGTCTGGAGAGGGTGTCATCAGTCTGGTCCTTCGGGTCAAAGTCATTCGCCGCGCGGGAAACGCGCGATGTCTTCGACAGTGTTCAAATCCATGTGGTTGCGCATGTATCGCTCGGAGGCTTTTTGCAGCGGCTGGTAATCCCAGGGGAAATAATCGCCATTGCGCAGCGCCTCATAGACGATCCAGCGGCGCGCCTGACTTTCGCGAACCTGCGCGTCGAACTGCGCCAGATCCCAACGCGCGTCCGCCATGGCCTGAAACCGTGCGAGCGTGTCGGTGTGCGCCGGATCACCTGCGAGGTTGGTCAGCTCAGGGGGGTCATTTGCCAGATCGAAAAGCTGTTCAGGAGCGAGCGCGCAACGCGTGTATTTATAATCCCCGTCACGCAACGCGACGAGCGGCGCATAAGAGGCCTCGGCGGCATATTCCATGGCGACCGGGGCCGTGCGCACCTCGCCTTTGGCCAGCGGAACAAGGCTTTCACCATCGGTCCAGGGCATAACATCCGCCATCGACACCCCCGCAATGTCGCAGAGCGTCGGCGTGACATCGATGGTCGAGACCGGCGTCTCGATCAGGCCGGGGGTAAGATCAGGAGAGGCGATCATCAAAGGCACCCGTGCGGAGCCCTCGTAAAAGTTCATCTTGAACCACAGCCCCCGCTCGCCCAGCATATCGCCATGGTCCGAGACAAAGAGGATCACCGCCTCTTGCCGCGTGGCCTCCAGCGTGTCGAGGATGCCACCGATCTTGTCGTCAAGGTAAGAGATGTTGGCGAAATAGGCCCGACGCGATTTGCGGATGTCCTCTTCCGTGATGTCGAAATTGCGCCAGTCGTTGGCGTCGAAAATGCGTTTCGAATGCGGATCGTGGGCCTCATACTCCATCGCCGCAACTTCGGGCAAAAGATGCTCGCAGTCCTCATAGAGATCCCAGTATTTCTGCCGCGCGACGTAAGGATCATGCGGATGGGTGAAGCTCACCGTCAGACACCAGGGGCGCTCGTCCTTGCCGCGCGACAGGTCCTGAATTTTGCGGGTGGCGTGATAGGCGACCTCGTCGTCATATTCCATCTGGTTGGAAATCTCGGCCACGCCCGCGCCGGTCACAGAGCCCATGTTGTGATACCACCAATCAATCCGCTCGCCCGGTTTGCGATAATCCGGCGTCCAGCCGAAATCGGCGGGATAGATGTCTGTGGTCAGGCGTTCTTCGAACCCGTGGAGCTGATCGGGGCCGACGAAATGCATCTTGCCCGACAGACAGGTCTGATACCCCGCGCGGCGCAGGTGGTGCGCGTAGGTCGGGATGTCGGAGGCAAACTCGGCGGCATTGTCATACACGCGCGTGCGCGAGGGCAATTGCCCGGACATGAAACTCGCCCGCCCCGGCGCGCACAAAGGCGAGCCGGTGTAGCTGTTGGCGAACCGGGTCGAGCGCGCGGCCAGACGTTTGAGATTGGGGGCATGGAGCCAGTCGGCGGGACCGTCGGGAAACAACGTGCCGTTCAACTGGTCGACCATAAGGATGAGGATATTGGGGGATTGTGAAGTCATGTGGGGCTCCCGTCAGTCTTGCTGCCCGTGCCCTGCTCTTTCGGTAGGTGCAGGTTGAGATAGTCGAGCACAATGGCTTCCGGATGCTCCGGGCGGTCGCGTTCATCGCAGAGCACGAAACGGATGTAGGCGCCGTCGATCATCGCCGCGATACCTTCGGCCACCATCGGGGCCTCCTGGGGAATCACCTGGCGCAATTCAGCGAGGAGATTCGACCGCAACCGGCGGTGATAGACCCTGAGAAGGCGCGAAACTTCGCCTGACCTTTGGGCATAAACGTAAAAATTAAGCCAGGCGCCGACCGTGTCCGGCTGCATATTCATGTCGGAAAAACTGCTGCGAATGATCGTTTCGACGCGCTCTTTCGGGTCGGTTACGCCCTTGAGATCTTGTCGGATTTCCGCGCCGTATTTCGTCAGAATGTGACGCATTGCAGCAATGAACATATTGGTTTTGCTTCCAAAATAGTGATGCGCCAAGGCGCTCGACATCCCTGCCCGCTTGGCGATCTGGCTGACCGTCACCTCCATGGAGCCGGTCTGTCCGATCTCCGCGATCACCGCCTCGATCAGCGCCGTCGTGCGGATCGGTTCCATTCCTACTTTTGGCATTTCTGTCCTCTTCCGGTTGTCAAACCAGACTCAACACGTTTTGATTAACTCATCAATCAAAATAAAACAGGGACCATCTCGAATGCTCAGAACAACCGCTCTCGCGACCATTCTTGCAGCCACCCAATTCAGCGCACTGGCGGCCTACGCCGAAACACCCTGCGACGCTGTGTCCTTTTCGGATGTGGGCTGGACCGACATCACCACCACCACGTCCATCGCCAAACAGATCCTCGAACCGCTGGGTTATGACGTCGATGTTTCCGTGCTCTCCGTGCCGGTGACCTTCGCCTCGCTCTCTGGCGGCGACACCGACATTTTCCTCGGCAACTGGATGCCCGCCCAGTCCGGCGCGGTTCAACCCTACCTCGACGACGGCACCATCGTTGCGGTGCACGAGAACCTTCAAGGCACCGTCTACACCCTCGCCGTTCCGGCCTATACCTATGAGAAAGGCCTGAAAGATTTCGCCGACATCGCAAAATTCGCCGATGAGCTGGACGAAACCATCTATGGCATCGAGCCGGGTAACGAAGGCAACGACTACCTGATCGGCCTGACCGAGACGAACACCCACGGTCTGGGCGACTTCGACGTCAAGGAAAGCTCCGAGCAAGGCATGCTGAGCCAAGTGCGCCGCGCCTATGACAAGGGCGAAGACGTCGTCTTCCTCGGCTGGGCGCCGCATCCGATGAACGTCAATTTCGACCTGAAATACCTCACCGGCGGCGAAGAGTTCTTTGGCGGCGTTGGAGTCGTGAACACGCTGACCCGTGCTGGCTTTGTCGAAGAATGCCCCAATGTCGGTAAACTTCTGACCAACCTCGACTTCACCGTTTCCATGGAAAGCGAGATCATGGGCGCGATCCTCAACGACGGCGAAGACGCCGACGATGCGGTCAAAGCCTATGTCACCGCGCACCCCGAGATCCTTGATCCGTGGCTCGACGGCGTGACCACCACGGCGGGCGAGCCGGGTCTTCCGGCTGTGAAAGCGGCGTTCGGTCTCTGATCGAAACGTGTTCGGCCCGGGGGCGCACACCCTCGGGCCTTTCGTTTTGAGACCTACCGCTAACACCCCTGAAGATCGGAAACGCAATGAGCTGGATCACAGAGTATAAAATCCCGGTCGGAGAGGTTGCCTCAGACTATTTCGACTGGATGCAACACCACGGAGGCTGGTTCTTTGACGCGCTGTCTGCCGCGCTCGAAGGAATGATCGAGGCCGTCTTGTGGGTGCTGCAAACCCCACCGCCGCTGGTGGTCATCGCCGTTTTCGTGGCGGGCACCTGGGCGCTGCAACGCAATTGGAAAGCCTGTCTGCTCGTCGGTCTCGGGTTTCTGTTCATCCTCAATCAGGACTATTGGGAAGAAGCCACCGAGAGCCTCACCCTCGTCGTCGCCTCCTGTGTCGTCTGTATGGCCATTGGCGTGCCGATCGGCATCTATGCCGCGCGACGTCCCGGATTTTACCGCGTGCTGCGCCCGATCCTCGATCTGATGCAGACGCTGCCGACCTTCGTCTACCTGATCCCCGCCATCGTGTTTTTCGGCATCGGCATGGTGCCGGGCCTTTTGGCCACCGTGGTTTTTGTGCTCCCTGCGCCGATCCGTCTGACGCATCTCGGGATTAGCTCCACCCCTCCCGCGCTCTTGGAAGCGGTCCAGGCCTTTGGCGGCACCTCGCGGCAATTGTTGTGGAAAGTCGAGCTACCTTTCGCCTTGCCGCAGATCATGGCTGGCCTCAACCAAACCATCATGCTGTCGCTCTCCATGGTCGTGGTCGCCGCCCTCGTGGGGGCCGATGGCCTCGGTGTGCCGGTGGTGCGCGCGCTCAATCAGGTGAACACCGCATTGGGCTTTGAAAGTGGCTTTGTCATCGTCGTGCTGGCCATCATGCTGGACCGTGTCCTGAGGATTGAACCCAAATGACCGCCGTGATTTTTGACAATGTCTCCATCGTCTTCGGGGACAAACCTGAGACCGCCCTGCCCCTCATGGACGACGGAAAGGAACGCTCCGAAGTTCAGGAGAAAACCGGACAGGTTCTGGGCGTGCACAACTGTTCTCTTGAGGTGCAGGAGGGCGAAATCCTTGTCCTCATGGGCCTCTCGGGGTCGGGCAAATCGACGCTCCTGCGTGCGGTCAACGGGCTCAATCCGGTGGTGCGTGGCGAGGTGAAGATCAGCGATGGCTCCGAGATGGTCAGCGTAACGCATGCCGATGCCAAAGGCCTGCGCGCGCTACGCCAGAGCCGGGTCGCCATGGTGTTTCAGCAATTCGGCCTGCTGCCTTGGCGCTCCGTGCGCGAAAACGTCGGGCTCGGCCTTGAGCTGGCTCATGTCCCGCCAGACGTGCGCGCGAAAAAGGTCGATGCACAACTGAGCCTCGTGAACTTGACCGATTGGGCCGAGAACAAGGTGTCGGAACTCTCAGGCGGTATGCAGCAACGTGTGGGCCTCGCCCGCGCCTTTGCCGCCGACGCGCCGATCCTGTTGATGGACGAGCCGTTTTCCGCGCTCGATCCCTTGATCCGCAACCACTTGCAGGACGAGCTCTTGGAGCTGCAACGCAAGCTCAAACGCACGATCATTTTCGTCAGCCACGACCTTGATGAGGCGTTCAAACTGGGCGACCGGATCGCGATCATGAAAGGCGGGCGCATCGTGCAATGCGGCACGCCCAAGGACATCTTCGAGAACCCCGCCGATGAATACGTCGAGGAATTCGTCAACCATATGAACCCCTTGGGCGTTCTGACGGCGGGCGATGTGATGGAAGAGGCCAAGGGCGATCATGTCGAGACCGTCGAGGCCTCTGTGCCAGTGATCCACCTCATGGCGCGTTTGGCCGAGATGGAGATGCCGCTCGGCGTGATGCAAGACGGGGCGTTGATTGGCCAAGCCTCGCGTGCCTCGCTGCTCAAGGAACTGGCGAAGAAGTCGAGCTAAAACAGTCCCCTCGCGGAGCACAGCTTTGCGAGGGCACCCCGCCTTTGAGCCCCGCATCAAAGGACGTCACAGCGACACGCCGCCGACCACGGCAAACCTCATCCAGACAGATAGATGGAAATGGGTGACCAAGGACAAAACCTTGGTTGAATGGCGCACCTTAGAGGATTCGAACCTCTGGCCTCTGCCTTCGGAGGGCAGCGCTCTATCCAGCTGAGCTAAAGGTGCGCATGGGGCCGTCTATACGGCATGGAAAAGAGGGGCGCAATCGGTTTTGCGCCCCTCTCTCGTTCAAGCGAAAAACTCGCGGCACAGTTCGAGGGCAGAGACCAAACGGTCAACCTCGTCTCGGGTGTTGTACATCGCGAAAGACGCGCGACAGCTGGCCGTGATGCCGAGGTGCTGCATCAGGGGCATGGCGCAATGGCTGCCCGCGCGGACCGCGACGCCCTTTTTGTCCAAGACGGTCGAAATGTCATGCGGATGTGCGCCCTCCATGGTGAAGGAAAAGATCGCACCTTTCCCCGGTGCCGTGCCCTGCACATTCAGCCAGTTGAGGGTCTGAAGTTTCTCGGCGGCATAGGTGGCCAGTTCGGCCTCATATGCGGCGATGTTCTCCATCCCGATACTCATGAGATACTCAAGCGCGACGCCCATCCCGATGGTCTGAACGATACCGGGCGTGCCCGCCTCAAACTTGAGCGGCGGTTTCGCGTAGGTCACGGTGTCTTTCGTCACCGTGTCGATCATGTCGCCGCCGCCGAGGAAGGGCCGCATCTCGGCTTGACGCTCTGCGCGGATATAGATCGCGCCAGACCCGGACGGCCCGTAGAGTTTATGTCCGGTGATCGGATAGAAGTCACAGCCCATGTCCTGCACATCGACAGGCCCATGCACCGCGCCCTGAGAGCCATCGACCAAAGTGGCGATGCCCCGCTCCCGCGCCGCGTGACAGATGGTTTTCACATCCACCCGTGTTCCGGTGACGTTGGACATCTGCGTGAGCGCGACGAGTTTGGTCTTGGGCCCCATGGCGTCGATCACCGCCTGCGGATCGAGTGACCCGTCTGGTGCGCAATCCACCCATGTGATCACCACCCCCTGACGTTCACGCAGGAACTGCCACGGCACGATGTTGGCGTGATGCTCCAGCACAGAGAGCACGATCTCGTCGCCGGCTTTGAGCTGTTCCGCGCCCCAGGCATAGGACACGAGGTTGATCGCCTCGGTTGTCCCGGAGGTGAACACGATCTCATCCTCATGTCCGGCGTTCAGGAACGTTGCCACCACCTGACGGACGTTCTCATATTTGTCGGTCGCGAGGTTCGAGAGATAATGCAGCCCGCGGTGCACGTTGGCATATTCCTCGGAATAGGCCCGCGTGATCGCGTCGATCACCACCTGCGGCTTTTGTGCCGAGGCGCCGTTGTCGAGATAGGTCAGAGGCTGACCATTCACCTCGCGCGACAGGATCGGAAAATCGGCGCGGATTTTGGAAACGTCAAACATATCAGCTTTCTTTTCTGGCCACTTCCGAGAGGTTGGCCCCCCAGAAGAACATCAGCGCAAAGAGGGCCAAAAGGCCCACGAGGCTTGTCGCCACACCGGGACCGACAAAGCCCGCCGTCAGCCCCCAAAGGAGCCACAAAGGCGCGGCGCACAACAGACCCCAAAACAGGGCCATGCGGGTTTGAAAGCCGTCGCCACCCCGGCCAAGGAGCCGCATCACAAATGCCACCACGCCCGCGAGGACGTAGAACACCAAAGGCATGATGAAGAGCCAACTTAGCAACGTGGCCCCCATCAACATCTGG
The DNA here is from genome assembly GCA_964220165.1 of Abyssibacter sp. Lineage (GTDB taxonomy): Bacteria > Pseudomonadota > Alphaproteobacteria > Rhodobacterales > Rhodobacteraceae > Celeribacter. The sequence continues at coordinate 7,682 of CAXPTW010000009.1, forward strand.
ACCTCCTGCCCCGTCTCAAAGGCGAGACGCGACAGGCGCGGCCATTGCGCGACAAAGATCAGGCCGCAGGCGAGCATGAGGGTCACGAGGGCACTGCCTTCGGACTCCTCACGCAGCCTGCTGCGCAGCACCGCACGCGGGGCGCGGTAGCTGCGGGCCATATCTTGGACGACTCCCATCAGCCGCGACGCCGGGCGAGCCAGCCTTCGAGACGATGCAGGATGTCTTCGGCGATGGCCGCATCCTCGATCTCCTCGATGGCTTCCGCGAGGAAGGCAAGCGTCAAAAGGTCGGTCGCCTCCGCCGTTGGCACCCCGCGCGAGCGCAGGTAGAACAGCGCCTCTTCGTCGATCGCCCCCACGGTGGAGCCGTGCGAACAGGCGACGTCATCGGCGTAGATCTCAAGCTCCGGCTTGGCCAAAAACTGGCTGTCGCCATCGAGCAAGAGACCCTGGCTGATCTGATAACCGTCGGTCTTTTGCGCGCCCGCTTTCACGAGGATTTTGCCCTGGAACACGCCTTTCGCACCGTTGCGGAGCACTTTCTTGAACACCTGACGGCTTTCGCAGCGCTCGGCATCATGGGTGATGAAGACCGTGTCGTCATGGTGGAAATCGCCATCGCCAAGCGCGGCCCCTGCGACATGCGCCAAGGAATCGTCGCCCTGGATGTCGAGCACGACCTCGTTGCGGGTCAGCACGCCATTCGCGGTCATGGTGAAGCTTTTGAACAAAGCCTCCTGCCCAATGGTGGCGAACACATGGGTCACGGCACGGCGTTCGTGATCGCGGCCCTGCGCCCGGACGTGGTGGAAGGCGGCTTTGTCGGCCACCTCGACTTCCATCACCTTATTGAAGCGCGCGGCCGCCGGGCCGTTTTCCAACACGGTCAGATCCGCGCCTTCTTCGACACGGATCACATGGTGCAGGATCGCATCCGAGGTGTCATCGCGGTGCAGATAGACCAGAGACACCGGTTTCGCGACCTTGCCCGTGGCACGGATCACCGCACCGTCGGTGGCAAAGGCGGTGTTGAGCGTCGCAAAGGGGCGCTCGACCGGGTCTTGGGCCTTTTTCTCTTGAACGCCGTACGCGTCCTTCACCCAATGGATGTCGGCGGCGAGCGCGTCCGAGAGACGCATGATCTCAAGGTTTTCGCCCTCAAGCGCATCTGACGCCTCAGGATCGAACACCCCGTCGACAAAGACGATCTTGAGCCGGTCGATGTCGGAAAAGATCGGGGCCTCATCGGCGTGGAACACCATGGCGGGTTTGGCCGCATCGGCGTTGAGCGTGTCCGGACGGGTCCAGCGCCAATATTCATCGCGCCCCTGCGGCAGGCCCATGGAGAGCAAGCGATTCAAGGCGTCCTGACGCAGCGCATCCGCCCAAGGCGCGCCTGCGGGCAGGACCATTCCCTCGACACGAGCGCTGGTGGCGTCCAACTTGCGTTGTTTCAACTCTGCGCGTTTCATCAAGCGCCCTCCACCTCGGCCAGAAGATCAGCATAGCCGTTGTGTTCGACTTCGAGGGCCAGCTCGGGGCCGCCCGTTTTGATGATGCGACCGTTGGACATGATGTGCACCACATCCGGTTTGATGTGGTCCAAAAGACGCTGGTAGGGGGTGATCACGATGAAGGACCGCTGCCCGTCACGAAGCGCGTTCACGCCATCGGAGACGAGTTTCATCGCGTCGACGTCGAGGCCGGAGTCGGTCTCATCGAGCACGCAGAGTTTCGGGGACAGCATCGCCATCTGGAGGATTTCGTTGCGCTTTTTCTCACCGCCGGAGAACCCCATGTTGACCGGACGCTTGAGCATGTCCGCGTCGATCTTGAGGCTTTTCGCCTTGGCGCGCACTTCTTTGAGGAAGTCGGTCGCGGAGAGTTCTTCTTCGCCGCGGGCTTTGCGCTGTGCGTTCACAGCGGTGCGCAGGAAGGTCATGTTCGACACGCCCGGAATTTCGACCGGATACTGGAAAGCAAGGAACAGGCCAGCGGCGGCGCGCTCTTCCGGCTCCATGTCCAACAGGTCTTCGCCATTGAGCAGAACCTCACCCTCGGTCACCTCATAGCCGTCGCGGCCAGAGATCACATAGGAGGTGGTGGATTTCCCGGACCCGTTCGGCCCCATGATGGCGTGAACCTCACCCGGCCCGACCTTGAGATCGACGCCTTTGAGGATTTGCTTGTCCTCTTCCTCAAGTTTGACGTGCAGGTTTTTGATTTCCAACATGTTATTGTCCTTTCACGAATGAGAGCCCGCACGGGGAAGACCCCGGCAGGCGCATGTGCGTTGTGTCTGTTTTGATTTTGGTGTGGAGAGAGCCCGCCGGTGAGCAGGCAAAATTCAAAGGCGACGAGAGGCGCGAGTGCGCCCCGGTCAGCCCGCGATATAGGTCAGATAGAGCGCGAGGCCCGACCCCAAGACGATCAGTTTGAGAAGTCCGGACCGCAGTCCAAATTGCACAAGCTCCGAGACGCTTGGCCCCTTCGCCTCCTCGATCTTGTGTTGCTGAACGCCCGACACCTTTTTCGAGCGCGGCGTATCCACGTCCTGCACCCCGGTGTAGACGGTCGCAAAGGTGTTCGCGGAGGTGCCCGCCTCGATGCGTTTGATCCGCTCGGCAAATTGCGTGTGCTGTCCCTCTAACATCGTCTGTCTCGCCCTCACACTCGGTTGTTGTGTCAGAGCTAAGCTGAGGGGAAATATGGCAAAAAGTGAGGCAATTCTGCGCAACCCGCGCGGCAATCCCAACTGACGTTGCGTCACCGCGCGCAGGGATCAGATGTGATAGCTGTGCCCACGGAAGTAGAGCGTGCCCGGATCGGTCGTCTGCGTCACATGGGTGACCCAGTCCTCGGAGAACATCTTTGAGAACACGTCCGGCATGGTGTGTACCACGTTGTGCATCGTCACGATGGCCAACAAAATCCCGGCAAATTGCGCGCCCATGCGTTTCACCGCCGAGAGAGACACCGCCTCGCGCAGGATAAAGGCCACCACGATCGCAAAGATGATGTCGAGCGCCAGATCCATATCCTGCGAAATCTGCGCCGCGTCGCCGGTCAGTTGAAACCGCAGGAACCGCGCGATGATCGCCGCCAGACCGCCCATGGCAAAGGCCAAGACGTAGGACAGGATCTCGGTGAGCTTCATCCGCGGTTCGATCCGGGCGCGATGCACGCCCTCTTGCTCGTGCCGGGACAGCATTTCGACCAGACGCTGATTGCGCTGATGCGCACGCGTCAACGCGGGTCCGACGACCGTGTCGCCGTTCTGCGTGTTTTTCGAGACCCGCTTGAGACGAGCATGAAAGTCCTGAAGGTGATCCATCCTGATACCGTGCGTTAAAGGCCCCAGGAGTCATGTTTAAAGCCAAATCATGGCAAAATTCGGGCGCGCACAGCGTCTCATGCCACAGCGTCTCATGCCCCTGCCCCGTGGCAGCGGTCCCGCAGCGCCTCTTGGCCTGCATCGGGTTATGAGAGAAGCGCGCCTGCATGATCAGCCCGCCGTCACCAGTTTGATCACCGCAGAAAGCACCCAAGCCGCGACAGAGGCCAAAAACGCAGTCGCAGCGACAGAGTTCATCAAAAGCCCCTCGCGGTTGCCGTTTTTCGCACGGATCAGGAGGCCGATGAACACACCGATAAAAACGCCGAGGGCGATGCCGGTGGTCTGGCCGAGGTAGACGGGGAAAAGCTCGAATTGCATAATGGTCTTCGTCCCGGCGGGTTACCGGAGCGCCTCCTGTGGGGTCTCGGTTTTGTGCTCATCCTTGAGCGTCTGCGCCAATTCTGTGATCCGTTGCTGTACGGCGGTGCCGAGCTGGGTCAGTTCTTCGGCGCTCATCTCGGCAAAGGACGGGGTCATGTTTTTCAAAAACCCGGACGCATTGCCCGCCACACGTTTGCTCACCGCGTCGATGAAACTGTCGATGGGCCGCACCGGGTGGCAGACCTGATTGCGAGAGCCCAGACGGGTCTCCACAGAGCGGTCCAAGAGATCCGGATCGGTGTCAAACAGGCCCTGGTCGAACCACGCAGGCATATGGTCTTTGAGACCGCCTGCGGTAAAGTCGCGATGCGCCATGAGATGCGAGAAACAAAAGGTCTCGTCATTGGTGAACCGATGCGCGCCGGGGGCCGTCTTGCAATAGATCTTGCGGGCCTCAAACAGATAGTCGAGCGCCCGGCCAGAGAACCGCGTCAAGGCAAAGGTCGCGCGATACGGCACCATTTTCGCGGGCAAGCCTTTGACAAACCGGTTTTCTTTCGGCGCCTGCTGCGCGAAATCGACGCCGATCCCGTCGGCCCTGAGCTTTGCCGCCTCCGCGAAGAACTCGGCCACATCGCCGTGGATCACCACATCCGGCTCGATGAGCCAGTAGTGGTCAAACTCGGGGAACGCCTGACGCAGCGCATAGAGCGCATAGTCGCCGCAGCGCCAGCCATAGTCCGCCAAAACGCGCAAGCCGTTGTCGCGCACCCAATCATCGTTGAAATCCGCGACCGGCACAGAGGGCGTGACCCCCGCTTTCCGATTGTGAAACGCCACACGCACCCGATCCCCGAAAACAGGGGTCAGGGCGGCCACGAGACGCTCCTCGTCCGGCCCCCATGTGTAGGTTCTTATGGCGATACAGTCGGTCAATCGTGCAATCCTTAAACGACGGTCACAGCGGTGCCGGAAGGCGCAGTGTTTTTGCTGCGCGCGATGGAGAGGGCGCGGTGGTGATCATGACTTCGGGTCCTTCTTCGCCATGACATGCGCCAAGACGCGCGCGACAACCCAATAGAGAGCCGCAAAGATGAGCGCTCCGGGGAGAAGCTCTTGAAGCGACTTGCCAAAGAGGAACGACACACCCACCGCCCATAGAGCGGTGGCAATCAATGTTTGAATGAGAAGAGCCTTGAACGGCATCAGCCCACAGACCCCTCAAGCGAAATCGCCACCAGTTGCTGCGCTTCCATGGCGAATTCCATCGGCAGCGCTTGGAGCACCTCCTTGGCGAAGCCGTTGACGATCAGCGCCACGGCTTCTTCTTCGTCCATGCCCCGCTGGCGGCAGTAGAACATTTGCTCGTCGTCCACCTTCGACGTCGTGGCCTCATGTTCCACGCGCGAGGAGTTGTTGCGCACCTCGATGTAAGGCACGGTATGCGCCCCGCATTTGTCGCCGATGAGCAGAGAGTCACACTGCGTGTAGTTGCGCGAATTCTTCGCTTTCGGGTGCATGGAGACCTGACCGCGATAGGTGTTCTGCGCCACGCCCGCCGAGATACCTTTGGAGACGATCCGCGACTTGGTGTTTTTGCCGAGGTGGATCATCTTTGTGCCGGTGTCGGCCTGTTGGTGGTTGTTGGTGATGGCGATGGAGTAGAACTCGCCCTGGCTGTCGTCGCCGCGCAGAACGCAGGACGGGTATTTCCACGTCACAGAGGAGCCGGTTTCGACCTGCGTCCACATCACTTTGGCCCGGTCGCCCCGGCAATCGGCGCGTTTGGTCACAAAGTTGTAAATGCCGCCCTTGCCCTCTTCGTCACCGGGGAACCAGTTTTGCACCGTGGAGTATTTCACCTCGGCGTCTTCCTCGATGATGATCTCAACGACGGCGGCGTGAAGCTGTGCCGTGTCACGTTGTGGAGCGGTACAGCCTTCGAGGTAGGACACGTAGCTGCCCTTGTCCGCGATGATCAGCGTGCGCTCGAACTGGCCGGTGTTTTCCGCGTTGATGCGGAAATAGGTCGACAGCTCCATCGGGCAACGCGTGTTCGGCGGGATGTAGACGAACGAGCCGTCGGAGAAGACGGCGGAGTTCAGCGTCGCATAGTAGTTGTCCGAGATTGGCACCACAGAGGCGAGGTATTTTTTGACCAGTTCCGGGTGCTCTTTGATGGCTTCCGAGATGGAACAGAAGATGACACCGGCTTTTTCGAGCTCTTTCTTGAAGGTCGTGCCCACGGAG
>CAXPTW010000010.1:0-21116 GCA_964220165.1 Abyssibacter sp.
GACCGCGGCGACGTCATGGGCGAACCGGCCCTCGGCCACCGCCTTGCCGTCGACCACGGTGACGACGCCGTCGACGGTGACGCGGGTCGAGATGCCGGGCCAGTTGAAGGCGCGAATGAGCGGCTGCGGCAGCGCGAGGCCGGAGGTCTCGATCACGATGTGATCGGGCGCGTTTTCGCGCTCCAGAAGTTTCTGCATCGTCGGAATGAAATCTTCGGCCACCGTGCAACAGATACAGCCGTTCGACAGCTCCATCACATCGTCGTCGGAGCAGGTCTCGTCGCCGCAGCCCTTGAGAATGTCGCCATCGACGCCCAAGTCGCCGAATTCGTTGATGATCAGGGCGATGCGCTTGCCGTTCGCATTGGCAAGCATATGGCGGATGAGGGTCGTCTTGCCGGCACCGAGAAAGCCGGTCACGACGGTTGCGGGTATCTTGGCAGCCATGTTGGCCTCCGTTATTGCTCTGTCACACATGGCCCGCTCTGGGCCGGAAAGGGAGTTGATGGCAGATCGTATCACCATCTGTTCGAGTTGTCGGACGACCGATGGGCCTGCGAAAGGCGCGGCCTTGGCCGAAACGCTGCGCAGTCGTGTCACCGCGGAGGTTGCGACGACCGATTGCATGATCGTATGCGGCAACCCCGTGACGGTGTCGTTTCGCGCCACAGGCAAGGCTGCGTATCTTTTCTCCGGTGTCGATCCCGACACGCAAGCCGACGAAATCGTGGAATTCGCCCGCCTTTATGCGTTGGCCGATGATGGTCTCGTCAGAGACGTGCGTTCCATCGGCCAACTGCGGTTTTGTTTGGTCGGGAGAATCCCCGCCTAGGTCTCTCGCGACCAGAGCGCGCCCGCGAGCGTGCCAAGAACGGCCCAGCTCACCGCTGCAACGCCCAGCGATCTGGCGACAAACAGCCCCGCCAGTTCAGGCGGCGCAACGCCAAAATAGGTGTCGAGCGTTGGCGCACCGATGATATGGGGCAGGACAACGAGTACGACGCCGATCACAGGAAGAGCCACGCCTCGGCCGTAGCCGATCATCGCCAACCCGATCAGCGTTGCCACGATCGTGCCTAACCACCAGATTTGCCGCGCTGTGATGTCGGCGGCGACCATGCCAGGCAGTTTCGGGGGCAAACCGAACGAGGTTGCCAGATGCACCGCCGCAAAGCCGCACAGCCCCCAGATGAGCCCGGTCTTCGCGTCGATCTTGCGCCCGAATTGCTCGGCCATGACAAAGCCCACCACCATCAATAGGGCAAACCCCGTGTAGACGACGAGGTTCGAGGTGAAGGTTGTCATATGACGCCCCATCTCTCCCACGATGGACGGAACGCCCGCGGGGGATTCCGCCCCGTTGGCTCCGAAATGCACGCGTTCGCGCATTTCGTAGAGCTCGCCTTCCATCATCGAGGGGACGACGAAGACAAACTGTAAGAGGGCCGCGAGCGCACCCGCAGCCAGACCAGCGAACAACGCGCTGGCGAAGAGTTTCCTAGCCATTGTAAATCAGGATGATCTTAGTGGCAGGGGAAGCCGATAGAGTGGCGGGAATCATGCGCGAAGTCATGCGCAGAGGCGTTGTGGCTCAGGCCCACAGCGAACACGAGGCCGAGGCCGAGAACAGTGGCGGCGGCAAGGGTCATGAGAGTGGAATGCGTACGCGCGATGGCGAAAGTCTTAGTCATATTTAGCTCCTGTCCCGTCACACCCGACGGGGATTGGTTTCCATATGCCACGGCTGGTCTCCTGGCTCGCGGGTCACTGCGCTCTCGTCACCTTCCCGAGGCATATCGCCTCAGTGGCATCTCGACGGACGCTCGCCACTTACAGTCGCGGGGGCGGCTGTGGAGTTAAGCCCCGGATTGGGTCGCTCGCACCACATTCCCATTTCTCCCCGAACGCTTGGCGTTCATGCGGGGAACCATAGCGGGCCCTTTGTGGCGCGCCCGGATAGCCGAGGTCAAGCTGTTTGCGTCGAAACTTGGCCTATGGTCGGCCCTCTGTGGCGTCTTTGCGCAATATTTTGTGGATAACCTCCCTCACCCCGCCACATGTCGACGCGACACAGTTGACTCATGGCAACTTGATCCGAACAGTTTTACACAAGCGGGAATCATTCCTGTGTCTTTTACCTGAGGGCTGTCCTTGCGTTTCACTCGTCTGCGTCTCAATGGCTTCAAAAGCTTTGTAGACCCCACCGATCTCGTGATCGCGGATGGGCTGACGGGCGTTGTCGGCCCGAACGGCTGCGGCAAATCGAACCTCTTGGAGGCTCTGCGCTGGGTCATGGGCGAAAACCGCCCCAAGGCGATGCGGGGCGCGGGCATGGAAGATGTGATCTTTGCCGGGGCCTCGACCCGTCCGGCGCGCAACTTTGCCGAAGTCAATCTCATGATCGACAACTCGGAACGCTTGGCCCCCGCCGGGTTCAACGACTCGGACAGTCTGGAGATCGTGCGTCGAATCACGCGGGATGCGGGCTCGGCCTATAAGGTGAACACCAAAGATGTGCGCGCGCGGGATGTGTCGATGCTCTTTGCCGACGCTTCGACCGGCGCGCATTCGCCCGCGCTTGTGCGTCAGGGGCAAATCTCTGAGCTGATCAACGCGAAACCGAAATCACGGCGTCGTATCCTCGAAGAGGCGGCGGGGATCTCGGGCCTCTATCAACGTCGTCACGAGGCGGAGTTGAAACTCAAAGGTACGGAAACCAACCTCGCCCGCGTTGACGATGTGATTGAACAGTTGGCGGCGCAATTGGCCTCGCTCGCGCGTCAGGCGCGTCAGGCGGCGCGCTACCGCGAAATCGGGGCGGAGCTGCGTCAGGCAGAGGGGCTTTTGCTCTATCGTCGTTGGCGTGATGCGGATCAGGCCCGTGCCGAGGCCGAAAACATCCTGAGAACGCGGGTCACACAGGCCGCGCAGGCCGAAAAGCTGTCCCGGGATGGGACCAAAGCGCGTGAGGCCAAAGAGGCGGAGCTTCCGCCGCTGCGCGAAGAAGAGGGCATTGCGGGTGCGGTCCTGCAACGCCTCACTGTCGCGCGGGACCAACTCTCTGACGAGGAAACTCGTGCGCGGGAGTTGATTGAAACGCTGTCCCGGCGGATCGACCAGCTTGTGGCCGACATCGCGCGTGAGGAGCAGCTGAACCGCGATGCGGGGGAGACGATCTCCCGTCTCGAATGGGAACAGCGCGAGCTGGTGAAAGCCGCCGAAGGGCATGAGCCGAAACTCGGTCAAGCGGCGGCAGAGGCCTCTGAGGCCAGTCAGATCCTTGCTGACCGCGAAACGGCGCTTTCGCAAATGACCGAAGATGTCGCCCGCCTTGCTGCGCGGCACCAATCGGCGGGACGTTTGGTCGAGGACAATCGCAAGACCTTGGACCGCGCTCGCGCTGAATCCGATCGCGCACGCGCCGCTGTCCAAGGCGCGAAAGACACGTTGAGCGAATCTGCCGAGGCGCTATCCGCAGCGACTGAGGCACAGGTAAAGGCCCAGACAGAGGCCGAAGAGACCGAAGCCGCTTTGATCGCCGCCGATGAGGCCCGGACGGAGGCCCAGACCCGCGAGGCGGAGGCCCGTGCGGCGCGCTCCGAGGCTGATGGCGAGTTGGGCGCACTTCGGGCTGAGGTCTCCGCGTTGGCGAAAATGCTCGACCGCGACCAGATTTCCGGCAAGCAGGTGCTCGATCAGGTTCGGGTGAAGTCTGGCTATGAGAAGGCGCTTGGGGCCGCTCTGGCCGATGATCTGCGCCAGCCGTCGATTGAAAGCTACCAAGCCTCCGGTTGGGTCAATCTCCCGCCCTACGACGATGAGCCAGACCTCCCCATCGGGGTTGAGGCGCTCTCTGACTACGTCGATGTGCCGCCCGCGCTGGAGCGACGGATCGGGCAGGTGGGTTTGGTTAAGGCCGAAGACGGTGCGCGGCTGCAGTCCGATTTGGAGCCGGGGCAACGCCTTGTCTCGGTCGAGGGCGACATGTGGCGCTGGGACGGGCTGCGAGCCGGTGCCGAGGATGCGCCCTCTGCCGCCGCGCTGCGCCTGCAACAGCTCAACCGTTTGGAAGATTTGAAACAGGAGCTTGTGGTTGCCGAGGCAAAAGCCGCCGGGGCAAGTTCCGCGCATGAGCACCTCAAGGCGACCTTGCAGCAGTTGACCGAAGCCGACCGGTTGGCCCGCGAGGCGCGCCGCTCTGCCGACCGCGCTCTGTCCGAGGCGGCGCGGGCCCTGTCACGGGCGGAAAACGATCGGACGTTGGCCGAGGGCAAGGTCGAAAACCTCGGTCTCGCCGTGTCGCGTCACGACGAAGAGGCGCGGGGCGCAGAGCATCGTCTCCGTGAGGCGGAAAAGGCGTTGGCCGATCTGCCGGATTTGTCGGTGGCCCGGAGCGAAATCGAAGAGGTCAAACTCACGGTCGAGGCCGCGCGTATCACCATGATGAGCAAGCGCTCTTCCCATGACGAAATTCGTCGTGAAGGTGAGGCTCGTACACGTCGCTCTCAAGAAGTGACCAAGGAACTGTCCGGCTGGCGTCACCGCCTTGAAACCGCAGGCAAACGGATCGGCGAATTGCAGAGCCGCAAGACGGCGAGCGAGGCGGAGCTGAAAGAGGCTGCAGCGCTTCCCGAAGAGATCGCGACCAAACGCGAGCGTCTCATGAGCGAGATCACCGAGGCGGAAACGCGTGTCCGCAAGGCTGCGGATGCTTTGGCCCTCGGCGAAACCGCCCTGCGCGAGGCCGTCGCGGCGGAACGGGAGGCAGAGCGTCTTGCGTCCGAAGCACGCGAAACCCGTGCGGCGTCCGAGGCCCGGCGCGATGCGGCGAAAGAGATGGTCGAGGCCGCAATTGAACGCATTCAGGAAGAGTTGGAAACAACGCCTGCCAAGCTTCTCGAAGAACTCGACACGGACCCGGAGAAAATCCCGTCGCATTCCGCCATCGAGGTGGATGTGAACCGGCTCAAACGCCTGCGCGATAGCCTTGGGGCGGTGAACCTCCGCGCCGAAGAGGATGCCAAAGAGGTGCGCGAGGAACACGACACGCTGACCAAAGAGAAAGAAGACCTGGAGGAAGCGATCAAAACGCTGCGTTCCGGGATTTCTGCGCTCAACAAAGAGGGTCGGGAACGCTTGCTCACCGCGTTTGAGCAGGTGAACAGCAACTTCTCGATGCTCTTTACCCACCTGTTCGGCGGCGGCGAGGCGCGTTTGATGATGGTCGAAAGCGACGATCCGCTGGAAGCAGGTCTAGAGATCATGTGTCAGCCGCCGGGCAAGAAACTCTCGACGCTCTCGCTCTTGTCCGGGGGGGAACAGACCCTGACTGCGCTCGCGCTGATCTTTGCGGTGTTCATGGCCAACCCGGCGCCGATCTGTGTGCTCGACGAGGTCGACGCGCCGCTGGATGACGCCAATGTCACGCGGTTCTGCGATATGCTCGATGAGATGACCCAACGCACCGACACGCGGTTTTTGGTCATCACCCACCACGCCGTGACCATGGCCCGCATGGACCGCCTGTTTGGCGTAACCATGCAGGAACAAGGCGTGTCTCAACTGGTCTCCGTGGACCTGAAAAAGGCCGAAGCGCTGGTGGCGTGATCGTGGTTAAGACATTCCCAACAATTCATCTCTAATCCTAATGATGCCGCAACCCATTGCGGTGACAGGAGGTGATGACACTGGAAAAACACTCCTTTCGCAAATGGATGGTGATCCTCGCGGCGGCAACGCTCGTCGTGGCAATCATCCGTCTCTGGATCGGGCTGTAACCTGAAAAAGCGAGGCCCGGCGGAGCTGCAACTCTGCCGGGCCATTTTGGATGATGACACTGAATGTCTCATTTCGCTTGTTCAGACTCTAACAGATTCCTTACCAAACCGTAAAGCGATGGGTGATTTGAAACAGCCGCGCGTCAGGCGGTCGCATCCAGATCCTTGATCGACGCCTCAGCCTCGCCGTTGATCCAATAGCCCGCGGCCTTGAGCCACTGGAGCGGATGGCCCATCTCCAACACAGCTTCGCGCAATTGCTTGGCGATCCCGGCCTCGGTCGCGATCCAGACAAAGGTGTTCGGCGACAATTCGATCTGCGGCAGGACATCTAGGAACGGCTGGGCCTCGGTCGCCTGATCCAATGGGCGGTGGATCCAGTGCGTCGTCACATCTGCCGCGCTTTCAATCGCTTGCTCGTCGTCGGCCCCCGGCACGGTCGCGATCATCGTGACTTTGACCCCTTCGGGAAGTTCTTCGAGCTTACGGCCCATCGCAGGCAGCGCCGTTTCATCCCCGATCAGCACCCAATGGGCAATGTCGCCCTCGATCACGCGCGAGCCACGCGGGCCAGCGATCTGCACCATGTCGCCCGCCTGTACTGCGCGCGCCCAACTTGCCGCCGGGCCTTCGCCATGATCGGCGAAGTCGATGATCAACTCGCGGGCCTCGGTGTCGAACCGGCGCGGGGTGTAATCGCGTTTGGCAGGGTCGGAGTCTGTGGGCACGAAAACTTTCAAATGGTCGTCAAACGAGCCGCTGGCGAAATCGGCCAGGTCTTCGCCGGTGAGCGTGAGGCGGATCATATTGGGTGTCAGGCGTTCGGTCTTTTCGACGGTCAGGTCGCGGATTTTCAACTCGTGGCGCATACGGCGGATGGTGGGGGCGGTCATATCAAAATCCTCTGTCTTACAGATGTTGCATAAGACAAAGTATTTTTGTCAGAAAAGGGCAAGCCCCCATCCGGCACAGTGCCCGCACAGTGGATGTGCAGGCAGAGAGGCGCGGAAAGAAAGACGCGGAAAGAAAGGCAGTGGCGTCAGAGACGCGCCAAAAGCGCGGGTGTCGGCCAGGCATCGGCGGGCATGCCCAGCTTTTGCTGAACGCTCTGCACGGCCTCGCGGGTTTTCTCGCCCAAAATGCCGTCTACGCCACCGACATCATAGCCCATGTTCACAAGCTTCTGCTGGAGCTGCTTCATCTGCGCGCCCGACAGGCCCGCATCGGGATTGCCCGCGTCATAGACTGGGGCCCCTTCGAGACGGGTGGCGAAATAGGAGGCCGTGGTCACATAGACAAAGCTCTTGTTCCACTCGAAATAGACCTCGAAATTCGGGTAGGCGAGAAAGGCCGGCCCCTTGCGCCCCATGGGCAAAAGGACGGAGGCCTGCAAATTGCTCGGACCAAGCGAACCAGAGCGCGGTTTCACCCCCAGTTTGGCCCATTGGCTCACGGTCATCTTGTGATTGAGGCCGGTTTTCGACCAGTCGAGGTCGGAGGGTACGACAATCTCCTGCATCCACGGCTCATTCGCGCGCCAGCCGAGATGACGCAGCATCTTGGCCCCGGACATCAGGGCATCCGGCGGAGAGGTTTTGAGCCGCACATGGCCATCGCCGTCGCCATCCACGCCGTTTTCCAGAATGTCTTTCGGCAACATCTGAACCATGCCGATCTCACCGGCCCAGGCCCCCGTGGTGTTGAGATCGAAGTCGCCCTTCTCATAGAGGGTGAGCGCGGAATAGACCTGCGGCTGGAACAATTCTGGGCGACGGCAATCGTGGCTGAGGGTCATGAGCGCGTTCAGCGTGTTGAAATTGCCCTGCACCTGTCCGTAGTCGGTCTCCAACGCCCAGAAGGCCAAAAGGACGCCACGCGACACGCCATAATCACGTTCAATCCGTTTGAACACGCTGTCATATTTCGCGGAATTGGCCCGACCGTTGGTGACGCGGTTCTGGCTAATCACGGCGCGGGAAAACTCGATGAAATCCTTTTGGAAAATGCCCTGCGATCGGTCGGCCTTGATCACAGACGGGCTGTGTTGCGCGGCGGCAAAGAACCGGTCCGCGGCGGCTTGGGAATGGCCCTTGGCAATCGCGTCGGCCTTCATGGCACTCTTAAAAGACGAAAAATTGCCGCCACAGGGCACATCAGCAAAGGCTGAGGTGGCCAAAGCTGGTGTGGCGAGAGAGAGCGCGAGGGCGAAACCGAGAGACCGCATGGAGATACCTTTTAAAATTCGAGTTGATGGCAAGTTAGCGTTCTGAAGCCTGTCAGGCAAATGACAGAAGGATCACACAAATAAGGGTAACGCCCCAAGCGCGCCAAAGCCGCGAACAGGCCGCCTCGATGTCGGTGGGCGTGGCCGCAGCGCGCCCCTCCGGGTTCACCCAAGGAAAGTCGCGCATCTCGCCGTGATAGGCGCGGGGACCAGAGAGAGCGACGCTGAGGCTGCGAGATAGCGCCGCTTCGGGCCAACCGGCATTGGGCGAGCGATGGCGGCGGGCCTCTGTGAGGATCTCGCGCCAGAGCGAGAGGGGGCGTCCCCAAGGAAAGAGCAAAAGCGCAGTCAAGCGCGCGGGGATGAGGTTCAAGAGGTCGTCCAGCCGCGCAGAGGCCCAGCCAAAATCACGGTGCCGCTCGGTGCGATAGCCGATCATGCTGTCGGCCGTGTTGACGATCTTGTAGATCAGGATGCCCGGCAATCCGCCGATGAGAAACCAGAAGGCGGGCGCGATCACCCCGTCGGAAAAATTTTCCGCCGCCGACTCGATGGCCGCCCGCGCCACGGCCGGTTCGTCCATCTCGCGCGTGTCGCGTCCGACGATCATGGCGACGGACTGGCGCCCCTCCTCGACAGAGCGCCCAAGCGCCTCGGCCACAGCGCGCACATGTTCGATCAGGGATTTATGGGCCAAAAGGATCGCGCCGAGCAGGATGTCGACAAACGGGATCAGGTTGAGAACAACGCCGAGCAGACCCGCGCCGAGGACCAAGGCGAGGATCAAAACCACGCCCTTCGCCTTTCGCGCGGCGCCGTGGTTGAATGTTTTGTCTGCCGTCCCGATCAGCCGTCCCATCAAAACGGCAGGATGCGGGACGCGGGACCAAAGCCAATTTGGCTCCCCGAACAGGGCGTCGAGCGCCATGGCGAGGGCAAGGCTCACACCGCCGCCTCCAGCTGGTCCCAATCCGACAGCGCCGGGAGACCAAGGCGCAGCCACCGGTCCGAGTAGGGGAAAACCCGCGACCAGACGCGACCCTCTGCGAGACGCTGTTGCCACGCGCGGGCGTCATCGACTTCATAGAGCCGGAAGAGGGGCGTGCCGCCCACCGTGTCCGCGCCCTTGCGCTCCATCAGCTCATCCAGACGTTGAGCATCCTCCGCGAGGCGCAAGCGGGTTTTTGCGGCCCAGACCGGATCGTTGAGCGCCGCAGCTCCGATGGTGAGCGCAGGCCCAGAGACGGCCCAAGGGCCAATCATCTGCGCCAACCGGTCGATCAGCTCCGGCGCGCCGATGGCAAAACCAAGCCGAAGACCCGCCAGCCCCCAAAATTTGCCGAAGCTTTTGAGCCCAATCGTCCGCCCGTCGGTGACGCGCGAGATCATGCTGTCCTCGGGCGCGATGTCGCAAAAGCTTTCGTCAATGACGACGTGCTGCGCGGTCAACTCAGAGGTGGACCAAAACCGCCCGTCCGGGTTGTTCGGATGCACCGCGACCTGAACGGAGGCGTGCTCTGGGCCGATCTTCCAGCCATGCGCCTCAAAGGCCGCCGCATGTTCGTTGTAGGTCGGCGTGCGAATGTCCACATGGCCCTGTCGCCAAAGCGCGGGCAGGCGGGAGATTAGGCTGGAGGCACCGGGGGCCGCCAAGACCGCCGCACCATGGGGCACGTCCCAAAAACTCCGCGCCGCTTGATTTAACGCGTCCTGCGCCGCGGCGTCCGGCAGGGCCTGCCACGCCGCGGGCGAGATGTCGCCGATGGGATAGGGCACCGGATTGATGCCGGTGGAGAGGTCGATCCAGGCGGATTTGTCACCGCCATAGCGCGCCACAGCCGCATCCAAGCCCCCGCCATGATCCCGGTGTTTGCTCATGTCTCGTCCTGTGGCAATGGCAGGTGGCGCGAGACGAAATGCCCCTTGACCCCAACTGGCCATTCGCGGAACGGCACCTGTCCGGTCTTGGACGCGGCGTGCTGTTGGGCGTAGGCCACGATGGCCTCGGCATCCTCCTCGGTTCCGTCAAATTTTCCAAGGGAGTAGCCGATTTTTCCGTGCCCCTGCACGATCACGTTGCAACCGCGCTCGCACCCCATTGTGCAGCTCACGCGCCGGGTCTTGATCCCGGCCTCCGAGGCGAGGGGCTCGACCCGTGCGGCGAGCTTGGCCCCGTCGGTTTCGGTCTCGTTACGCGCCGCCCAATCGGGGCGTTTGCAGCCCTCGCACAGCGTAATCCATGTGCTCTGTGTGTTCTCTGTCATGACGCTTGTTTTGCCGCGGCAGGCGAGGAAGGCAAGTTAAATTCTTAGCTTTTTCCCTCCCGCCTTAGTCTTGGCACGAATTGACCCTCAATATGAAAAAATTCATTAATATTAGAGATGGCTCGTGGGAGGGCGCGCCGCTCCCAAGCTTCCACGCCCTTTTCCCCGGAAGGGCTGTGCCTCAGGATGACAGATGGACGTTCTTATCGTTGAAAGTAACGCGGATTTGGCGCGGATTTGGCGTCGCCATCTGGAGCGCCAAGGCATGACCGTCGAGGTTGCCCCCGGCCAGGCCGAGGCTGTCGCCTATCTGGACCGCGAAGCCCCCAATCTGATCGTGTTGGATCTGGTGCTGGAGGAAGGATCCGCCTTGGCCATCGCGGATTACGCGCAGTACCGCCACCCCGAGGCCAAGGTCATCGTCACGACGAATTCGACGTTTTTCTCCGATGGGTCGATCTTTGCCCACGCGGGCAATGCCTGTGCCTTTGTTCCGAATGAGGTCGACCCGGACGATCTTGCCGCCATGGTCGAGCACTACGGACAGACACCCGGCTAAAACCCGTCAGCCACGCCCATGCGGCGCATCAAAATCCAGCGCGGGTGTCACAGGTACGATCCGGTTCGGGTTGATCATATCGTGGCTGTAGTAATAGTGCCGAACGATATGGTCAAAATTGACGGTCTCTTTGACGCCCTGCCATTGGTAAAGCTCGCGGGTGTGGCCCCAAAGGTTCGGGTAATCTTTCAGCATCCGCAAGTTACACTTGAAATGCGTGTGATAGACCTTGTCGAAGCGCACGAGCGTGGTGAAGAGACGCCAATCGGCCTCCGTGATGCGATCCCCGGTGAGGTAGCGGTTTTCCGACAGGATGCCTTCGAGCCAGTCGAGGCTTTCGAACAGCGGCGCGATGGCCTCGTCGTAGGCGTCCTGCGTGGTGGCAAAGCCCGCTTTATAGACGCCATTGTTCACCGTGTCGTACACCCGCGCGTTGACCGTTTCGATCTCCTCGCGCAGCGCTTCGGGCCAGAAATCCTGATCATCGCCCGTGATCCCGTCAAAGGCGGAGTTCAGCATGCGGATGATCTCAGAACTCTCATTCGAGACGATGGTGTTTTGCTGTTTGTCCCAAAGCACAGGAACGGTCACGCGGCCTGAGATGCCCGCGTCGGCCTCAGTATAAACGTCGCGCAGGAAGGATTTCCCCAAAAGCGTATCACCCGTGGCCCCCGCAAAATCGGTCTCGAACGTCCAGCCATCGGAGAGCATGTCAGGATGCACGACGGAGACGGAGATATGATCGGTCAGCCCCTTGATCGCCCGAAAGATCAAGGTGCGATGCGCCCAGGGACAGGCGTAGGAGACATAGAGATGATAACGCCCGCTCTCGGCCTTGAAGCCCCCGTCGCCAGATGGACCAGCGGACCCGTCCGCCGTCACCCAGTTGCGAAACTTCGTCGTCGTGCGGACAAACCGTCCGCCCGATTTCTCGGTGTCGTACCATTTGTCGTGCCACTGGCCGTCTTTCAAGAATCCCATTGTCTCACTCCTCTGCTGCCCTTTCGATCTAAGGCGAGATGAATGCACAAGTAACCGGTATAGGGGCGCAGGATCGGTGCGAATGTGCACATTTGTCTCATATTCTGTCGGCTAAAGCGATTGCGCCAAAAGCGCGGCGGGCCTATAGAGGGGCATGACGACGCCCTATGGGGCCTGAGAGGTTGGCAGTGGCGGATCGACCCATACCGGGGATCTTGCGCAGCATCGTCAGACATCCAGCCTCCTTGACCACGGACGCGCCTGACACAGGCCAAGACAAGGAATAGCCATGACCCGGATCATCACGTTACTCGCCGCAGTTTTTGCAACACCCGCCCTTGCCCACCCGGGGCATCTTGGTGAGCTGGCAGGACATGATCACTGGCTCGCCGGTGTGGCCATCGGGGTCGCGATCGGCATCGCCATCTGGGGCAAGGTCAAAGGCAAGCAGGAAGAGGCCGAAGCAGAGGCCGAAGCCGAGATCGACGCCGAGCCGCAGGAGGCGTGATCCAATGAAAACTGGTGTGATGATTTGCGGCCATGGCTCGCGCAGCCAGGCCGCCGTAGACGAGTTTGCCGTTTTGGCGGAAAAGCTGCCGGCGCTATTGCCCGAGGATTGGCTGGTTGATTACGGCTATCTCGAATTCGCCAACCCCGTGATCCGCGATGGTCTCGACCGTTTGCGTGAGGCCGGGTGTGATCGCATTCTGGCCGTGCCGGGCATGCTCTTTGCAGCGATGCATTCCAAGAACGACATTCCGACCGTCTTGAACACCTACGCGGAAAAGCATGGGATCGAGGTCAAATATGGCCGCGAACTGGGTGTGGACCCAAAAATGATCGCCGCCGCCGCCGCGCGCGTCCAGGATGCTGTGGCAAAGGCCAACGCGGAGCTAGGCGAGCTGCCGATGCATGAGACCTGTCTCGTGGTCATCGGGCGCGGGGCCTCTGACCCGGATGCCAACGCCAACGTCTCCAAAATCGCCCGGATGCTCTGGGAAGGCATGGGGTTCGGCTGGTGTGAGGTTGGCTATTCCGGTGTGACCTTCCCGCTTGTGGAGCCCGCCCTGCAACATGTGGCCAAGCTCGGCTACAAACGCGTCATCGTCTTCCCGTATTTCCTCTTCACCGGCATTCTGATCGACCGCATTTATGGCTTCACCGATCAGGTCGCGGCGGAATATCCCGACATCGACTTCGTCAAAGCCAGCTATCTGAACGACCACCCGAAGGTGCTCGAAACCTTTGCCGAACGGGTGACCGAACAGGCGGGCGATGCGGTGATCCCGAACTGTGGCATCTGTGCGTACCGCGAACAGGTGCTCGCGCTGGAAGGTGGGCATCATCACCACATCAAACCCGAAGATCGCCAGCATCCGGCCTTCTCCGATATGCCGCCGCCGACCTGTGTCCTCTGCAAATACCGCACCGAGGTCATCGGGTTCGAGGCTGAGGTGGGCGCGGTTCAGGAAAGCCACCACCACCATGTGGAGGGGCAGGGTGCCTCCGCCCCCGGCTCCAACGTGGCAGATTGCACGCTCTGTGACACCTTCTGTACGGGGCTATGCCGGTTGGAAAAAGCCTCCGGGCATCACCATCATCACGACGACCACCATCATGATCATGCCCATGGTCACCACCACGATCACGGGCATCACCACCATCATGATCACGGGCGTGACCACGGCCATGACCACCACCATCCGGTCTATCCGCATGCCCAACACCCGCACGGCCCGGAATCGGCGCGCAAGACCAAGGCCTGATCTCCATGCGCCCTTATGAAAAAGACCCCAAGGCGATCTACGCCGAAAGCTTCGCGACCGTGCGCCGCGAAGCCCGCCTCGATCGCTTTGAACCGGGTCTCGAACGGCTCGCCATCCGCCTGATCCATGCCTGCGGTATGGTCGAGGTCGCAGACCGCCTGGCCTTTTCCGCCAATGCCTATGCGGCGGGTCACGCCGCGCTCCAATCCGGCGCGCCGATCCTGTGCGATTGCGAAATGGTCGGGGCCGGGATCATCCGCCGCTACCTTCCCGCGGGCAACGAGGTGATCGTCACCCTGAACGATGCCCGCACGCCGGAGCACGCCCAGACCATCGGCAACACGCGCTCCGCTGCCGCCGTTGAGTTGTGGGAACCGCATCTTGAGGGCGCTGTGGTCGCCATTGGCAATGCGCCCACCGCGCTCTTTCACCTTTTGGAACTCATCGACCAAGGCTTTCCAAAGCCTGCCGTGATCCTCGGTTTCCCGGTCGGTTTTGTCGGTGCTGCGGAGTCCAAGGCCGAGCTGGCCGCCAATCCGCGCGGCTGTGAATTCGTCGCCCTGCGGGGCCGTCGCGGTGGCTCCGCCATTGCCTCGGCGGCTGTCAACGCGCTGGCCGTCGGCCTGCCGGAGATCGACGGGTGAGCGCATGGTTGCACATCGTCGGCATCGGGGATGACGGGCTAGAGAGCCTCTCTCCTGCCACGCGCGCTGTGCTTGAAAGCGCTGAGATCATCTTCGGTGCCGACCGGCATCACGCCCTGACCGCCGGTCTGACTGCCGAGCGCCGCGCCTGGCCTTCGCCCTTTGATGCGCTGATTGCCGATCTCAAATCCCTGCGCGGGCGGCGCGTTGTCGTCCTCGCCACGGGGGATCCGCTTTGGTACTCCGTCGGTGCAAGGATCGGGCGCGACATCGACCACTCGGACATCCTCTATCATCCGCAGCTTTCCGCCTTCCAACTCGCCGCCTGTCGCATGGGCTGGTCGCTGGCCGACTGTGAAACCCTCACCGTCCATGGCCGCCCGGTGGAACAGATCATCCCGTTCCTCGCCCCCGACCAAAACCTCATTATTTTGACAAAAGGCGCGGAAACGCCGTCCGAAGTGGCGCGCATTTTGATGGAGCGCGGATTTGGCCCCTCCGAGATGACCGTGCTCGCACACATGGGCGGCGCAGACGAAGCGCGGTTTGAGGGTCGTGCCAACACATGGTCTCACGAGGTGCCTGAGTTCCACACGCTCGCCGTCAAATGCCTCGCGGAAGAGGGGGCAAGTCTGCTCCCGCGCTTTGGCCTGCCGGACGAGGCGTTTGTCACCGATGGCAATATGACCAAGCAAGAAGTGCGCGCCGTCACGCTCGCCCGTCTCGCCCCCGTGCGCGGGGGGCTGTTGTGGGATATTGGATGTGGCTCCGGCTCTGTCGCCATCGAATGGATGCGCGCCGCCCGTGACGCCCGGGCCATCGGCTTGGAACGTCGCGCGGATCGTCGTGCGCTGGCCGCCGAAAACGCCCTCACCTTGGGTGCCCCCGCCCTCAAACTCGTGGATGCGGAGGCCCCCGACGGGCTAAGCGATTTGCCTGCCCCCGACGCGGTCTTTATCGGCGGTGGTTTGACCCGCGAGACGGTCGATACGGCATGGTCCGCCCTCAAACCGCACGGTCGCCTCGTCGCCAATGCTGTCACCCTCGAAGGCGAAGCCCTTTTGATCGCGCTTCAGTCCGAGTTCGGCGGCACCTTGTCCCGCCTTGCTGTTTCGCGCGCCAAACCCGTGGGACGTCTGCGCGGCTGGAAACCCTTCATGCCCGTCACGCAATGGCATGTCACCAAAAGCCCTGTGACGAAACGGAGCCAGACAGAATGACCGGCAAACTCTATGGCATTGGCCTCGGCCCCGGCGATCCGGAGCTGATCACGCTCAAGGCTGCGCGCCTGATTTCCAACGCGACCGTGATTGCCTATCCGACGCTCGCGGGCGGCGCGTCTTTCGCCCGCTCCATCGCCGCCGATCTGATCCCCGAAGGCACCCAAGAGATTGTCATGGATGTGCCGATGACCGTCGCGCGCGGTCCTGCGCAAGAGGCCTATGACACTGGTGCGGTCGCCATCCGTGCCGTGCTTGATGCGGGGCAGGATGTCGTCGTCCTCTGCGAAGGCGATCCGTTCTTCTACGGCTCTTTCATGTATCTTTTCGCGCGTCTCAAAGACGATTACGCGATTGAGATCGTGCCCGGTGTGTCCTCGGTCAATGCCTGCGCCGCGGTCTCCAAACTGCCCCTCGTGGCCCGCAACGAACGCATGACCGTTCTGCCCGCGCCCAATGATGATGCGGCGCTCAAAACGGCGCTGCAATCGACCGATACCCTTGTCCTGATGAAGCTTGGCCGTCACTTCGCGCGTGTCCGCGCGGTGATCGCGACTGAGGGCCTCACCGACAAAGCCGTCTACATCGAGCGCGCCACGACTGGGGAGGAAGTCGTGGTGCCGCTCTCGGAAGCCCCTGAAAAGGCGCCGTATTTTTCCATGATCCTCATTGTGAAAGGGGCCGATCCATGGCTGTGACCCCCGTCGTGCTCGTGCTGAATAGCTCGGGCGAAAAAACGGCTGCGCGCGTTGCCGCAGCACTCGGGGCCGAGGTGCATGGTCGGGAGGGCCGCACCTCTGCCGCGATCACCTTTGCCAATGCACTCGACCATACCCGCACGTTGTTTGCCGCCGGTGTGCCGATCATCGGTGTCTGCGCCTCCGGCATTCTGATCCGCGCCGTCGCGCCCCTGCTCAATGACAAAAAGAGCGAGCCTCCGGTGATCTCCGTGTCAGACGATGGCTCCGTCGTCGTGCCGCTTCTTGGTGGGCATCGCGGCGCGAACCGTCTCGCCGCAGAGATCGCGCGGGAGCTGGACGCCAAGGCCGCGATCACCACGGCGGGCGACGTCTCGATGGGCATCGCCCTCGATGAACCGCCTGCCGGTTGGGTGCTCGCCAATCCGGACAATGCCAAAGCCGCCATGGCCGCGATGCTCGCTTCCGGTGGGGCCGAGGTCTCGGGCGATCTGTCCGCTGCGGCCGACTGGCTCGCCGACGTGCCGAACGGTCCGGGCGCGCAGTTGATTTGTACCGAAGAGGATGTGGCCGCGGAGACGGACACCACGCTGATCTACCACCCGCAACGTTATATCCTCGGCGTCGGCTGTTCCCGCAATTGCCCGCCCGAAGAGTTGGAAACCCTCGTGCGAGGACGGTTGCAAGAGGCCGGGATTTCTCCGCGCGCGCTCGCTGCAATCGCGACGGTTGATCTCAAGGCCGACGAACCCGCGATCCTTCACCTCGCGAAAACCTTCGACGTGCCGCTGCGCCTGTTCACGGCAGTTGAGCTTGAGGCGCAAACCCCGCGCGCGGCCACACAGTCCGATGTCGTCTTTGCGGAAATTGGCACGCATGGCGTGGCGGAGAATGCCGCTTTGGCCTGTGGCGGCGAGGCCGTCACCTTGAGCCATCCGAAAATCAAGTCAGGCATGGCGACCTGCGCTCTGGCGAAATCGGACGCGGTCATCACCGCGTTTAACGGGCGTCCGCGCGGGCGGGTGTCGGTGGTTGGGATTGGGCCGGGACAAGCAAGCTGGCGCACGCCCGAAGTATCCCGCCTTGTCTCGGAGGCCGAAGAACTGGTTGGATATAGCCTCTATATTGATCTTCTCGGCCCACTGGCCGCCGGTAAGACCCGCACCGATTTCCCATTGGGCGGCGAAGAGGATCGGTGTCGCTACGCGCTCGAACAGGCGGCCAAGGGCAAGAATGTCGCCTTGGTCTGTTCCGGGGATGCCGGGATTTACGCCATGGGGGCCTTGGTGTTTGAACTCCTGGATCGCGGACCCAATGAACAGGGCGTCTCTGATGCCGCGCGTCGGGTCGAGGTCGTCTGTTCGCCCGGTGTCTCCGCGCTTCAGGGCGCTGCGGCGCGTGCCGGTGCGCCCCTTGGCCATGACTTCTGCGCCATTTCGCTTTCTGATCTTTTGACTCCTCGCGCCGACATCGTGCGTCGTCTCAAGGCGGCGGCTGAGGGTGATTTCGTGATCGCCTTCTACAACCCCGTGTCCAAAAAGCGCCGCACGCTTTTGGCCGAGGCGCGGGATATTTTGCTTGAACATCGTCCGGCGGACACGCCCGTCATGCTGGCCTCGAACCTTGGCCGACCGACGGAACATGTGCGCTATCGCCGTCTCGACGAGTTGGAGGTTGATGAGGTCGATATGCTCACCGTTGTCCTGATCGGCTCATCGAATTCGCGCCTGGCGCAATTGGGAGAAGGGCCGCGCATGTTCACGCCGCGAGGCTATGCGCGCCGCATCGATGGCGATCTCAAAGACGTCGGCAATCGCCATTTGGAGGACTGAGACATGACCGTTTATTTCATTGGGGCCGGTCCCGGCGATCCTGAGCTTTTGACCAAGAAAGCGGAGCGGATCATTGGCGAATGCCCTGTCTGTCTCTATGCCGGATCGCTCGTCCCGCCTGAGGTGGTCGCCTGTGCGCCGGAGGGTGCGCGCGTGCTCGACACAGCGCCGATGACGCTCGACGACACCCACGAAGAGATCAAATTGGCACATGAAAAAGGCTTTAATGTCGCGCGCGTGCACAGTGGAGACCCCTCGCTTTATGGGGCGATTGCGGAGCAAATTCGCCGTTTGCGCGCGGATGGGATCGATTATGAGATCGTGCCGGGCGTTCCGGCCTCTGCTGCCGCCGCCGCCGCGCTCGGTCAGGAACTCACCATTCCAGAGATTGCGCAGTCTATCGTTTTGACCCGCGTCTCGATGAAATCGACGTCGATGCCGTCGGGCGAGACGCTTGAGAATTTCGCCAAAACCGGCGCGACGCTCGCGATCCATCTGGGTATTCGCAACCTTCGGGAAATCGAGCGTCAGCTTGCGCCTTACTATGGTGCGGATTGTCCTGTCGCCGTGGCCTACCGCGTCGGTTGGCCGGATCAGATGCTTATTCGCGGCACGCTCTCTGATATTCGGGAGAAAGTTCGGGACGAAAAAATCACCCGCACGGCGCTGATTCTCGTCGGTCCCGCGCTTGGCGAAGTGGCTGATTTCAAAGATTCCGCGCTCTATGATCCGGCCATGCCGCACGTCTTGAGGCCCAAACTGCGACAATCGCGCGACGGCTGACGCGTTTCTGTCCATTCCACCTATGGTTAACTTGACGGTAACCATTTCTGCGCCATCCTTAAAAGGACAACGCACGGTGGGAGGTTGCGTCATGACAGGATATTTGCCGAAAGAGGTGCAAGAAGGTTTAGAAATCGCACGAAAACGCGATCTCAAGAAACGCGCGAGATTGCGCGTTCGAGTCGGAGACAAGACCTATCCCATCCTGCGCACATTGGACAAAGGCTTTGTGCTGGACCGTGAAAACGCGGACCATCTGCGCGGGCTTGTCGATGTCTATGACGGCGCGCGCCATCTCTATCAGGCGCTGATCGTCGCCTCGCGCGACGAAGGTGACGAGATGGCGTTCGAGTTCAAACGCGCCACGCTGGCCTCTGACAAGGCGCCGATTGATTACGACCGGCCCGATAATGCGCCGGTCGCACTTTTGCCACGGTGAACCTACTGTAGATCGGCGAAGGCTTTTTGCAGCCGATCTATCGCCTCCGACACACGCGCGCGTTGTGTGCCCAGATTGATGCGTAGGTGCTGCGCGCCGCCAGTCCCAAAGGGGAGGCCAGGAGAGGGGGCTATCCGCGCAATTTCCGTCACGCGTTGCCAAATCTCATCATTGCTCATACCCGTCCCGGTGAAATCCAGCCACGACAGATACGTGCCTTCTAAGGGCATCACCGTGACACCGGGAATTGTCGCGATCCCGTCTTCGAAGATCTTTGCATTGCCCGTCAGATAATCACAAAGCCCGTCGACCCATGCGGCCCCGGCGGGAGAATAGGCGGCGCGTGTGAGCACAACGCCAAGCACATTCGGAGCAATGTCTGCCGCCGCAATCGCGGCTTTGAACGCTTGGCGGAGCTTTGGGTCCGGGATTGTCACCGTTCCGAGCCGCGACCCTGCAATCGAAAAGGTTTTTGAGGCCGAGGTCATGACAATCATCCGGCCGAGCGCCTCAGGCACCGCAACGGCCGTCGGCACATGCGTATGGCCGTTGAGGATGAGATCGTGATGCACTTCGTCGGAGACGAGCAAGAGATCGTGTCGCTCACAGAACGCCGCAATCGCGCGCAGTTCCTCGACGGTCCAGACGCGCCCCGCCGGATTGTGCGGTGACGACAGGAGGAGCATTTTCTCCTTGCCAGTCATCAAACCCTCGTAGCGCTCGAAATCGAGGGCAAGCCTGTTGTCTTCGACCTTGAGGGGCAACTCGGTGATAGTCCGGTTATTCCGGCCAATCTTATGGGCGAACTCATGGTAAACCGGCGTGAAAATCGCGATGGCATCACCCGGTTTCGACCATGTCTGAATCGTCATCGCGATCGCATTGCCGAGGCTCACGGTCGGGGTGATCCAGTCCGTCTCAATCTTCCAGCCATGCCGGGTGTCCATCCACCACTTGATCGCATCGAACATCGTGTCGACATGGGCGAAATACCCGAAGTCGCCCGCCGCCGCGAGTTCTTGAACCGCGTCGGTCAGAAAGGAAGGGGCTGTAAAATCCATGTCCGCGACCCACATCGGAAGCAGGTCATCGCCACCCGAAATGCCGAAAGCCTTTTCCGGCAGGGTCCATTTCGAAGATCGTGTCGCGACGCGGTCGTAGGTCTTGTCAAAATCGAATGTGGTCATGGTATTCCTTTCGTCCGCGATGACCCTAATCTGCGTCGCGCCGAGGTAAAGGCGATTTTCCTGCATAACCGTTGTGCGAGCCGCGCCGTCCATATTGCGCAGGAGCATGGGTTTGACTACATGAGGGTCATGACACTTAAGCCGATCCTCATTCACCCCGACCCTCGCCTGAAAAAGGTCTGTGACCCCGTGTCCGAGTTCGACAAAGAGCTCGCGCAGGTGGCCGATGACATGCTGGAAACCATGTACGACGCGCCGGGCATCGGTCTGGCCGCGCCGCAAATCGGTTTGCTCAAACGCCTGTTGGTCATGGATTGCGCCAAGGAGGCCGAGGGCACGCCGGAGCCGATGGTTCTGGTCAACCCGGCGGTGACCTGGGAAAGCGACGACAAGAACGTCTACGAGGAGGGCTGTCTCTCGATCCCCGGCCAATATGCCGAGGTCGAGCGTCCGAAAATGGTCCGCGTGAGCTGGCAAGATGTCGAGGGCAAGGCCCACGAACAGGAATTCGACGCGCTCTGGGCGACCTGCGTCCAGCACGAGATCGACCACCTCGACGGCGTGCTCTTCATCGACTATCTCAAGCCGCTCAAACGTCAGATGATAACCCGCAAGATGCAAAAGCTCAAACGCGAGAAGGCCCGCGCCTGATGGCCGTGCGCCGGATCCTGACCTGGCCGGACCCTGGGCTTTCGGTCGTGTGCGAGCCCGTGGGCTGGAACGAGGATGTCGATGCGCTGAT
>CAXPTW010000011.1:0-3392 GCA_964220165.1 Abyssibacter sp.
CGAACGCGACGCGGGCCTCTTCAACCTCCACGGCGCCGGCCCGCCTTACAGACGGGTCGTCGGAGAACGGATGATCGAAATCCGTCCGGCGGAACTGCGCCACCAGCGCCCTGAACGCCTGCCGCTCCGATGGGGCAAAAATGTCGGGCCCGTCCTTCACGAGATCACCCCCTGGTGCCGCCAACCGCTCACCGAGCACTTCCTCAGCGTCATCCACCTCGTCGATCTCGGTTGGCGCACGAAGGACGCGCACGTCAGTCAGGACATCGCCCAACCGAACATGCACGGCTTCCAGCTTGTCGAGCGCTTCTTCCCGGTCCGCAGGTTTATCGAGATCTAGGTCGCTTGCTTTGGCAATCCCCTGCAGATCCTGTGCCAACCACTGGCGCTCCAGTGCGGCATTGCCTGCCCCTTCCCGCAGGCGCGCGGCCACAGCCTCGACATCGATGCCCGTGCCTTGCAACGCCTCGGCCAGCTTTGGTGCCACCTCTCCATCGTCAAGACGCGCGAGGTGATCTTCACTTAAGTTCGGCCTTGCATAGATGCCGTCCCGGGACGGGGCATCGACCAGGGCGGCGGAGCGATCCCCGAGCGGGTTCAAATGCGCGACCGAGGCCAGAACGTCGGTCAGCTTGCGCTCGATCACCGGCCTCTCGGCCGCCGGCGCCCTGTCGATCGCCGCCTCGATCTGGCGAATGTTCTGAGAAAACTCGGTGATCAGCGTGTCGAACGCTGCTTCGTCTTGGGACATGTAGATGGCTCCGTCAGATTGAATCTGACCGCCACTGGCAAGGATGGTGCTGGCCCGCTCGAGCGCTTCGGCCACGTCGTCGAAATTCGAACGTGACGCCTCCGCCGCGAGCCCACGGTAGATCAACGCCTTGTGCCTGACGGTTTCCAGAGCGGCCCCCAGGTCAGCGCCGGTTCTCTGGCGCTCAACTGGGGGACGACCTTCGTCGCGAGCCTTGTAGATTTCATCGATCTCGGCGCGGTAGGTCGTGACGCCGCGATCCAGACGACGCGTCGCCTCGAGGCGGATCCCATGAACTTGGGCCGCCTCAACCATCGCCTCGCGAAAGGCGTCGTAGTTGAAGTGATGATCCTTCCCGAGAAAGAACATTTCGCCATCCTTGCTGCGGCGGTTCAGAACGATATGCGCATGTGGATGCGCGCGATCTTGGTGTATTGCAGCAATATAGTCGAATTGCGACCCCTCACCTTGAAAGAACCTCTCGCAGACCGCCTGGGTGATATCGCGCACCTCTTCACCCCTGGCCCCAACCGGGAATGCCATCAGCAGATGCGACGTATGGCCAAGCTTGGGGCTGTAGCGCTCGTTCCACTGGTTCTCGAACCGCCGCGCCACTCGGTTGATCTCGGCTTCCGAGAGCTGCTTCTTCCCGTCATGGGAGCCGCGACTGTCGAGGATATGGGTCGACTTCGTCGTGAGATATGTGAGCTGCGCCCGTAGCTGCGCCCCGGTGTGGCAGCCCCCTTTCGAGATAGCCTTGAAGATCGCTGGCGAATAGCCGCGCGCGGCCCGAACCATCTGCGCGCCCTTGGAAAGCCCCTGCCAGGATCCCGAAACCCGGCTCCAGCCGCGGTCGAAGAGCGCCGGGTCGATGCCCCGGGCCCGATCACTCCGCGCCATTCTCATCCCTCTCGGCGAGGCCCGCCAAGGCAGAGCTGATCTCAAGGTCCAGCAGGCTGCGCCGCGCACGCGACATCTCCTGGACCTGATCGGCCAGATCGAAGACCAGACCCGCAAGGGCGCGGACGTCACGGTGACTTGAGGCCGGGTAGGACAGTCTCTCGCCCCGCACCTTGGCCTCGTTCAAACGTCGCGCGATCTGGTTCACGTTGTTGCCGACCCGGTTGAGCGCGGCGCCGAGATTGCGCAACTCGTCACACATCTCGTCGTCGGGCAGGAAGACACCTTCGGCCGCCAGCATCAGTCGGCGCATGGCATCCGAGCGGTGCGCAATCCCGCGCCGCGACAGCGCCGCGTCGAACCGGCGCAGGTCGTCGTCCGAGACCCGGATCCCCACAACCCGCGATCGGCTGCCGTTCGCTGTCTGACGCTCACCCCAGTGGTTCACCACGTTGTAGATCGTCTTCAGGCTGACATCGTAGTGGGCTGCCAACGACGCCGCGGAGACGCCGTTCCGGCGGTCCTGGGCGATGGTCGATCGCTCGATCTCTGACAGTCTGCTGCGGCGAGGCATTTTGAAGTTAACGTTCCTATTTCTTGCCAACTTCGTACAAGCCCGCCGACTCCCAACGCAAGTGGAGTCGGCCATAAGGGCTTGTACTCAATGTAGAAAATCGCCCTGCAGGGGCGATTTCCCGTCCCTTGTCAAATGGATCGCGCTTCGCGCTCATTGCACCACGCGATGCGGTCCCCGCATCGCGCATCGCGTCTTTTGCACCCCGTCTCTTGCACCCCGCAAGACGGGTTTTGCTGCGTGCCAACCGTCTCGCGTCACCCGCAGAACGACATAGGCGAGACTGCCTCCCGTCGTCTGGAGCGCGCTATCCGTCACCTGCAGTCCGTCCGCAGCACATCGCCAAGCGCATCCCGACATTTGGAGGGTGTGTGGTGCCCCGCGACGAATGCTGAAGGCGCCTCGGCAGACGTCGCACGGTCATCGCACAACGCCGCCCGCTGCATGCCAAACGCGGGTCGCATCCCGACTTCTGCTTGACCCCTCCGCCTCATGCCTTTAGCGACATTTTTGCATTATCGTTGCGATTCACTATTTTTGCGGAGGATCAGAATGCCGAACGAAAATCTTGTGGTGATCGCAGCGATGGCCCGGAAAGGGGGCAGTGGAAAAACGACGCTTTCGCGCGCCTTGATCAGCGCCGCGATCGCCGCCGGACGCAGAGTGATGTTGATCGATACGGACAGCACGAGAGTACTCGGGGCCTGGCATGCTCGGGCGGAAGCCGGTGGGCTGAGTTCGCCGCTTCTCTGCTCGGCCACCGTCGAAAGCGTGGCGGATGTCGAGGACCAGATCGATCAGGTCTACATGGCAGGCACAGCAGACTTCATCTTCATCGATACCGCAGGGGTCGGTGCCGAATGGTCAGACGGCATCGCGGTGCTTGCGGACCACATTGTGACGCCCGTCATGCTGTCAACGTCTGATTTCGATGTCGGAGCGCAGACTTCTGATTGGTTTGAGAAACTGAAATCCCGTGTTGACGACCCCTCCAGCCTTCCGCGCCACCACGTCGTCCTCAACATGGTCGACCCGAAAACGACCCGTGCTGACGCCGCCCTGATTGAAGAAGCGCTCACCCGTTTTCCGGTGATTGAGACCGTCATGATGCGACGAAACACTTACAAGGAGATGGATCAGAAGGGGCTTCTCCACGCCTTGGCGCTG
>CAXPTW010000012.1:0-15381 GCA_964220165.1 Abyssibacter sp.
GAAAACCCGCTCCGGCAAAATCATGCGCCGCATCCTGCGCAAAATCGCCGAGAACGACACAGGCAGCTTGGGCGACACATCCACGCTCGCAGAACCCGCCGTCGTCGATGAACTCATTGCGAACTCGCTTTATCAAAAATCGGCCTGACCGATTGCTCCGATATAGCACACGTCGTCCCGTTCGCGGGGCGGCGAAGACCCAAATGGCCTAAGGGCCACGGGAAGGGACGCGGTTCCTGCGAGGAGGCAGGGAGCGCATTTTAAAGGGTCTTTCACATCGGTCGATCAGGCCGGGGAAAGATCGGGGACAAAATGGGAGGACCCGCAAATGGCGGAAAATTCTGATAACAATGCTTACTGGTCCGCGAACAAGCGGATTATCGGTATCTCGCTGGTGATTTGGTTCATCTGCTCCTTTGGCTTCGGCATTCTGCTGCGGCCGATGCTCTCGGGCATCAAAATCGGGGGGACCGATCTTGGATTCTGGTTTGCTCAGCAAGGCTCGATCCTTGTCTTCCTCGTGCTCATTTTCACCTACGCGGCGAAGATGAACAAACTCGACAAACAACACGGCGTCGACGAGTAAGGAGCGACATCAATGGATCAGTTTACCCTCAACCTTATCGTTGTGGGCGCGACCTTTGCGCTCTACATCGGTATCGCGATCTGGGCCCGCGCGGGTTCCACATCTGAATTCTATGCGGCTGGCCGGGGTGTGCACCCTGTCGTCAACGGCATGGCCACCGGCGCGGACTGGATGTCTGCCGCCTCCTTCATCTCCATGGCTGGTATCATCTCGTTCGGCGGCTACAACACCTCCGCCTACCTGATGGGTTGGACCGGCGGTTACGTGCTTCTCGCCATGCTCATCGCACCCTACCTGCGTAAGTTCGGCAAGTTCACCGTGCCGGAATTCATCGGCGACCGTTTCTACAGCCAGACCGCCCGCACCGTGGCCGTGATCTGTCTGATCACCGCGTCGCTCACCTACGTGATCGGTCAGATGACCGGCGTTGGCGTGGCCTTCTCCCGCTTCTTGGAGGTGGACAACACCACCGGCCTTCTGATCGGGGCTGCCATCGTGTTCTTCTACGCTGTTATCGGCGGCATGAAGGGCATCACCTACACGCAGGTTGCCCAGTACGTGGTTCTCATCACCGCATACACCATTCCGGCGATCTTCATCTCCTTCCAGCTGACCGGCAACCCGGTTCCGCCGCTCGGCCTGTTTGCGGATGCGAAATCCACCGGTCTGCCGATCCTCGAAACCCTCAACGGGATGCTCGAAGATCTGGGCTTTGCGGAATACACCCGTCAGACGGACACCACGCTGAACATGTTCCTGTTCACCGTCTCCCTGATGATCGGTACCGCGGGTCTGCCGCACGTGATCGTGCGCTTCTTCACCGTGCCGACCGTGGCGGATGCCCGTTCGTCTGCTGGCTGGGCGCTTGTCTTCATCGCGCTTCTCTACCTCACCGCTCCGGCTGTGGGTGCGATGGCCCGCGTCAACCTGATCGACACGGTTTACCCGAATGGCACCACCGAAGCTCCGCTCGCCTATGAGCAGCGCCCGGATTGGGTCAAGAACTGGGAACAGACCGGTCTTCTGGGCTTTGAAGACAAAAACGGCGATGGCCTGATCCAGTATGTCGGTGACGGCGCAGCCAACGAGCTGACCGTGAACCGCGACATCATCACGCTGGCAAACCCCGAGATTGCGAACCTTCCGGGTTGGGTGATCGCGCTGGTGGCGGCTGGTGGTCTGGCCGCGGCTCTCTCGACCGCTGCGGGTCTTTTGATGGCGATCTCGTCTGCTGTGTCTCACGACCTCATCAAGTCTCAGCTGAACCCATCCATCTCGGAAAAAGGCGAGCTGTTGTCGGCGCGTATCTCCATGGCTGTGGCCATCGTGATCGCAACCTACCTCGGCCTCAACCCTCCGGGCTTTGCGGCGCAAACCGTGGCTCTGGCCTTCGGTCTGGCAGCATCCTCCATCTTCCCGGCTCTGCTGATGGGCATCTTCTCGAAGCGCGTCAACAACAAGGGCGCCGTGGCTGGGATGATCGCCGGTCTGTCCGTGACGCTGATCTACATCTTCCTGCACAAGGGCTGGTTCTTCATTCCGGGTACCAACTCCTTTGATGACAGCAACCCCCTTCTGCTGTCGATCAAGTCGACCTCCTTCGGGTCCATCGGTGCTCTCGTGAACTTCGTCGTGGCTTATGTCATCTCGAACGCCACCGAAGAGCCGCCGGTTGAAATCCAGGAACTCGTGGAAAGCGTCCGCATCCCGCGCGGCGCAGGCGAAGCCGTCGACCACTAAAACAGGTTTCGGGCTGGTCTCCGGACCGGCCCCTCACCATAATGGGCGCGGGAGCTGACATAAGCTTCCGCGCCTTTTTCATTCTTGCTCGGACCCGCTATGCGCACGCCTCAAAAGATTATCGACTTTCTTCAGACCACCCACCCCTACGACGTGCTCCCCAAGGCGGAACTCGAAGAGCTGGCCAGCGCCTTTTCGCGCAAGGAGGTCAAAGAGGGTGAGGTGATTTTCGCCCACGGCGAATTGCTCGAAGGTCTCTATCTGATCAAGAAAGGTGCCGTTGAGATCACCGACGCCCATGGCGGTCAGGTCTCTCTGCTGCAAAAATCCAACCATTTCGGCGAACGCGGGCTGTTGCGCGACGGAATCGCCGCGACGACGGCCACGGCCGTCTCCGACTGCACCATTCTTTTGTTGCCGCCTGCCGCCTTTAAACAGGAGGTGGAGGCCAACCCCGCCTTTGCCCGCTATTTCAATCGCGGCCAAGCCCGGCCCAAAGCCGCCTCCGGCCTTATGACCCAGCACGTCAGCGATCTGATGGCCAAGTCTCCCCTGACCTGCGGCGAAAGCATGTCCATCGTCGATTGCGCCAAGCTGATGCGCGATCACAACGTGTCCTCCATTGCCGTGACCGAAGGCGATCGTTTGACGGGTCTCGTCACGGTGCGCGACATGACCAAAAAGGTCGTCGCCGAGGGCCGCGATCTATCTCAGCCCGTGACCACCATCATGACGCACGCTCCGATCACCTTGGACCCCGGCGCACTTGGCACGGACGTGATCCATTTCATGCTCGAAAACCACATTGGCCACCTGCCGATTGTCGAGGGTGGCAAGCTCGTCGGCATGATCACCCAGACCGACATCACCCGGTTTTTCGGCTCGTCCCAGACGCAGATGGTGTTCGATCTCTCGAACGCCAAAACCATTGCCGAGATGGCGACGGTCACCTCTCGCCTGCCGCAATTCCTGATGCAACTTGTCGGCTCCCATCTTGCCCATGATGTCGTGACCCGGAAAATCACAGATGTGGCCGATCTCGTCACCCGCCGCCTTTTGAAGATGGCGGAGGACCAATTCGGCCCCGCCCCCGTCCCCTATCTCTGGGCCGCCTGCGGATCGCAGGGGCGGCGCGAACAGACCGGCGTGTCGGATCAGGACAACTGTCTGATCATCGACAATGCGGCCACGGACGCTGACATGGCCTATTTCAAAAAGCTCGCGCGCTTTGTCTGTGACGGGCTGGATGCCTGCGGCTATGTCTATTGCCCCGGCGAGATGATGGCGATGACCGACCGCTGGTGCCAGCCGCTCAAGGTCTGGGAAGGCTATTTCGACAGCTGGATCAATAAACCGGACGGAGAGGCGCAGATGCTTGCCTCCGTGATGTTCGACCTGCGCCCCATCGCGGGCGACGAGCGTCTCTTTACGCCGCTCCAGGACAAAGCGCTTCACGCCGCGCAAAAGAACTCGATTTTCCTCGCCTTCATGATTTCGAACTCGCTCAGCCACACTCCGCCCCTCGGCCTGTTGCGCGGGTTCGCCACGATCAAATCGGGCGAGCATCGCAATCACATCGATATGAAACACAACGGCGTCGTGCCGATCGTCGATCTGGGCCGCGTCTATGCGCTCAAAGGGCACATCCCCGCCGCCAACACCCGCGCCCGGATTGAGGCCGCGATTGAAACCGGGGCCGTGTCTGAGAGCGGGGGCCTCGATCTTTTGGCCGCCTATGACACCATCGCCTCCGCCCGTCTCGACCATCAGGCCGCACAGGTCCGCAATGGCGAGAAACCCGACAACTTCCTGAGCCCATCCGCGCTCCCCGCGTTTGAGCGCTCTCACCTGCGCGATGCTTTCGTCATCGTGCGCACCATGCAATCTTCGCTCGGCTCATCGTCGGCACGCTCATAACGAAAAGGGTCAACCCCATGCTTCTTGAATTCATTGCCACAATCTCCGCCGGTGTCGGTGCCGCGGGCGTCATTGTCGGCGTGCAAAAACTCACCCGCGCCAATCTCCCGAAATGGGCCATGCCTGTTGCCGCAGGGACCGCGATGATCGGCTTTTCGATCTGGTCCGATTACTCTTGGGCCTCGCGCGCCGAGGTGGGCGTTGGCGAGGGTAAAGTCATCGCGATGACCGTCGACAAGAAACAGGTCTGGCGCCCCTGGACCTTTCTCGCCCCTGTGACCACGCAGTTCATCGCCCTCGACAAAGACGGTGCCGAACGCCATGGCGCCACCGTGGTGACGGATATGTATCTCGTGTCCCGCCGCGCAGATAGCGCCATCGTGCCCGTGGTTTTCGACTGCCTTATGGAGCGCCGCGCGAGTGCGACCACGCTCTCGGACGGTCCTTGGTCCGACGACACCCTCGCTGCGCTCGATTGGGTCGCTCTGGACACCAACGATCCGACCCTGCGCACGGCCTGTGACGATTTAAGATAGAGAGTGAGGACTGGCTATGGAGGAGCGGCCAACCATTCTACTCGTGGAGGACGAGGAAAACATTGCCATCGCCGTCGAGATATTGATGGAGCGAGCGGGCTATGACGTGTTGCGTGTGCGCGATGGCGATCAGGCGCTTCCGCATATCCGGGCGCAAATCCCGACGCTGGTGATCCTGGACGTCACGCTTCCGGGCATGTCGGGCTATGAGATTTGCCAACAGATGCGCCGCGATCCCGCCCTGTCGGCGATCCCCGTCCTGATGATGTCTGCGCGCGCCTCCGGGCCGGAGCGGCGCAAAGCGATGGCCATGGGGGCCGATATTTTCCTCCCCAAACCCTTTGCGATTGAAGATTTACAAACCCATGCGGCCCAGCTGATCAAAGGAGGGCGCCATGAAAATTGAACATTGGTCCCTGAGGCTTCGCGTCTTTCTGTTTTTCGCCTTCCTCGCCAGCGCCACCATCGCCGCCGTTGTCGGCGGTCTCGCCCTTGGGTTCAGCCGGATGGATGTGCCGGAGGCGCGGGACGGGTTCGTCTTTGCGGGCGCGATTTCGAGCTTTGTCATCCTCGGCATCGTCGCCTGGATCTGGCTCATGTTCGACGACAACGTCGCCAAGCCCATTCAGAAACTCGCTGGCGGGATGTTGGCCCGTGCGCACGCCGATGTCGAAGAGGCGATTGACGAGAAGACCGCGAAATACCTTGGTGATCTCGCCCCGGCCGCCCACGCCGTGACCGCGAATTTGGCCGCGACCCGCAACAAACTCGCCGAAACGGTGGCCCAAGAAACCACCCGCCTCGTCGAGGAAAAGGAAAAACTCGCCGCGCTGTCCGCCGAAATGCCGCATGGCGTCGTACTCTTGTCGGGCCTCCATAAAATGGCGTTCTACAACGGCGCGGCAGCGGAGCTTTTGGCGACCGATCACACCCCCGGTCTTGACCACTCTCTTTTCGATTTCCTCCGCGCCCGTCCGATCCTTTCGGCCTATGAACGGCTCTGTCTGGGCGAAGGCGGCGATGGCCATGTGCTCCCCCTGACGGTCGCGACCGTCCATGGCGGTCACGTCCTCTCCGCCCGGATGCGTCTCATGCATGCGCCAAGCGAGGGCGACCAGACCCCGCCCTATGTGCTCACGCTCGATGACGTGACCACCGATCTCGCGATCCATGCCGAGCGCGAAAAGCTTTTGACCACGCTGTTTTCCCGTCTGCGCCCGACGCTTGCCTCCCTGCAAACCACGCTCGCCGCCCGGGCGCAGGACGCCGCTCTCCAAGACCCGCGCCTCGATGCCGCTCTTGTCGATGACATGCAGCAGCTGACCGACACCGTCGCCGAGTTCGACAGTGCCTATGAGGCCGCAAAAGCCGACTGGTGGCCTATGGCCCCGGTGCGGAGCAGCGAGTTGAGCGATGCCCTTGTCGCGCAATTGGCCGAGGAGGACATCCCGCTGGCCGCCGACATCGCCGAACCCCTCGAACTCACGCTCGACGCGGTTCAGATCATCACGCTTGTGCGTCACCTCGCGCGCAAGGTCACACACACCGGCGGACGTGCCCTGTCTTTTTTGATTTCCCGCGATGAGACCGGCGGCGCGATGCTGGCGCTTGGCTGGACCGGGGAGCCCCTCTCTGTCGATCTCATGGACAGTTGGCTCAAAGAGCCTCTGGACGTCGGCCTCGCCGATATGACCGGGCGCGACATACTCGACACCCACGGGACAGAGGTCTGGCCCGAATTTGGCCGGGCCTCCCGCGCCGTGCTCAAGCTCCCGATCCGCAAAGCCCGCCGCCTGCGCCGCGCTTATGGCGACGGTCGCCGCGCCGTGACCTATGATTTCGACCTCCTGTCACGCACCCCGTCCAAGGAGTTGATGGAGACCCCTCTGGCGGAACTCTCCTATGTGGTGTTCGACACGGAAACCACCGGCCTCCTGCCCTCCCAAGGTGACGAGATCTGTCAGGTCGCCGCCCTTCGCGTGGTGAATGGCAAGGTCGTCGACACGGAAACGCTCGATGCGCTGGTCGATCCGGGCCGTCCGATCCCGGCGTCCTCGACCGCCGTCCATCACATCACCAACGAAATGGTCAAGGGCAAGCCCAAGATCGACAAGGTGGGCCGTCAGCTTCATAGCTTTGCGCGCGGCTCGGTCCTTGTCGCTCATAACGCGCCGTTTGACCTCGAATTCCTGCGTCGGCATGAGGCGGACATCGGCGAACGCTTCACCCATCCGGTGCTCGACACCGTGCTCCTCTCCGCCATCGTATTCGGTCAGTCAGAGGAACATACGTTGGACGCGATCTCAGAGCGGCTGGGCGTCAAAATCCCGCCAGAGGCGCGTCACACCGCCATGGGCGACACGATCGCGACGGCGCAGGTTTTCATCAAAATGATGCGGATGGCGGAGGAGCGCGGCGTGGTGACCTTTGGCGATGCGCTCACCGAGATGCGCAAACACAAACGTCTTCTGCAAGACGCCAACCAACTGACCCCGGCCGACCCTTAAACGCCATCAATCTCAACTCAGAGATCAATACAGCGCGCGAAGTTCGCCGCTAAACCCGGTGTGATCATAAAAGGGCACATGATCGGGCGGGATCTCTCGCCCGAGGCGTTCCTCAATCTCGGCCAGCACAATTCGCGTGATAAACGGCAAATCAAACCCGCGCGCGACCTCAAGCGTCACCCACTGAAGATGGGACAGCTCGTCTTCGGCCTGTGAAAAATCGTCGGGGTCATTCGTCACATCATCGGCCTTTGCGAGAAAGAAGCGTGCATCAAACCGGCGCGGGCGTCCCGGCGGCGTGATGGCGCGAAAGATGAACTGCATCCCCGCCGCACTCGCAAGGCTTAACCCGGTCTCCTCCCGGAGTTCACGCAGCGCCGCGACGGTCAGCGCCCGTGCCAACTCTGCGCTGCTTCCTTCCGTCAACCGGCGGGCGCAATCGGGGTCCATCGTGCCCGGAAGCTCTGTCGCGTAATCCTCCGGATCAACCGCGCCACCGGGAAAGACGAATTTTCCGGGCATAAACACAGCAGACCGCCCGCGTTGCCCCATCAACAGGCGCGGAACGCCCTGATCTTGTCTCAGGAGAATGATGGTGGCGGCATCGCGAATGGGAACGTCTTTGGTCATGCTCTGACCCTAGCCGACGCTTACGGTTCGCGGAAGGCCTCGCGTGATTTGTAGAGCGGTTTCATCAGGTAGCTGAGAAAACTTTTGGAGCCGGTGTGCAACTCCACCTGCGCCCGCATCCCCGGACGGATTTCGATGTTCTTTTGCCGAGACGAGAGGCTTTCGAGATCGACAGAGGCGGTCACCCGGTAATAGGGCTGCGCATCCGGATCGCGCTCATCGCGGAACGTGCCGGCGGAAACCACCTCAACCTGTCCCTTGAGCGCGCCGTAGATCGTATAATCATAGGCCGTAAGCTTGATCGTCGCATCCTGTCCCGGCGCGACATGGGCGATGTCTTCGGGCCGCACCTTGGCCTCGATAAAGAGGTCTTCGTCCACGGGGATGATTTGCACCAATTCCTCACCGGGCCGGATCACGCCGCCGATGGTCGTGACCATGAGATTGTTGACGATCCCGCGCATGGGCGCGGTGATCACCGTCCGGTTCAACTGATCCTGCGCCAGCGTCAGCCCCTGTTTCACAGAGGCAATCTCCAAAAGCGTATCGGAATAGGCTTCCGCACGCTCCAAGTCCGCTTGCGTGACGATCTCATTATAACTCAGCTGCGCGTCCGAATGCGCCTTGCGCGCGCGGGTCACCTCGATGAGCGCGACCACGTTCTTTTGGAGCATATCCTCCATCAGAGAGCGTTCCGTCTCCACCTGTTTGAGCACAGCCAGCGCGCCCTCTTTGCGCGCGAGATAATCCGCGACACGGGCGGACAAAAGCGCCTGTTCGGAGGCCAAAACATCCGCCGCCCGCGCGGCCAGATCGTCCGGCACATCAAAGCGATCCTCGCCCGCCATTTCCGCCTCAAGCCGCAATTTGCGGACGTCCAGCGCGTCGAGTTTTTCCTGGAGATCATCGGCAGAGGTGCGAAATTCCGTGCCTTGCAGACGGGCAAGCACCTGCCCCTGTTCGACCTCTTGACCCTCATGGACCAAAAGCTCGGACAGGATACCGCCCTCAAGGTTCTGGACAATCTGCGGACGCGAGCTCGAAATCATCTCGCCATCGGCGCGGACGATCTCATCCACATGGGTGATCGCGGCCCAGCCGATAAAGACGAGGATCACCACGGCGATGATCTTGATCACCCAGCCGGGGCGGTCGAGATCCCGCGCGATCACCTCGTCCCAACTCACCATCACGCTGCCCCGTTGCGACCGGCGAGATGCGCGAGCACCTCGTCACGTGGACCGTCGACCATGAGCCGTCCGGATTTGAACACCATCACCCGCGCCATCAGCCCGACAATCGGCATGCGGTGCGTCGCGATCATCACGGTCCGGCCCTTGAGCCAGGTGTCCAACCGCGTGACCATCGCCGACTCCAGCGCCTGATCGAGCGCCGCGGTGGGTTCATCCAACAGGCACACAGAAGGATCCTGAAGCCAGAGCCGCGCCCAGCCGATGGACTGGCGCTGTCCGACAGAGAGCCCCTCGCCGCCATCGCGCAGTTCAAGGTCGAGGCCCTTGTGATGCGACCGCACAAAGCCGCCCAACCCCGCAAAGTCCAGCGCAGCCAAAAGCCGGTCATCGTCCCGCTCCATGCCGCCCAGATTGAGGTTATCCCGGAGCGTCCCGGCAAAGAGGCGCACGTCTTGGCCGAGGTAGCCGACCTGCCGCCGAATATCGCGCGGGTCGATCTGATGCATCTCTGCCCCATCAAGCAGGAGACGTCCCTGCGTCGGCGCATAAAGCCCAGCGAGCAGTTTCAAAAACGTGCTTTTCCCGGAGCCATTCGCGCCCAAAAGCGCGATCCTCTGCCCCGGTTTGATGTCGACAGCCGGCAGGTCCAGAACCGGCGCACCGTCTTGCTCATAGCGGAATTGCGCCTCGCGAAGCTGATAGGCGCCTTGCACTGTCGGACGGCGCAGGTAGCTCCGGCGCGCATCCACATCCTGCGGCGCATCGGCAATCGCATCCAACCCGTCGAGCGCGGTTTTGACATTGGTCCAGCGCGCCAAAGTGCCTGACAACTGTGTCAAAGGCGCGAGGGTGCGCGAGGTCAGAATGCCTGTCGCGATGATCGTCCCCACGGTAAATTGCCCGGCAAACACAAGATACGTCCCCGCCACGACCGCCGCGATATAGGTGAGCTGTTGCACCCCTTGCGACCAAAAGGTCAACGCGCTGGCGAACTTGCGCTGCTCCGAGGATTTCATCGCGGAGAGCACCGTCAGCTCATCCCAAATCCGCCGCATCCGCGCCTCGCCGCGCTGGGTCTTGAGCGTGTCGTGTTCGAACACCGCCTCATGCAAGAGGCGCGTGGCCTTGGCGGAGGCCCCTTGGGTCTCCTGAGTCAGCCGCATCATCCGTTTTTGAAGGACATAGCCCGGCACCACCATGACGATGGCACCGACGATCAAAATGCCGACAACCGGCCCGGCGATGGAGGCGACAAGCGCCAGAAACAGAAACAGGAAGGGAATATCCGCGATGGAGCCGATGGTGGAGGCGGTGAAAAATTCGCGCACCGAGGAAAACTCTCGCATCGCAGAAAACAAACCGGTGGCCGAGGTCGGACGCGCATCGGATCGCATCCCCAACAGACGCCCCATCAACAGGGATTGCACACGTAACTCGATCTGTCGCCCCGCCCCGTCCATGAGACGCGCGCGGGCGAGTTTCAGAACCGCTTCCAACCCGATGGCAAGACCGGCCCCAAGCGCCAGAACCCACAATGTGGCCTGCGACTGATGCGGGATCACCCGGTCATAGACCTGAAGCGAGAACATCGCGACCGCGACCGCGAGCATATTGGCGACCAGCGAGCCAAGCGCGATCTCCCCGATCTGACGTTTGAACGCGCCGAACTGACCCCAGAACCAATGTTGCCGCACACGGTCCGGCACATGGGTCGCGCTCAGGGTACTCAGGCGCGGCATCGCACCAAGGATGGTGCCGGAGAAGACCGGCGCGAACTCCGCGACCGAGACCTCAGAACGGTGATCCGGTGCGCCCGGTTCGAACAAGGTGAGCGTGTCGCCTTCCTGACCCAGAACAAGCACGACTTGCCCGGAGGACATATAGGCCAAAGCGGGCCAGTTTTTCTCCGAAAGCTGCGTCACCGGGCGCAGGTGGACATCCAGCCCCTGCGCCTCCAACGCATGACACAAGACCTGCGCGGGGACATCGTCTGGCTGGCCGGAAAACAGCTCCAAGAGGTCAGAGACAAGCACCCGCTGGCCGAGCTGCGCCGCCAAAACGGAGATCAGCTCCGCGCGGTGCAAGTGCTTTTGTGACACCGTGGGGCGGGTTTCGATCTGGGGCACGGCGGGCTGTGGCGCGGGGGCGGCTTCAAGCTTCGGCGCAATGGGTTCGACGGCTTCAACAGGGCCCGCGGCAACCGGAACCACCGGCACGACAGGCTCGGCAACGACCTCGCGGACGGTCTCAACCACCCCCTCTTGTCTGGCCGCATAGCGCGCCTTGGCTGCGGCCTTCACCGCCGCTGCGTCCTGCTTGGGTCTCTGGTCCGTCTCCGCCGCCTTGCGGGCGCGCTCAAGGCGCTCCGCCTTGGCCGCTGCCTGTTCTTTGAGAGCAGCTTCGCGGGCCAGTTTGGCGGCCTCTTCGCGGGCGTTAACCTCTTGGGTGACCTGCGCCGCCTTGGATTTGAGCGCCGCTTTCGCCGCGAGTTTCTTTTGCGCCAAGGGATCGGCTGGCGCGGCTTTGACCGGTGCTTCCTTTGGGGCCGCTTTCGGCGCTGTTCTCGGCGCGCCGAGATGCACGGTCAAGGGCGCGGTCTTCGGCGCCTTCGCCTCATTCGACACATCGTCCGGCACCGCAGGCGTCACGGCACTCAGACGAAAGGCGAGCTTGGGGGTCTTGCTCATATGTCCGCCCCATCCGCCAACGCGCCATAAAGCCGCGCCATCTCCAACTCGGAGAGCGCGATTTCATATTTCAGATCAATGTGTTTGAGTTCCTCACGGATCATCTGTTCATAGACGTTCAGCACATCCATGACCGACTTTTGCCCGGCCTCGAACTGATCCTGGAAAATCCGGTAATTCGCGCGGGTTTGCTCGACAAGTCCCGCCGCATCGCGTTCCTGACGCCGGAGCGCCGACAAGCGGCTGTCAAGCCGCGCACGCTTTCGGTTCGCCTCTTCGCGCGCTTGGCCGACCTGCGCCTCGGCGGCCCGTTCGCGGGCTTTCAACGCCTCCATCTCGGCGGAGGTGCCGAGGCCAAGCCCCTCCCCCGCGTAGTCAATCGAGCTGCTGTTCGACTGGCCCAAAATCGTGCCCGCCGAAAGGCTCGGCAAGAGACCCGCGCGTGCTGCTTGGGCCTCGGCGACGGTGCGCTTGGCTTCGGCCTCGGCCCGCAAAACGGAGAGCTGCGGCACGGAAAGCGTCGGCGCGGGCACGCCGGTCGCCTGATCGAGCGCGGGCAAATTGGCCGCCCCGGTCAACGTGGCAAGCTCCGCTTCCGCGCTTTCTCCCGCCTCGCGGTGGGTCGCGGCCTCATGCTGCATCTCGGAAATGATCGAGCGGACAACACGTTGATCCGAGAGGCTCGATGCGCCGCCTTTGACCCGCTCTGTCACAACCCGGTTGAATTCCTGCATCCGGCCCAGACCGCGCGTCGCCATCCCCGCCTTTTCGCGCGCTTCCGAGATGGTGATGTAGAGCGTCAGCCCCTCATAGAGCCGGTCGTTCACATCCTGCGACAGGGCGACGGCGGAGACCTCCACATCGGCGGCGGCAAAGGCGCGCTCGGCCTTGCGCTTGCCATTGTCGTAGAGCGTCACATCGACCAAAAGCCCCGCCGCGACGGTGCCGAGAGAGGTGAGCGAGATCGAAGGGCCAATCGTAGGCAGCCAGTTGTGCGACCGCGCCACCGCCCGCATTTTGGAGGCACGCAACTCCGCCTCCGCCAGTCCCGAGGAGGTGGCCAGAACCGCCTCCGCGACCGTGTCATAGGCCGAACCGGGGGCCAGCACGGAGTGGCGTGCGATCAGATCGGAGATGATCTCCGACTCCGCGCCGCTATTGGCCGCCGACAGGCTGGCCTGTGTCGGGTCTTGGGCCGACTGTTTGGCGGCGGAGCTCTCGCTGAAATAGGCGACGGGGTTGAGGTTGGACAGGCCGAGCGTGGACAGTCCACGCCCCGCGCCGTCGGTCCCGCCCGAGCACCCGCTCAGACAGACCGCCGTTGCCGCCATCCACACTGCCATCACCTTCATGGCGCGCTCGTCCCCTCTCCCTTGACGGTTGGGCGCGCGCAAACCGCCGCGCCCAAAGCCCGCATGTGTCTTACGGCAACACCACATCGATGTTGTCGTCGATCAACACCTGCTCATCGCCGAGCGTGTAGATGTTATAGCTTTCGCCGTCGATCAGGGTGCTTTGCCCCGTATCGGTCGCGCCATCGAGCACCACTTGGTCGTCCTCGCCGCCATGGATCGTGAGCGTGCCATCCGCACCGACCAAGCCGTCGAGATCATCAGCACTCAGAGTGACGCGCCCGCCGTTGACGAACTGAAGA
Source organism: Abyssibacter sp. (assembly GCA_964220165.1). Taxonomy (GTDB): domain Bacteria; phylum Pseudomonadota; class Alphaproteobacteria; order Rhodobacterales; family Rhodobacteraceae; genus Celeribacter. Next base: position 13,451 of record CAXPTW010000012.1, read on the forward strand.
TCAATCGCGCCGAGGTCGAATTGATCGAGACCGCTGTTGTCGAGATCGACCTCGAAATAGGCCCCCTCCGGGCGCTCATTCGTGGTGTCGAGCACCAGAAGCGTGTCGGACTGGTTACCCGCCGCGTCTTCTGCCGCGATCACGATCTGGTCGCCGTTCGAAACACGGGTGGCAAAGCTCAAAAGCTCCTCATCGCCGAGGTCAAATCCGGTGTGCTGCACTTCCGTCACCGTGCCGCTCTCGTCGACCGCATGGACGGTGATCTGATCGGTGGTTTCCGCGATGGAGACAGAGCGCACCCCATCCGTGCCGCGCGTGACCGACTCGACGCTCGGGTCCGCAAGATCGGTGTCGACCGTCATCGTGGCCGTCTCCGTGCGCGTGTTGCCCGCCGCATCCGTCGCGGTGAGGATCACATCCGCCGCGTAGACGCCGGTTGCAATCTCACCGGGTGCGAAATCCACGCTCCAGCTGCCGTCTGCCGCCACAGTCGCCGCGTGGCTCACGCCGTTCATCGTCACAATGAGGCTCGATCCCGGCTCCACGGACCCGGTGAGGGTCGCGCCGTTTTCGAGGTCCGCAAAGTTCAGGTAACTGTCGCCATCGGCATCGCCCGCCAAGGAGAGCGCATTGACATAGGTGTCATAGGCAAAGCTCTCGGTCAGGGTCGCGGTGTTGCCCGCCGCATCCGTCGCGGTGATCCGTGCTGTCGCCATGCCTTCGCCGCTGGGCAAAGCCCCCGCCGGGATCGTCGCGCTCCAGTTGCCCGCGCCATCGACCGACGCGCCGTAGCTCTGGCCACCGTAGGACACGACCACCGTCGAGCCGACTTCCACCGTGCCGGACAGTGTCACGCCCGCGCTGGCCTCGGTCCCGTTGACCACGCCATCCGCGCCGCCCTGCAGCCCGGTTTCCGCGAAGTTCGACACATAGGTGTCGATCTCCACCGCCGCTTGCACGGTTGCCGTGTTGCCCGCGGCGTCACTGATCGTGGCTGTCGCCACGGTGTCATATTCGCCCGCCGTGATCTCGGAGGCCGCGAAGAAGGCCGCATAGGTGCCGGAGCTGTTCGTCATGACCACATGATCGACACCACCCAAGCTCACCGTCACGCTTTGCCCCGGTGTTGCGGTGCCGGTGATCCAGACGCCATCCGAGGCCTCGGTCGCGTTGATCAGGTTGTCGCCCTCGATCGGGGTGGTCAGGGTAAGCTGGCCCGCGACCGTGTCGACATGCACCGTGGAGCTGCTCGTCGCCGTGTTGCCCGCCGCGTCCGTCGCGACAGCCGTCAACAGCGTGTCATATTCCCCACCGGCCAAAGTGCCCGCCGGGTAGCTCGCCGTCCAGGTGCCGGAGGCATCGGCCACGGTGGTGACGCTCACCCCGGCCAGCGTTACGACAACCGTCGCGCCCGCTTCCGCCGTGCCGGTGAACACCATGGCCTGTTGGCTTTCCGTCAGGTTGATCGTCTCATCCCCGCCCGAATGCCCGGCGTCAATCGCGACGCCTGTCGCGGTGTCGATGTCAAAGAGACCCGTCGCCGAGGTGCTGTTGCCCGCCGTATCCGTGGAGGTCGCGGTGACGTCGGTCGTATAGGTGCCCTCGGGCAGCGTGCCGTCCTCGTAGAGCACAGACCACGTGCCGTCTTCGCCCACGGTGGTGGTGCGCGAAACGCCCTCGACGGTGACCGTCACAGTGGCCCCCGCTTCGCCGGTCCCGGTTAGGGTCACGCCCCCGGTCATCTCGGCGGCGTTCACGACACCATCGCCACCTGCGGAACCTGCGTCCACCGTCAAAGAGGTCTCAAGGTCGATCTGAATGTCATGCGTATAGGTCGCGGCATTGCCGTAGGCGTCGGTCACCGTCGCCGTCACCGTGCTCCCGTAGGTGCCGGACGGCAAATCCGCGCCCGCGAAGGTCACGGTCCAGGT
>CAXPTW010000013.1:0-107907 GCA_964220165.1 Abyssibacter sp.
CTCCATCCAGTCAAGAACCTTGCCCTGCTCCGCCCAGAAACTTACCGGATCCTCAACGGACCGCGCATACATCTCTTCATACGTCGCCGGGTCAATATGCGCCTTCGACGCAAAGGCGTCAGAAGGGGGGGTCATTGTGGTGCTGTCGTTGGACATATTGCCTCCCAATAGTCAATATCCTGACCCGTGCGGCGCACAGGTCTCCTCCTCACCAAAATGTTTACACCCTTTTCTGTGAAATTTCTTGTAACTTGCTGCATGTGAACAATTTATTTGTAAATCAATTCACGATCTTTGAGCCAATTCTGTAAACAAAGTTTACAATTGTGAAAAAGTGGTAAGGAAACAGCAGCTTACTCAATGCTGCATCGCAGTATATTGGGGTGGACATTGGGGGGAGTGTATGACCGTCCCCAACCCTTCGCTGATGCGCTGAGCACCTATCGCCGCTCGGCTGTATCGGGCAGGCGATCTTGTCCTGCGGATGCGAAGAGATTCTCTTTCGGGCGGGGTGGATAGGGCGCGCGCGACGGGGCGTCTCACGCCCCGTCGCCTGACCCTCTTCAGTTTTTTATGACGCAAGCCGGACGGTCTCGGAGGTGCCCCCGCTTTCCGGGGAGGCTTCTTTGGTGATTTTCAACTGCGCGCTGTCGCGTTCCAAGGTCGAGGCCTGCGCTCGGAGCGATTGGAGCGCGGCGGTGGTTTCCTCGAACATGGCGGCATTGTGCTGGGTCACCTGATCCAGCTGCCCGACGGCGGTGGTGATCTCAGACAGGCCGCTCGCCTGTTCCGAGGCCGACGTGGCGATGGTTTGCATGAGCGTGTCGAGATTGGTGACGAGCGTTTCAATTTCAGAAAGCGCATCTCCTGACGCATTCACGAGTTGGACGCCTTCGTCCACCTGACGTCCGGATGTGGAGATGAGTTGCGCAATTTCCCGCGCCGCTTCGGAGCTGCGTTGGGCAAGCGCGCGGACTTCTGAGGCGACCACCGCAAAGCCGCGACCGGTTTCGCCCGCGCGGGCGGCCTCGACCCCGGCGTTGAGCGCCAGAAGATTGGTTTGGAAGGCGATGTCGTCAATCACGCTGGTGATTTTCGAAATTTGGGTCGAGCTTTCCGCAATGTCGTTCATGGCCTTGACCGTGCGCTGGACGACTTCACGTCCAGCAGAGGAGCGGTCCTTGGTGAGGCCGACCGTTTTTTCGGCATCCCGTGCGCTTTGTGCGGAGCTTTCAACGGAGGCGGCGAGTTCGGTGATGGCGGCGGCGGTTTCCTCAAGTGAAGCCGCCTGGGTTTCGGTGCGACGGCTCAGGTCATTTGCGGCGCTGCTCAGATTGTCGGTCTCGCCAAGGATGCTTTGACTGCCGGCCACGATGGAGGACGCCAGATGGGCGATCGTCTCGATGGCGGAATTGAAGTCGTCGCGCAGTTGCGCGTAGGCTGGGGGGAAGCTTTCGGTCAGGCGAACGGTCAGATCCCCTTTGGACATGGCGCCCAACCCGTCGGCCAGAAGCGCCACCACCCGTTGCTGCTCGCGCAGGTTTTCCTCGCGCTCTTGCTCTGTGGCGCGGCGCGCGCGTTCCTTGTCTTGTTCTGCGGCTTCTTGTTCTTGCCGTTTGGCCTCTTCCGCAGCCTTTTCGCGCGCGAGGGCCTGACGCTCTCGCTCTATGTTGGCGGCGCGTTCTTTCTCGATCTGCGCATCTTTTTCGGCCTGTGCTTTGGCCAGGCTTTCGCGCTCTTGTAGGGCGAGGCGGAACACCTCAATCCCACGCGCCATGTCGCCAAGCTCGTTGCGAGAGGAAGTCATGGGCACGGGGGTCTCGTGGTCGCCCTCGGCGAGGCTCTCGATCCGTTCTTTCAGCGCGGTCACAGGACGGGTGACACTCCGGGCCAGCCAGGTCGAGACGGCAAGCAGGGCCAAAAGCGTGACCGCGAGGGCGATGTGTCCGACGGTGCGCATGGAGGCCAGCTGTGCGTGAATGTCCGACATGTAAGACCCGGTGCCGATCACCCACCGCCAGGGCGCGAAATCCTGAACGTAACTGATTTTTTCGTCCACGCCTTGCCCGTCCGGTGTGGCAAAGAAATAGGTGATCACCCCGCTGCCATCGCGGTCGATGACCTTTTGCATTTCTTTAAAGATGGCCAGCCCGTTTGCGTCGACGAAGCCAGCTTGGTTCGTGCCGTTCCAATCCGTCCTGATTGGATGCATCACCATGTTGCTGTCGTGGTCGATGACGAAAAAATACCCGTCCTCATCGTAGCGCGCCTGCGCCAGTTCCTTGATGGCGAGGGCTTGAGCTTCGTCGAGGGTCAACTCACCTAATGCGACTCGTTCCGCGAATTGATCCAGTCGCGTGGTCGCCGTGTCCACGACATCGCTCAGGTGTTGCTCTCGCATTTGGAGCGCCCCATCGAAGGCGATATTGAGCACGATTTGCGTCATGGCGGCGATCATGATGATCGCGACGGCGACGATGGCATAAATGCGCGCCGAGAGTTTGGACAGGGTAGAGCGAAGCATGGGGCCTCTCAGGTTCGGGATTCAGACCCTCGAAGCCTCATGGAAATGTCTTAAGATACGGTTCCGCCGCGTCTTTGTTTCTGTTGAACGGCGGTTTTCGCCCAATGGCCGGGCGTCGATTGTGAGGGCTTGCCGTCCTCGGGGCGCGGCGATTCATCTCATATCTTCAGAGGGTTGCAGCGTAGCTTCCGACGTGTAAGGGCGCGATGTCGACCTGTCGCATCGAGCACAGGTAGAATGTCGCGCATTTTAGCGATCTTGCGCGCAAGAGGGGGCGGACCGCGCATAGTGTCCTGGGTGCGCCGTTGAATCACGCGCCACTGCGGTAGAGAAGCGCACAGCAAAAGATACGAGCACAGCTGTGTTTCGGGCGATCTGAGGCGTAGAGAAATTTGGAGGGTGGTTGGTGGAGCCTAGCGGGATCGAACCGCTGACCTCCTGCATGCCATGCAGGCGCTCTCCCAGCTGAGCTAAGGCCCCTTAACCAAGGTATGTGGTCGTTTCCGACCCTGGGGGAAGGCATCCTCTGTCTTCCGTGAGGCGCTTCCTAATTCCTCCGGCAAAGTGGTGCAAGAGGAAAAAGCATGCGGGGGCGGATTTTTTCGCCCCCGCGTTTATTCACTTAATCGTCGTCGTCAGACGCGACATCCGCGATGTCGTCGAGCGACACGTTGTCGTCGTCATCGTCGTCATCGAGCAGGTCGTCATCGAGATCGAGATCGGCATCATCTTCAACGAGCAGATCGTCATCATCGTTCACATCATCGGCCGGCGTCGGCGCGGATTTTTCAGCGATCGCGACGCGCGATTTGTTATTCGCGTCGAAGGTGACGATCTCACCGGTGTAGGGAGACACGATCGGATCGCGGTTCAGGTCATAGAACCGTTTGCCGGTGGTGGGGCAAAGACGTTTGGTACCCCATTCCTCTTTGGGCATGCGAAATCCCTTTCATACTGATCCAACTGTGGAGACCTGCGGGCCTTGCCATATCTCAGCGGGGCTGTCAAAGGCTTTTGCCTGAAAAACACGGACTCTCTGGCGGTGTCATGCAGACAAAGATAGGAAGAGGCCACAGAGGGAAGGAAATTCGTGCAAGACTTCATCCTAGAGGCGGAGACCCCGATCAAGATCACGCTGCGCCGGTCCGCACGGGCGCGGCGGTTGTCTTTGCGTGTCTCGCGGCTCGATGGACGCGTGACATTGACGATGCCGACCCGTGTGGCCACCCATGTGGCAGAGGCCTTTATCCGGGAGAAAAGCGACTGGATTCGTGCCCAGGTCAACGCACACGTGCCGCAAGAGGGGCTGCGGTTTGGGGCGAGGATTCCGTTTCTCGGGCAAGACTTGGTGCTCACGCCGGGGCAGGGCAGGGCCGCCTATCAGGACGGAAACGCCTTGATCGTTCCGGGTGACGCGCGGCAGATCGCGCCAAGGGTGAAGGCCTTTCTCAAGGTTCAGGCGCAAATGTGGTTGCGCGAGGCCTCAGATCGGCATGCTGAGGGGCTTGGCGTGACCTACGGAAAACTTACTCTGCGCGATCCTCGGTCGCGGTGGGGATCGTGCACGTCCGAGGGCAATCTCATGTATTCTTGGCGGCTGGTGATGGCGCCAGAGGCGGTGCTCGACTATGTCGCGGCGCATGAGGTGGCGCACCGGCTGGAGATGAATCACTCGGATCGGTTTTGGGCGCAGGTCGCGCGGGCCTGTCCCGAGTATACGGTGCATCGGCAGTGGCTCAGGACGCAGGGGCATAAATTGCACGCCTGGCAGTTTGAGGTGGATTGACCTCGGTCGCTTTTGTGATCACATTCGCGTCATGATGTTGCCAACAGCCCGCCCCCCAGAACATTCGACGGCCGCCCATGACCGTGTGTACCGCGCGTTGCGGACCCGGATCATGCATGGCGATTTGCGTCCGGGAGAGGCGCTAACTCTGCGCGGGATCGGCAAGATGTTCGACGTCTCCATGACCCCCTCGCGCGAAGCGGTGCGGCGTCTGGTGGCGGATGGCGGTTTGATCCTCTCGGCCTCTGGTCGGGTGACAACGCCGGAACTGTCCAATGAACGAATCGAGGAACTGGCCGCGATCCGGGCCTTGATCGAGCCGGAGTTGGCCTCGCGGGCTTTGCCACGGGCCCACATCGCTCTGATCGAGCGGTTGCAGACCATCAATGGCACCATCGCGGAGACGGTCGCGAAGCACGATGAAGTGGGCTATATCCGTGCCAATCTCGAATTTCACCGCACGCTCTATCTGCGGGCGCAGGCGCCGGCCATGCTCGCCCTGACGGAGACCGTTTGGCTCCAACTTGGTCCCACGATGCGGGCGCTCTATGCGCGACTGAACCGCACGGAAGTCCCGCACAATCACCGACTGATCGTGGCGGCGCTTCGGGCGGGCGATGAGCCGGGGCTGCGTCTGGCCGTCCGCTCGGACGTGACCCAAGGGTTGCGGATGCTGACGGTCTGACGCCCGGAGATGGTGCTGGCTTGGCCCGCGCGCGCGTCGTGTATTCCCTGTATCCCGGCGTGTGACTTATGACGTTGGGTCACTCTCCGGCTGGACATGTTGAACGCGTGAGGGGCGAATGATAGGAGGGCGTCCTTTATGAGGCGGCCTATCGCCTGATCGACACCGACCCTCGTCACTTCCCCCCCCGATGACGGGTCGGGCGGAGAGGCCCTTTGTTTGAGGGCTTCTCCGCACCTTATCTCTGTCCTTTTCGTTTCTTGGCTCACTCCCTGCATAGACCTGGCCCGGGCTTGACCTTTGCCGCGCCGCAGCGTCTTGTGAGGGAACGAAAACCGAGGGGTAAGGTCCGCGATGCGCTATCTTGAAATGACGGAAATGATGACGCCTGATCTGGCGAATTTCTCAGGGAAAGTGCATGGCGGCGCATTGTTGCGCCTTTTGGACCTCGTCGCGTTTTCCTGTGCCTCGCGCTACTCCGGCAAATATGCCGTCACGCTCTCGGTCGATCAGGTGATGTTCAAACAGCCGATCCATGTGGGCGAGCTGGTGCATTTCAAAGCGACGGTGAACCACGTGGGTAGGTCGTCGATGGAGATTGGCATTCGGGTTGAGGCGGAGGACATTCGCTCCCGCGTCGTGCGACACACGAATTCTTGTTATTTCACCATGGTTGCTGTGGATGAAGCGGGCGCGACCGTTGAGGTGCCGCGCTTTGAGCTTGAGACCGAGGTGGATCGTCGCCGTTGGCAGGCCGCCGAAATCCGCAAAGACCTCCGGCGCGAACATGCCAAACGGTTGGAAGAGGCCTCAAAGGGCGCCTGAGTGGCGCCCCTTTCGCGGCAGTCGCGTTACTGCGGCGTCAGCGTGAAGCCGTTCGAGGTTTTGTATTTGCCGTTCTTTTTCGGGCCGACGTGGTAACAGGTTTCCTCACCGCCGGTGAGCTGTTCGATCTTGCTACAGACCTGGTCGCCTTTGAACCACCATGTGCCCGCTTCGCTCAGCCCCTTTTTCGTCTCCAACATCACGGTGCCGTCCTCGCGGTACATGATGCTGCCTTTCTTGGTGTCGCCTTCTACCTCCCCGTTGTAGCGGAACTTGCGGGTGACAAATTCCGTCTGCAATTCCGCTTCCGTCATGGCAATCACATCCGCAACTGCGGTGCTGGCGCCGAGGATGAGGCCGAGGCTCAATGCAAGTCGTTTCATGATGTATGGTCCTCCCTGATGGTCTCAAAAAACCACCGCGCCCGGGGAAGCGCAAGATGAGAAAACGCCATCCGGTCGGGACAAAAAAGGCGCTCCCGAGGAGCGCCTTTCAAAAGTCTTAGGGTTTTCAACGCGTTGATTACGCGTGGATCGGGCCGTCGCCACAGGCCAGAGCGGCTTCGCGCACGGCTTCGGAGTAGGTCGGGTGGGCGTGGCAGGTCAGCGCGATGTCTTGCGCGGAGCCACCGTATTCCATCGCCACACAGATCTCGTGGATCATGTCGCCCGCTGCCGGGCCGATGATGGCCGCGCCGAGGAGGCGGTCGGTTTCCGCGTCTGCGATGAGTTTCACAAAGCCGTCGCCCTGGAACACGGCCTTGGCGCGGGCGTTGCCCATGAAGGAGAACTTGCCGACTTTGACTTTGCGGCCTTCTTCCTTGAGCTGGGCTTCGGTTTTACCGACGGTGGCGACCTCGGGCGAAGTGTAGATCACGCCCGGGATGACGTCGTAGTTCACATGGCCATGTTTGCCTGCGAGCACCTCTGCGACGGCCATGCCTTCGTCTTCGGCTTTGTGCGCCAACATAGGCCCGACGATGGCGTCGCCGATGGCGTAGATGCCCGGCACGTTGGTGGCCCAATGGGCATCGGTCTTGATCTGACCGCGCTCGGTCATCTCAACACCCAGCTCCGCGAGGCCGAGGCCGTCGGTGTAGGGTTTGCGACCCGTGGAGACCAGAACGACGTCCGCATCGAGCGTGTGCTCGCTGTCGTCTTTCTTGAGTTTGTAGGTCAGTTTCGCCTTGGTTTTCGAGGCGTCAACACCCTGAACAGCGGCACCCAAAACGAAGTTAAGGCCCTGTTTTTCCAAGAGCTTCTTGAAGGTGCGCTGAACGTCGGCGTCCATGCCCGGGGTGATGAAATCCATGTATTCCACCACGGTCACTTCAGAGCCGAGACGGGCATAGACGGAACCGAGTTCGAGACCGATGACACCCGCGCCGATGACGGCGAGTTTCTTCGGGATTTTCGGCAGTTCAAGCGCGCCGGTGGAGTCCACGACGACACCGCCGTCATTGTCCACTTCGACACCCGGCAAAGACGTCGGAACAGAGCCGGAGGCGATCACGATGTTCTTGGCCTCATGGACCTCTTCGCCCACTTTGACCTTGCCCGCTGCCGGGATGGTCGCCCAGCCTTTGAGCCAGTCGATCTTGTTCTTTTTAAACAGGAATTCGATGCCGCCGGTGTTCTGGCCGACCACGTCATTCTTGTAGGTTTTCATCTGGTTCCAGTCGACCGAGGGGGATTTGCCCTTGAGTCCCATGGTGGCGAAATTGTGCTCCGCCTCGTGCAGATGGTGGGTCGCGTTCAGGAGCGCCTTGGACGGGATACAGCCCACGTTGAGGCAGGTGCCGCCAAGCGTCTCGCGGCCCTCGACCACGGCGGTCTTGAGGCCCAGTTGAGCGCAGCGAATGGCGGACACGTAGCCGCCGGGGCCAGCGCCGATGATGATCACGTCGTAGGATGCCATGGTCTTCTCCTTGGTCTTCGAATAGGTCGTTTTTCAGTGTCGGATATGTGTCGGACTTTTGTCGGACATCCGTCGGGCAAAGCGGGGCCGCGTTAGATCAGCGCGGCGATGAACAGAATGGCGCAGCAGGTCATGGCGAGCATCCAAAGATAGCTCCGCCACGGCCGCCAGCCGAAGGCATAGGCGGGGACATAAAGCACCCGCGCGGCGAGATAGACCCAAGCCGCGCCGAGGGTCACGGCACTCGACTGATCCGTCAGATGGATCAGGAGCACGCCCGCGGCGAAGAAAGGGAACATCGCGGTGTGATTGTCATAGGCACGCAGCATCCGGCCCGTGGTGGGGCGCATCTCGCGCGTGGGCGCGCGGTCGCGGGGGCTTGTCGTGTAGCCGGTCCCAAGATCGACGTTTGCCATGTAAGAGGCCATCACGAATTGCACGATGTGAAAGAGGCCTGCGAGGGCGAGAGGGATGAGAAGGGGGGTCATGCGTTCTCTTCCTCATCATCTTTGGTGTCGTCATCTTTCGTGACGGCCTGAACGAGCTGCATCGCCGCAAGCGCCAGCCACAGCCCACCAAAGATTTGGCCAATCATGGCGAAATGCGCATTGAACAGACCGGAGTGACCCACCGCGCTGGAGACGCTGAGCACGAGAACCGCCAGAACGACCTGAGCCGCCTGGACCTGCGCCGCGTCGAGACGGGCGAGGAGGGATGTCTTGCTGTCGGTCTCTTGGGTCATGTGCGATTCACCGTTTTGCTATGGTGATTGAGAGGTTAGCCGTTTCTCTGATCCCTGTATCCTTATTCGACGTTCCCAAGGCCACCACGACTTGCGCGATGTGCAAGAGGCCTGCGAGGGCGAGGAGGTTGAGGAGCGGGGTCATTCTGTTTTAGCTTGCTGTCTATCGTTAAGAGAGTTCAGCCAATGATCTTCTTTGAGCTGATAGGGCGCTAAGGCGTCAGGGTTTGTGAGCGTGATCTTCAACATGCCTTGGCAAACTGCTTTGAACAATGTGAAGCAAATCGGGCAATATACCAAGCTCGGCATTGCTGTATTGCTTGTGTTGCTCCAATATTCGTTTGTCCCATCACCTTCAGTGCCGTTCGCGAAAATAGTCGCCCAACAACTGTCGCAATGATCGTGATCCTCTTTTTTCTCATAGATCAGACGCTCGAAAGCTGCTGGCGCTTCGGGGTTATCCAGAAGGCTCCCCGCAGAGTCTTTGATACTGAGAAGCCTGTAACAGATGTCGTCGCCCATCCACCGGACATACACTGGGTTTGGAGCGACTGGGCCATGAGCCCAGTCTTCAAGTTTAGAGGCAATGCGTCCCACTCGATACCGAATATAAGCGAGTGGGAACCGCAACTTACAGATCCATCAGCAGGCGGCGCGGATCTTCGAGCGCTTCTTTGACGCGCACGAGGAAGGTCACGGCGCCTTTGCCGTCGACGATGCGGTGATCGTAGGACAGGGCGAGATACATCATCGGGCGGATTTTGATTTCGCCGTTGATGACCATCGGACGGTCCTGAATCTTGTGCATGCCGAGAATACCGGACTGCGGGGGGTTCAGGATCGGGGAGGACATCAGGGAGCCGTAGACACCACCGTTGGAGATGGTGAAGGTGCCGCCCTGCATTTCCGCCATGGAGAGTTTGCCGTCACGGGCGCGGCGGCCTTTCTCGGCGATCTCTTTTTCGATGTCGGCAAAGGATTTGTCCTGAACGTCACGGAGCACCGGAACCACGAGACCCTGCGGCGTGCCAGCGGCGATGCCCATGTTCACGTAGTTTTTGTAGACGATGTCAGTGCCGTCGATCTCGGCGTTGACTTCCGGAACCTCTTGGAGCGCGTGCACACAGGCCTTGGTGAAGAAGGACATGAAACCAAGACGGGCACCATGTTTCTTTTCAAACTGGTCTTTGTAGGCGTTGCGCAGAGCCATCACCTCGGTCATGTCCACCTCGTTGTAGGTGGTGAGCATGGCGGCGGTGTTTTGCGACTCTTTGAGGCGGCGCGCGATGGTCTGACGCAGTTTCGTCATTTTCACGCGCTCTTCGCGAGCCACGTCCTCAGCGGCGCGCGGCGCGGCCGGTGCGGCGGACGGAGCCGGAGCAGCCGCCGGTTTGTTGAGCGCGTTCAGAACGTCCTCTTTCATGATGCGGCCATCTTTGCCGGAGCCGGAGACAGACGCCGGATCGACGCCTTTTTCGGCCATCAGCTTGTTGGCAGACGGGGCGTTTTCGACGTCTTTGCCACCGGAAGAGGCCGGGGCAGCCGCCGGAGCGGCAGGTTTCGCAGCAGCGGCACCAGCGCCGGAAGACATTTCGGCCAGTTTGCCACCGGCCGCAACGGTGTCGCCCTCATTCGCAACAATCGCGGTCAGGACGCCAGAGGCGGGGGCGGGGACTTCGACGGAGACCTTGTCGGTTTCCAGCTCACAGAGCATTTCGTCGGCTTCGACGCTATCACCCACGGCTTTGAACCAGGTGGCGACGGTGGCCTCGGTGACAGACTCACCCAGGGTCGGCACCATCACGTCGAGGGTCTCAGAAGACCCGGACGAGGCGGGTTTCTCTTCGACCATCTCGGAGTGGGCGCGGGGTTTGACGTCCTCGGGACCGGCGTTGCCTTCCTCGGAGAGGGTGGCGAGGAGCGCATCGACACCGACGGTTTCGCCCTCGGCGGCGACGATTTCACCCAGAACGCCAGCAGCGGGGGAGGGGACTTCGACGGTGACTTTGTCGGTTTCCAGCTCGCACAGCATCTCGTCGACGGCCACGGTGTCGCCGGGCTTTTTGAACCAGGTGGCGACGGTGGCCTCGGTCACGGATTCACCGAGGGTGGGGACGCGGACTTCAACAGACATGTGGTTATCCTTCGATGTTGAGCGCATCGTTCACGAGCGCAGTTTGTTGTGCTTTGTGCTGAGAGGCCAGGCCCGTGGCGGGCGAGGCGGAGGCGGCGCGACCGGCGTAGACCGGGCGGGTGTGCTTGGCTTTGATGCGGGTGAGCACCCATTCGATGTTCGGCTCGACAAAAGTCCAGGCACCTTGGTTCTTCGGCTCTTCCTGACACCAGACGATCTCGGCGCCTTTGAAACGTTCGAGTTCTTTGACCATCGAGAGGGCCGGGACCGGGTAGAACTGTTCGAGGCGAAGGATGTAGGTGTCGTCTTTGCCTGCGGCGTCACGGGCCTCAAGGAGGTCGTAGTAGACTTTGCCGGAGCAGATCACGACGCGTTTGATGTCCTTGTCGGCCTTGAGCTTGAGATCGGACTTGTCGGTGCCGTTGTTCCGGTCGGCGTCGTCCCAGAGGACGCGGTGGAAGGACGAGCCCTCGGTGAAGTCCGCCGCAACAGAGGTCGCCAGTTTGTGACGCAGAAGCGATTTCGGCGTCATCAGGACGAGCGGTTTGCGGTAGGAACGATGCAGCTGACGGCGCAGGATGTGGAAGTAGTTCGCAGGCGTCGTGCAGTTGGCCACGATCCAGTTGTCCTCAGCGGACATCTGGAGGAAGCGCTCAAGACGGGCGGAGGAGTGTTCCGGACCCTGACCCTCGAACCCGTGCGGCAGGAGCATCACGAGACCGGACATGCGGAGCCATTTGCGCTCACCTGAGGAGATGAACTGGTCGAACATGATCTGCGCGCCGTTGGCGAAGTCGCCGAACTGAGCTTCCCACAGGGTGAGCGCGTTCGGTTCGGCCAGAGAGTAGCCATACTCAAAGCCAAGGACCGCGTATTCAGAGAGCATCGAGTCGATGACCTCGTAATGCGCCTGACCCTCACGGATGCTGTTGAGCGGGTAGTAGCGATCCTCAGACTTCTGGTCGATGAGACCGGAGTGACGCTGGGAGAAGGTGCCACGGGTGGAGTCCTGACCGGCGAGACGGACAGGGTAGCCCTCGGTAAGGAGCGAGCCAAAGGCCAGTGCTTCGCCGGTCGCCCAGTCAAAGCCTTTGCCGTCCTCGAACATCTGCGCCTTGGCGGAGAGCTGACGATCCACGGTTTTGTGGATGTTGAAACCCTCCGGGTAGGTGGTCAGAGCGCGACCGACCTGGGCCATGGTCTCTTCCGAGATGGCGGTTTGACCGCGCTGGTACTCTTCGCCCTCGGCATTGAGGTGGGACCAGCGCCCGTCGAGCCAGTCGGCTTTGTTCGGCTTGTAGGTCTTGCCCGCTTCGAACTCGTCGTTGAGCATGGACTGGAACGCGGCTTTCATATCCTCGATCTCGCCCTCGGGGATGAGACCGTCCTGCACGAGGCGCTCGGTATAGAGCTGAAGCGTCGTTTTGTGGCGCTTGATGTTGGTGTACATCGCCGGGTTGGTGAACATCGGCTCGTCGCCTTCGTTGTGACCAAAGCGGCGGTAGCAGAAGATGTCGATGACGACGTCTTTGTGGAACTTCATGCGGAACTCGGTCGCCACTTTGGCGGCGTGCACCACGGCCTCCGGGTCGTCGCCGTTCACGTGGAAGATCGGGGCCTCCACCATGAGCGCGATGTCCGTCGGGTAGGGCGAGGAACGCGAGAAGTGCGGCGCGGTGGTGAAGCCGATCTGGTTGTTCACCACGATGTGGATCGTGCCGCCGGTGCGGTGACCGCGCAGACCTGAAAGGCCGAAACATTCCGCGACAACACCTTGGCCCGCGAAGGCCGCGTCACCGTGCAGCAGCACCGGAATGACGGAGCTGCGGGTCGGGTCATTGTTTTGGTCGGTCTTGGCGCGGCATTTGCCCAAGACGACCGGGTTCACCGCCTCAAGGTGCGAGGGGTTCGCGGTCAGGGACAGGTGGACCTTGTTGCCATCGAATTCACGGTCAGAGGAGGCGCCGAGGTGGTATTTCACGTCGCCGGAGCCGTCCACGTCCTCGGGTTTGAACGAGCCGCCCTGGAATTCGTTGAAGATCGCGCGGTAGGGTTTGGAGAGCACGTTGGCGAGAACCGACAGACGACCGCGGTGCGGCATGCCGATCACGATCTCTTTCGCGCCGAGGTTGCCGCCGCGTTTGATGATCTGTTCCATCGCCGGAATGAGCGCTTCGCCACCGTCGAGGCCGAAGCGTTTCGTGCCCATGTATTTGACGTGCAGGAATTTTTCAAAGCCTTCGGCCTCGACCAGTTTGTTCAGAATGGCGCGGCGACCGTTCTTGGTGAACTGGATTTCCTTGCCCAGACCTTCGATCCGCTCTTTGAGCCAACCGGCTTGTTCCGGGTCGGAGATGTGCATGTATTGCAGGGCAAACGTGCCGCAATAGGTGCGCTGCAGGACGTCGATGATCTGACGCATGGAGGCGTGGGTCAGGCCCAGCACGTTGTCGATGAAAATCGGACGATCCATGTCGGCATCGGTAAAGCCGTAGCTGCGCGGATCAAGCTCAGGGTGCGGGGTCTCGTCGCGCATCCCGAGCGGGTCGAGATCGGCGACAAGGTGGCCACGAATACGGTAGGCGCGGATGATCATCAACGCGCGGATGGAATCGAGCACGGCGCGCTTGATCTGATCCTCGGAGACCGCGACGCCTTTCTCGGCGGCTTTCTCTTTGATCTTTTTGCCGGCTTTCTCGGCGGCAGCGGGTTCAGCCCACTGACCATCGAGAGCGGCGGTCAAGTCGTCGTTCGGAACGGGCGGCCAATCGGTGCGGCCCCAGGACGGACCAGCAGCCTCTGCGGTGACATCTTGTGCTGCATCCCCGAGGGATGCGAAAAAATCTGCCCAGGAGGCGTCCACGGAACTCGGGTCTTGCACGTAATTTGCGTATACCTGTTCGAGGTATTCCGCGTTGTGACCCTGCATGAAGGAAGAGGCGTGGAAAATGTCGTTGGGGCTCTGGTCGTTCATGTGCTTGACCTTGTCTGGGGTGCGTTTCCGTTTCTCGGCAGGATCGCATTGCCTTTTGTGGGTGCGCCTGCGCCCTCTTTCACGAAAGGGCGCAGGCGGGTTTTGTCAAATGCAGACCGGCGATTAGCCCTTCGCGATGGCTTCCTGCACGGCTTCGCCGAGGGTGGCCGGGCTGTCGGCCACCACGATACCAGCGGATTTCATCGCTTCGATCTTGGATTCCGCGTCGCCTTTACCACCGGCGACGATGGCACCAGCGTGGCCCATGCGGCGGCCCGGAGGGGCGGTGCGGCCAGCGATGAAGCCAGCGGTCGGTTTCCAGCGGCCTTTTTTCTTCTGCTCGGCGAGGAATTCGGCGGCTTCTTCTTCGGCGGAGCCCCCGATTTCACCGATCATGATGATCGAGGTGGTTTCCGGATCGTCGAGGAACATGTCGAGCACGTCGATGTGCTCGGTGCCTTTGATCGGGTCGCCGCCGATGCCCACAGCGGTGGACTGACCGAGGCCGAGATCGGTGGTCTGTTTCACGGCTTCGTAGGTCAGCGTGCCGGAGCGGGAGACAACGCCCACGGAGCCACGCTTGTGGATGTGGCCCGGCATGATGCCGATTTTGCACGCATCCGGCGTGATGACGCCCGGGCAGTTCGGGCCGATGAGGCGCGAGTTGCTGTCCATCAGAGCGCGTTTCACCTTCATCATGTCGAGAACAGGGATGCCCTCGGTGATGCAGATGATGAGTTCCATTTCGGCGTCGATCGCCTCAAGGATGGAGTCGGCTGCGAACGGCGGCGGCACGTAGATCACGGAGGCGTTGGCCTCGGTGACGTGCTTGGCTTCGTGCACGGAGTTGAAGACCGGCAGGTCGAGGTGGGTGGTGCCACCTTTGCCCGGAGTCACGCCGCCAACCATTTTGGTGCCGTAAGCAATCGCTTGTTCAGAGTGGAAGGTGCCCTGGGAGCCGGTGAAGCCCTGACAGATCACTTTGGTGTTTTCATCAATGAGAATAGCCATGTCTGTTAGCCCTTCACTGCTTTAACGATTTTCTGGGCGCCGTCTTTGAGGTTGTCAGCAGCGATCACGTTCAGACCGGAGTTCTGAATGATCTCTTTGCCGAGTTCCACGTTGGTGCCTTCGAGACGGACAACGAGCGGAACCTGAAGGCCCACTTCTTTCACGGCCGCGATCACGCCTTCGGCGATGATGTCACAGCGCATGATGCCGCCGAAGATGTTCACGAGGATGCCTTTGACGTTGTCGTCAGAGGTGATGATTTTGAAGGCCTCGGTCACTTTCTCTTTGGTCGCACCGCCACCCACGTCGAGGAAGTTGGCAGGCTCTGCGCCGTAGAGTTTGATGATGTCCATGGTGGCCATCGCGAGGCCAGCGCCGTTCACCATGCAGCCGATCTCACCGTCGAGCGCGATGTAGTTCAGGTCGTGCTGGGAGGCGGCGAGCTCTTTCGGGTCTTCTTCGGTCTCGTCGCGCAGGCCTACGATGTCGGCGTGGCGGTAGAGCGCGTTGCCGTCAAAGCCAGCTTTACAGTCGAGGCATTTCAGGTCGCCCGAGTCGGTCACGATCAGCGGGTTGATCTCCAGCATCTCCATGTCTTTGTCGATGAAGAGGCGGTAGAGGTTCGAGATCAGAGCAGCGCACTGTTTGATCTGTTTGCCTTCGAGGCCGAGGGCAAAAGCGACGCGACGGCCGTGGAAGCCCTGAAGGCCGGTGGCCGGGTCGATGGAGAAGGAGAGGATTTTCTCAGGCGTGTTTGCAGCCACTTCCTCGATGTCCATGCCGCCCTCGGTGGAGGCCACGATGGAGACGCGGGAGGAGGCGCGGTCAACGAGCAGAGCGAGGTAGAGCTCTTTTTCGATGTCGGAGCCGTCTTCGATGTAGATGCGGTTCACTTGTTTGCCAGCCGGACCGGTCTGGTGCGTGACCAGCGTGTGGCCGAGCATGCGGTTGGCTTCTTCTGCGGCTTCCTCAACGGATTTCGCGAGACGCACGCCGCCTTTTTCGCCAGCGCCGGCTTCTTTGAAGGAGCCTTTGCCGCGACCACCTGCGTGGATCTGGGCTTTGACGACCCACAGCGGACCGTCAAGTTCGCCTGCGGCGGTTTTCGCGTCGGCTGCATTGAGAACGACACGCCCGTCGGAGACCGGGGCACCGTATTCCTTGAGAAGGGCTTTCGCCTGATACTCGTGGATGTTCATTAGAGATAATCCTCTCCCTGGTTCGATTGGTCATGTGTTTGCCATGAGCTGGAGGCCAAAAGAAACGCTTTTTTGCCGGGGTGGCGGGAAAACGCGTGTGTTTCTCTGATTTGTGATCACACGCAAGTTTGCTGTGATCACAAATCCGAAAGAATCACTTTTCCCCTGCGGCAGCTTGCTCGGAAAACCCGTGCACGGGCCCGCTGATGTGCGGCTTGCCGTGCCGGTTTTGGTCGCTTAGGGTCGGGCCAGAATGGTGCGCCCAGTGGTGTGCTCTGTGGTTTGAGGACAGGAGACAGGTATGTTGGAACAGAAAGAGCTTTCCGCAGGGGCAACTCCGATCCCGCCCGGTCTCGACTGGTTGCGCACGGATTGCACAGAGCGCGGCGGCTTTTTCATCGAGACAGACCACCACGTCATTTCCTACACCCCCGCCAAAGAGACGACCGGCCCGAAACGCATGGTCGTTTGTTTCGACAATCTCAATTCGCCGCGCGCCACGGAAACGCGCCTGCCCTTCGGCTTTCCGCTTTTCGTGAAAGAGGGCTGGGGCGTCTTGGGCGTCATCGTCAAGCGGATGGATTGGTTCCAATGCCCGGACCTCAAGGCGAGGATGCAGGAGCTGGCGGATAAGGGACTGTTCGAGGACTACGACACGGTCGGCTTTTATGGCTCGTCCATGGGGGGCTTTGGTGCGATGGCCTTTGCCCCGCTTGCGGGCAAGAAAAGCGTCGTCCTCGCCTTTGCGCCGCAATCGACGCTTCGCCCCCGGATCGCGCAGTTCGAGCGCCGCTATATGCAGGCGATGCGCCGGGGCGATTGGTCGGGTGATTTCAATGACGCCGCCCAGACGGTGGATCAGATCGGCAAGGCCTATGTGATCTATGATCCTTATGTGCTCGAAGACCGGCTCCATGCCCAGCGGATGCAGGGGCCGAACATCGAACAGCTTCCGGTGCGGAGCTTTACGCATAAAATCCCGCCGATGCTCAAACGGATGGATATTCTCAAATCGGTCGCCAAAGAGGCGCTGACGGGCGACATGACGCGGGCCGATTTCTATCATATGGCGCGGGAACGTCGGAATGCGGCGCCTTACCTCGTGACCCTCATCGAGCGGGCGCACAAGCAAGGCCACACCCGGCTGGCGCGTGGGGCGGCAGAGATTGCGGTGACGTTGAAAGACAATTGGAAGACGCGTCAGGCGCTCAAGAACATGAAAAACGCCGTGGCGGAATTGGATAGGGCGGCGGAGTAACGCCGCCTCAGACGTCCAGCCCCGCCTTGCGCAGGAGTTTTGCCTCCCGCGCCCGCAAAAGGGCGTCAAACCCCGCCCGAGACAGATCGAGATCGCCGCAATCCTCCGGCACAAAAGGCGTTTCATCGAGCTTGCCGATGGTCGAGAGGATATGCACCTGATCCTCTGAGAGCGATTGCACGCCCTCGACCATGTGAAAAATCTCTTCGGGTCGGTCGGCGTGATCGCGGGCGAATTTGTATTGCGCCTCGCGCTCCTCGCCCAAACGCCGTTTCGGGCCGGGGTAGTTTTCATAGGCCTTGCGCAACAGCTTGATCGCATAGTGAAGCGGCGTTAGCCCGTCGAAATGCAAGAGGTGGCGCTGACGGCTTTTGGCCATTTCCGGCACATCCCCCTCCGCCGTGCGCATCAGATGTACGCCGAATTCATGCGGGAGCCCGGTGGGTGCGATGGTTTTGCCGATGCGGTGCCCGGTCAGGCCGTAGTGGAGAAACGGGGTAAACGCGCCGTAGATGTGTTCCATATCCTCTGGCTCCAGGGGCAGGGGCGCGCGAAAGCCGCCCTCAAAAAGCTGAGTGCCGGGGTCCGTCGGGAGATAGGCGCGCTCCATGTTGCGCAGGGTCATCGGCTGATCCGGCGCGAGTTTGGCGAGGTTGTCGACAAGCTCGGCCCCATCGCGGACAAACTCATCCGCATCGCAATGGAGCATCCAGGAGCAGGGCGTCGTGCGATAACTATGGGTGGCGATGAACTTTTGCCGCCCCGTGTGACGATGCGGGCGGCGGCCCTTGTTGTGGATCTGCCAAAAGGCCTCATCGAGCACGGTGATGGTGAGGCCGGGGCGGGGACCGATCATTTCGGCCACATCCGGGTTCGGGCGGTCGAGGTAGAGATGGACCTCGCGCGCCCCGATGGCGAGGTGATGGCGGGCAAAGGCGGCGACAAGCGGCGCGGGCTCATCGACCATGGCGGCCACCGCCCAATCCGTCCCGCGTTCTGCCATTTCACTGATCCCCAAAGAAAAACCCGCGCCGGTGAGGGCGCGGGTTCGATCTTAGACAGGTTTCGAGGACTTAGCCAAGGTTGCTGTCGATGCCTTTGCAGGCGTCGACGAGACCTTTCACGGCGTCCACGGATTTGTCGAACATGACCTGCTCTTCTTTGGAGAGCTTGATGTCGACAACTTTCTCGATGCCGCCAGCACCGATGATGGTCGGAACGCCAACATACATGCCGTCGAGACCCAGCTCGCCGTCACAGTAAGCGGCGCAGGGCAGGAGGCGTTTCTGGTCTTTCAGGTAGGCTTCGGCCATCTCGATGGCAGAAGTCGCCGGCGCGTAGAAGGCGGAGCCGGTTTTCAAGAGGCCAACGATTTCGGCGCCACCGTCACGGGTGCGCTGAACGATTGCGTCGAGTTTTTCCTGCGTGGTCCAGCCCATTTCCACCAGATCCGGGAGCGGGATGCCGCCAACGGTGGAGTAACGGACGGACGGAACCATCGTGTCGCCGTGGCCGCCGAGAACGAAGGCGGTGACGTCTTTCATGGAGACGTTGAATTCCACGGAGAGGAAGTGACGGAAACGGGCGCTATCGAGCACGCCAGCCATGCCGCAGACTTTTTCAGCCGGGAGGCCGGAGTACTGCTGCAGGGCCCAGACCATCGCGTCGAGCGGGTTGGTGATACAAATAACAAAGGCATCAGGAGCGTGCTCTTTGATGCCTTCACCAACGGATTTCATGACTTTGAGGTTGATGCCGAGAAGGTCATCACGGGACATGCCCGGTTTGCGCGGCACACCGGCGGTGACGATGCAGACGTCAGCGCCCGCGATGTCAGCGTAATCGTTGGTGCCTTTGAGCGTGGCGTCGAAGCCCTCGGACGGACCGGATTCGGCGATGTCGAGCGCTTTGCCCTGCGGGGTGCCTTCTGCGATGTCGAACATAACGACGTCGCCGAGTTCCTTGATGGCTGCGAGGTGGGCGAGCGTGCCGCCGATTTGACCTGCGCCGATGAGGGCAATCTTGGGTCGGGCCATGTATCTGTCTCCAATCAGTTGGTGAGATTGGCGCATGGGTAGCGGCTCATTTGCGTTCGTGCAAGGCTGTGGTGCGTTGTGATCACAAGGTTTTCGCTAGCGATAGCGTTAACGGCTTTGTATTCCCGTAGGAAATGCCTCCTCCCTGACAAGGTCCGTGTAATGACGCTCGATCTCAATTTTTACCTTTTCGCCGTTCCCGCCGTGATCTTCGCCGGGATGTCGAAGGGTGGGTTTGGTTCGGCGGCGGCCTTTGCGGCCACGCCGTTTCTCGCGCTGATTCTCACACCGGGGCAGGCGGTGGGGCTGATGTTGCCGCTCTTGATGGTCATGGATGTGACCGCGCTCAAGGTGTTCTGGCGCAAGTGGAATCCGCGCGTGGCCTTGGTGTTGATCGCAGGCGCGGTGCCGGGGATTGTGCTCGGCACCTTGCTTTACGGGGTGGCCGATCCGGCGGTGTTCAAATTCCTGATCGGGGTCGTCGCCTTGGGGTTTGTGGCGTGGCAACTGGCCAAGGCGCGGCGCTGGGTCAAACCGCCAAAGCATGAGCTGGGCACGGGCGCCGGGGTGTTTTGGGGTATGGTGACGGGGTTCACGAGCTTTATCTCCCACGCCGGTGGGCCGCCTGCGGCGGTCTATATGCTCTCAAAGAGGATGGATAAGACGACCTATCAGGCGACGAGCGTGCTTACATTCTGGGCAGTGAACGCCATGAAAGTCGGGCCCTATGCCGTTGTCGGAATTTTCTCGAAAGAGACGCTGATCGCAGATCTCACGCTTATTCCGGCGGCGGTTGTCGGCGTTTTGTTTGGCGCGTGGATGCACCACAAAGTGTCGGAACAGCTGTTTTTCGCGCTCACCTATGTGTTTCTTGTGATCACAGGCAGCAAGTTGATCTGGGACGTTTTGGCCGCGTGACGTCGCATGAGGCGTGTCAGGCGTCGTCCCCGGCGGCGATGGCCGCCTCTGCCAGTGTCTCAAAGGCCTGACCGGAAGCCATGAGGCAGCTCAGACCATTGGGCGTCGTGATGACGATGGTCCATGTGCCGGTTTCGGCGGAGGCAAAGACCTCGACCACGCCGTTGTTGGGCGCAAGGCCGATGGATTGACGGCTTTCGCCGTATTTCTCCGCCAGCCGCGCGAGGACTTGGTCGCGCTGGGCGCAGTTCTGCTGGGCGAGGGCGGGTGTGGAGAGGAGCAGGGCGGCTGTCGTCAGGCTGAGCAGGCGTGTTATCATCGTCGTGGTCCTTTCCGGAGTTGAATTCGGTGCGGTTTGGCGATGTCCTGACTGTGCCGAAAAAGGGTTAAAGAAGCGGTTACCTTAGAGAACGCGGGCGATGTCCGGCCCTTTCAGGTTTGCGACAGCGGCACAAATTCTGCGCTGCGGAAAATTTGGCCTTGCGGATTGGTGCGTTTCTGTGGCCTCTTGCGCAACAATATTGCGGAGGAAAAGAATCAATGACCCAAGTCGCCAACCGTCCCTATCGCTCGGCTCTCTACATCCCCGGTTCCAAAGAACGCGCGCTGGAAAAGGCCAAGGGGCTGGCCTGTGACGCGATCCTTTTTGACCTCGAAGACGCCGTGTCGCCCGACGAGAAAGTCAACGCGCGTGCGTTGTTGAAAGAGACACTGGCCGCAGGTGGCTATGGCAACCGCGCCAAAATCGTGCGTGTGAACGGGTTTGACACCGAATGGGGCCGTGATGATGTGGCCGCCTTTGTCGGCGCGGACATCGACGGCATTCTCCTCCCGAAAGTGGAAAGCGCGGCGATGGTCGAGGAACTGGCGCAGGCCATTCCCGATGTGCCGCTCTGGGCGATGATGGAGACCCCGAAAGGCATGCTCAACGCGGGCGAGATCGCAGCCCACCCGCGCATGGCGGGCTTTGTCATGGGGACGAACGACCTCGCGAAAGAGCTGAACACCCGGTTCCGCAAGGACCGCTTGCCGATGATGGGCGGGCTGCACCTGTGCCTGATCGCGGCGCGCGCCTATGGGGTGATCTGCCTCGACGGTGTCTATAATGCGTTCAAGGACGACGAAGGCCTCGCCTTTGAATGCGAACAAGGCCGTGACATGGGCTTTGACGGCAAAACCCTCATCCACCCGGCGCAGTTGGAGATCGCGAACGCGGCCTTTGCGCCAAGCGAGGCGGAGATTGACCTCGCCAAGCGTCAGATCGCGGCCTTTGAGGAGGCCGAAGCCAAAGGCGAAGGCGTCGCGGTTGTTGATGGGAAAATCGTGGAGAATCTGCATATTGTGACGGCGCGGGCGATGCTTGCGAAACACGATGCGATTTTAGCCATGGAGTAAATCATGCCTCTCCTCATCCTGGGCCTGCTGATTTGGTGCGGCTCCCATCTTTTCAAACGTCTGATGCCAGAGACCCGCGCGGCGCTCGGCGATAAGAGGGGGCCTGCGCTTGTCGCCACGGGCAACCTGATCGGGCTTGTCCTGATGGTGGTCGGGTTTCGGATGAGTGAGACCTACGATCTCTATGCGCTGCCGCCCTATCTGCGGCATGTGAACAATCTGTTGATGGTCATCGCGGTGATCCTCTTTGGCCTCGGCCACTCCAAAAGCCGGGCACGGGCGTGGATTCGGCATCCGATGCTCACGAGTGTGATCGTCTGGGGCGTGGCGCATTTGCTGGTGAACTCGGACGCGGCCTCTTTGGTGTTGTTCGGCGGGATGATCCTCTGGGCCTTTGCGGAAATGGCCCTGATCAACCGCGCGGAGCCTGCGCCCGAGCCTTACTCAGAGGGCACGCGCAAGGGCGATATTCGCATGGCGATCCTGACGCCGGTGTTCTTTGCGCTCTTCGTGGGCATTCACATCTGGCTGGGCTACAACCCGTTCGCGGTTTGAGGAGACGCAAGACATGAAAGCCTATCGGTTGCTCACGGAAGAAGACACATCCGCCTTTTGTCACAAGGTGACGGAGGCATTGAACAAGGGATGGGAACTCTATGGAGACCCGTCTTATGCCTATGACGCGAGCACTGGAAAAATGCGTTGCGCACAGGCGGTGATCAAGCAGGCCGAGGGGGAGTATTCGCCCGAGGTGAAGCTTGGAAAACTATAGTGGAGGACGCGAGAGTGAAAACCAATCCGGGACGTTTTTTCGAGGATTATAAGATCGGGCAAGTGATCGAGCATGCCGTGCCGCGCACCGTGTCGGGCGGCGAACGCGCGCTCTATCATGCGCTCTATCCGGCGCGTCATGCGCTTTATTCCTCGGATGAGTTTGCCGAGAGCTGTGGGTTGGACAAAAGCCCGGTGGACGATCTGATCGCTTTCCACGTGGTGTTCGGCAAGACGGTTCCGGATATTTCGCTCAACGCGGTGGCGAACCTTGGCTACGCCGAGGGGCGGTGGCTCAAGCCGGTCTATCCGGGCGACACGCTGCGCTCTGCCTCCGAGGTGATCGGTCTCAAACAGAACTCCAACGGCAAGTCGGGCGTGGTTTATGTGCGCACGACGGGTCTCAACCAGTTCGATGAGCCGGTGCTGGAATATGTGCGCTGGGTCATGGTGCGCAAAGGCAACCTTGACGCACCTGCGCCGGAGACGGTGATCCCGGAGCTGAAAAAGGTGGTCGCGGCAGAGGATCTGAAGCTGCCTGAGGGCCTCGACATGCTCCGCTACAACTTTACGCTGGCGGGCGAGGAGCACCGCTGGGCAGATTACGAGATCGGCGAGAAGATCGACCATGTGGACGGTGTCACGATCGAGGAAGCCGAACACATGATGGCAACGCGCCTGTGGCAGAACACGGCCAAGGTGCACTTTGACGCGACCAACCGCGAGGACGGCAAGCGGCTGATCTACGGTGGTCACGTGATTTCGATGGCGCGGGCCTTGTCGTTCAACGGTTTGGCCAATGCGCAGATGATCGTCGGGCTGAACGGTGGCGCGCATGCGAACCCGTGCTTTGTCGGCGATACCGTGCGGGCCTACACCGAAGTGCTCGACAAGGCGGAGACGGCGGCGCCGGGTGTGGGCGCGCTGCGCCTGCGGCTTGTGGCCTATAAACACGGCGCGCCGGAGTTTGCCTATAAGACGGAAGAGGGGAAATATCACCCCGATGTTCTCCTCGATCTCGACTATTGGGCCGTCGTGCCGCTCTGAACGCTCAGAGGCAAAAATTTGTGATCGCAAAATCGGGCAGGTCCGCAAGGAGTCTGCCCGTTTTTTCGTCAAAGCGGCGATTTGAACCAAAAATATTCCTACAAAAATGATAAGAAAACGGTTTTGCGCTATCTTGTGATCACAAGATTTAATCTGTGATCACATAATGTGGGGTTGGGCGAAAAACCTGTGTGGTTTTGAGCTGAAACCCAATATGTTAGCGCTCACAGGTGGTGACTCCGAGGCCGAAACATATCATACGAAGAGCAACCACAAATGCATCAATCGTGAAAGGACGCCACCATGGCTGATGTGAATCGCGGCAACCGACCACTCTCCCCGTTCATGATCGGACCTTATTATCGACCGCAGATGACGTCGATTTCCTCGATCATGGTCCGGATCACCGGCATCGCATCGCTGGGCTCCGTCTTCCTCGCAATCTGCTGGTTGCTGGCCGCCGCCAGCTCAGAGACGGCTTTCGACTTTTTCAACGGCATCTACGGCAGCTTCATCGGAAACATCCTGATGCTCGCCGCCGCCTGGGCGCTTTGGTACCACATGCTGGGCCGCCTGCGTCACGTGATCTGGGACTTCGGCTACTGCCTCGATGTGAAGACGTCCGAGAAAATGGGCTGGGGCATGTTCATCGGGGCGACCGTCCTGACCGTGCTGACCGCACTTGTGTTTCTGATCTTCTGAGGGACTGGCCATGAAATTTCTCACTGACCGCAAACGTGCAACAGGTCTCGGTTCTGGCGGAACCGGCGCGGACCATCACTGGCTGACCATCGCGACCTCTCTGTCGCTCGTCATTCTCGTCCCGCTTTTGATTTTCACCTTCGGGTATGCCGTCGGGCATTCCTACGAAGAGGTGCTTGCCTTCTACAGCAGCCCCTGCATCGCGATCATCTCGGCGCTCTGCCTCGTCGGTGGCATCATCCACCTCAAGACCGAAGTGGACGAAGCCGTCGAGGATTACGTGGGCGGCATCAAGCGCAAGCTGACGCTCATCGCCGTGGCTGGCTTTTGCTACGCGCTGATGGCGACTGGCCTCTTCGCCCTTTTGAAACTCGCCATTCAGTGATGTGCGGCAAGGAATAAAGACAATGACAGCAGCATACGAATATGAAACCCACGAATACGACGTGGTGGTCGTTGGCGCCGGTGGTTCTGGTCTGCGTGCGACGCTCGGCATGGCCGAACAGGGCCTGCGCACGGCCTGTGTGACCAAAGTGTTCCCGACCCGCTCCCACACCGTGGCAGCACAGGGCGGCATCGCCGCCTCGCTCTCCAACATGGGACCGGACAGCTGGCAGTGGCACATGTATGACACGGTGAAGGGGTCTGATTGGCTCGGCGACACCGACGCCATGGAATACCTCGCCCGCAACGCGCCGAAAGCGGTTTACGAGCTGGAGCACTACGGTGTGCCCTTCTCCCGCACGGAAGAAGGCAAGATTTACCAGCGTCCGTTCGGTGGTCACACCACCGAATTCGGTGAAGGCCCGCCGGTGCAGCGCACCTGTGCCGCCGCTGACCGTACCGGTCACGCGATCCTGCACACGCTTTACGGCCAGTCCGTGAAAGAGAAAGCAGAATTCTACATCGAGTATTTCGCTCTCGACCTGATCATGTCCGACGACGGCGAATGCCAGGGCGTGCTCTGCTGGAAACTCGATGACGGCACCTTCCACCTCTTCTCCGCTAAAATGGTTGTGCTGGCGACTGGTGGCTATGGCCGCGCTTACTTCTCCGCAACCTCGGCCCACACCTGCACCGGCGATGGTGGCGGCATGGTGGCCCGGGCTGGTCTCGCGCTCCAAGACATGGAATTCGTTCAGTTCCACCCGACCGGCATCTACGGCTCCGGCTGTCTGATCACCGAGGGTGCGCGCGGCGAAGGTGGGTATCTGACCAACTCCGAAGGCGAGCGCTTTATGGAGCGTTACGCCCCGACCTACAAAGACCTCGCACCGCGTGACTATGTGTCCCGCTCCATGACCATGGAAATTCGCGAAGGCCGTGGTGTCGGTGAGCACAAAGACCACATCTTCCTGAACCTCAGCCACCTTCCGGCCGAGGCTCTTGCGGAACGTCTGCCGGGCATTTCCGAGTCTGCGAAAATCTTTGCGGGCGTGGACGTGACCAAAGAGCCGATCCCGGTTCTGCCGACCGTGCACTACAACATGGGCGGTATCCCGACGAACTATCACGGCGAAGTCCTCAACCCGACGGCGGACAATCCGACCGCTGTGGTTCCGGGTCTCATGGCTGTGGGCGAAGCGGGCTGTGCCTCTGTGCACGGTGCGAACCGTCTCGGCTCCAACTCGCTCATCGACCTCGTGGTCTTTGGCCGCGCCGCCGCGATCCGCGCCGGTCAGGTTGTCGATGCGGACGCTGCGAACCCGACGCTCAACATGGCCTCTGTTCAGAAGGCCTTCGACCGGTTCGATGCGATCCGTTACGCGAAGGGCGCGATCCCGACCGCTGAGCTTCGTCTTGAGATGCAGCGCACGATGCAGGCCGACGCCGCCGTGTTCCGCACCGACAAGACCCTCAAGGAAGGCGTCGAAAAGATGACCGCTGTGGCCGGCAAGATGGGCGATGTGTCCGTCACCGACCGCTCGCTCATCTGGAACTCCGATCTTATGGAGACGCTGGAACTCACCAACCTCATGCCGAACGCTCTGGCGACGATCCACGGCGCAGAAGCCCGCAAGGAATCCCGCGGCGCCCACGCGCACGAGGATTACCCGGATCGCGACGACGCCAACTGGCGGATTCACACGATCGCTCGTGTGGAGGACACCGAGGTGGCCCTGAGCTATCGCCCGATCATCGAGGCCCCGCTGACCACCGAAGACGAAGGTGGCATCAGCCTCGCCAAGATCGCGCCGAAAGCCCGGACGTTCTAAGACCTGCACATTGGGTCGCCCTTAGGGGCGGCCTGTCCCTGCAACCGGATAGACCACATGGCCTTGAAACTCTTTTGGTGGAATGAGCAGCCGAACTTTGGAGATCGCATCTCCAGAGACATTGTTGCTTATGTCTCCGGCGGAGAGGTCGAGTGGGCGAAACCGGCGAAAGCGGAGCTCATTGGGTTGGGGAGCATCATGTTCGCTGCCCGCCGGAGCTTCAAAAGCGGCTCGGACGTGAACCCGTGGATCTGGGGAACCGGGGTGATGAAACCCCTGCCGATGGATTTCATAGATCACGTGCGTGTGGCTGCGGTTCGGGGTCCGATCTCGCGCGAGCTGATCGGGGCCAAGACCGAGGTCTTCGGCGATCCGGGGCTTTTGATGCCGTTTGTGTTGGGGGAGAAAATCGCCCGCACGGACAAGATCGGCGTCATTCCGCATTTCGCGCAGTTGGACGCGACGAAAGCACGTTTGGCCGATTTGGGCGATGCGATCGAGATCATCGACCCGCAGACGGAGGACCACCTCGACGTGGTGCGCCGGATTGCCCAGTGCCGGATGGTGTTCTCATCGAGCCTTCATGGCTTGATCGTGGCGGATGCTTACGGCGTGCCGAACGTCTGGCTCGACCCGGAGGGGAACCACCCCTACGCGCGGATGAAGTTCTACGACTACGCCGCTGGGATCGGGCGGGTGATGCCGCTTCCCGTGCCGGTGTCGGCCATCGCGGCGATGCTGGACGGCGACGTGCCGGAGATGCCCTACATGGAGGGCGTGCGCCGCGCACAGCAGGGGTTGATCGACAGCTTCCCGGCCGAACTCAAGGCCGAGACAGCGCCCACGACGCAGGACGCGTTCGACATGGAGGTGGCCGGATGATCCAGCGCCACGTCCCGACAAAGACTGAGGCAGGCGTCCGCGCGATGCGTGTCTCACCCGACAGACACATTTGTACCGCCCTTCGGGGCTTCACATTCGGAAGACCCGCACGCGGGCCCAAACACGCGAGGCCGGCCCCGCGCCGCAAGGAGGACTGACATGGTTCAATTCAACCTTCCCAAAAATTCCAAGATCGTGACGGGCAAGACCTGGCCGAAGCCCGAGGGCGCGACCAATGTCCGCAAGTTCCAGATTTACCGCTGGAACCCTGACGACGAGAAAAACCCGCAGGTCGATACCTATTTCCTCGACATGGACAAATGCGGGCCGATGGTTCTCGACGCGCTGATCAAGATCAAGAACGAGATCGACCCGACGCTGACCTTCCGCCGCTCTTGCCGCGAAGGCATCTGTGGCTCCTGTGCGATGAACATCGACGGGATCAACACGCTGGCCTGTATCTACGGTCTCGACGAGATCAAAGGCGATGTCCGCATCTTCCCGCTGCCGCACATGCCGGTGGTGAAAGACCTCATTCCCGATCTCACCCACTTCTACGCGCAGCACGCGTCGATCATGCCGTGGCTTGAGACCAAGACCAACCGCCCGGAAAAAGAGTGGCGTCAGTCCATTGAGGATCGCAAGAAACTCGACGGTCTTTATGAGTGCGTGATGTGCGCCTCTTGCTCCACCTCTTGCCCGAGCTACTGGTGGAACGGCGACGAATACCTTGGACCGGCAGCACTTCTGCACGCCTACCGTTGGATCATCGACTCGCGCGATGAGGCGACCGGCGAGCGTCTCGACTACCTCGAAGACAGCTTTAAACTCTACCGCTGCCACACCATCATGAACTGTGCGAAAACCTGCCCGAAGGGTCTGAACCCGGCCGCGGCGATTGCGCATATCAAGAAGATGATGCTTGAACGCACGCACTAAGGGCTTCGAGAGCGAGAGTACAAAAGGCGCGCCGGATGTGGCGCGCCTTTTTCGTTTGTCTCACCCCGCAGAGCGGGGCAGGGTGAGCCGAGGAGACCGAGATGCAAGAGAGTACATCCCAAAGCCCAAAGGTGATCCAGATCGGGTTCAACCGCTGTGGCACGTTGAGTTTTCACAATCTCATGGCCGGAAGCGGCTATGCCGCCCTGCATTGGCAGGACGCGGAGGGACGCACGCTGGCCGAGGCGATGGTGAGCAACCTCTCGACGGGGCAGGTGCCTTTCGCGGGCTATGAGGAGGTGCAGGTGTTCTCCGATATCGCGCATCTCTCGGGCCGGGTGGCCATCGAGGGCGCGCGGTTTTTTCGCGATCTGCACGCGGCCTATCCGGAGGCCTATTTCCTGTTCAACACCCGCGACCGGGGCGATTGGCTGGCCTCGCGGGCGGCACACTCGGGCGGCAATTACCTCAAACGCTTTTGCAAGCTAACAGGGCGGGATCGGGACGGGGTGTTGGCGCTTTGGCGGGAGTATTTCGACAATCACTCCGAGGCGGTGAGGACATACTTTGCGGCGCAGCCAGACGCGCGGTTTCTCCATTTTGATTTGGATACAGACACGCCCGAAAAGATCGCCGGGTGGCTCGCGTCAGATTTCGCCGTCGATGTCGCCCATTGGGGCCATCACAACCGCAATGCACAGGCGCGGGTGATGCGCGAGACGCTCGATCTCTAAAGGCGCTCGCCTTTCTGGATGAGAGGCGTATATCTGCCTCATGGCTCTCTTTATCCCCCTCATCCTCATCGCGCTTTATGTGGGTATGTACCTGCTTCGGACCGAGAAAAGCGGTCATTGCCGCTGGCGTCAGGTCGGGCGTGACGGCGAGGCACGACTTTGGCGGTGTCAGGTCTGTCAGGGTGAGGGACGCACGGCGCAGGGCGAACCAAAACATTGTGCACTTTTGCGGAAAGAAGCGGCGGAAGACTAACTCAACTCCGCACAGCGAGTTTTCTGCGTTGCAGCATTTGCATGACGACTATGCGCCAACATGGGGATGTCATTCCCGGCGTTCCGGCATACTTCGGTCCACAAGGGAGGGCGGAAACGACCCTTAACGGAGTACCTACCATGACGCTGCATGACGTAGCCCTCAAAGACGCCGAAACCAAAGACAGCACCATCAAAGTGGCTGACTGGCTGGAGTATTACGCTCCGTCCGCGCCGGTGCTGGTGAAAGGCGAGCAGGTTTCCACGAGCAAACTCGACGTGCTCGATGAGATGTATGCCTATTACGAATAATCCGATGGCTGACCCGGATTGAAAAGCCCCGCTCTCAGCGGGGCTTTTTTGTTTGGTCTGTTGGCCTGCGTCTCGGACCAGATCAGCAATAGCGCTCGACGCCGACCACTTGGACATCGGAATAGCGCGCGCCCGCCGCCCAACCGACGGGGAGGATTTGCTCGATCTCCCAAAGATCATCCTCAGACAGACCGATGGAGGCAGCATCGGCCCAATCGGCGAGGTGTTCCTTGGTCCGGGTGCCGGGGATCGGGATCAGGTGATCGCCTTGGTGCAGAACCCAGGCGAGGGCCAGCGCCGGGGTGGAGACGCCCTTGGTCTCTGCATAGTCTTGGAAAGCATGGATATACTCCAGATTTTCCAGCCAGTTTTGCCCCATGAAACGCGGGTTCACCTTGCGGAAGTCGCTGTCGGAAAACTGCGAGGGGTCGAGATCGGCAACGCCAAGCGCGCCACGTGCGACGGGCGAGAAGGGGACAAAGGCGATCCCCAGCTCTTCGCAGGTCTGGATCACGCCCAGCTCGGGCTGACGGGTCCAGAGCGAATATTCGTTCTGAACGGCGGTCACGGGCACGACTTTATGCGCGCGGCGAATGGTGGAGGGCGCGACTTCCGAGAGGCCCCAGGCGTCGATCAGCCCCTCGTCGATCAACTTGCCCATGGTCTCGGCCACGGTTTCGACCGGGAGATCCTGTTGCCGACGGTGGATGTAATAGAGCTCGACCTTGTCGCGGTTCAGTTTTTCGAGCGAGCTTTCAAGTTCGGCGCGAATGTAATCTTCCTCGTTGATAAAGCGACGGTCCGGGCCGGGCACGATGCCAACCTTTGTAGCAAGCGTCACATCCGCGCCGCTTTCCTTGAGGTACTGACCGACGATCCGCTCGGACCGTCCCATGCCGTAAATGTTGGCGGTGTCCCAAAAGTCGATGCCCGCGGCCTCGACGGCGGCGAGAGTTTCGAGGCTGGTTTCATCGTCGGCGGCTCCAAAAAAGCCGGCAAAGCTCATGCAGCCAAAGCCAAGTGCGCTGACCTCCGGGCCATTGGCCCCCAATTTTCGTTTCGGCATGCTCATGCGAATGCGGCCTCCAGTGCGATTTCCACCATGTCACCAAAGCTCTTTTCCCGCTGATCGGAGGGGAGGGCTTCGTGTGTCAGGAGGTGATCCGACACGGTCATGATCCCGAGCGCGCGCGCACCATGGCGGGCGGCGACGGTGTAAAGCTCGGCGGCCTCCATCTCGACGCCGAGAATGCCGTGACGGATCATCGCCTCGTCGAGGTCGGGGCGTTCGGCATAGAAGACGTCCGAGGAATAGATATTGCCGACGTGAACGCCGGTGTCTTTGGTGCGCGCGGCGGCGACAGCGGCCTCCAAAAGACCATAGTCGGCGCAGGGGGCGTAATTGATTTCCTTAAAGAACCCGCCGGAGGGTGTGGTGCCCTGCGTCGTGGCGGTCATGGCGATCACGACGTCGCGCACTTTGATATGGTGCTGCATGGCGCCGCAGGAGCCGATGCGAATGAGCGTCTTCGCCCCATACTCAGAGATCAGCTCATTGGCGTAGATCGACAGGCTGGGCATGCCCATGCCGGAACCATGGATGGTGACGCGGTTGCCCTTGTAGGTGCCGGTAAAGCCCAGCATGCCGCGCACTTCGTTGACGCAAACCGGATCGTCGAGATAGGTCTCTGCGGCCCATTTCGCGCGCAGGGGGTCGCCCGGCATCAAAACGGTTTCGGCGATGTCGCCGGGCTTGGCGGAAATATGGGGGGTCGGCATGGCCATGCTCCTCTCGAGAACTCTCTTTGAGATGTATAAAGCCAGTCAGAGACGGGAATGTATAGCGCTGTCGCCTAGGAAAATATCGGTACCCCCGCTCGGCATTTTCGCGAGAATCGCGCCGTTCAAAGAACTCGCCTTAGAGGCGAGTATTGTTCCCTCAAATTACCTATTCTTTGGCCTTGTTAGGCTTTGTTCACGGATTTTTGTGAGGAATTTCTTTTCATTTTGCAGGTTCGCCAGATTTCTGCCGCAGTTCCGTCCAGAGATCGCCGCAGCCACACGCGACATATTAGCCATAAGAATGGGCAGACAACTCAAACACTTCGACGACAATTCGCGCATGGGGCATGGCGATGAAACATGTTTTAAAAAGGTTCAGTAAAGAGTCCGACGGGTCGGCAACTGTGGAAACTGTCATCTGGTTGCCATTTCTGATCCTGTTTTTCGTAATGACAGCGGAAATCAGCAACATTTTCTTCGCCAAAACGCAAATGGATCAAATCGTATCCGACGCCAACCGGTTGTTCTCCGTCGGCGTGTTTACGGACCAGAGCGAACTCGATGACTTTGTCCTCGCGCAATTGGGCACGTTCTCGGCGAATGCCACCTATCAGTCGACCGTGGGCAGTCAGATGGTCAATGGCTATGCCGTCCTGCCCGTCGCGGATGTGATGCTGACCGGGTTCTTTTCGTCCTGGCTGAACTTCTCGATTTCGTCGAGCTCAACGCAATACGTGGAATACTGATATGAGACGGGACGCCTTCTCCCCAAGAGCATATGTCCAGCGCGACGACGGCAGCATGTCGATCTTTGCGCTGTTTCTCATGGTGGCCTGCGGGGCCTTTGCCGCCATCGGGGTCGATTTCGCGAAACTGCGCTCAGAGCGGATGCTGATGCAAAACACCGCCGATGCGGCGGCGCATGCGGCCCTCTACACCCGCGAACTCAATGACAAGGACACCGCGGTCGCCGCGGCACTGGCCGTCGTCGAAGAGATGATGCCCTATTCCGAGTATAAAACGGTCATCGCGCAGGAAGACGTGATCTTTGGCACGTTTGACTATGATACACGGTCGTTCACGGCGGATGACACCTCCTCCTCGGCGGTGCGGGTCCAAATCCGCCGGGACGGTGCGCGCGACAACGACATCGCGACTTATCTGTTTCGCCTGACGGGGATCGACGCCTTTGAGGCCACGATGGACTCGGTCTTTGTCACCTATGTACCCACCTGCTTTATCGAGGGGTTCGTGGCCGAGGTGCAGGTCGATATTCAGTCCAACAACAGTTACTTCAACGGTTTCTGCATTCACTCGAACGGCGGCGTGTCGATCAACTCGAACAACTACTTCGAGGAAGGCACCATCGTGTCGATGACGGATCTCGCTGACCTCGACATCCCGAAATCCGGCGAGGAGAGCAACGACGGGTTGAGCGAAGCCCTGCGCGAAGCCGCCTATCGTCTTCGGATCGTCAACCGTCTCCCGATCATCATCGACAGCCTCTATGCCGGTGAAGCGACCTATATGCCGGATTATGTGACCGTCGCCTCGCCCGTGTACCTCGATGGCAAATCTTTCGATGTCAGCGAATTTACTCCGGGCGCCGTGCATCATGTCTCCTGTGGCAACGACAAAGTGACGATCAACGGCAGCGTATTGAGCGATGTGGTGATCCTCACGGAGTGCGCCGTGAAATTCGGTCAGGCGTTGCAGATCACGGATTCTCTCTTGGTGTCCACCTCGACCAGCGCGACGAGCTTTAACTCGCCATCGAGCCTGATGCTGGGCCTGGATGATGATTGCGCGACGGGCGGCGGGGCGGTGATCCTCACAATGGGTGGGGTGTCCTTCACCTCCGACCTGCACATGTATGGAAGCCAGATCATCGCCGCAGACAACGTGGAATTTTCGGCCAACGCAGACGGGTTGGAAGGTGCCTCCATCATTTCCGGCCAGACGATTTCCGGGACGTCCAACATGAATATGGGCTTCTGCGGCTCCGGGATGGAGCACAACTATAGCGCGGAGTATTTCCGGCTGGCGTTTTGAGACGCGCCGAACAGTTTCGACCAGGCACAAAAAAGGCCGGCGTGGAGCCGGCCTTTTGCGTTTCCAATGTCGCGCGACTTATTCAGCGGCTTTTGTGGCCGGATCGAC
This sequence comes from Abyssibacter sp., assembly GCA_964220165.1. Lineage (GTDB taxonomy): Bacteria > Pseudomonadota > Alphaproteobacteria > Rhodobacterales > Rhodobacteraceae > Celeribacter. Next base: position 33,202 of record CAXPTW010000013.1, read on the forward strand.
CAGAGCGACGATGTCGAACATGATGCGGTTCAGCTCGAAATCCTTCGGCGTGTAGACACGGGCGACGCCCATGGCGAGGAGGGACTTTTCGTCCTCCTCCGGGATGATGCCGCCGACGACGACCGGGATATGGCCGAGGCCCTCAGCGCGCATCTGATCCAGAAGTTCCGAGATCAGCGGCAGGTGCGAGCCGGACAGGATCGACAGGCCGACCACATGGGCCTCATCACGTTTTGCGGCCTCGACGATCTCACCCGGCGTCAGGCGGATGCCCTCATAGGTGATGTCCATGCCGGTGTCGCGGGCGCGGGCGGCGATCTGTTCCGCGCCGTTGGAGTGACCATCAAGGCCCGGCTTGCCCACGAGGAACTTGAGCTTGCGACCCAAGGCGGTCGAAACACGCGCCACCTCGTCGCGAATCTCGTCCAGCCCCTCGGTGCGGTTTGACGGGTTCGAGGAAACGCCGGTCGGGCCGCGATACTGGCCAAAGGCCGCGCGGACCACATCGCCCCATTCACCGGTTGTGGCACCCGCTTTGGCGGCTTCGATGGACGACGGCATGATGTTCACGCCGCTTTTTGCCGCCTCGCGCACTTTGGTTAGAGCTGCCTGCACAGCCGCCTCATCGCGGCTCTCGCGCCACGCCTGAAGGCGCGCGACCTGATCGGCCTCGGCCGCAGGGTCGGCTTTCATGATGGCGCCTTCGCCGGTGGTGAGCGGAGACGGCTCGCCCACGGTCCAGCGGTTCACGCCCACGACGACGGTTTCGCCGCCTTCGATCTTGGTGATGCGCTCGGCATTGGCTTCTACCAGGCGCGATTTCATGTATTCGATCGCCTCGATGGCACCGCCCATGGAATCGAGGGTCTTGAGCTCGTCGAGCGCCCCGGCCTTGAGCTCCGCGACTTTGCGGTCCACGGCAGGGTTGTTGTCGAACAGGTCGTCATATTCCAACAGATCGGTCTCATAGGCGAGAATCTGTTGCATGCGGAGCGACCATTGCTGGTCGAACGGACGCGGCAGACCGAGCGCCTCGTTCCAGGCCGGAAGCTGCACCGCGCGGGCGCGGGCGTTCTTCGACAGGGTGACGGCCAGCATCTCGATGAGAATCCGGTAGACGTTGTTCTCCGGCTGCTGCTCGGTGAGGCCGAGAGAGTTCACCTGAACCCCATAGCGGAAGCGACGGAATTTCGGATCCTCCACGCCATAGCGGTCTCGGGTGATCTCGTCCCACAGCTCCACAAAGGCGCGCATCTTGCACATCTCTGTCACGAACCGGATGCCCGCGTTCACAAAGAACGAGATGCGCCCAACCATATTGGGGAAGGCCTCGGCGGGCACTTTGTCTTTCAGATCGTCGAGCACGGCGATGGCCGTCGCGAGCGCAAAGGCCAGCTCCTGTTCCGGCGTCGCACCGGCCTCTTGGAGGTGGTAGGAACAGATGTTCATCGGGTTCCATTTCGGAAGATGCTCGCGCGTATAGGCGGCAACATCCGTGATCATCCGCAAAGAGGGACGCGGCGGACAGACATAGGTGCCGCGCGAAAGGTACTCTTTGATGATGTCGTTTTGCACGGTGCCCTGGAGCTTGGAAATATCCGCGCCTTGTTCCTCTGCGACCGCGATATAGAGTGCGAGGAGCCACGGCGCCGTCGCGTTGATCGTCATGGAGGTGTTCATCTGCTCCAACGGGATCTCGTTAAAGAGCATGCGCATGTCGCCGAGGTGCGCGACGGGCACGCCAACCTTGCCGACCTCGCCTTTGGCCAGTTCGTGGTCGCTATCATAGCCCGTCTGGGTCGGCAGGTCGAAGGCCACGGAGAGGCCCGTCTGACCCTTGGACAGGTTGGTGCGATAGAGCTCATTCGACGCCTTCGCGGTCGAGTGCCCCGCGTAGGTGCGGAACAACCAGGGGCGATCTTTCTGGATCTCGTTCTTGCCTTCGGTCATCACGAACCTCCCGTTTGTTGCGTGAAAGAATATTTCTTAGCGGGGTTTATGCGTGGAATATTGTGCCAATGTCAATTCGCCGCGTCGCGGCGGAAGTAGAAAATTTCAACGTATTCTATAGGATGCAACGATATTTCCAGGAAAATTCAAACGCTAAAATTCTGTTTTTTCAGGATAATTTCAATTTTTCTGCGTTCGCTCGGTTATAAAATTACAAAATTATACCCTCTGGCATTGCATAATTACCTTTGCGGGCGTATCACCATGTCAGAAGGCCGTGATTCTGCATTGCGGCAGAAATTGTCCGGGGAGGCACACGCACAGTGCCACAAGATCCCTGTTAAAGTTGGAGGAAGAGACATGGCGCTCGATACAAACCAGCCGGCTTACCAGGCCGAAGAAAAAGAGCTTTACGAGATCGGGGAAATCCCGCCGATGGGCTACGTCCCGCCGAAAATGTATGCTTGGGCAATCCGCCGCGAGCGTCACGGTGAGCCGACCGAGTCCTTTCAGAAAGAAGTCGTCGACACATGGCAGATCGACAGCCACGAGGTTCTCGTCCTCGTGATGGCCGCTGGCGTCAACTACAACGGTGTCTGGGCCGGCCTCGGCAAGCCGATCTCTCCGTTTGACGTCCACAAACAGGACTACCACATCGCGGGTTCCGATGCCTCCGGCATCGTTTGGGCCGTTGGCGACAAGGTGAAAAACTGGAAAGTGGGCGATGAGGTCGTGATCCACTGTAACCAGGACGATGGCGACGACGAGGAATGCAACGGCGGCGATCCGATGTTTTCCCCGACCCAGCGCATCTGGGGTTACGAGACCGGTGATGGCTCTTTTGCCCAGTTCACCCGCGTTCAGGCGCAACAGCTCATGCCGCGCCCGAAACACCTGTCGTGGGAAGAGAGCGCCTGTTACACGCTGACGCTCGCCACCGCCTACCGCATGCTCTTTGGCCACGCGCCGCACGAGCTGAAACCGGGTCAGAACGTTCTCGTTTGGGGCGCGTCCGGCGGCCTTGGCTCCTACGCGATCCAGCTTGCCAACACCGTGGGCGCGAATGCGATTGGCGTGATCTCCGACGAGAGCAAACGTCAGTTCGTGATGGATCAGGGCGCGAAAGGCGTGATCAACCGCAAGGACTTTAACTGCTGGGGTCAGCTCCCGACGGTGAACAGCCCTGAATACAACGAGTGGCTCAAAGAGGCGCGCAAATTCGGCAAGGCGATCTGGGACATCACCGGCAAAGGCAATAACGTCGACATGGTGTTCGAGCACCCGGGTGAATCCACCTTCCCGGTCTCCACGCTGATCGTGAAAAAGGGCGGTATGGTTGTGATCTGTGCCGGCACCTCCGGCTTCAACTGTACCTTTGACGTGCGCTACATGTGGATGCACCAAAAGCGTCTTCAGGGCTCGCACTTTGCGAACCTGAAACAGGCCGCCGCCGCCAACCGTCTGATGTGCGAAGAGCGTCTGAACCCGTGCATGTCCGAAGTGTTCACCTGGGCCGAAATCCCGGAAGCGCACATGAAGATGCTCCGCAATGAACACAAGCCGGGCAACATGTCCGTGCTCGTTCAAGCGCCGAAAACCGGTCTTCACACGCTCCAAGACGTGCTCGACGCCGGTCCGGTCAAAGGCTGATCGTTATCCCTGCCGGGCCGCTCGGCCCGCAATTCTCCCGCTCAGGCTTGGCCTGGGCGGGTTTTTTTGTATCTGTGGATATTTTGCAACTATAGGTTGAGGTGCGTGTTTAGGCATGAACCTTTGTGCGCCGCGCGGGAATCGTCGATCGTGCTGTCCGCGCAAGTCTTGGTAAATTAACAAAATATTTTGTTACAATTGGTTAGAAATCACGGCCTCGCTATTTATGGGGAGGGCAAATCCGTGAATGTCAAAATGCAAAGAGCTGCCTAAAGTTGAAATGTGCTCTCAGAATCTAACCGAAAAGAGGCTTTACATGCGCAATGATTGGATCCTTGATGTTCTCACCGATCTGCGGAGTTTCGCAGAACAGAACGGTCTTACCGCCAGCGCGGAGCAACTGAGCGACGCCTGCGTGGTTGTGGCGGCCGAACTGTCTCATGTGGAACCGCAGGCTGTTTTGACACAGGTGGGGGTGAATGACGTCCGAATTGCGGAGCTTTCTGGAGGACATACAGCACGTTGAAAATCTCCAGGATTTTCAGAATGCAACGGAGCGCCTGCGTGATCTTCTGAAGATCGAGCATGTGGTCTATCACTGGGTGAATGCCGTCGGCGAGAGGTTCGGCGCGGGCACCTATTCCTCGGACTGGGTCGATCGGTATCTCGAAAAAGACTACTTGCGCATGGATCCGGTGATTTTTGGCTGCTTCCAACGCTTTACTCCGGTCAATTGGAAACAGCTCGATTGGTCCTCGAAAGCGGCCAAGGCGTTCTTTCTGGATGCGCTGCACTACGGGGTCGGCAATCAGGGCTTTACCGTGCCGATCCGGGGGCCGAACGGGCAATTTGCGCTTTTCACCCTCAACAATTCCTGTCCGGATGAGGTGTGGGAAGGGTTCATTGCGGCGAACGAACGCGATCTGGTGATTGTCGCGCATGAGTTCAACAAACGTGCGCTTGCCATGGATGGGGCCGCGGACGGCCCCGCGACCACGGCGCTCTCACCACGCGAGGCGGTCGCCATGACCCATATCGCCAAGGGCATGAGCCGCGGACAGGCCGCCGCAGAGATGCATATCTCCGAACACACGCTGCGGGTCTATATCGAATCGGCGCGTCATAAACTCGGCGCGTTGAATACCACACATGCGGTGGCGCGGGCCTTATCTCAGGGAATTATCATCGTCTGAGCCGTCTCTGGCCGCCTATGAGGCCCAAAAACACGCCAAAACCAACATGAGAACAAAAAAAGAACATGTTGCACGGGCAGCGCGCGCAAATGATAGGTTATGGTTAATCCTTGCCGCCTAAGGATGCTCTGAGTGGATACAAAAGGAGCCTCCCCATGCTGCGCTATATTTACGGTGAAGACCTGAACCATTTTCCGCGTCTGCGCGATACGATGTTCCGCGACCGGGCGGATCAATTCAAACGCCGCCTCGGCTGGGCCGTCACCGTCAATGCGGCGGGCGAGGAGCGGGACGAATATGACGACATGAACCCGCTTTACGTGATCTGGGAAAAGCCCGACGGTACCCACGGCGGGTCCATGCGGTTTTTGCCGACGACGGGCGACACGATGGTGAATGACCATTTCCTCTTTCTCACCGACGGTGTGCGGATCGAGAGCCCGTTCATCTGGGAATGCACCCGCTTTTGCCTTGCCCCCGGCGCCGACCGTCGCGTGACCGCCGCGCTGACCCTGGGCGCGGGAGAGATCATGGAGGAATTCCATCTCAAACATTTCGTCGGTGTGTTCGACCCGCGAATGGAGCGGATTTATTCCCTCATGGGTCTGAAACCCGATGTCTTGGGGCGCTCCGGCGAGGGCCGGGAACAGGTCGGTGTCGGCCTCTGGGAAATGCATGAGGACATGTTCGCGCCGACGCTTGATAAGGCGGGGATCGACCGGGACACGTCGAAGCACTGGTTCCACCTCGCGTTCGATCATCGTGCGACACGGGAGATGCGCGCCATCGCCTGAGGCGGGCTTTTCCGTCTGGCGCCCGATGTGGGGGGACATTATGGTCGCCCCCATGACGCTAACCTTCTCCTCTGATCAGGCCGAAGCCTATGACGCGATCGCGGCCATGCTGGCGCGCGTGGGCGTCGATCTCGAAGATGGCGTTGTCACGCCTCAGGCGACTGTGACCGAGCAGGTCTGCGCCGTGATCGGCAAGGCGGGGTCCGGCAAAACGCTGTTGCTTTCCGAGCTCTACAAAGCGCTCGATGAGGCCGGTGTGGACATCGTCTCCGGCGATTGGGAAGGCAAAAAGCGTAAGGATCGCCGCACCTTGGCCATCCTCGCGCCGACGAACAAAGCGGCCTCTGTGTTGCGCAGTCGCGGCGTGCCCGCGACCACCATCCACCGCATTCTCTACACGCCCGTCTATGACCCGGAATACGAGGCGATTGCCGAATGGCTGGCGGGCAATGGCGACCGTCCCGACATCGAGGGGCTCCAGATTGAGGGCCTCACGGAGGAGGCGCTGGATCGCGCCTACGCCTTTTACCAGACCCATAAATCCATTCCCGGTGCCTTGGCGTCTGCGGGGCTTCGTGGCTCGGATTTCATAAATGGCTGGAAGCGGCGCGAAGACCCTCTGGACCTTGGGTTCGTGGATGAGAGCTCCATGCTCGACAACCGCCAGTTCGAGGATTTGCAGGAGATTTTCCCGACCCTCGTGCTCTTTGGTGACCCGGCGCAGCTCGCGCCGGTGAACCAGTCGGGCGAGATGGTGTTTGAGACCCTGCCTGAGCCGCAAAAACATGTGCTCCACCGCATCCACCGGCAAGAGGCGGACAACCCGATCCTCGATTTGGCGCATGCGCTGGCCGACCCGGCGCTGAGCTTTGACCAATTCGAGCGGATGATCGAAGACGCCGCCGCAAAGGATGACCGCGTTGTCTACGCCAGCCGGGTGGAAAGCGATCTCATGGCGCGCTCTCCCGTGCTTGTGTGGCGCAACGCGACGCGCATCCGCCTGATCCATGCGTTTCGTAAGGTCTTTGATGCGCCAGAAGATACACTGTTGCCCGGCGAACCGCTGATCTGTGACGGGATCGAATTGCCGATGAAACACCGTAAAAAGCGCCTCGACCTTGAGGCGCGGGGGCTGATCAAAGGCGCGCAGGTGGTCTATCTCGGACCGGGGCGCAAGCCGGGGTTTTCACGGTTGCACGTCATGGGGGCGGAAAGCCCGAACATCGGCGCGGCCTCGATTGTCAAAATCGAAAGCCTCGACGAAGAAGAGCCCTTTATCCCCTTTGCCGCGCGGATGGGGGCGACCTTCCTCCATGGCGCCGCCGTGACGATCCATAAGGCGCAGGGCAGCCAATGGGAAAACGTCCAAGTCTTTGCCCCCGATCTCTACGCGGCCTCGCGTGCCGGTCGGATGGAGGCGGGGATTCCGCTTTGGAAACGGCTGGCCTATGTGGCGATCACGCGGGCGGAGAAACGGCTGTTGTGGGTCACGCGCGCGAGGCTCGCCAAACCGTCGGCGCCGCTCTCGATTGGCGATCTGACGGTGCAATCCTCTGCACTGACTTTGGAGCCAGAACAGTTCGAAAACGGGCTGTAAGCTTAGCGACGGATGAGGCGGAAAATCTGGGATGCGCCCCAGCCGGAGACGGCGGCAACCGCGAGCGCCATCATCCCGTAAATCAACGCCTGCTTATAGGCCAGATTGTAGAGCCAACGCTCGATCCCAACCTTTTGCACATTGATCGACGTGCCGTAGCTGTCGATCACCTCGCCGTCACGCAGGAGGAAAATCCGCGTCACATAGGCGCCCTCAACGATGTTGGCGGGCAGGGCGATGGCCGTGTTGAACAGCGTGTCCCGCGACAGAGAGACCTCTCCCTCACGGGTGCGGTAGAGGTCTTTGTCCTCGCGGATACGGACCAAAGCCTCGCGCGCAGGATTGCCGCGCAGCGCGGGCAGGATGCGTTTGTCGGCGGTGATCTTCCACAGGCTGTCGGTGAACGCTGGGAGGATGTCGACGAGCGGGCGTGTCGTGGCGACGGAGTAAAAGGTCGGCGTGTGGCCGATGACTTGCGCCTCGACGTTGATCCAGATGCCAAACCGGCGGTCTTTGCGGCGGACGGTTTCGACCTTGTCCGGGCCGGCCACCGTGATGATGACATCGAGCGGAGTGTCGCGAGGCGCGGGACTATCGCGTTTGACGGCACCAAAGACAAGGATTTCAGAGCCGTCGAAATTCGTGTTGACCGAAACGCGGGTCTGACTCAGCGCGGCGACGACCTCTTCGGCGCGAAGGGGAAGGGGGAGCATGAGGCCGAGGAGGAGGAGAAATCGGATCATCTCAGGCCTCAAGCGAATAGAGCTCGCCCGGCGGGATCAACAGGTCCAGCCCGAGTTTGAGACAGACGAGCAGCACCAGAAGGGCGAGCGCGATGCGGAGCTGTTCGGCCTTGAGCTTGAGCCCGATCTGCGTGCCGATCTGCGCGCCGATCACGCCGCCGACGAGCAGGATGAAGGCCAAAAGCACATCCACCGTATGGTTGGTGTAGGCGTGGAGCAGGGTGGTGAACCCGGCGGTAAAGATGATCTGAAACAGCGAGGTACCGATCACCACCTTGGTTGGCATCCCGAGGATATAGATCATCGCGGGCACCATGATGAAGCCGCCGCCGACGCCCATCACAGCCCCAAGCATCCCGACCATGAGGCCCACGCCAATCGGCGGAATGGCGGAGATATAGAGGCCAGAGGCGCGGAATTTCATCTTGAACGGGAGGGTGTGCACCCAGAGGTGTTTCTTGCGCTCGGGGCGTCCGCCGGGGCGGCCCTTGGCCCGTTTGAGGGCGCGGAGCGACTCGATGAGCATGAGAAAGCCGATGACGCCGAGAAAGACGACGTAGCAGAGGGTCACGAGCAGATCGACCTGCCCCATGGCTTTCAGAATGTTAAAAATCTGGACCCCGATGGCGGAGCCAACAAGACCGCCCGCCAAAAGAACGAACCCCATCTTGAGATCGACGGTCTTGCGTTTGAAATGCGCAAGGACGCCCGAGACCGAGGAGGCGACGATCTGATTGGCGGAGGTCGCCACGGCCACGGCGGGGGGAATGCCCACGAAGAACAGCAGGGGCGTGATGAGAAACCCGCCGCCGACGCCGAACATGCCCGACAACACGCCCACGAGGCCGCCAAGCCCCAAGAGTGTGAAGGCGTTCACGGATACTTCGGCGATGGGTAGGAAAAGCTGCATTCAGAGGCCTGTGCGCGCGGGGTCTTATCTCAGGAATGCATGGAATTTGCACGGGCGTCAAATGGTTGACCCGATGAGATATGAAAAAAGCGGGCCCCGATGAGGCCCGCTTTGTTTTGTGTCGCATCTGTGAGGCGCGTTTAGCGCTCTTTCACATAGGGCTGGCCGCCCGCACGGGGTGGGATCGCCTTGCCGACAAAGCCCGCGAGGATGATCACCGTGAGGATGTAGGGCAGGGCCTGCATGAACTGAACGGGGATCACGATCTCGCCCAAGGAGATCGACTGATAGCGGTTGCCGATGGCCTCCAGGAGACCAAAGAGCAGGGTCGCGGAAAGCGCATACCACGGCCGCCATTTGGCAAAGATCAGCGCCGCAAGTGCGATATAGCCACGACCGGCGGACATATCCTTGACAAAACCCGCAGCGAGCGAGGCGAGGTATGTCCCCGCGAGACCACAAAGCACACCCGCAATCACCAAAGCCGCATAGCGCAGGGCAACGACGGAGACCCCGGCTGTGTCCACAGCAGAGGGGTTTTCCCCCACGGCCCGAAGGCGGAGGCCAAAGCGCGTGCGGTAAAGCACCCACCACGACAGCGGCACGGTCGCCAAGGCGATATAGGTGAGGATCGTATGCCCGGCGACCAACTCATCGGCGGCGGGGCCGATGACGGGGATTTTCGCCATGGCTTCGGTAAAGCTCGGCTCCCACGGCGTGAAGCGTTCGTCCGGGGTGAGAGAGGGCGTGCGCCCACCGAGTTTGAACCATGCCTGCCCGATGACGACGGTCAGACCAGCGGCGAGGAAGTTCAGCGCCACGCCGGAGATGAGCTGATCGCCCTTAAACGTGATCGAGGCCAGACCATGCAGCATGGAGAACGCCAGCGATCCAGCGATCCCGGCCATGAGACCGATCCAGATGGAGCCGGTCGTATGCGCGACCGCGCCCGACAGAAAGGCTGCGGCCAAAAGCTTGGCCTCAAGCCCGATGTCGACAACGCCAGCCCGTTCCGAGAACAGGCCCGCAAGACAGGTCAAAAGGAGGGGGGTGGCCAGGCGCAGGGCACTGTCGAGGATTTGGATGATCGTGAGATAATCCATGGCTCAGGCCTCCTTTTTCTTGTCGAGGGCGATGAACAGCTTTTCAAGCGGCGCGCGCACCATGTTGTCGAGTGCGCCGGTGAAGAGGATCACCAAACCTTGGATCACGACGATCAGCTCGCGCGGAATGGACTCCCAGAAGGCAAGCTCCGCGCCCCCTTGGTAGAGAAAACCAAAGAGGAGCGCGGCCAAGAGGATGCCAATCGGGTGGTTGCGCCCCATGAGCGCCACGGCGATGCCGATAAAGCCCGCACCCTCGACCGCGTTGTCGATCAGGCGTTCGGCCTCCCCCATGACGTTGTTGATCGCCATCAGACCGGCGAGCGCCCCGGAGATCAGCATCGCGATGATGATGATCCGCGACGGGTGAATCCCTGCGTATTTCGCGGCAGTCTCCGATTGACCGTAGGCGCGGATTTCATAGCCGAGCCGGGTTTTCCAGATCAGAATCCAGAACAGGAAGGTGCAGAGAAGCGCCACGAAAAACGCGGCATTCGCGGGGGCGTTCGGAGAAAAGTTGATGCCCAAAGGCGCGAAGATTTCCGAGAAATTCGGCAGATGCGCGCCCTCAGGGAACCGCGCACTTTCCGTGAGCATGGAGCCTTTGACCTTGAGCACCTTCGTGAGGAGGTAGCCCAGAAGTGCGGCGCCGATGTAGTTGAACATGATCGTGGTGATCACGATGTGGCTGCCGCGTTTGGCCTGAAGATAGGCGGGGATAAACGCCCAAAGCGCGCCAAAGGCCGCACCGCCGACCATCGCGGCAGGAAGCGCCAATGACCAATGCGGCCAGTCGATGGAGAGACACACCAGAGTCACCCCAAGCCCGCCCAGCATCGCCTGACCTTCGCCGCCGATGTTGAACAGGCGGGCGTGATAGGCGACGGCGACCGCGAGGCCGGTAAAGATAAAGTTGGTCGCGTAATAGAGCGTGTAACTGATCCCGGAGGTGGAGCCAAACGCGCCCTGCACCATGGTTTTGATCGCGACAACGGGGTCTTTGCCGATCGCCATGATGACGAGGCCGGAAAAGAAGAACGCCAAGAGGATCGAGATCAGGGGAATGAGGACGGCATCCGCCCATTTCGGCATTTTGCTCATGTGTCCTCTCCCGTCATGCCCGCCATCAGGAGGCCCAACTCGCCTTCGTTGGTCTCAGAGGGCAGGCGTTCGCCCATGATGTGGCCGTCGAACATGACGGCGATGCGATCCGAGAGCGACATGATTTCATCGAGTTCCACAGAGACGAGCAAGATCGCCTTGCCCTCATCGCGGAGCGCGACGATCTGTTGGTGAATGAATTCGATGGCGCCGATGTCCACACCCCGCGTCGGCTGACCGATGAGCAAGAGGTCCGGGTTGCGCTCGATCTCACGCGCCAGAACGATCTTTTGCTGGTTGCCGCCGGAAAAGCTTTTGGCCTCCAACAGCGGGTTTGGCGGACGGACATCGAATTTGTCCATGCTCGTCTGGGTCAGGGACTTGATCTTGGCATTGTCCATCAGGAATGCGTTTTTCTGGTATTCCGGCGCGTGGTGATAGCCGAAGACCATATTTTCCCAGGCCTGGAATTCGAGGATCAGCCCCTCGTCGTGGCGATCCTCCGGCACATGAGAAATCCCGCGCGCGCGGCGGCTTTGCCCGTCGGATTTTTTGCCCGTGAGGTCGATCTCTTCGCCGTTCATGCGAATGGTACCTGTGCCGCTTTTGATGCCGCCCAGAACCTCAAGGAGTTCGGTCTGCCCGTTGCCGGATACGCCCGCGATGCCGAGAATTTCCCCGGCACGCACTTCGAGTGACACGCCCTTGAGACGCTCCACACCCTGTTCGTCTTTGACGCGCAGGTTTTCGATCTCAAGGATCGGCTTGCCCGGTGTCGCGGGCACTTTGTCCACGCGCAAAAGCACTTTGCGCCCGACCATCAACTCGGCCAGTTCCTCGGGAGAGGTCTCGGCGGTTTTCACCGTGGCGGTCATCTGGCCGCGCCGCATCACGGAGACGGTGTCGGTGATCTCCATGATCTCGCGCAGCTTGTGGGTGATCAGGATGATGGTCTTGCCCTCGGCGCGGAGGCCTTCGAGGATGCGAAACAGGTGATCGGCCTCTGCGGGGGTCAACACGCCCGTCGGCTCGTCAAGGATCAGGATGTCCGCCTGACGATAGAGCGCCTTGAGAATCTCGACCCGTTGCTGGTGGCCCACGGAGAGGTCTTCGATCAAAGCGTCGGGATCGACGGAGAGTTCGTATTCGTCAGAGAGCTGTTTCAACAGCTTGCGGGCTTTGGCGATCGACGGTTTCAACAACCCGCCGTCTTCTGCGCCCAGAATCACGTTTTCCAGAACGGTAAAGTTTTCAACCAGCTTGAAGTGCTGGAACACCATGCCGATGCCTGCCGCGATGGCGGCCTGACTGTCGGTGATGTCGACCTTTTGGCCGTTGATGAAAATCTCACCGCCGTCGGCCTTGTAAAACCCATAGAGGATCGACATCAGCGTGGACTTGCCTGCGCCGTTCTCGCCGATGATCCCGTGGATCGAGCCTTTTGCGACCGAGATGGAAATGTCTTTATTGGCCTGCACCGGGCCAAATGCCTTGGATATACCGCGCAGCTCAATCGCGGGCGCGGAGGACGGGGAGGGGGCGGCAGTTGCCTGCCGCCCCTCTGTTGTGGACACGCTCATGCGCCGATCACTCGTAGGCCGGGCAGGTTTCGTCAGACATGTAGTCGTGAACGACGACCTCGCCCGCGATGATTTTCGCGGTGGCCTCGTCCATAGCGGCTTTCATTTCCGGGGTGATCAGCTCGGCGTTGTATTCATCCATCGCTGCGCCGACGCCATCGTTGGCGAGGCCCATCACGAAGATGCCGGTTTCCAGATCTTCGCCCTGCATGAAGGCGTCATACACTGCGTTGTCGACGCGTTTGACCATGGAGGTCAGCACGGAGCCGGGCTGAAGGTAGTTCTGGTTGCTGTCCACGCCGATGGAGAGGATGCCCTCATCGGCGGCGGTTTGCAGAACGCCGAGACCGGTGCCGCCCGCGGCCGCAAAGACTACTTCGGATCCGTCAGAGATCTGGGCGCGGGTCAGCTCGCCGCCCTTCACCGGGTCGTTCCAAGCGGACGGCGTGGTGCCGGTCATGTTCACGATGACTTTGCCCTCGGGTTTCACGGACTTGAAGCCCTGTGCATAGCCGCAGGCGAATTTGGAGATCAGCGGGATGTCCATGCCGCCGACGAAGGACACGGTGTCGCCCTCGGCTGCGTAGGCGGCGGCGATGCCGACGAGATAGGAGCCTTCATGCTCGTTGAACACCACGGAGCGCACGTTCGGCGCATCCACGACCATGTCGATGATGGCGAATTTGGTGTCCGGGAAGTCGGCGGCGACGGTTTCAAGCGCAGTGGCAAAGGAGAAGCCGGCCATCACGATCGGGTTGAACCCGTTTTCGGCAAAGCGGCGCAGCGCCTGTTCGCGTTGGGCGTCGGACTGAAGCTCGACATCGCGGTAGCTGCCGCCGGTTTCCTCTTTCCAGCGCTCCGCACCGTTGTAGGAGCTCTCGTTAAAGGATTTGTCGAACTTGCCACCCAGATCGAAAATGATCGCCGGATCGGCGAGGGCCGCGCCGGAGGTCAGGGCGAGGGCAGCAGAGGCGCCGAGCAAGGACTTGGTGAAACTCATGGTATTCTCCCGTTTATACATGTCTTGGGGCGCTTATCCGAACTCCGACAGCAGAAGGCGGTGGGGAAACAAGGCCCGAAAAAGCGTGCGCAAATCACACAGCTTAGCCGGATTAGGGCGCGTCAAACTCTGAGGGTCAATAGAGATTTTGCCATTTTTGACCAAACGGTCGCTACGGAACAGGCGGACGCCTGCTTGTGGAGCAACTGGAGGACGGGGCAGGCGGCTCTTAGCCGTCGCTCTCGGGGAGAAGGCGTTTGGTCAGCACCAAGGCGTCGCGATACTCGCGCTCAGGTGTTGTGTAATAGGCCTTGCGCCGCCCGGATTCGCGATAGCCCGCGCTTTTGTAGAGAGAGATCGCCGGGGCGTTGTCTTCGGCCACTTCGAGGAAACTGTCCTCGGCCCCAAGCGCGCGGGCCTGTGCCTCATAGGCGGTCAGCGCGGCCCGGCCAAATCCCCGGCCTTGCGCCTCGGGAGAGACGGCGAGGGTCAACAGCTCGGCCTCGGTCACAACAACGCGGCCAAGGGCAAAGGCGGGGCCATCGCCAGAGACCAAAAAGACCTCCTTGAGAGACAGGAGGTCTTTGAATTCATTGGCGGACCAGGGGCGCGGCGTTGTGAAACAGCTGGCGTGCAGCGCCGCGAGAGCCTCCAGATCCGGTGTCTGCATGGATTAGGCGGCGACAGGGCGCACTTCGAGCACTTCGGGGATGTAGTGACGCAGAAGGTTCTCGATGCCCATTTTCAGGGTCAGCGTCGAGGACGGGCAGCCCGCACAGGCGCCCTGCATGTGCAGGTAAACGATGCCGCGATCAAACCCGTGGAAGGTGATGTCACCCCCGTCTTGGGCCACGGCCGGACGCACGCGGGTGTCGAGAAGTTCCTTGATCTGGACAACGATCTCGCTATCCGGGCCATCATGATCGGCGTGACCTGCGGGCGCGGTCGCCTCGCCCGCCATCACCGGATCGCCGGACTGGAAATGTTCCATGATCGCGCCGAGGATAATCGGTTTGATGTGATCCCAATCGGTGGCCTCTTCTTTCGTGACGGTCACGAAATCGGAGCCGAAGAACACGCCCGTGATATTGCCGACCGCGAAAATGCGGCTTGCCAGCGGGGAGGCGGAGGCCGCCTCGGCAGAGGGGAAATCGGCGGTCCCAGACTCCAGCACGGCCTGACCGGGCAGGAATTTGAGGGTCGCGGGGTTGGGCGTGGATTCGGTCTGGATGAACATGCGCGTATTCCTTAGCTGTTAAGTCGGATATGCGCCCTAGGCAGGCGAAAGTCAAGATTTAGAACGGTTCTAAAGAGGTTTCAAACCATCTGTTGTTCAAGTTCGGCCTCGGAAACGCCCGAGACCGCCCAAAAGGCCACTGCCTCCGGGCCGATTTGATCGAGCACGCGGCGCAAATCCCGGTGGTTGCAATGCCGCCAGAGCGCATAGGCCACGGCGTCGATGACATTGAGCGGCGTAAGATTGTGCTCCTTGCGCACCGCCATGATCTCCCGCACCAGTTCCGACCGTGTGCCCCAAGGCACGGGGATAGCGTCGACCTTCCAATTATAGACGAGGATGGCGCGGAGCGTGGAGGGCAGCACATCGCCAAAGGCGATCACCTCAGGCGGCGACAGGCGGCGGCGAAACACCTGCAACACGCCGTCAATGGCGGTATAGGCCATGTTGTCGCTCTCCATGACATGGCCCATCCGGTCCTTCGCATCCTTAAGAAAGGATTTGAACTCCTTCTCGGAGTGGCGATAACTCCACGGCATGGGCATCAGGTGACGGCCTCCAGCCGCTCTTTCGACAGCTCCCCCGGCACAAGCGTCATCGGGATCGGCAGAAAACCGGCTTCCTTTGACATGGCGCTCACAAGCGGGCCGGGGCCGGATTTCTCCGTGCCGGCACCCAGGACCAGAACGCCGATGTCCGGGTCTTCCTTGATCTGCGCGAGAATTTCGGTGACGGCTTGTCCCTCCCGGATCACGAGATCCGGGTCGATCCCCTGACGGTCGCGCATCCATTTGGCGAAGACCTCGTAATGCGCCACGATCCTTTCACGGGTCTCTTCGCGCATCAGATCGGCCACGCCGATCCAGTGATTGAACTCCTCCGGCGGAATCACGGAGAGAATGGTAACACCCCCGCCGGTTTTGGCGGCGCGCATGGCGGCAAAGCGCATGGCGTTGAGACATTCGCGGCTGTCATCCAGAATCACGAGAAACTTACGCATGAAGACCTCTTCCCTAGTGCTCTGCCCCTGTGCTTTGCCCCGGTGCCCGTGCCGTAGGCGTTGGGCGAGCTTGGGCAGATGATGGCGGAGCACGCGGCAGGACGCAAGCCAGATGAAAACCCCCGGCCCTGAGAGTGGGGCCGGGGGAGGGAACTGCCGATCACCTTGGGGACTGCGACGGGCGGATCAGAAGCCTGTGCCATGTCGGGCGCTTTAGAAAGGGGACGAGTGCCGAATGCGGGCTTCTGCTCCGGGAAGCCTATCCGCCGAATGCAACTCTCATGTGACACTCTGCCGATACGCCTCAGACTCTCTGCGCGCCCGTTGAACGAATCGTGATTTGAAACCCGGCGCGAAACACCGTCATGTCACACCGAAGTGGGCGCGCCTTGTGGCAGCGGCCATTCTCGACACGTACAGACCACAGGAATTTGCCATGACTTTGCTGAAACGGCGTCAATTCGTTCTTGCCAGCCTCGCGACGCCCTTCGCCGCCCAAGTCGCCCGCGCCGAGGAAATCGGCCTGACCTTGCCGGACGAATTGAAATCCCCCGCGATCGCCCGCAACAACATTTCGAGCTTTCGCACGATCGACTGGCAGGACCATTTCGAAGCGTTGGGGCAGGGTGCCATCGTGGCGGACACCGTGTCGCGGGCGCTCCATTTCTGGGCGCCGGATGGCACCTACAAACTCTACCCGACCTCTGTGCCGATCTCCGAGGAGCTGACGAAACGCGGCTATACTTCGGTGATCAAAAAGGTTGAAGGACCGACATGGACACCGACCCCGTCGATGCGCGAACGTGACCCGAGCCTGCCTGCTGTTGTCCCGGCCGGGCCGCAAAACCCGCTTGGCACCCATGCGCTCTATCTGAGCTGGCAGTATTACCGCATCCACGGCACCCATGATACGCGCAAGATCGGGCGGCGGTCCTCAGATGGCTGTATTGGCCTCTACAACGAGATGATCGCGGACCTCTATCCGCGTGTCGCGATTGGGACGCAGGTCAAGCTGATCTGAGTATTTTACACTGCAATGAAGACGACAAAGGGCGCCACGATGGGCGCCCTTTGTGTTTATCTGTTCTCAATGATTATGCGAGACGTGGAGATGCATTGCGCGCCACGCGCTTCGAGTTCACGGTAAATAGCTTCTTGCTCACTAGGCAAGCTGATGTAATCCGGACCCAAAATGCGACACAGAAAATCTGTGGGTTTATCCTTAACAGTCTGATCGTTGATCGGTCCAGTGCAGGCAGCAATTGTTAGCGCTGAGATTGAGAGCAAGAGCGTATTGAATCTCATTTTTTTGATGCTCCACATTAGCGCACGAACCCCATAATGTCGAAGGTCTTGGCGAGGATCGGTTGGGCGATCTCGTTGGCCTTCTCCGCGCCTTTCGCCATGATCCGGTCGATCTCTGCAGGGTCATCCATGAGGCGTTTCATCTCGGTCGAGATCGGCGCGAGCTGTTCGACGGCAAGCTCCGCCAAAGCCGGTTTGAATTTGCCCCAGCCCTGACCACCATATTCGGCCAACACCTCTTCGCCGGTCATATTGGCGAGTCCGGCGTAGATGTTGACGAGGTTGCGGGCTTCCGGACGATCCGCCAGCCCTTCCATCTCTTCGGGGAGAACTTCGGGGTCGGTTTTCGACTTTTTGAACTTTTTGGCGATGGTGTCTGCGTCATCGGTCATGTTGATGCGTTCCATGTCGGATTCACCCGACTTGGACATCTTTTTCGTGCCATCGCGCAGGTTCATCACCCGCATCGCCGGGCCCTCGATCACCGGGATGGTTTCCGGGAAGAAGTCGACCTTGTAATCGTGGTTGAACTTGTTGGCGATGTCGCGCGTCAGCTCGACGTGTTGTTTCTGGTCCTCGCCCACGGGAACGTGCGTGGCGTGATACAAAAGAATGTCGGCGGCCATCAGGGACGGATAGGCGTAGAGGCCCAAAGAGACGCCCTCAGAATTTTCGCCCGCTTTGTCCTTGAACTGGGTCATGCGGTTCATCCAGCCGACGCGCGCGACACAGTTGAACAGCCAGCCGAGTTCCGCGTGTGCGGACACCCGAGACTGGTTGAACAAGATCGACGTGTCGGGATCAATGCCCGACGCGAGGTAGCCGGCCGCGACTTCACGGGTCGCGTGGCGCAGGTCCTCGGGATCTTGCCAAACAGTCACGGCGTGCATGTCGACCACGCAATAGATGGTTTCGAACTCACCGCCCTGCATCCCCACGAAGCGTTTGATCGCCCCGAGGTAGTTGCCGAGAGTGAGCCCGCCCGAAGGCTTGATCCCCGAAAAGACGCGGGGGGTAAAGGCAGGCTTGTCCATCTGGAACTCCGTCACTGGAATAATAGGTGCGTATCGCTTACCTAGGCGGGACGAGAGCGTCAAGGAAAGGCCCCTTTAATGTCCGATGATCCCGAGTATTCCCGCCCGGAAGCCCCGTTTAACACCTTGCCGCCGATGGTGGTGGCGCTGGCACTGGTCCTCGGCGGGATCGAGATTGTGTTCCAGATCGGTGCCTTGGGCGTCGTGGGCGGCCCAGAAGCGGTCGGTTGGCGTCTCTCCGCGCTCCAGGAATTTAGCTTTATCGACGATGTGTTCGAGCAGATGCAGATGCTCAACATCTGGCCGTTCGAGCATGTCCGCCGGTTTTTCACCTATGCCTTTGTGCATGTCTCCTTCACCCATTGCGCCATGGCGCTCGTGTTCATCCTCGCGATGGGCAAGATGGTCGGCGAAGTCTTTGGCAACGTCGCCGTGCTGGTGATTTTCGCGCTCTGCACTGTCGCTGGGGCCTTGGCCTACGGGCTGATCCTCGACACGGCCCGCCCGTTGATGGGCGGCTACCCGGCGGCCTACGGCTTTATCGGGGCCTATTCTTTCGTGCTTTGGGTTGGCTATGGCCGTTCCGGCGAAAACCGGCTGGCGGCCTTTCGCCTGATCGCGTTTCTCATGGGCATTCAGGCGGTCTATGCGCTTTTGTTCGGAGGCGGGCAGGAAACGGTGGCCGATCTCGCGGGCTTTGCCATGGGCTTTGTGCTGTCGGTCCTGTTCGTGCCCGGAACGATGGGGCGCATTCTGACAAAGCTGCGGCAGAGGTGATCAGCCGCGCTTTGTCGCGCGTTTGAGTTCCGAAAGGCGCACCGCGCCAATCACATGAGCGATGGCGAAATAGCCGACGATGCCCACAGTGACGAGCAACAGCGTGCCCAGACCGCGCGACAGGTCGAACACCGGAGACAGCGCCAGCTCTGCCCCAAAGAGCACCGCGCCCATCGCCAAGGAAGCGATGAGGATACGCGGCGCGCGGCGTTTGAGCCGATCATCGACACGCACATCCTCGCCCATCTCCGATTTGCCGAACCACAACAGGGCGACCATGCCCCAGGCGGCCAAGGTCGTTGCGACAGCTGCGGCGAGATAGCCGATGACAAAGCTAAGCCCCACAGCCACAGCGGCATTGATGACCATCGCGTAGAGCGCAAAGCGGAACGGCGTCTTGGTGTCTTCGCGGGCGAAATAGAGCGGCTGGAGCACCTTTTGCATCACGAAAGCCGGAAGGCCGAGACCATAGATCGCCACAACGATGGCGGTCTTGTGGGTGTCTTCCAAGGTGAACGCCCCGCGTTGGAACAGGAAGGCGATCAAAGGCTCCGGGATGACCATAAGCGCTACAGCGGCGGGCACGGTCAGAAGGAGCGCGAATTCAAAGGCCCGGTTGTAGGCATCGCGCGCGCCGGGACCGTCGCCAGCCTGCAAGCGCCGGGACAGGTCGGGCAACAGCACGATGCCAATCGCGATCGCCACGACGCCCAATGGGAGTTGATAAAGACGGTCGGCAAGGTTGAGGTACTGAAGCGCGCCTTGCTCGGAAAAGGACGCCACTTGCCGCCCGATCAGGAGGTTGATCTGCACCACCCCGCCCGCAAGCGCGGCGGGACCGGCGAGGATCAAGAGGCGTTTGAGTTCGGGCGTCATCTTCGGCAGGCGCGGGCGCAGGTTGAACCCAGCGAGCGCAGCGGCGCGCCAGACCACAAAGAGCTGCGCGGCCCCGGCAACCGGCACGGCCCAAATCAATGCGCGCTCGACCGGAAAGCCAAGCTTTGCCGCGCCAATCATGGCGACGGATAGCACCACATTAAGCAGGATCGGTGCAGCTGCGGCGGCGGCAAAGCGTCCTGTGGCGTTCAGAATCCCGGAAAACAACGCGCCGACAGAGATAAATAACACGTAAGGAAAGGCGATCCGACCGAAATCGACTGCGAGATCAAACCGCCCATCCCCGATGAATCCGGCGGCCATGGCCGACACGAGCGCAGGCATGAACAGGGTCGCCAAAAGCGTCAGCGCGATCAGCGCAGCGGCCAGAACGGACAGCGTGTCCTCGGCAAAGCGTTTGGCGTCCTCTCCGGCTTCGACCTTTTTGGAAAAGAGCGGGACGAAGGCGACGTTGAGCGTGCCCTCCGCGAAAAAACGCCGGAACAGGTTCGGGAGAGAGAAGGCGACGACAAAGGCCTCCGCCGCTGGTCCCGCGCCGAGATAGGCCGCGATGAGCGCGTCCCGGACAAAGCCCAGAATCCGGCTCATCAGGGTCCAGCCACCGACCGTCACAAAGCCCCGAACGAGGCGGATCGGTTTCATGCGCCGTGCGCCTGTTTCGCGCCGGAGACAATCGCCTCGCGCAACCGTTTCTCAAGAGCTGTGCGACGGCTTTCGGCGTGGAGCTTCATCCCGAACATGTCTTTCACATAAAAGGCGTCGACGACCTGCGCGCCGTAGGTGGCGATCTGGGCCGAGGCAATTGAGACGTTGTTGTCGGCCAAGACCCGCGTCAGGTCGTACAAGAGACCGGGACGGTCGCGGGTATCCACCTCGATGATGGTGAAAATCTCGGAGCCTTCGTTATCAAAAGTGATCGAGGTCGGGACGTTGAATTTGCTCTCCCGCTTCTTGATCTTGTCGCGCGATTTGAGCGCCTCGCCGGTGCTCACCTCTCCGCGCAGGTTTTTCTCAATCGACTGTCGCAAGCGGGGCAGGCGGGCATTCTCAAACGGGTTGCCGTCGTTGTCCTGTATCCAAAACGCCGCCGTCGCATAGCCGTCTTTCGACGTGTAGGTGCGTGCGTCGACCACGTTCGCCCCAACAAGCGCCAAGGCCCCGGCCAGCCGCGAGAAAATCCCGTGGTGATCGGCCAGGGCAAAACAGGCGCGGGTCGCGTCGCGGTCGTCATCCTGGTGGATGTCGATGCGAATTTCATCGGGCCGGATGCCCTTGAGCAGACGGGCAAAGGTTTCATGCGCGGCAAAGGGCAGGCCCTGCCAATAGGGGCTGTAATGGCGCTGAATTTCCTGACGACGCTCGGCGGAGGTCCAATCTTCGAGACGGCTGCGCAGCTCTTTCTTGGCCTCGCCTTCGCGGGCGTCGCGGTTGATTTCCTCCAACCCGTGCTCAAGCGCGATGGCCGTGCGCCGGTGCAGGTTCCGCAACAGCGTGGCTTTCCAGTTGTTCCACACATCCGGCCCCACGCCGCGAATGTCGCAGACGGTGAGAACGGTCAAAAGATCGAGCCGGTCGCGGGTCTTCACGGCCTTGGCGAAATCACGGACGGTGCGGGGATCAGAAATGTCGCGTTTCTGCGCCATATCCGACATCAACAGGTGATAGCGCACGAGCCATTCGACGGTCTCACACTCGGACGGTTTGAGGCCGAGACGCGGTGCAACTTTGCGTGCGATCTGGGCGCCGATGACCGAGTGATCCTGTTCGCGGCCTTTGCCAATGTCGTGAAGCAACATGGCGACATAGAGCACTTTGCGGTTCAGCCCACCCGCCTTGATGATCGAAGACGAGAGCGGCAAATCCTCTTCCAACTCGCCACGTTCGATCTGGGCGAAGTTGGAGATCACCTGGATCGTGTGCTCGTCGACCGTGTAGCTGTGATACATGTTGAACTGCATCATCGCGACAATGTGCTGGAACTCTGGAATGAACGCGCCGAGGACGCCCAATTCGTTCATCCGCCGTAGCGCGCGTTCCGGGTTTCCGTGCTTGAGCAACAGGTCGAGGAAGATGCGCTGCGCCTCCGGGTCGGCACGCATTTCCGCGTCGATCATATCAAGGTTGGCGGAGATCAAACGCATCACATCCGGGTGGAGCAGATAGCCGGTGCGCAGGGCTTCTTCAAAGACCCGCAGGATGTTGAGCTTGTTGGAGAGAAAATCCTGACGGTCGCGCACGTTCAGCCGGTTGTGGATGATTTCGTACCGATCGTCGATCTTGCGGCGGCGCTTGAACAGCCGCTGAAGGGCGGGTTCCTGTTTGACGTGCAGCGCTTCGAGCGCCGTGAGGAAAATACGGGTCAGCTCGCCCACACGCGTTGCCTGCAGAAAGAAGTTCTGCATGAAATGCTCGACGCCGTGACGTCCGGAATGGTCCAGATAGCCGAGGAATTCCGCCACCTCGACCTGCATGTCAAAGGTCAGCTGCTCCGCCGGACGTCCCGCAATCAAATGGAGCGCGTTGCGCGTCGCGTGGAGAAAGGTTTCCGCCTCGTCGAACTCGCGATATTCCTCGGGCGTGAACACACCGGCCTTCACCAGATCCGCGGTATTGCGCACACCGTGGACGTATTTCGCGATCCAATAGAGCGTGTGCAGATCGCGCAGACCGCCTTTGCCCTCTTTGATATTCGGTTCCACAACATAGCGCTGGCCGCCTTGTTTGCGGTGACGCTCGGCGCGTTCTTCGAGCTTGGCCTCGATGAATTCCCGTGCGGAGTTGCGGAACAGCTCGTCGCGCAACCGCATATGCAACTCTGTCGAAAGCGTCCGGTTTCCAGCCAGATGCCGAAGCTCCAGCATGGCGGTGCGGATGGTGAAATCCTCTTTGCCCATCTGGATACAGTCGCGGATCGTCCGGGTGGAGTGACCGACTTTGAAATGCAAGTCCCAGAACATATAGAGCATGCTCTCGACCACGCTTTCGATCCAGCCGTTGATCTTATGCGGGGCGAGGAACAACAGGTCCACATCCGAGTGCGGAGACATTTCCCCCCGCCCGTAGCCCCCCACAGCCAGAACGGCGATCTTTTCGCCTTCGGTCGGGGTCGGGTTGGGATGAAGCTTGGTCTGCGCGGTAAAGAGCACCGAGGTCACGATACAGTCGGTGAGCCAGCAATAGGCCTTGAGCGCCGGACGCGCATTGCGCGGCGCCTCGGAAATTGCGGAGGCAATCGCCGCCCGCCCGCGCTCTTGCGCGGCGTTCAGCACCTTGACGGTCGCTTTTCGAATATCCGCAGCACTCCCGGCGTCGGCCCAGGCGGTTTCCAGATCGGCCGAGACAGCGGGAATGTCAAAAATTTCGGATTCCGCGCAAATCAGGTGGCCTGACGGTGCGGGAAGGATGTCTGCGAGCGCCGGACGGTTAGAAACCGGCGCTACGGAAGGCTCTTGGGGCAGGGTCAAGCTCGATTACCTGGTTGTTTTCGATTGTGGCGACGGAGAGGCCGCGCTGGTTGGTGCCGTCGGGCAGGAGGCGGAAAATCCCGTTCACGCCGACAAAGCCGGACCCACGGGTAAGACCCTGGGCCGTAAGGGCGTTTTGATCCCCGGCTTGAACAAGCGCGCCAATCGCGGCGATCCCGTCATAGGCCAGACCCGCGAGGGCATGGGGCGGAGCGCCATAGGTGCTGCTATAGCGGTTGGAGAAATTCGCGGCCAGTTGTTGGTCGGGAATGGCAAACCAGCTGCCCTGAAGGCCCGGCAGCGAGAGCGCGGAGGCGGGCACGTTCCAGCGCTGAAGGCCGATGTATTGCGGATTGGGAGAGGTGATCCCGTTCTCCGGCAGCATCTGCGCCAAAAGCGGCATGGCCCCGTCGTTGCCGGAGGTGAAGAACACCGCATCGGCGTTGGAGCTCCGTGCCGCGGAGGCAATTGGGCGGATCGCGTTCACGACGCCCTGTTGGGTCAGTTCAAAGCTCTGTTCTGCGACGACGGTCGCACCGTTGCGCGCAATCGCTGTTTTGATCGCGGCGGCCCCGGCGTTCTCCGCCGGGCTTTCGCCGTTCACCACCATGATGCGGTTTTTGCCCTGCGAGGCCGCGAAGGACACCAAGCGGTTCGCGGTGTTGTCAAAGGTCGGCCCGAGGATAAAGACGTTGCCACCGGCCACATCCGTGTTGTTCGAAAAGGACAAAACGTTGATCCCGGCATTGGCCGCCGGAATGCCCGCGAGTTTTGCAGAGCCGCCATAGACCGGTCCAAGGATGATCTTGGCCCCGTCCGCCACCGCCTGAGTCGCGGCGGCAGAGGCGCGCTCGGCGACGCCACCCGTCGGGTAGATCCGCAGATCAATCGTCGCCCCATCGAGATCGGCCATCGCAAGGCGCGCCGCGTTCTCAAGCGAGGTCGCAAGCGCCACGTCCCCCGCAGATTGCGATTCGTAGGGCACGAGAAGCGCGACAGGCACAGGGGCTTTGGTGTCGATCACCGGACCACCGGACACAGGAAAGGCACCCGGCTCACAGGCGGCGAGAGCCACAACAGACATCCCAAGGGCGATTTTGGTGAGAGACTTGCGGGCGGCGCGCAGAACAGCGAACATGGGCGACAACACTCCTGACGAAAACACATGCATAGGTCGATATCCGAGACGCCAGCATGCTGACCCCTTGAATTTGCGGGCAGACTAAGCGACCCATGCCCAAGAGTAAACGTCCCAAACACCGAGGCCGATGTGATCTATCAAACCAAGCCGCTTTCCGCCGGTCTCTACTTTGTCGCAACGCCGATCGGCAACGCCCGTGACATAACGCTTCGGGCGCTCGATGTGCTGGCCTCCGCCGATGTGCTGGCCGCCGAGGATACGCGATCTTTGCGCAAGCTGATGGAAATCCACGGCGTGCCTTTGAATGGCCGTTATGTCATCGCCTATCACGATCACAACGGCGCGCAGGCACGTCCTCGTTTGCTCGGTCTTCTGGCGGAGGGCAAATCCGTCGCCTATGCCTCCGAGGCGGGCACACCGCTCGTCGCCGACCCGGGGTTTGTCCTGTGCCGTGAGGCGCTCGCTGCCGATATTCCCGTCACCTCCGCGCCCGGTCCCTCCGCCATGATCGCGGCTTTGACGATCTCCGGCTTGCCCTCAGATCGTTTTCTCTTTGCAGGTTTTCCTCCGGCGTCCCGGGGGCAACGTCTCAAGTTTTTCTCCTCTTTCGCAGATGTCCCGGCAACGCTTGGCTTTTACGAGAGCCCCAAGCGGATTCACCGGACGTTAGAAGAATTGTGCGACACCTTAGGAGAGACACGTCCCGCCGCGCTGTGCCGGGAGTTGACGAAACGGTTCGAAGAGGTTCGCAAAGGCACGCTTCGTGAGTTGGAGGAAAGCCTGCGCGACGCGCCGGTGAAGGGCGAGATCGTGTTGCTCGTTGACCGCGCCGGTGAGGCGGATGTCTCGGAGACGGATGTTGCCGCGCTGTTGCAGGCGGCTTTGTCGGAGATGTCGGTCAAGGACGCTGCGGCGGCGGTGGCGGTGAAAACGGGATTGAAAAAGCGCGATCTGTATCAAATGGCGCTGGAGATGACGCAAGAGGATGGCACAGACGGGTAAGGCAGACCACGACAGTCCGGCACATGCCGCGCGACAGCGGCGCGGGGCACAGGCCTATCATGCGGGGCTCTCCGCCGAAGAGGCCGTTCTGCGGCGTTACCTCGCTGCGGGATATGTCGACCTTGAACAGCGTTGGCGTGGACCGGGTGGCGAAATCGACCTGATTTTTCTGGCGCCAGAAAATGCCGGGGCTGAGGAAATCGTCTTCGTCGAGGTCAAAGCGTCCAAAACCCATGGCCGAGCTGCGGATCATCTCAAACCCGCGCAACTCACGCGGCTCTGTGCCAGTGCGGAGGCCTATCTCGGCACGCGAGAGGCGGGATTGTTGACGCCGATGCGGCTTGATGTGGCGCTGGTTGATGGCACGGGCGTCATCGAGGTTTTGGAAAATATCCTCATGTAGGGACAGAACGCCGATCTGTGAAACGGAACTGTGAGCCAGCGCACAAGACATTCTCATTGAATGGCGGGCGGGGGTGGTCCATCTATGGAGAAACAGTCCGAGGAGGCCCGCCTTGCCCTTGAAAGTCGCGATTCAGATGGACCCGATCGGTCCGATCAACATCAACGCAGACAGCACGTTCCGCATCATGGAAGAGGCGCAAAAGCGCGGCCATGAGTTGTTCTATTACACGCCCGACCATCTGGCCTTCCAAGAAGGGCGCGTGACCGCGCGCGGCTGGCCGGTCGAAGTGCGCCGCGTCGAGGGCGACCACTACACGCTGGGCGAGATGACCGAGGTGGACCTGTCGGACTACGACGTGGTCTGGCTGCGCCAAGACCCGCCCTTTGACATGGGCTATATCACCACCACGCATCTCCTGGAGCTGATCACCCCCGGCACGTTGGTGGTCAATGATCCGTTCTGGGTCCGCAATTACCCGGAGAAACTTCTGGTCCTGACCTTCCCGGATCTGACGCCGCCGACCGCGATTGCCCGCGATCTGGAGACGATCAAAACGTTCAAGGCCAAGCATGGCGACATCATTCTGAAACCGCTCTACGGCAATGGCGGTGCGGGGGTGTTCCGGCTCGATCCGAACGACCGCAACCTCTCGTCCCTGCATGAGTTGTTCACCGGCATGTCCCGCGAACCGATGATTGTGCAGAAATTCCTGCCCGATGTCTCGAATGGCGACAAACGCGTGATCCTCGTCGATGGCGAACCCGTAGGCGCCATCAACCGCGTGCCGCAAGCCGGGGAAACGCGGTCGAACATGCATGTCGGCGGGCGCCCGGAAAAGGTCGGCCTCACCGAGCGCGATCTCGAAATCTGCGCCCGGATTGGCCCGCTCTTGAAAGAGAAAGGCCAAATTTTCGTCGGCATCGACGTGATTGGCGACTATCTCACCGAGATCAACGTGACCTCTCCGACCGGCATTCAAGAGCTGGAGCGGTTCGACGGCACCAACACCGCCGAGCTGATCTGGCAAGCGATCGAGGCGAAACGCGCGTGAGGTCTGGATTGAGGTCAAGATCATGAGCCTGAGAATGCGGTTGTTCTCCGGGGTGCTCAGCCCCGTGGTCAAAACCGCATTCACCCATGCCGAAAACCCGGTGCCCATGCGCAAAGGCATGGACCTCGCCGCACGGCTTGCGCTCAATCTTGTTTCACAGGACAGGGTCAAACACGATGCAATGGGGCTACCCGGCATCTGGATCCGACCGCCACGGGCCGATCCGGGTCGTGTGATCCTGCATTTTCATGGCGGCGGCTATGTCGCGGGCAGTCCGCAGACGCACCATCGCCTCGCCCTGCGCCTGGCTTTGCTGTCTCGCCGGTCGGTCTTCCTTCCCGCCTATCGCCTCGCGCCCGAACATCCGGCCCCTGCGGCCTTTGAGGATGCGGGGACGGTGTGGGAGGCCCTGATCGCCTCAGGATTTTCGCCCGATCAGGTAGTCATCGGCGGCGATAGTGCCGGGGGCGGCTTGGCGCTCTCGTTGCTTTCGACACTCTGTGAGGCGGGGACGCCGCCTGCGGGTGCTTATGCGTGGTCGCCCTTCACGGACATGACCCTCAAAAGCCCGTCGCATCACTTGAACGCGGAGAGCGACCATTTCTTTCCGCCTGAGCGGGCGCAAGACCTCATCGCGATGATCCTAGACGGCTTTTCCGCCGATGATCCACGCGTTTCTCCAATTTTTGCGTCCTTCCCGACTTGCCCGCCTGTTCTGTTGCAGGCGTCAGAGTCCGAGATTTTGCGCGATGACAGCACGCGGATGGCGGAGCACCTGCGCCGTCAGGGCGCGGAGGTGACGCTCAGCCTGACGAGGGGCGCTCCGCATGTGTGGCAGATGTTCGATGGAGTGTTCCCCGAGGCGCGGCAGGCGATCCGGGAGACTGCCACCTTCGTCAAAGCCGTCAGTTGAGCACGCCAGAGACCACGCGGAAACTGAGCGCCTCGGCCAGATGCGGCGCGCGAATGTCTTCTTCGCCCGCGAGATCGGCAATGGTGCGCGCCACGCGCAGCACCCGGTGATAGCCCCGCGCCGAAAGGCCAAGCTTTTCCGAGGCGCGGAGCAGGAGGCTTCGCCCCTCCGCATCGGGACTGGCCACCTCTTCGAGCCGCTGGCCCTCGATCTGCGCATTGGTGCGGAGGCCGGAGCCAGAGAGCCGCGCCTGCTGTGTCCGGCGGGCCTCTGCGACACGAGCCGCGACGGTTTGCGAACTGTCGCCTGTGGCGGGGCGATCTAGGTCTTGGAACTGCACGGGCGGCATCTCGATCCGCAGATCGAAGCGGTCCATCAGCGGGCCAGAGACGCGCCCGAGGTAGTCCTCCCCACAGAGAGGCACCTTGCTGCAGGCGCGTTCGGGATCAGGCAGATAGCCGCATTTGCAGGGGTTCGCGGCGGCGACCAACATGAACCGCGCCGGGTAATGCATATGGGCATTGGCGCGGGCGACCATGACCTCGCCCGTCTCAATGGGCTGGCGTAGCGTCTCTAGGACGGGGCGGGGGAATTCGGGCAACTCGTCAAGGAACAGCACGCCATTATGCGCCAGCGAAATTTCCCCCGGCTGCGCGCCGCGCCCGCCGCCCACAATGGCGGCCATGGAGGCAGTGTGGTGTGGATCGCGAAAGGGACGCGCCCGCGAAATGCCGCCCGCATCCAACAGCCCGGCGAGCGAATGGACGATGGAGGTTTCCAAGGCTTCTTGCGCGGTCAGGGGCGGCAAGATGGAGGGCATGCGCGCGGCCAGCATGGATTTGCCGGAGCCGGGCGTGCCCACCATAAACAGATGATGCCCACCCGCCGCCGCGATTTCCAACGCGCGTTTGGCGCGCTCTTGGCCTTTGACGTCGCGCAGGTCTTTTTCGTGCGTGGGCAGCGTGACTTCGCCGGGATTGGCGGCCGTGAGGGGCCGGTCGCCTGTATAGTGACGCAGGAGCTGGGTGAGGGTCGTCGCGCCATAGACAGGGGTCGCCCCAACCCACGCGGCCTCTGCGCTACAGTCTTTGGGGCAGGCGAGGACGCAATCAAGCTCCGCCGCTTTGAGCGCGGCGGGGAGTGCGCCATTCACTGCCACGAGAGAGCCATCAAGAGCCAACTCGCCCAGAGACAGGGTTTCGGCGGCTTTCTCCTCTGGGATCAGACCGATGGCCGCGAGAATGGCAATTGCGATGGGAAGGTCGAAGTGGGAGCCGACCTTTGGTAGGTCGGCGGGGGAGAGGTTGAGCACGAGTTTCTTGGACGGGAGCGCGATTTGCATCGCGGCAAGTGCGGCGCGCACCCGTTCGCGGGCTTCGGTGACGGCCTTGTCCGGAAGGCCGACGATGGTGAAGCTCGGCAAGCCGGGAGAGACGGCGCATTGGACCTCGACCCGGCGGGCCTCGACCCCCTCGAAGGCGACGGAAAATGTCCGTGCGACCATGCTGTCACTCCCCTTAACCAATCTTAACCACTGCTATCGCGATCATGGTTAGGAAATGGTTAACGGGAGCGCTGCCGGAACAGCGATTTAGACGGGTTCCGGCCACTCTTTCGTCGGCAGGTCAAGCGCATAGGGCACGGGATCATAGCTGATTTCCAGTCCCGCTTTGCGCCATGTTTTGAAGGCCGGGTCGCTCAGATGGGCGGCGACATAGGCCCGAAGCCGCTCCGAGACAGGCAAACCGTAGCCCGCGATCCGGGCCGCGACCGGCGCATAAAACGCATCCGCTGCGCTGTAGTCGCCGAAAAGCCAAGGGCCATCGCCAGAGAATCGCTCGAACGCCACGCCGAGGACCGTTTCCAAACGGGCGATGTCGGCCAAGACCTTCTCGGACGGCTCGAACCCCACATAGGTGTGCAAAAGCTGCATCGAGCAGGCATCGCGCAGCGCGGCAAATCCGGCGTGCATTTCGGCGACAAGCCAGCGGGCGTAGATGCGGGCTTCCGGGTCTTGGGGCCAATGGCCCGCGTCCGGGTGGCGCTCGGCCAAGGTTTCGGCCAGAGCGATGCTTTGCCCGATCACCCAGCCCTCCGGCGTGCGCGCCGTGGGGACAAAGCGGGCGGGGGCGAGCGGGGCCATGTCTTCCTTCATGGTGCCGCTGTAGAGGCCGACCATGACTTCGGTGTAGGGGATGCCGAATTTTTCAAACAACAGCCATCCGCGGAGCGACCAACTCGAAAAACTTTTGTCGCCGATAAAGATTTCATAAGACATGCGTGACCTCCATGGTATGGATTGGAGGTTAACGGGCTTTGTGAAATCACAGAAGTTAATATTTTATATATTAAATATCAATTTTTGTGATATTTTGGGTGATAATCTGCGCTAGTAAAGTCGATTGATCTGTTCACAGCGCCACAGCCCCGAAATCCCCTCAGGACAGTCGATCACCGTGCAAGATAGCGGGTCGATCTGATGGCTCAACGCCTCATAGGCCGTGACGCCCAACGCCTTTTGTAAGAGTGCGAGAATGACGCCCATATGGGCAACGATGATGGTCTCTCCGCCGAGCGTCTGGACCGCCTCATGCACGCGTGAGGAAAACACGTTCCAGCTTTCTCCCTCGGGCGGGGCAGTGTCGCCGGGGGTCTCAAACACTGCACGGGCAAGTGCGCCGTCTCGGGCCTCAATCTCGTACCAGCCCAAATTCTCCCACGCACCGAAATAGGTTTCGCGCAGGCGTGTGTCGTGGGGGAGGCGGGGGCGATGCGCTTGGATCGCATCGGCCGTGGTCACAGCACGGGTCAGATCAGAGGAAATCACCGGACGATGGGGGAGCGCCTCTTCCAGTCGGGAAATCGCGCCCGTGTCAGAGAGATCGGCGGGAAGATCGGTCCAACCGACAAAGGTTTTTGCATGGGTCGGCCCATGCCGGATGAGCCACAATCGCGCCGCCGCGTCGGTCATGAGAGACCCTCCGGCAAGGTGCCCTTGAGCGCGAAAGGCAGTCCGGCCATCACGCCGATGACCGTCGCGGCCTCTGCGGCCAAGCGCCGGTTGAGCGCGCCCTGGGCGATGCGGAACCGGCGCGAGAGCGCGTTGTCGGGCACGATCCCGAGGCCGACCTCATTTGAGACGACGACCAATTCGGCGCGACAAGCGCGCATGGCGGCAATCAACTGCTCCATCTCGGCCTCAAGGTCATGCTCCGCCAATAAGTGGTTGGTGAGCCAGAGACTCGCACAGTCGAACAGGAGCACATCCTCCTCGGTGACAGACAAAATCACCTCGTCGGCGCGCAAGGGCTCCTCGATTGTGCGCCAATGCGCGCCCCTCTTTGTGCGATGCTGCTCAACCTTTGTGCGCATTTCTGCATCCCACACCTCTGCAGAGGCCAGGTAGGTGAGGTTTAATCCTTTGGAAATACATATTTTTTCCGCAATATCCGACTTGCCAGAAGAGGCTCCTCCGAGCACAAAGGACATTTTTTTGCACATCATCGTGAAACCAAAATCGAAGTTGTTGCGTTACCCTATCGGTACCAGCGCGCAGAGGGCTGCGCAAACGGATGCCGACAGGGATGACCACGTGCACAAGAACCTTTAGGAGGTCAAAGCAATGGCATTAGACGGAACGTCTTTGGACAATGCATTGCCGCGCCGCGCAATGAAAGCAGAGATGCTCGACGCGGAAACGGAATTGGAACTTGCGCGGGCGTGGCGGGATCACCGCGACGAAGCCGCGCTTCATCGTCTCGTGACGGCCTATATGCGGCTCGCGATTTCGATGGCCGCCAAATTCAAACGCTACGGCGCGCCGATGAGCGATCTCATTCAAGAGGCCGGTTTGGGCCTCATGAAAGCGGCCGAAAAGTTCGACCCGGATCGCGGTGTGCGCTTTTCGACCTACGCCGTGTGGTGGATCAAGGCCTCTGTCCAGGATTACGTGATGCGCAACTGGTCTCTGGTGCGCACCGGCTCGACGTCCTCCCAGAAATCTCTGTTCTTCAACATGCGCCGGGTGCAGGCGCGTCTCGAGCGTGAGGCGCAGGCGCAGGGCGAAAGGCTGGACCGCGACCAGCTGTTGCAGTTGATCGCGACGGACCTTGGCGTGCCGCTTCGCGATGTGGAAATGATGGATGGGCGTTTGTCCGGTTCGGATTTCTCGCTCAATGCGCAGCAGTCCGGCGATGAGGAAGGCCGCGAATGGATCGACACACTCGCCGATGAAGGGGAAAGCACCGCGGAAATGGTCGGTGAGGAACATGACCAGCGCCAGCTCAAAATATGGCTCAGTGACGCGATGTCCGAACTCTCCGACCGGGAGCAATTCATTCTCCGCGAACGCAAGCTGGCCGATGAACCGCGCACTTTGGAGAGCCTTGGCGAAGAGCTGTCCCTGTCCAAGGAACGTGTCCGCCAACTTGAAGCCGGGGCGTTTCAAAAGATGCGCCGGAGCCTTTCGCAGCATGGCGAAGCGCTCACGCTCCTTCTGAACTGACACTTGAGTTCACCGGGGTCGCGTCCTACACCTTGTCAGACCCTCGAAAGAGGGAGGGCAGGAAGGGCGCGTCATGTTGAACGGTAAGACAATTCTTCTCATCATTGGCGGCGGGATCGCCGCCTTTAAATCGCTCGACCTGATGCGTCGGTTGCGCGAAGAGGGCGTGCGGGTTGTTCCCGTCCTCACCAAAGCCGCCGAAGAATTTGTGACCCCGCTCTCTGTCTCCGCTCTGGCCGCTGAGAAAGTGTACCGCGATCTGTTTGATCTCACCGATGAGGCGGAGATGGGGCATATCGAATTGTCGCGGTCTGCGGATCTTGTGGTGGTGTCTCCGGCGACGGCGGATTTGATCGGGAAAATGGCGAATGGGTTGGCCAATGATCTGGCCTCCACACTCCTGATGGCGACCGACACGCCCGTTTTGGTCGCGCCCGCGATGAATGTGCGGATGTGGGAGCACCCCGCGTGCCAGCGCAATGTTGCGACCCTCAAACAAGACGGCATTCTCTTTGTCGGCCCCGAAGAGGGCAACATGGCCTGTGGCGAATTTGGGCCGGGACGGCTGTCAGAAACACCTGACATTATCGGCGCCATTCGCGCGGCCCTGATCGAGGGACCGCTCAAGGGCAAACATGTGCTTGTGACCTCTGGTCCGACCCACGAGCCGATTGACCCGGTGCGCTACATCGCCAACCGTTCGTCTGGGGCGCAAGGCACGGCGATTGCTGCCGCTCTGCGCGATCTCGGGGCCACTGTGAGCTTCGTGACCGGGCCCGCCGATGTGCCGCCGCCGCAGGGCGTGAACGTGATCCGCGTTGAGACGGCACGCGAAATGAAAGAAGCTGTCGAAGCCGCGTTGCCCGCAGAGGCCGCCGTCTTTGCCGCCGCCGTTGCGGATTGGCGTGTGCGTTCGGAGAGCGGCTCTAAGATCAAGAAAGAGCAAGGAAAGCTCCCGGTTCTGGAGTTCTCCGAGAACCCTGACATCTTGGCCAGCGTGAGTCAGATGACCGAGGGGCGCCCGCGTCTCGTGGTCGGGTTCGCGGCGGAAACGGATGACGTGGTGGCGCATGCCACGGCCAAACGCAAACGCAAAGGCTGTGACTGGATCGTCGCCAATGACGTCTCGCCCGCGACCGGGATCATGGGCGGCACTGAGAATGCCGTCACCCTCATCACCGAGCGCGGCGTGGAAGACTGGCCGCGCATGGGCAAAGACGAGGTAGCGCGCCAATTGGCCCATCGGATCGCCGATGTGCTGAGCGGGTATTGAGTATTTAATCCACGGAAAAGACATGAGCGTAGAGATCAAAATCCAATGGCTCGACGGAGCCGATACCGAGATCAAATTGCCGTCCTATGAGACCGCACATGCGGCGGGTGGAGATGTGCGCGCCAATTTTCCGCCTGAGATACGTGACACCGGCGTCATGTTGGAGCCGGGCGCAAGGGCGCTGATCCCGACTGGTTTCGCGATGGAGATCGAGGTTGGCTATGAGGTGCAGGTGCGTCCACGGTCTGGACTTGCGCTCAAACACGGGATTTCCATGGTCAACACGCCGGGGACGATTGATGCGGACTATCGTGGACCGATCGGCATTCTCTTGATCAATCACGGGCAAGAGCCGTTTCACGTCACCCATGGCGAACGTATCGGCCAAATGGTCGTCGCTCCCGTGGTGCAGGCCACCTATGCCGTCGTTGAGGGTCTGACCGACACGGCGCGCGGTGCGGGCGGGTTTGGGTCGACCGGTCGGAAATGAGTTTCTTTCTGATCCTCGCCGCCGTGCTTTGGGGCATTGGCTGGCGCACCGGCGCTCCGACGCGGGCACGGTGGGCGATGATCGGGGTCGTCTATCTGGCGATTGTTCTGGCAAAGGCCGTCTTACCCGAGGATCACCCGATGCAGCTGACACTTGGGGCCTCTCTCGGAGAGTGGCTGTTACTCGGCGGCGCGGCGGTGATTGTGGTTCTGTATCGGGTCGCGCTTGGCAAGCTCAAAGCCCGTGCGACACATGATGAGATTGAGGCGAAACCTGCAACCGACGACGTGGACCCGGAGTTGATGCGCAATATGCGCCATATCCTTTTGCGGGAAATCGGCGGACCGGGGCAGAAGAAACTCAAAGAGGCGAAGGTCTTGGTCATCGGTGCCGGGGGATTAGGTGCGCCTGTACTTGAGTATCTCGCAGCCTCTGGTGTGGGCGTCATTGGCGTCATCGACCCGGATGTGGTGGAAATCTCCAACCTCCAGCGCCAAGTGATCCACACGGAGGCCGATCTGGGCCGTCCCAAGGTATATTCCGCCACAGATGCCATGGCCGCGCAGAACCCGCATGTCGACATTCGCCCCTACCACCGCGCGTTGGATGCGGAGACCGTGGCCCTGATCGACGACTACGATCTGGTGTTGGACGGGACCGACAATTTCGACACGCGCTATTTGGTGAACGCCGCATGCGTGGCGCGGGGCAAGCCGTTGATCTCGGCAGCGATCACGCAATGGGAGGGGCAGATTAGCACCTACAAACCCCAGGCAGGCGGGCCCTGTTACCAATGCGTTTTCCCGGAACGCCCGGCGGAGGGCATGGTGCCGACCTGTGCCGAGGCGGGGGTGGCTGCGCCGCTTCCGGGCATTCTCGGCACGATGATGGCGATGGAAGCGCTCAAGGAGATCACCGGCGCGGGGCAGGGCCTCATGGGGCGGCTGATGATCTACGACGCGCTCTATGCGGACAGCCGCGTGATCACGGTGAAAAAGCGTCCCGATTGTCCGATTTGCGGTCACTGACCCTTTTCCTTTTGTAGGGTGAGGCATAGCTTCTCTCTCAAAGGAGACGTTTATGACAAACCCCTATTTGACCGACTGGAACACCCCCTTCAACTTGCCGCCGTTCGAGGCGTTGAAGGACGAGGATGTCAAACCCGCCGTAGAGGCCGCGATTGCCGAAGGCCGCGCGGCGATCACGGCGATTGCCGACAACACGGACGCCCCCACATTCGCCAATACGATCGAAGCCATGGAGCGCGCAGATGCGACGCTCTCCAAAGTGCTCGGCGCGTTTTACGGCATGGCGGGCGCGGATACGAATGAAGTGCGCGATGGCTTGATGCGCGATCTGTCGCCGCTCTTGTCCGCCTATGCCTCCGAGATTTCGTCCAATGCGGCGCTCTTTGCCCGGATTGAGACGCTTTGGGATGCGCGCGAGAGCCTTGGTCTCACGCCGGAGCAAGAGCGCGTTCTGATGCTGACCCATCGCGGGTTTGTGCGGGCGGGGGCCAAGCTCGATGAGCCGGGCAAGATCCGTATGGCGGAAATCAAATCGCGTTTGGCGAGCCTCGGCACAGAATTTACCCAGAACCTTCTGACGGATGAGCGCGAGTGGGCGATGGACCTCACGGAAGACGATTTAGAAGGACTGCCGCAGTTTGTCGTGGATGCCGCGCGCTCGGCGGGCGAAGATCGTGGTGCCAAGGGGCCTGTCGTGACGCTTTCACGCTCATTGATTGTGCCCTTCCTGCAATTCTCGCCACGCCGCGATTTGCGTGAGGTGGCGTTCAAGGCCTGGGCGGCACGCGGCGAAAATGGCAACGCCAATGACAACCGGGAGATCGCGCGCGAAATCCTTGCGCTGCGGGAGGAGCGGGCCAAGCTTTTGGGCTATGAGAGCTTCGCGGCTTACAAGCTTGAAACCGAGATGGCCAAGACGCCGGAGGCCGTGCGCACCCTGTTGATGCGCGTTTGGGAACCGGCGAAAGCGGCGGCAGAGAAAGATGCCGAAGTGCTTGCCACCATGATGGCAGAGGACGGGATCAATGGCGACCTGGAGCCGTGGGACTGGCGCTATTATTCGGCGATCCGGCGCAAGGCGGAGCACGATCTCGATGAGGCGGAGCTCAAGCCCTATCTGCAATTGGAGCGGATGATCGAGGCGTCGTTTACCTGTGCCAACCGCTTGTTCGGGTTGGAGTTCGAGCCGCTCGACGTCACGACCTATCACCCAGACGCCCGCGCGTGGAATGTGACGCGGGACGGGGAACATATCGCCGTGTTCATCGGCGATTATTTCGCCCGTGGGTCCAAACGCTCCGGCGCGTGGTGCACCGCGATGCGCAGCCAGCAAAAGCTCGACGGGAATATTCGGCCCATCGTGTTGAACGTCTGCAACTTTGCCAAACCGTCGAAAGGCGAGGCTGCGCTTTTGTCCTATGACGATGCGCGGACGCTGTTCCACGAGTTTGGCCATGCGCTTCACCAGATGCTGTCCGATGTGACCTATGAGTCGATCTCTGGCACCTCTGTGGCGCGTGATTTTGTGGAACTCCCGAGCCAGCTTTATGAACATTGGCTGGAAGTGCCCGCCGTGCTCGAAGAATTCGCGACCCATGCGAAGACCGGTGAGCCAATGCCGAAAGAAATGTTGGAGCGTCTCTTAGCGGCGCAGACCTATGATCAGGGCTTTGCGACAGTGGAATACATCGCCTCGGCGCTGGTCGATCTCGATTTCCACGATGGGGACGCGCCAACGGACCCGATGGCGGCGCAGAAAGCGACGCTGGAGCGGATTGGCCTCCCCAAAGCGATCATCATGCGGCACGCGACACCGCATTTCGCGCATATCTTCTCGGGTGATGGCTATAGCTCTGGCTATTACAGCTACATGTGGTCCGAGGTGATGGATGCGGATGCGTTCGAGGCCTTTGAGGACGCGGGTGCGTTCGATCCGGCGACCGCGAAGAGCCTTGAGGCCCATATCCTGTCCAAAGGTGGTTCCGAGGATGCGGAGGCGCTTTATACCGCATTCCGCGGGCGGATGCCGGGCGTTGAGGCGCTTCTCAAAGGGCGCGGGCTGATCGCGGCGGAATAAACGAACGGGCGGGGTGGATCAGTCGGCCTCGCCCGCGACATCCTTGTGAATGATCACATCCGCGATGGGGTATTCTTTGAGAATACGCGCTTTGAGGTCAGCGGAAATCGCGTGGGCCTCGCGGAGGCTCTGGTCCCCGTTCACCTCGATATGAATGTTGATGAACGGCTTGGCCCCAGCCATGCGGGTTTTCAGATCGTGATAGGCGTAGACACCGTCTTGCGTGCGCGCCATTTCCTCGACCATCTCCACAATGTCATCCGGCGCGGCGCGGTCCATGAGCGCGTCCCAGGCGGATTTGCCGATGTTGATCGCACCCACGACCAAGATCCCCGCCGCGCCAAGCGCCACAACGCTATCGAGTTGGGTGAGGCCAAAGGCCGAGGAGGCGAACAGGGCAAGGATCGCGCCGATGTTGGGGATCAAGTCGCCCAAGTAATGGAGGCTGTCAGCCGCGACCACTTTGGACCCGGTCTCTTTGCTCACCCGCCGCTGCCACAGGACAAGCGCGATGGTCAGCACGATGGAGAGCACCATGACCGCGATCCCGATGCCTTCCGCGCCGAGCTCTGGCGGGGCGGGGGCCAAAAGGCGGCGCACGGAGGTCACGGAGATCACTCCCGCAGAGACGAGGAGAAAGGCGGATTGTGCGAGGGCCGCGAGGTCTTCGGCAGAGGTGTGGCCAAAGGCGTGATCATCATCCGGCGGGCGCGAGGCGTACCAGATTGCCATAAGCCCGCCCGAGGCGACGAGCAAATCCATCACGCTGTCGGCCAGAGAGGCGGCGATTGACATGGAGCCGGTCAAGGAAAACGCCCAGATTTTGGCGAGGACCAAGATCGAGGCGACAGAGACAGAGGCGATCCCTGCGGAGAGATTGAGACGATGTGCGTGCATGGCCCTGATTTACGCTCGGAACCCCGCCTCGTCCAGCATCAGCTTGTCACGGATGCGGGCCCAGGCGCGTGCGGTGAAATTGTCTTTCGCGGGTTCAAGGCAATGTTTTTCCAGGAACCAATGGACATAGCCGGCGTAATCAAACCCGGCCATGGTTTCGGGACCGAACTCAATCGCCGCCTTGAGATCGGCGACATTCCGGGGGGTGAGTGTCGCGTGCCAGTAATCGGTCTTGCCGCAGGTGATGACGGTTTTCTGCTGCATCAGCGCCTCGAACCCGGCGGCGGAGTTTTGTGTGATGACCACGCGGGCGGCTTCGATCAAGTCGTGGATCGAGGCGTCGGAGAGTTTCACATTGGGGTAGTTCTCGCAAAACTCCAAAATCTTGCGCCGCCCCTGTTTGCTCTGATGCGGGTGGAGTTTGACGTAGACAAGCGCGTCCCGGTCAAAGCTCGCCGCCGTGGCGATGATTTGCTCTGTCGTGAGGAACCGTGTGCCGGGACTGCGGGTTTCCGAGGTCTGGCACAGGATCGTCGCCGAGGCCGGGCGCAAAGGCGCATCCATGCGCGGCTCTTGCCGGAGCTTCGAGACATTTTCCCGAAGCATATAGCCGGTGACCCCGTTGTAGAAAAACTCGGCCGCCTCGCGTTGGTTCGGGTCGGCCTCAAACCGCGAAAAGCGGAGCGAACTGTCCGGCCCGTAGCCGATTTCATCAAGATACCAAAACCCCCAAAGATAAGAGGGGTAGGCATGCAGCGTCGTCGGGCCGTACATCGGCGGACCGCCCACGATCAGGTGAAAATGATCGGCGTCCAACAGCGCGCGCGAGGTACGGGAATTGCCCTCGACAACGTAAGTCGTGATGCCCTTGTGCGCGAGGCGCGGCTCCAGTTTGGTGAAAAAGTCGTGCCGCCCCTGAAGGATGGCGTCATGCCAACTGCCATAGCCGTGAATGATGCATGATTTGAGGCCCGGCGGAATGGTGCGAACGGCGAGGGGGGATTTGAGATGCTCCATCGGCTCACTCCAGAATTTCGTCGTCGCGGACACCCCAGATGCCGGATTTCAGCACCCAGCCCTTGTAGCCGTCTGCGCTGACCTTGCACCACGAGATGTCGCATTCCAAAAGGCGCAGGATCGCGTTTTTCTCGGCCTGCGCATTGAGGCGGGAGGTGGTGTCGGGACGGGCATGCAAATCCACGCTCTCATCGGTAACGAGTGCGGTACGCACACCGGTGATCAGGGAAAAGTGCACCCAACCCGTTGCGCCATCGACATCGCGCACGCGCCGCCAATGGCCGAACTCCGCGATGACTTCTAGCGGGTAGCCGGGGCGGGTGAACACCCAGTCGATCCGATGCGACAACGACGGCCCACGGCGAATATTCGCCTCAGAAGCCTTGAGCGACAGGTAGCGGGGCAGGGGGAGGTTGGTGACAGGACCACGGGTCGGGCCCGTGCGCTCTTGGGTCTGGTCTGCTGCGGTTGTCTCTTGCGCCGCTTCCTGAGGACTGTCCTCTGCGTGGAGCGTGCCGACAGGCGTGGCGGCAAGGAGTATCGAGACCCCCGCAGCCCAAAGCCAAGCACGGCGCAACGCGCCCGGAAATCGAACTTTTTGTACCATCATCACCCTTGATCTGCTCGGAGCGGCCCTCGTCGCCATGAATGCACGGCGCAGAGGCACAAAGACCTGACCTTGTTATCCTTTACGGCTTGCTCCGATGCAATCGGGTTTGCCAATATGGAGATGAAAAATACGAGAGGGAGAGGCATGGGACACACGCGACTCAAAGTGGTCCTCACGCGGGCATTGCCGCCTGAGGTCGAAAGTCGAATGCAGGAACTGTTCGATGTCGAATTGAATGAGCAGGACAAGAAAATGGACCGCGACGGTCTCATCGCCGCGATGCAAAGAGCCGATGTCCTTGTCCCCTGCATCACCGACAAAATCGACGGAGAGATGATCGCCGCCGCCGGAGACCGGCTCAAGCTGATCGCGAATTACGGCGCGGGGATCGATCATATCGACGTCACGGCGGCTCATGCGCGCGGCATTTACGTGAGCAACACGCCGGGCGTCTCGATGGACGATGTGGCGGATATGGCGATTGCGCTCATGCTGGCGGTGCTCCGGCGCATGCCCGAGGGCGATCATACGATGCAACAGGGCAATTGGGACGGTTGGGCGCCGACGGCGTTTTTGGGTCAGAGGATGACCGGGAAACGGCTCGGCATTCTCGGCATGGGGCGGATCGGTCAGGCCGTGGCGCGTCGCGCTCGCGCCTTTGGCATGCATGTCGAATACAACAGCCGCCGTCGGCTTCACGAACAGATCGAGGCCAATCTGGAGGTTCATTGGTCGGAAAGCCTCGACCAGATGCTGTCCCGCATCGACATTTTGTCGATCAACAGCCCGCATACGCCTGCGACCTATCACCTGATCAACGCGCGGCGGCTCAAGCTCATGAAACCTACGGCGGTGATCGTGAATACCTCGCGGGGCGAAGTGATCGACGAAAACGCGTTGACCCGGCGCCTTCGGGCCGGGGAGATCGGCGGCGCGGGCCTCGATGTGTTCGAGCATGGGCACAAGATCAACCCGCGTCTGCGCGAGCTCCCCAATGTGGTTCTTTTGCCGCATATGGGGTCGGCCACGGTGGAGGGCCGCGCCGAGATGGGCGAGCGTGTGATGCTCAACATCCAAAGCCTCACGGATGGGATGCGCCCGCCGGATATGGTGGTGCCGTCGATGGTCTAACCGGCCCCTTTCCGGCCCTTTCCCAGAAATTTGCAACGATTTCGCACCTCATGCGTTGGGGCAGAGGAATGAAATGCAAATCTGGGAAAGGAGACCCCATGCGCTGGGAAGCCATCGAAGACAAATGGTTTCGATTCAAACGCAAAGCTCAACTGGAGTGGTCCGCGTTGAGCGAGGCTGAGCTTGAGAGTGTGGAAGGCGACCGTGATCGCCTCGCCGCCCTCGTGGCGCGCCGCTATGACAAATCCCCCGATGAGGCCCGGATGGCGGTGTCCAGCTGGAAGGATCGCGTGGCGTCGATTTGATGGAACGACCGGGCGCCCCCGGACGTTGGTATATCAAATGGACACGAAAGGAGACCCTCATGAACTGGGATCAAATCGCTGGTAAATGGACTGAAATGCAAGGCCGTCTGCGCGAGGAATTCGGGCAACTGACCGACAACGATCTGCAAGAGGCCAAAGGCGACCGCGAACAACTTGAAGGCAAGCTGCAGCAACGCTACGGCAAATCCAAGGAAGAAGCCCGCGACGCCGTCGACCGTTTTTTGGAGAAGGTCTAAGTCATGGCTTTGCTCGACGACTTTCACGACAGTCCGTCCGACGTTCTCTGGCAACAGCTAGAGGATTTGCGGGCCGGACTTCTCGGCATCGAAGGTGCGCAGGACCACATGCAGCCGATGAGCCATTTCGCGGACGCGGAGCATGGCAAGCTGTGGTTTATCACCTCGGATGAAACCGACCTAGTGCGCCAGGTCGGCACCGGTGGACAGGCGCATTTCTGCATCACGTCCAAGGATCAGGATTTCTACGCCTGCCTGAACGGGGCCATCCGGCAAAGCGAGGATACGGCGAAACTTGATGCGCTTTGGTCACCCGCAGCCGCCGCGTGGTTTGAACGCGGGCGGGACAACCCGCATATCTGTCTGCTGGACATGACGCTGGCCGAGGCCGCCGTCTGGGCCACGACGGATAGCGCCTTGACCGTGGGCTTTGAAATGCTCAAGGCCAATCTCGACAGCGACGCCACGCCAGATGTTGGTGCGCATAAGGTCATCGCCTTTCCGCACGCGGCCTGAGCCGGCATAGAGCACGAAAAGAAAACGCGCCCTGTTGGGCGCGTTTTCTGTGTTTTGGGGTCAGTGATCGCGTTGATCGCGAATGAACGTCCCGTTGTTGAGATCCTGCATCGCCTGAAACAGCTCTTCGCGCGTGTTCATCACGATCGGCCCGTGCCAGGCCACCGGCTCCTTGAGCGGTTGGCCGGAAATCAACAGGAACCGCACGCCCTCCGGCCCGCTGTTCACCACGATCTCATTGCCGGTGTCGAAATTCACCAATGTCCGGTTGCCCGACATGTCGCGGATGTTGATCTCTTCGCCGTTCACCTCTTTTTCGACGCGCACACCGTAGGGCTGTGAGGCGTCGCGGAAGCTGGCCGCTCCTGCAAAGATATAGGCAAAGGTATTTGCGTAGGTGTCGACCGGCAGAACCTTGCGCGTGTTCGGGGGCACGGAGATGTCGAGATACAGCGGATCGGCGGCGATGCCATCGACCGGCCCGCGTTTGCCCCAGAACGAGCCTGTGACAATCTTAACCTTGGTGCCATCGTCATCAATGATCTCGGGAATATCGCTGCTCTGGATGTCCTGATAGCGCGGCGCGGTCATTTTCAGAGACGAGGGAAGGTTGGCCCAAAGCTGAAACCCGTGCATCTGACCACGCGCATTCCCGCGCGGCATTTCTTGGTGCATGATCCCGGAGCCAGCGGTCATCCACTGAACCGATCCGGCGCCCAAGACGCCCTTGTTCCCGAGACTGTCGCCATGCTCCACCTCGCCATCCAAGACATAGGTGATCGTCTCGATGCCGCGATGCGGGTGCCAGGGAAAGCCCTTCTCAAATTTCTTGGGATCGTCGTTGCGAAAGTCATCGAACAACAAGAACGGATCGAACTCGCGCGGCTTGTGAAACCCGAAAGCACGATAGAGATGGACGCCAGCCCCTTCGAGCGTGGCCTGACCTTCCGAGGTCGATTTGATGGGACGGAATGTCATGGTGAGACTCCTTTGTCTGTGGTTGTCTCATCATGTGGGCATTGGACGCGCTGCGTAAACGGTTTTGCGCGAACGGAATCTGTGCGGTGGCGCGCAGAGTGGTGCCGAGTGAGTATTTAATCTGCAATGAAGAGGTGCGCCCCAGCCGCCGGTGCATAGCGCTGTGGCGTCGCCGGAAAGGGTGTCGGCCCACGGGCCGGGGCGTCTTCATCGCAGACGGTCATCGGCTCTCCTGCCTGTACCGTATCCACGGATTGACACCTTAATCTTAACGCGCGCCTAACCTGTCTTCATTGCAGCCCAAATACTCAAAGAAAAAGCGCCCCGAAGGGCGCTCTCTTATTTCTTGGACCCGTAGACATTGTCCGGCGTTGGAAAGGCGCGGGATTTGACGTCTTCGGCGTAGGACGCGATGGCGTCTTCGATGGCCTCGCCGACGGCACCGAATTTCTTGACGAATTTCGGCACCCATTCGTTCAAGCCCAGCATGTCTTCCATCACCAAGATCTGGCCGTCGCAGGTTTTCGATGCGCCGATGCCGATGGTCGGGATTTTGACGGCTTTGGTGATCTTGTCCGCCAGAGGCTCCACCACGCCTTCGACCACAAGTGCAAAGGCTCCGGCCTCAGAGACGGCGATGGCGTCGTCGATGTGGAATTGCCAATCGTCCTCATCACGGCCCTGAGTTTTGAACCCGCCCATGATGTTCGTCGATTGCGGCGTGAGGCCGATGTGCGCCATCACCGGGATGCCACGCTCGGTGAGGAATTTGATTGTCTCCGCCATGCGCGCGCCACCTTCGAGTTTGACGGCTTGGCACTGGGTTTCTTTCATGATTTTGGCCGCGTTGCGGAAGGCCTGCGATGGGCTTTCCTCGTAGGAGCCGAACGGCATGT
Organism: Abyssibacter sp.; assembly: GCA_964220165.1. GTDB lineage: Bacteria > Pseudomonadota > Alphaproteobacteria > Rhodobacterales > Rhodobacteraceae > Celeribacter. The sequence goes on from CAXPTW010000013.1 coordinate 77,029, forward strand.
CGACGACGACAAGCGCGCGTTTCGTGCCACGCACCACGGCTTTGCCGTGCATGATCATGAGATCGAGCGGCACGCCCACGGTGCTTTCCATCCCGTGCATGACCATGCCGAGGCTGTCGCCGACAAGCAGGAAGTCACAGTATTTCTCCGCAATGGCGGCGGTGTGCGCGTGATAGGACGTCAGAGAGACAATCGGCTCGCCGCCTTTGCGGGCGCGGATTTGCGGCACGGTAATGCGGCGGATGGTTTCGGTTTGAGATGACATAATTTCCTCCTCAGGCCGGGTGGGCGACCCTTTGGTCGATCAGTAGCACATCGCCAAAGCGCGCGGCCAGAAGGATCACCACGGGGCGGGTGATCGCGCCGGGCACGTCCTCCAGCGTCTCGGCATCGCGGACATCGACGCTTTCAAGTTTTGCGCGCGGCTCGCGGGCGATGAAGTCGCGGATTTCTTGTTCAAGATCGGGGCCGGAGCGTCCGTCTGAGACCTCGTAATCCGCATAGGCCAGCGCTTTGTTCAGGATCAGCGCGGCTTGGCGGTCCTCGGGTGTCAGGCGCACGTTACGTGACGACATGGCCAGCCCGTCCACCTCGCGCACAGTCGGCACGCCGGTGATCTCGATCGGCATATCCAGATCGCGGACCATGGTCTTGATGACCTGAAGCTGTTGGTAATCCTTCTCGCCGAAAAACGCCTTGTTCGCGCCGGTGATGTTGAAGAGCTTGGTCACGACGGTGCAGACACCCTTGAAATGACCGGGGCGGAGCGCGCCCATGAGCACCTTGTCGAGCTCTTCGGTCAAAACGGTCGTCTGTTTGAGCGGGTGATACATCTCGTCGACGGAGGGGCAGAACACGGCATCGACGCCCTCGGCCTCAAGCATCGCGAAATCTCGGGCCTCATCGCGCGGATAGGCATCGAGGTCGGCGGCCTCGCCGAATTGCGTCGGGTTTACAAAAATTGTGACGACAACACGGTCACTCGTCGCCTTTGCGGCGCGGACCAAGGTCATATGACCCTCATGCAGGTAGCCCATGGTCGGCACGAGACCGACAACGTCCCCTTTGGCCTGCCAGCCGAGAACCGTCTCTCGGATCTCATTCTTTTGGCGACATATTTTCATGACAGACCCTCCCGCAGTCACATCGCGGCGAACTTACAAGCCGGACGGCAGCGCAGCAAGCCTAAGACGTGCCCCTCTTTTGGGCCGCCCGTTTCACCAAATCTTCGCGGCCCTTCCCCATTTCGGACATGATTTGTTGCGATTGTGGGGATGGTAAGAGTTAAACAGGGGGATTGTGCCATGGGTACGCTTGGCAAAACCTTGAGTCTTGTGAGCTTTGTGGTCGGATTGGCGATCTCTCTGCTTGTGTATGCGAAATACTCTCAGGCCCAAGAGGGCATGATGGGGGCGATTGCCGCCAATATGAACAGTTTCGGTATGTCGAGCTGGGACGGCGACGATGAGGACGAGCTGCCCAAGCTGACGACGGAGCGGATTGCCGCCCCGGCGAACGGGTCGGCGTCGCGTGATTTTGAGATCGTGCATATCGACCAGAGCAAAGGCGAAGAGATGCCGCCGGTGGCGGAGGTCGCTGCGGAGGCAGAGGTCGGTCTTCCGGAGAACGCGACGTTTGGCGAGAAACTGTCCTATTATTTCGCCCAGATGAGTGTCTGGCTGTTCGGCGAAAAAGAAGAGTCGCTTGAGATGAGCTGCAAGACCAAGAAAGATGGCGGCAAGGTCTGTTCGGTTGTGCGGGGGTAAGGCCCGCCGCAGACCGCCATACTAGATTTTGTGAGAGGGCGCTTGGTATGCGGCATGTCTTGGGTGTTTTGATGATCTTCGCGGGTCTTCTGGCACCCATGACGGCTGTCGAGGCCAAGGATGACCCGATCCCGAGCTGCGTTCTCAAAGGCACCTGTTATGAGGAGACACCGCCGCGCCCGCGCCATAAGGTGGACGTGCCGCACGAGAGCCTTGAGGTGAAACGCATTCCCGCCCCACTGCCCGAAGACGCGCCGGTCGATCCGCCGCCGGAGGGGGCGATCCACCGATTGAACCGGGCGCTGGATGGCTTCTGGCTTTGGCTGTTCGGGCCGGAACCGGAGCCGGAAATGCGCTGTTACACCGATAAATTTGGCGCGAAAATCTGCAAGCTCACACGCGTTGAACGGCGCTATTGAACGCCGTTAGACACGATAAAACAAAAAAGAAAGGCGCGGAAGATTCCGCGCCTCTTTTGGTTTGGGCAAAGCCAATGGGCAGAGCGGTCAAGCGCCCTCGGCCTCAAATTCATCCCATGCTTCCAACGCTTTAGCAGCATACATCAGGGTCGGTCCGCCGCCCATCTGAACCGTCATGGCAAGCATTTCGGCAAGCTCATCGCGGGTGCCGCCCTGTTTCATCAGGGCCTCGACGTGAAAGCCCACACAGGGTTCACAGCGCACGCCGATAGCGATGGCCAGCGCCACGAATTCCTTGGTCTTGGCATCGAGGTGCTCGCCCTCCATCGCGGCTTTGGACATGGCGCCAAAGCCCGCAGGAATGTTGCGGTTGGCCTTGTTGAGGGCGCGCAACGCGTTGCGCATGTCTTCGTTTTTCTCAGCCCATTTCATGGTGGGTCTCCTCTGTTCGCGGGGTCTTTGTGCCTGCTTCGCACGCCCCGGGGCGAGGGGCTTTGATCCCTGTCAAACATATTCGCATTCGATTTTTCATCTGCGGGAGACCGGACAGAAAACGGCCCACGCCGGGAGGCACGGGCCGTCAAAAGAGGCGAAATCGGCGGTCGGCAAAACGTCGGACATGTGTCGGACTTTTGTCGGGCACGTCCCGAGACGCCGTATCACGCCGCCCCCATCACAGGACCGGCGCAAAACGATCCTCCGCTTACTGCGGGATCTCGCCGGTCAGACCCTCGACGTAGAAGTTCATGCCCGCGAGCGTGCCATCATCGGCGGTCTCGCCCTCGGCCAGCCAGACAGAGCCGTCCTGTTTGTTGATCGGGCCGGTGAACGGGTGATAGGAGCCATCGGCAATCGAGTTCATCACGTCCATGGCGGCGACCTTCACGTCATCCGGTACAGCGTCGGAAATCTCACCGATGCCGACCATGCCCGCGCCGATGCCGTCCCAGGTGTTGTCGCTTTCCCAGGTGCCGTCGATCACGGCCTGGGTGCGCGCGATGTAATAGGGCGCCCAGTTGTCGATGATCGAGGAGACGCGCGGCAGCGGCGCGTATTCACCCATGTCAGAGGCCTGGCCAAAGGTGATCACGTTGCCGGCCTTTTGGGCGGCGGCCTGCGGTGCGGTGGAGTCGGTGTGCTGAAGGATGACGTCAGCGCCTTGGTCGATCAGCGCCTGTGCCGCGTCGGCCTCTTTTGCCGGGTCGAACCATGTGTAGGCCCAGACCACGGAGAACTCGACATCCGGGTTCACTTTCTTGGCGTGGAGATAGGCGGAGTTGATGCCACGGATCACTTCGGGGATCGGGAAGGAGCCGATGTAGCCGATTTTGTTCGACTCGGTCATCATGCCCGCGATGGTGCCCTGAACGGCGCGGCCCTCATAGAAGCGGGCGGAATAGACGCCGACGTTGTCGGTGGTTTTATAGCCGGTGGCGTGTTCGAATTTCACGTCCGGGAATTTGGACGCGACGTTGATGGTCGGGTCCATATAGCCGAAAGAGGTGGTGAAGATCAGGTCCGCACCGGACAGAGCCATCTGGGTGATCGCGCGTTCGGCATCGGCACCCTCGGGCACGTTTTCCTGATAGATGGTCTCGACAGCGTCACCGAAATGCTCTTCGACGGCGAGGCGGCCTTGGTTGTGTTCGTAGGTCCAGCCCCCGTCACCGACGGGACCGACATAGATAAAGCCGACCTTGGTTTTGTCTTGGGCAAAGCTCGGCGCGGCCAAGCCCAGTGTAAGGGCGGAAGCTGCGGCGGCAGCGGTCAGCAACGTTCTACGTTTCATGGAAAATATCTCCCCTGTTGTGAGTAATGTAAGGCCCGTGGGATCACGAGCTATGGAAAATCCGACCGAGCATCGCTGGTGCGTTAGAGGCACCATGACGTCGCGCGGAAATGACGACAAGGACCAGAATGGTCGCAAGGAACGGCGACATGGACAAAAGCTCCACGGGGACTTTTGCGCCTGCCGCCTGAAGGTTGAGTTGGAGCACGGTGATGCCGCCAAAGAGGTAAGCGCCGATCAGGACGCGGGCGGATTTCCAGCTCGCAAAAACCACGATGGCCAGCGCGATCCAGCCGATGCCTGCGGTGATCCCATCGGTCCACTGCGGCACGCGCACGAGGCTAATATAGGCGCCCCCGAGGCCCGCCATCGCGCCGCCAAAGCCGATGGCGAGGAACCGCACGAGTTTGACCTTGTAGCCCAAGGCATGGGCGGCGGCGTGGTTTTCACCGACGGCGCGAAGGACAAGCCCCGCGCGGGTGAATTTGAGAAAGGCCCAGATCGCCACAACCGACAGAAGGCTCAGGTAGACCACGGCGTCATGTTGAAACAGGATAGGGCCAAAGAACGGGATGTCTTGCAACACGGGCACATGCAGATCGGGCAGGGAGGGTGGTTTGATGCCCACGTAATTCTGGCCCAAGAGGGACGCGAGGCCGATCCCCATGAGGGTGAGTGCGAGACCGGCGGGCACTTGGGTGGTCAGAAAAATCTGGGTCAGCACCGCAAAGAGCATGGAAAGCGCCATGCCGCCAATCGCAGCGGCGACAAAGCCCAGCGTCGGAGACCCGGTTTCGACAGCGGCGATAAAGCCGCAGACCGCGCCGGTGATCATCATCCCCTCAACGCCGAGATTCAGGACGCCGGATTTCTCCGTGACCATTTCGCCCAGAGCGGCCAAGAGGATCGGGGTCGAGGCGACCATGAGAGACGCCAAGAGGATGACCGGGTTGATCGAACCAAAATCCATTATGAGCGCTCCTGTTCACGCAGGCCGAGATAGAGAGGAAGGGCGAGGGAGAGGCCCACGGTCGCGCCCGCAGGCAGCACTAGCCACCAGCGTTTGACGATTTCGCGGCGGGCATCGAAATAGGACCAGAGCCAGAAGATCGCGATAGAGATCATCACATCGGCGGAGAACCCGCCCGCCGCGCCATTGGCGAAGAGATCCGTGACAAAGGCGATCGGGGCGAGGCCGTTGGCGGCAAACCAACTGCCGAAGAACAGCCATGGGAGGATTGTGCCGAGGGCAGCGAGGAGGAACCAAACGCGCGGTGCGGGCATCATGCGGCCTCCTTGCGGCGGATGGTGAGGCGGTAATTTACGACGATGTCCATAGCGAGAAGGATCATCAGGAGCATGCCTTGGAACACCTGAATGGAGGCCGAGGGCAGGCCGAGCATGAATTGCGCCAATTCGCCCCCGATAAAGGTCAGCGCGAGGAGCAGACCGGCGAGCAGGATGCCGACGGGATGCAAGCGCCCGAGGAAGGCGACGATGATCACGGTGAACCCGTAGCCGGAGCCGAAGTCGATGGAGATTTGCCCGGCGGGGCCAGTGACCTCAAAGAGACCGGCGAGACCGGAGAGCGCACCAGCGGCCCCGAGGCAGAAGATCACGAGGAGCTTGTCCTTGACGCCGGCAAAGCGCGCGGCGCGGGGGCTTTCGCCGGTGAGACGGATTTGAAAGCCGAGCATGTGTTTGTTCAAAAGCACATAAGTCGCGACCACGGCTCCGAGCGCCGCGACAACGCCCCAATGCGCGCCGCTGTTCGCGATCAGCTCGGGGTTTGAGAGCCATTCGATCTGGCTCAGGTTGCGCGAACCGGGAAAGCCGTTGCCCTCCGGGTTTCGGAGAAAGCCAAGCGCGGCAGCGGCAAGGATTTGTTCGGCCACATAGACCAGCATGAGGGAGACGAGGATTTCATTGGTGTTGAACTTCGTCTTGAGAACAGCGGGGATCATCGCCCAGAGAAAGCCGCCCAAAGCGCCCGCGATGACCATGAGCGGGAAAATCCACCACGCGTCCAAGGGGTAAAGCGCGAGGCCGACGGAGGCCCCGGTCAGGGCGCCGATGATATATTGCCCCTCGGCCCCGATGTTCCAGATCCCGGCCTTAAAGCCCAGAGATAGCCCGATGGCGATGAGGATCAGGGGGGCGGCTTTGACCAACAATTGCGGCCGCGAATAGCCCGCGAATTGGGGGTTGAACAAAGGATCCCAGAAGATGGTACGAATGGCCTCGAACGGGTCTTTGCCGAGAGAGGCAAAGAGCAATCCGCCCAAGATCATGGTCAGGATCACCGCGAGAAGAGGGGTTGCGAGAGTCCAGAATTTTGACGGCTGCGGACGTTTGACGAAAGAAATCATAGCTCGGCCACCTCCATGTCACCGGCCCCGCCCATCATGAGACCGATCTCATCGACGGTGAGCCCCTTGGCCGTGCGCAGGGCGGTGAGGCGGCCCTCGTTCAAGGCCGCGAAATGGTCGGAAATTTCCATCAATTCGTCGAGGTCCTGTGAAATCACGATAATCCCCGCGCCCTTGGCCGCGAGATCGAGCAAAGCTTGCCGGATCGCCGCCGCCGCAGAGGCATCGACGCCCCAGGTCGGCTGGTTCACCACGAGCACTTTCGGGTCTTGGAGCACCTCGCGCCCGATGACGAATTTTTGCAGGTTTCCGCCCGACAGAGACCGCGCAGCGGCACCGGGGCCGGGCGTGCGCACGTCAAAACTCTTGATGATCTCTTCGGCAAATTTCTCGGTCTTTTTCCAGTTCAGGAAATTGTTTTTGCTCAGTTTCTTGCGGATCGTCGCGGTCAGTGCGGTGTTTTCCGTCAGGCTCATATTGGGCGCGGCGGCGTGGCCGAGACGTTCCTCTGGCGCGGCTAAAAGACCGATGCGGCGCCGCGCGTTGGGGCCGAGGAGGCTCACGTCTTGTCCGTCGAACTCGACCGCGCCGCGTGCCGTTTTTGCTTCGCCGGAGAGGACAGATAGCAATTCATCCTGCCCGTTGCCCGCGACGCCGCCGATGCCGAGAATTTCGCCCGCGCGGAGCGTCAGGGACACGTCCTTGAGCCGGGTGCCAAAGGGGTTGGCGGGGGCGAAGGTCAGCCCCTTGACGTCAAGAAGCACCTCACCCGCCTCGCCGCCCTCACGCGACGGGACGTGAAGCGTCTGGCCGACCATCATTTCGGCCATGTCACGGGCCGTGGTGGTTTTGGGATCGCATTCACCGACGACCTTGCCGAGCCGCAGGATCGTGGCCTCATCGCAGAGCGCGCGGATTTCTTCGAGCTTGTGCGAGATGTAGAGGATCGAGGTGCCCTCGGACTGCAATTTGCGCAGGGTCTCGAACAGAATGTCGACCTCTTGCGGGGTGAGCACAGAGGTCGGCTCATCCATGATCAGGAGTTTGGGGTCTTGCAAAAGACAGCGGATGATCTCCACCCGTTGACGTTCGCCCGCCGACAAGTCGCCCACGATCCGGTCGGGATCGAGCGGCAAGCCGTAGGTTTCCGAGACCTCGCGAATGGCGCGGGCGAGATCGTTCATCTTTGGCGGGTTTTCCATGCCCAGGGCGACGTTTTCGGCCACATTAAGCGCCTCAAAGAGGGAAAAGTGCTGAAACACCATGGCGACACCGGCGCCGCGGGCGGCCGGTGGATTGGCGGGGGTATAGGGCAAACCGTGAAAGGTCATCTGACCCGCATCCGGTTTTTCCAAGCCATAGATCATTTTGACGAGGGTCGATTTCCCGGCCCCGTTTTCCCCCAAAAGCGCGTGTACCTCGCCCTTGCCGATGGAAAAACTCACATCGTCATTGGCGCGCACACCGGGGTATTCGCGGGTCAGCCCCTCCAGTTTCAAAAGTACGCTCACGCGATCCGCTCCCCGTAATGACTGTTGCTGGTTTTGAGCGACACGAGCTGTGCCGCCACGCCGATGGCGATCTCTTGCGGATGTTTGCCAAGGGCGGGCTGCCCGATGGGACAGGTGATGCGCTCGATCTCATGGGGCGCATGGCCGAGCGCGGCCAGGCGGCTGCGAAAGCGCGCCCATTTGGTCTTGGAGCCGATGAGACCGGCGAAGGTAAACCCGTGGCTCAGCGCCGCGTGGCAGAGGTCCAGATCGAGCGCATGAGAATAGGTCAGGATCAAATGCTCGGCCTCTTTCGGCGCATAGGGCAGGAGGGCCTCTGGCCGCGCGGCGGCGAGTTGCGTGACGCCCTCGGGCAGAGTGTCAGGGAAGCGCGCGAGGTCCGTGTCGACCCATGTGATGTCAAAGGCCGGAAGCGGCGCGAGCGTGGCAACGATGGCGCGGCCGACATGGCCCGCCCCCCAGACCCACAGCGGCCGCGTGGCGCGGGTGATCGGCTCCACCATCCAGTCGCCGCAGAGTTGGGGCGTGATGTGGCCTTGGGACCGGGCGACAGAGAGCGCCTTTTTCACCGCAAAGGGCATGGGGCCGGGGCCACGGGCGTAGATGTCGTCAGGCATGTCGGAGGTGGCGTCAAACACCTCGGTCAACAACGTCACCGCCCCGCCGCAGCATTGCCCCATGGCGGGGCCGAGCGGCAGGCGTTGGAGGCGCGGCGCGTCAAAGGCGTGTTTCGCCGCCTCGAATTCGAGCGTGCCGCCACCGATGGTGCCGGATTGCGCGAGGCCGTCCGGGGTACGCCACACGAGCATGGCGGCCCCGACCTCGCGCGGGGCGGAGCCTTGGACCTCGGCCACGACAACACGGGCCACGCGGCCATGTTGCGCGATGGCAGAGAGGAGGGCGTCGCGCTCAAAACTCATGCGCGCGTTCTCCCTATCGCGGCGAGGCATTCCTCGGGCGTGGCGGGGGCGTTGAGGGCCGGGTAATTCGGGCCACAGGCCGCGCAAGCGTCCGAGAGCGCGAGAAAGGCGGAGATGCCCAACATAAAGGGCGGTTCGCCCACCGCTTTGGAGCGATAAATCGTCTCTTCGCGGTTGCGCCCGTCCCAGAGGTCGACGTTGAACACATCGGGGGCGTCGGAACAGGCGGGGATTTTGTAGGTCGAGGGGGCGTGGGTTTTCAGCATACCCTTGTCGTCCCACACGAGTTCCTCTGTGGTGAGCCAGCCCGCGCCTTGGACATAGCCGCCTTCGATCTGGCCCTTGTCAATCGCGGGGTTCAGGGACGCGCCCGCGTCATGCAGGACGTCGGCGCGCAGGATGCGGTTTTCGCCGGTGAGCGTGTCGAGCGCGACTTCGGTGATCGCGATGCCGTGGGCGAAGTAGAAGAAGGGGCGGCCTTTGCCCTTGATCCGGTCCCATTCGATCTTTGGCGTCTTGTAAAAGCCGGTGGCGGAGAGGGAGACGCGGTTCATATAGGCGAGGCTGATGAGTTCCGCGAAGTCCATCTCATGGACGCCGAAATGCACCTTGCCCTTGGCCCAGGTCACATCGCTCTCGCCGAAGCGTTCGAGGATAAAGACCTCAAGCCGGGTGCGGATGCGGTCGCAGGCGTTTTTGACCGCCATGCCATTGAGATCGGACCCGGAGGAGGCGGCGGTGGCGGAAGTGTTGGGCACCTTGGCGGTGTCGGTCGCGGTGATCTTGACCCGGTCCATGGACACGCCGAATTCCTGCGCCGCGACTTGGGCGACCTTCTGGAACAGGCCCTGTCCCATTTCCGTGCCGCCGTGGTTCAGGTGGATCGAGCCGTCGTTATAAATATGGACCAGCGCGCCCGCCTGATTGAGGTGAGTCAGCGTAAAGGAAATGCCGAATTTGACCGGAGAGACGCCGAGGCCCTTTTTGATGATCGGGTTCTCGGCGTTCCATTTGGCGATGGCGGCTTTGCGCGCGGCGTAGTTCGACGTTTCGAGGAGCTTTTCGGTCATCCCGTGCAGGATGAAATCCTCGACCTCTTGGCCATAGGGCGTGAGTTTTCCGCGCGGGGTGACTTGGCCACCGGCGTGTTGCGGGTGATCGTCGAGATGTTCGATGCTGCCCAAAGAGGTGGGTTCGCCCTCGACAGACAGCACATGATCCTCCGGCAGGCCCTCGCCCGCCGTGGGGGTGACCATCTCGTCGTAATAGTTGAGCTTGCGGACCTCGATGGGGTCGCGGCCCAAAGTGTGCGCGATGTGGTCGACGACGCGCTCGATGCCCAAAACGCCTTGCGGTCCGCCAAAGCCGCGATAGGCGGTGTTGGATTGGGTGTTCATCTTGAGCCGGTGGCTCTCGATCCGGGCGTTCGGGAGGAAATAGGCGTTGTCGGCATGGAGCATGGCGCGGTCAGCCACGGGGAGGGTGAGGTCCATGGACCAGCCCGCGCGGGTGAGTTGCAAAAAGTCGATGCCGAGGATGCGGCCCTCATCGTCAAATCCGCAGGTGTAGGAAATGCGGAAATCGTGACGCTTGCCCGTGATGATCATGTCATCGTCGCGGTCGTAGCGCATTTTGCAGGGCTTGCCGGTGTCGCGGGCCGCAATGGCGCAGGCGATGGCGAGCCAGTTGCCTTGGGATTCCTTGCCGCCAAAGCCGCCGCCCATGCGACGGGTTTCGACCCGGACCGCATGCATTGGGATGTGGAGCGCGTGGGCGACTTTGTGCTGAATTTCCGACGGGTGCTGGGTCGAGGAATGGACCAACATATCGCCGCCCTCTTGGGGAACGCAGGCGGCAGCTTGGCCCTCAAGGTAGAAATGCTCTTGGCCGCCCATCTCGATCGTGCCTTCGATCTTATGCGGGGCCTCGGCGATGGCTTTGGCCGCGTCGCCACAGCCATAGATGCGCGGGCCGTCCTCAAACCGGCTCTCGGCCTCCATCGCGGCATCGTAATCCAACAGCGCGGGAAGCTCTTTGTAGGCGATCTTGCCGAGTTTGGCGGCCTTGCGCGCGGCCTGATGCGAGGTGGCGACGACGAGGAAGATCGGCTGGCCGATGAACTGCACCTCGTCCGACGTGAGCAAAGGTTCGTCGCCCAAGGAGGGCGAACAATCCGGCACGTGATCGCCGAAATCCTCGGCGGTGTAGACCCGGACCACACCGGGGGCGGATCGCACGGCAGAGAGGTCCATGGAGGTGATCTCGCCATGGGCGACAGACGACAGACCAAAGGCCAGATGCAACGCGCCCGCAGGGAGTGGGATGTCGTCGATGTAGCGGGCCTCGCCCGTCACATGGAGATGGGCGGTGTCATGGGGGAGTGCGGACCCAACAGCCATTATGCGCCCTCCTTCACTGTGAGGACCGAGGTGGTGAGCCCCTCAGTCTCCGCGAAATAGCGTTTGAGCATGTTCTGCGCGCTCGTGAGGCGATAGGCAGCGGAGGCGCGCATGTCGCTCATGGGGGTGTAATCCTCGGCAAACTTGGGCAGAGCGGCCTCAATCGTTTGCATGGTCCACGGCTGATCAACCAGCGCGGCCTCGACGGCTTTGGCGCGGGCGGGCGTACCGGCCATGCCGCCAAAGGCGATGCAGGCGTCGGAAATGGTGCCGCGATCCAAGGTGATGTTGAACGCGCCGCAAACGGCGGAGATGTCTTGGTCAAACCGTTTGGAGAGCTTGTAGACCTTGAGATCGGCGAGGCCCGCTTTGGGGACCGTGATGCTTTCGACAAACTCGGAGGCGGCACGGTCCTGCTTGCCGTAGGCGATGAAGAAGTCTTCGAGCGGAATGGTCCGGTGATCCTCGCCTTTGCGAAGCGTTAGAGTAGCGCCAGCAGCGATGAGCGGCGGCGGGCTGTCCCCGATGGGGGAGCCGTTGGCGATATTGCCGCCCAAGGTGGCGGCGGCGCGCACCTGGGTCGAGGCAAAGCGGCGGTACATTTCAGACAGCGAGGGCGCATACGGTTTGAACAGCGGGATCAGATCGGCAATCGGGGTCATCGCGCCGATCTCGAAGGCGCTGTCCGTCTCCGTGATGCCTTTGAGATCTTCGACCCCGTTCAGGAAAATCACCTCGTCCAAGTCGCGCATCTGTTTGGTGACCCAAAGCCCGACATCGGTCGCGCCCGCGATCAACACGGCGTCGGGGCGCATGGCGTAAAGCGCGGCCAACTCGTCGGCGCTCTCAGGCCGCTCGATCACAGAGGGCGTGCCAAAGGGGGCGTGGTCCAGACCGTCCGGGACAGGGGCCTCCTCGGCCTTTTGCGCGGCGCGCAGGATCGGGGCGTAGCCGGTGCAGCGGCAGAGGTTTCCGGCAAGCACGTCCTCATGGTTCGTCTCGCCGCGCGCATGCGCCGTGGCCAGAGACATGACGATGCCGGGGGTGCAAAAGCCACATTGGCTTCCGTGTTCGTCGATCATCGCCTGTTGCACGGGATGGAGCGTGTCGCCTTTGGCGAGACCTTCGACCGTGGTGACGGATTTTCCATGGAGTTGCGGCAGGAACAGGATACAGGCGTTGAGCGGTTTCTTTCCCTCTGCGTCCTCCACCATCACGGTGCAGGCGCCGCAGTCGCCCTCATTGCAGCCCTCTTTGGTGCCGGTGAGGCCCCGGCTGTCGCGCAGGTAATCGAGAAGGGTGCGGGTGGGGGGCTCATCTGTGGTGACGAGAGCGCCATTCAGACGAAAAGTGATCTCCATATCTCGGACCGGCCGCTTTCTTTGATCTCTGCGCAAGGCCCGATGCGGCGGAAAGCCTGCGCTCATCGCAAATGATCAAACCCGCTTGAGGGGGTGTTTTGCAAGAGGGAGCTGTCAGAAAGATGCATAGACTTTGTTCGTACGGTCAAAAAGTAGGCGTTGGCGGCAAGGCGCAACTCAGCTGTGGATAATCCGATTTTGCGCTTGGACTGGCGGGGCCGCTTTTGTAGCTTGGGCGTCAAATGAATAATCCGTCCTTCATCCATCTGCGTGTCCACACCGAGTATTCGCTCCTCGAAGGGGCGATGCGGCTCAAGAAATTGAACCCTCTCGTGGCCGAGATGGGCATGCCCGCGGTCGCTGTGACGGACACGAATAACCTGTTCTGTGCGTTGGAATTTTCCGAATACGCCAAAGGCGCGGGAGTGCAGCCGATCATCGGCTGTCAGATCGACGTCTGTTTCCATGAGGCCCAGCCCGGAGAAAAGCCCAAAGCCCCCGCGCCGGTGGTGCTTTTGGCGCAAAATGAGACCGGGTATGAGAACCTCATGCGGCTCAATTCGTGCCTTTATGTGGACAAACACGACGGCGTGCCGCAGGTGACGATGGCCGAGCTTGAGGAATTCTCCTCAGGGTTGATTTGTCTCACCGGCGGGGCCGGTGGACCGGTGGGGCGCATGATTTGTGAGCACCACCTGCCGCAGGCGCGGAGCCTTTTGGAGCGGTTCAAAGCGATCTATCCGAACCGGCTTTACGTCGAATTGCAGCGCCACCCCGGCGAGGACGGTAGCCACACAGAGGCCGAGCGCCTCACGGAGCGGCCCTTTGTCGAATGGGCCTATGATCTCGGTCTGCCGCTGGTCGCGACCAACGACGTCTATTTCCCAAAAAGCGATATGTATGAGGCGCATGATGCGCTCATCTGTATTGCCGAGGGGGCCTATGTCGATCAGGTCGAGCCGCGCCGCCGTTTGACGCCGGAGCATTATTTCAAAAGCCCGGCGGAGATGGTGGCGCTGTTTGCCGATCTGCCGGAAGCGATTGAGAACACGGTGGAGATCGCGAAACGTTGCGCATTCAAGGCCTATAAACGTGACCCGATCCTGCCGAAATTCGCCGAAAACGAGGTGGAAGAACTTCGCAAACAGGCGTGGGAAGGTTTGGACGCGCGTCTTGCCGTGATCGAGCCCGCGGGGCCGCGCGAGGACTATGAGGAGCGGCTCAAATTCGAGCTGGGGATCATCGAACAGATGGGGTTCCCGGGCTACTTTCTGATCGTGGCAGACTTTATCAAGTGGTCCAAGGACAACAACATTCCGGTGGGGCCGGGACGGGGGTCTGGGGCCGGGTCTCTGGTCGCCTATGTGCTGACCATCACCGACTTGGACCCGCTGCGGTATAGTTTGCTGTTCGAGCGGTTCTTGAACCCGGAACGTGTGTCGATGCCCGACTTTGACATCGACTTTTGCATGGATCGCCGCGAGGAGACGATCCAATACGTGCAGCAGAAATACGGCCGCGACAAGGTGGCCCAGATCATCACCTTTGGTGCGCTATTGTCCAAGGCGGCGGTGCGTGACGTGGGGCGGGTGTTGCAGATGCCGTATGGGCAGGTGGACCGCCTGTCCAAACTCATTCCGGTCGAGGGGGTCAAACCCGTCTCGATCAAGCAGGCGCTGGAAGATGAGCCGAAGCTCAGAGAGGAAGCCCGCAACGAGGAGGTGGTGGACCGCCTCCTGACCTATGGCCAACAGGTTGAGGGATTGTTGCGGAACGCCTCGACCCACGCTGCAGGTGTGGTGATCGCGGACCGTCCGACGGACCGGCTTGTGCCGCTTTACCAAGACCCGCGCTCGGACATGCCTGCGACCCAGTTCAACATGAAATGGGTGGAGCAGGCGGGGCTGGTGAAATTCGACTTTCTCGGCCTGAAAACCCTCACCGTGGTGCAATCCGCGCTGAACCTGATTTTCAAGAACGGCCGCCCGCTTCATATCGCGCCGGACGGGACGCAGCTCTATGAGCCGGCGCCGGGGGCGGAGAACCAGATCAACCTCATTCCGCTCGACGACGAGAAGACCTACAAACTCTACTCGGAGGCGAAAACGGTCGCGGTGTTCCAGGTGGAGAGCTCGGGCATGATGCAGGCGCTTCGCCAGATGAAGCCGACCTGTATCGAAGATGTTGTGGCGCTTGTGGCGCTCTATCGTCCGGGGCCGATGGAGAACATCCCGACCTATTGCGACGTGAAACACGGGCGCAAGGAACTCGAGTCGATCCACCCGACCATCGACCACATCCTCGAAGAGACCCAGGGCATCATCGTTTATCAGGAACAGGTGATGCAGATCGCGCAGGTCATGGCGGGCTATTCGCTTGGCGGCGCTGACCTGTTGCGCCGCGCGATGGGGAAAAAGATCAAAGAGGCGATGGACGCCGAACGCCCGAAATTCGTCGAGGGCGCGAAACAGAACGGTGTCGATCAGAAAAAGGCCGAAGAGGTCTTTGCGCTGTTGGAAAAATTCGCCAACTACGGGTTCAACAAATCCCACGCGGCGGCCTATGCCGTGGTGTCCTATTACACCGCGTGGCTCAAGGCGAACCATCCTGTGGAGTTCATGGCGGGGGTCATGAACTGCGATATTCACCTCACCGACAAGCTTGCGATCTATGCCGAAGAGGTCAAACGCGGCCTCGATGTGGAGATCGTGCCGCCCTGTGTGAACCGCTCGCTGGCGAGTTTCGACGTGGTGGACCAAAAGCTGGTCTATGCGCTGGGCGCACTGAAAAACGTCGGCTCCGAGGCGATGCAGCTCATCGTCGATGCGCGCAATGAGGGCGGCAAAGAGTTTGTCACGCTGTTCGATTTCGCCCGGCGCGTCGATCTTAAAAAGGTCGGCAAGCGGCCCCTCGAAATGTTGGCCCGTGCTGGCGCGTTCGATCAGCTCGATAGCAACCGGCGTCGGGTGTTCGAGAGCCTCGACCAGCTCGTGCAATATTCCGCCGCGATCCATGAGCAAAAGGCCTCGAACCAAGTGTCGCTCTTTGGCGATGCGGGCGAAGACTTGCCAGAGCCGCGCCTTAGCCCTGTGGGCGATTGGGTTGCCTCCGAGCGGTTGATGGAAGAACACAAAGCGATTGGCTTCTACCTCTCGGGCCACCCGCTCGATGACTACGCCGGGGCGCTCAAACGCAAAAAGATCGCAACCTTGGCCGAGGCCCAAGCCCGCGCCGAGGCCGAAGGCGCCGCGATGGTCAAGGTCGGTGTGATGGTGTCGGGCTTCCGCCCGATGAAATCCGGTAAGGGCACGCGCTATTTCCGGATGAACATCTCGGATGCGACGAGCCAGATCGCGGGCGTCGCCATGTTCCCGAAACGCGGCGAGTATGAGCCGACCGCCGAGATATTCGAGAAACACGACAAGGTTGTGATGACCTTGGAGGCGCGTTTTGAGGATGGGCAGTTCGATCCGATGATCCGTTCCGTTGCGCCGATGGAAACCGTGGTTGCGGATGCGGGGGGCACGTCGCTCCGGATTTTCTGTGACGAGGTGATGGCGGTGCAGCAGGTGAACGAGCTTTTGACCCGTGTGACCGCCGAGGCGCGGCAACCGGCGAAAGGCTCCGTGAGTTTCTGCATCATGGACCCGGAGTATCCGAACGAGGTCGACATCGACGTGCCGCAGGCCTTTGTCATCACGCCGGAGGTTAAAGGCGCGATCAAACATTTCGACGGCGTGATCCTCGTGGAGGATATGTGATGCGCACGGGGCGGGGTTCTTCGGCACTCTTGGCGTGTCTTGCGTTGAGTGCCTGTCAAATGGCGTTGCCTCTTGGCGGTGCGGGGCAAGGCGCCGCGCAGGTTGATGCGCCGGTCGAGGACATCGTGACCGACGGCGCGGGCGAAGCCATTGTCGAAGGCGGCGAGACGCCAGACGCGGGAGAGCAAATCCCCCCGGAAGTGAGCAAAGCGGGCCTCTTTGGGTTCCTGCGTCCGAAAGAGCCCGTCGGTGTGGAGGCCGAAGACGCCGCCTTTGCGCCGCGCCCGGAGACGCTTGGCGTTGAGCAAGAGCTCACCGAGGGAACCCCACCGCAAGCCACACCAAACAAGCCCGGTCTGTTTGGATTTCTCGCGGGCGGGCAATCCGCGGGGGTCGAAGCCCCGAAATCGACGGTCGCCCCCGGCGAAGTCCTTCCCTTTGGCACAATCGGTATCGCCTGCGAGCTCAAGAAACGCGACATGGGCAAAGAGATCGGGCAATCCCCGGAAAAGGGCCGCGCCTCTTGGACGGTCTATGACTCTGATCCGCAAAGCACCGCGCCCCGGAGCCATTTCATCACCGGGTTCGCGGATGGCTGCGCGCGGCAAGTCACGGCGTCCCTCGTCATGTTCGGCGCGGCGGAGTTCCACGAATTCCTGCGCTATGCCGAGGGCAATGACGCGCCCTGGACCGATGCGGACAAGGCCTATGAAAAGATCAAGCGCCAAAGCTGTGGCGTGGGGCGCGGGACACCCTGTCCCGCCGGTCAGCGTGGGGCGCTCGATCAGAACTTGGCCTTTGTCACCATTTACCCACAATTCGGCGGCGGCTCTGAGTGGATCGAGCTGTTGCTCAACGCTGGGGAGTTGGTGAGCGAAGAGCGCCGGGACGTGGAGTAATCACGCTTTTGGGGTCGTGAGATGACCTAGCGGACGCATTCAAACGCGCCCGCTTTGCGGACGCTGCCTCAAACCGGCCTTGGCGTCACATTTTTCTGCGAAAAATATGACCTTACCAATGCGGCGGGCGTTGGTCTGCGAGGGGGAGGGTGCCATCGCTTTCCGACTGACGCGCCGCTTCGGCTTCGAGCAGGAGGCCGAGACGACGCTCAGCCAGTTCCAGCATCCGCTCCTGTTTGGCGACGATGTCGGACAGCTCCTCCATCGTTTTTGTGAGATAGGCGACCTGCTCTTCGAGAGCGATGAGGCGATCTTCTGTGGACATGTCTTCCTCCTCTTTTTCGGTGGGGAACCATAATATAGCGAGGTTTTGCGAAAGTTTCACGTGTCCGGCACGCGCGCTCACCTTGCTCAGAGCCGCCCCTTACGCTATGCCGCCCGCGAAAGCGAGCAAAAGGACCAGACATGGCCAAGCCCAAGAAAACCCCGCGCCCCAAGGCAGTGACGCCCAAGGGCTTTCGTGATTACTTTGGCACCGAGGTGACCGAGCGCAAACAGATGCTCGATCAGATTGCCGAAGTGTATCATCATTACGGGTTCGAGGCGCTGGAGACCTCGGCGGTGGAAACCGTTGAGGCGCTGGGCAAGTTCTTGCCTGATGTGGACCGTCCGAACGAGGGTGTCTTTGCCTGGCAGGAGGATGATTCCGACTGGGTCGCTCTGCGCTATGACATGACCGCGCCTCTGGCCCGTGTGGCCGCGCAGTACCGTCAGGATTTGCCAACGCCCTATCGCCGGTTCGCGATGGGGCCGGTGTGGCGCAACGAAAAGCCCGGTCCGGGCCGGTTCCGCCAGTTCTACCAATGCGACGCCGACACCGTGGGCGCGCCGTCGGTTGCGGCGGACGCAGAGATCTGCGCGATGCTGTCCGACTGTCTGGAAAAGGTCGGCATTCCGCGCGGCGATTACATTGTGCGGGTGAACAACCGGAAGGTTCTCGACGGCGTGCTGGAAAGCGCGGGCCTGCCGGACACGGAAGAGTTCGCAGCCACGCGTGGGATTGTCCTTCGGACCATCGACAAGCACGACAAATTCGGTGACGCGGGCGTTATGGCGCTTTTGACCGAAGGCCGCAAAGATGAGAGCGGCGATTTCACCAAGGGTGCGGGACTTGCGACTGCGCAGGTCGACCTGATCCTCGGCTTTGTGAACGGTCGCCAAGACAGCAACGCCACGACGTTGGACCGTTTGGCCGAACTGGTGGGCGAGGCCAAGACCGGCCAAGAGGGCGTTGCCGAACTGCGTGAGATTGCGGAGCTGCTTGAGGGCCAAGGCTACGGTCCCGACCGCATCGTGATTGATCCCGCCGTTGTCCGGGGCCTCGGCTATTACACGGGCCCGGTCTATGAGGCCGAGCTGACGTTTGAGGTCACCGACGAGAAGGGCCGCGTGCGCGAGTTTGGATCGGTTGCGGGCGGCGGGCGCTATGACGATCTGGTCAAACGCTTTACCGGTCAGGCTGTGCCTGCGACGGGGGCCTCCATTGGGGTCGACCGTCTTTTGGCGGCGCTGCGGGCGACCGGGCGGATTGGCTCGACGGCCCAAGGGCCGGTGGTTGTGACCGTGATGGATCGCGACCGGATGGGCGATTATATGGCGATGGTCTCAGAGCTGCGCCAAGCGGGCATCCGGGCGGAGGTCTACCTCGGCAATCCGAAGAACTTCGGCAACCAGCTCAAATACGCCGACAAACGCGAAAGCCCGGTGGCGATCATTCAGGGGGGCGATGAGGCGGAGCGTGGCGTGGTGCAGATCAAGGATTTGATCCTTGGCACCAAATTGGCGGAAAATGCGTCCGTCGAAGAGTGGAAAGACCGTCCGAACCAATACGAAGTGCCGCGTGGCCAAATGGTCGCGAAGGTGCGTGAGATCATCGAGAGCTATTCCTGATGGCCCGTGTCGAGATTTCGAAAGCGGCGGTGAAAGCCGAGGCCGCCCGCCTCAAGGCGCAGTTCGAGGCCCAGGGTGCAACTCCGATGGAGATGGACATTCTCCTTCCGGCAGAGGTGCTTTTGGACCTTTACGGTGAGGACATCCGCGCCCGTGCCTATGTGACCCATGATCCGGAGCGTGGCGAGATGATGCTCCGCCCGGATTTCACCGTGCCTGTGGTGCAGAGCCACATGGCGGACGGCGCGGAACCCGCGCGCTACACCTATGCGGGCGAGGTGTTCCGCAAACAGGAAGACATGCCGGAGCGCGCCAACGAATATATTCAGGTGGGCTACGAGGCGTTCGACGGGTCTGACCCGGCGGCGGCGGACGCGGAGGTCTTTGCGACCTTTGCCGAGGCGCTGTCGGACTATGATCTGCGTGCCGCAACGGGCGACATCGGCATCCTGATGGCCGCTGTGCGGGGGCTGAAAACGACGGAACGCCGTCGTGCCGCCCTCTTGCGCCACATCTGGCGTCCGCGTCGGTTCCGCGCGCTGATGACCCGGTTTTCCGCCAAGGGCGACGAGATCCGCCGCGACAACCTCGCGCGGGTCAAAGCCAACCTGTCCGAGGCCGAGGCCCCCTTTATAGGGCTGCGCACCCAGACGGAGATCGACGCGCGGATCACCGCGCTCGAAGAGGACGCGAGCGAGCCGCCGATCTCCGATACCGAAATCGCGCTTTTGAATGACATTCTGTCGCTCAAGGAAACTGCGCCCAATGTGCTTTCTGCGCTGCGGGATATCGCGGTCGATCTGCCGGCGATTGCCGAGGCCGTCGGGCTTTTGGGCCAGCGTTGTGATGCGCTGTCCAAACGGGGAGTCGATGTCGATGCGCTGGAATTCGAGGCCTCCTTTGGCCGCACCTCGATGGAATATTACGACGGGTTTGTCTTTGGGTTCTATGCCGAGGGGCGTCCCGACTTGCCGCCCGTGGCCACCGGCGGGCGCTATGACGCGCTGACCGCTGTCTTGGGGCAGGGGCGGTCGATCCCCGCCGTGGGCGGGGTGATCCGTCCGGGTCTGATGTTGAGCCTGAAAGGGGGCGCGTGATGGTCGTGAAACTCGGCGTGCCCTCGAAAGGGCGCTTGATGGAAAAGACCTTTGAATGGTTTGCGGAGCGCGGCATTACCCTGTCGCGGGCCGGGGCAGAGCGGGAATATTCCGGCAAGGTCGATGGGATCGAGGGCGTTGAACTCGTCCTGTTGTCTGCCTCGGAAATTCCGCGCGAACTCGCCGCCGGGCGCATTCATCTAGGGGTCACCGGCTCTGACCTCGTGCGCGACAAGCTCGCGCGCTGGGATGGCAAGCTCTCGGAACTTGCTCCGATGGGGTTTGGCCATGCCGATCTCATCATCGCGGTGCCCAAGGCCTGGGTCGATGTAGATACCTTGGACGATCTCGATGCCGCCTCTGCGGCGTTTCGGGCGCGGCATGGTTTCCGCCTCAGGATCGCGACGAAATACCACCACCTCGTGCGCGAGTTTCTCAAGGCGCATGGCGTCGCGGATTATCAGCTCGTCGACAGCCAAGGCGCGACCGAAGGCACGGTGAAGAACCTTACCGCGGAGGCCATCGCGGACATCACCTCGACGGGGGAGACGCTGCGCGCGAACCACCTCAAGATTTTGAACTGTGAGCCTGTGCACCGGTCGCAAGCGACGCTGTTCAAATCCCGCACCGCGCCGTGGACGGATGAGACCCGTGCGACAATGGTGGCTCTCAAAGAGATGTTGGGTCTCGGAGATTAAGTCAGGAGATTAAGTCAGGGGACTGAGAGGGGAGCTGAGGGCGTGCCTTCAGTTTCCTTTGCTGCGAAAATACTCAAAGAATCCCCTCACAAAATGCCAATGTCCGCCAGGGTCTGGGCCAGCTCCGGGGGGAGGTCCGGCTCGGCCTCGCGGCTTTTCGGCAGGTCGGCGGGGGCATCTTCGGGTTTAAGATAGCGCCAGCCTTGGAACGGGCGGCGCTGCGCGGCATTGGTGCGGATCAGGTCTTTGTCGAGCACGATCTCACAGCGCCGGACGCCATCGCCGCCAATAACCTCTTCCAACCCCACGATTTTCTGACGGGCCTGGATCACGCCCTTGATCACCCAGTAGAGCGAGCCGCCATTCAGGAGCGCATTCTCTTGCTTGGGCCACATGCGGGTTACGTGCCCGCGGGTCCGTCCGGGGGTGGCGTCAAGATAGGCTTGGAGGTGTTCGACACTCTCGACACCAACACAAAGTTTCACTAGATTTATGTAGTCGGCCATCGCTCGCCCCCATTGGTGGTAATAGGATAGGCCGTGAATGAGATTCTTCAAGCGGGCGATGAGGCGTTGAACTCTGCCCGCGAGACGTCTAAAGCACATGCCCTGACTGCTGAAAATCAAGACCGGATACACACGCCATGACCCGCTTTGCTGCCCCCATCGCCGAACAGATTTGGGATATGAAATACCGCCTGAAACAAGGGGATGGCACGGTTGTCGATCTCTCTGTAGAGGACAGCTGGCGCCGTGTGGCGCGGGATTTGGCCTCGGTCGAAAAGGATAAGGCGGCGTGGGAAGAGAAATTCTACCATGCGCTCGAAGATTTCAAATTCCTTCCGGCGGGCCGGATTCTCGCTGGGGCGGGCACGGGCCGTGCGGTGACCCTGTTCAACTGTTTCGTCATGGGGACGATTCCCGACAGCATGGGCGGAATTTTCGACATGCTGAAAGAGGCCGCGCTCACGATGCAGCAAGGCGGCGGGATCGGCTATGATTTCTCCACCATCCGCCCGAAAGGCGCGGATGTGATGGGCGTGGCCGCCGATGCCTCCGGGCCGCTGTCCTTTATGGATGTGTGGGACGCAATGTGTCGCACGATCATGTCGGCGGGCTCGCGCCGGGGTGCGATGATGGCGACCATGCGCTGTGACCACCCGGATATTTTGCAATTCATTGAGGCGAAACAGGACGCGGCACGGCTGCGGATGTTCAACCTCTCCGTGCTCGTGACCGATCCGTTCATGGAAGCGGTGAAGGCGGATGGCCCGTGGGAACTCAAGTTCGGCGACAAGGTCTATCACACGCTGGAGGCGCGCGATCTCTGGAACAAGATCATGCGTGCGACCTACGATTACGCGGAGCCGGGGGTGATTTTCATCGACCGGATCAACGAGATGAACAACCTCTCCTATGTGGAGACGATCGCGGCGACGAACCCCTGCGGTGAACAGCCTCTGCCGCCCTATGGCGCGTGTCTCTTGGGCTCGATCAACCTTGCGCGTCTGGTGAAAGACCCGTTCGGCAAGGGCGCGGAAATGGACGAAGAGGCGCTGTCTGAGTTGGTCGCCACCGCCGTGCGGATGATGGACAACGTGGTCGACGCGTCGAAATTCCCGCTTGAGGCGCAGGCGCAGGAAGCGCAGGCGAAGCGCCGGATCGGTCTTGGTGTGACGGGTCTGGCCGATGCGCTCCTGATGATCGGTCAGCGCTACGGGTCCGAGGAAGCCGCCGCGACCTGTGAGAAATGGCTCAAGATGATCGCGCGGGCGTCCTATCTGGCCTCCTCTGAGTTGGCGAAGGAAAAGGGGGCCTTCCCGTTGTTTGACGCCGAGAAATACCTCGCCTCCGGCTCGCTTACCCATATGGATCAGGACGTGAAAGACGCGATTGCGAAACACGGCATCCGCAACGCGCTTTTGACCTCCATCGCACCGACCGGGACGATTTCGCTCTACGCGGGCAATGTGTCCTCCGGGATCGAGCCGGTGTTTGCCTATGCCTATACCCGCAAGGTTCTGCAAAAAGACGGGTCACGGACCGAAGAAGAGGTGGTGGATTACGCCGTCAAACTCTACCGCGACAAATTCGGGGATGCCGAACTGCCCGACTATTTCGTCAACGCGCAGACGCTCGCGCCCCTCGATCACGTGCGCATGCAGGCGGCGGCGCAGAAATGGGTCGACAGCTCGATTTCCAAGACGATCAACTGCCCGGAAGACATCGCCTTTGAGGACTTCAAAGAGGTCTATATGGAGGCCTATGAGACGGGCTGCAAAGGCTGTACGACCTACCGTCCGAACGATGTGACCGGCTCCGTGCTCTCTGTGTCGGAAAGCTCCGAGAAAGCGCCGGAACAGGAAACAGGGGCCGAGGTTGTCTATCTCTCCGAGCCGCTCGACCGCCCGCAACAACTCGAAGGCAATACCTACAAGCTCAAATGGCCGGACAGCGAGCACGCGATCTACGTGACGATCAACGACATCGTGCATGGTGGGCATCGTCGTCCGTTCGAGATCTTCATCAACTCGAAGAATATGGAGCATTTCGCCTGGACCGTGGCGCTCACGCGGATGATCTCCGCCGTGTTCCGCCGGGGCGGCGATGTGTCTTTCGTGGTCGAAGAGCTCAAGGCCGTGTTCGACCCGCGTGGTGGGGCCTGGATGAAGGGCAAATATATCCCCTCCATCTTGGCGGCCATCGGCGGTGTGATCGAGACCCATCTCGTCGAGACCGGGTTCATCGAGGGCGAAGGCATGGGCCTCAAGGCCGATCCGCAGGCCGAAGTGGTCGCGGTCGGGGAAAAGCCGCGTGGCAAAGCTTGCCCGTCCTGCGGTCAATATGACATGCGCATGGTCGAAGGCTGCATGACCTGCGCCTCCTGCGGCCACTCCAAATGCGGCTGATCTGAGCCAGCGCCGCTGTGGTGTGGCGTGTCACGCGACATGACCTAAACGTCTCAAAAGGCCATTTCGGCTGAGAAGATGAAGAAGCGGCCTCGGAGCAATCCGAGGCCGTTTGTCGTTGTGGTGGGTGCCGGTGAGGGGCGACAGGTCACGACTGGTTAGAAGCCGAGCGTCGATACGGGCGGATTGCGGACATTCGCTGCGCATTCACGATACCCCGTGCTGAATGCGATAGCAGACCTTTTTCAAAATTTCATGGCCGGTTCGCCTGTGGCAAATGTTTCGCGACGGAAAAGCCCATGTTCTGCTTGTCGATGATTGCACCGGGGTACTGAATCACCTTGCCTGCGAGCCTGTGTGCGGCGAGAGCAGCCTCTTGTAAGGAGGCATTTTTCAACATGTTGGCCAAGAAACCTGCATTGAAACTGTCACCAGCAGCTGTGGTGTCACGCGGCGTGATCTTTTCTGGCACGGGGATGCTCTTTTGGGGCTGGTTCGGGCAAGAAATGATACAGCCCGCCGGGCCATCTTTGAGGACGATTGTCGCCGCGCTAACGCCGCGAAGGCGGGTCAGTGTCTGATCGACCGTTGTTTCTGACCAAAGCGCGGCTTCGTCGTCGAAGGTTGGGAGCAGGAGATCCGAGCGCTCATAAAGTGTGGCAAAGAGAGGGCGGACATATTCCGGCCCGTCAGGCCAAAGCCGGGGGCGGTAATTGCCGTCAAATGCCAGCTTCCCGCCCCGCGCTGCGCGCCGGTCCAGAAGGTCGAAGAGCAGCGGCAAATCGTTTTGCAGGACATAGAGCGTGATCCCGGACAGATAGAGCCATGGCGCGGCGATCAGGGCCTCAAGATAGGTCTCATCGGCCTTAGCAAGTGTCTGACGCGCAGCGGATGCGTCCCGCCAGTAGGTAAAGCTGCGCTCGCCTTGCGGGTCCGTTGTGATTGCGTAAAGGCCGGTGTTCCGGAGATCGTTTTGAACCAGCAGCGTGGTGTCCACCTGGTTTTCGAGGCATAGAGCGCGGATGCGCTGGCCGAAAGGGTCATCCCCGATCATAGAGGCAAAGCCCGCGCGGATGCCGCTTCGGGCCAGATAGATCGCGGTGTTGAGCGTATCGCCCCCCACAGCGACGCGGGCGCTTCCATCGGCGGCCAACGACAGTTCCCCCATCGCTTCGCCCAAACAGATCACATCACAGGGGTCATTCTTGGGCATCGCGCTCATCTCAACTTGCCGCGTGCAGGAATTGAAACCTCTTCGAACTGCCCATCCGGATGGCGCAGGAGGAGGCTGTCGAAAAGATTGCTGACCACGCAGACATGGTTCGGAATGATCGAGATTTCGTCACCGATCTGCGGGCGCAAATCGGTTTCGCTCAGGTCGACAATGCCGTGTTCTTCTGACAATGCGGAGATCATGGCTTCGGGGGCTTCGCGGATCAGGCCGAACCCCTCCAGTCCCAAGAGATCTGAACTGAGCGCCTTGGACCCAGTGTCGATGATGGCGCGGTTTGCGGTCGGGCGCGAGACCACAGTGGCGCGCACGGTCGCGGCGCAGTCGGCGATCGTGCAGGCGCCTCGGGCGATCAAGGACCGGTCGTTGTAAATATAAGTGCCCGCACGGTGTTCCGTCGCGACAGACAACTGCGCCAGATCACCCAAGTTCGGCGTCCCGCCGGTCGAGACAGTGTCGCAGGTGACCCCAGCCTTGCGCAGCAGAGTTTTCGCTCGGCTGAGCCAGTCGTTCACGGCCGCCGTCCCATTCATCGGCGGGTAGGTCATCAATCCCTCGAGCCGCAGTCCCGGCAGCGCGTCAATCTGTCGGGCAAGGGACAGCGCGTCTTCGGGGCTCTGCACGCCGCACCGCCCCGCGCCGGTATCGCATTCGATCAGCACGGGAAGCGGAGCTGGCGCGGAACGGAAGGTCTCTGACAAAGCTTCGGCCACGACGCTGTTGTCGCAGACCACCGAAAGCTGACAGCGCTGCGCCAGATCGCGCAGCCGGGTGAGCTTTTCGGGCCCCAGAATATTGTAGCTCAGCAGAATGTCCGCGATACCCGCATCTGCCATGACTTCGGCCTCGCCGATCTTCTGGCAGGTGATGCCGATTGCACCCGCCGCAATCTGGCGTTGTGCGAGCATGGGGAGCTTGTGAGTCTTGATGTGAGGTCGGGCCCGTAGGCCCTGCGCGTCAGCAAGGCTTTGGAATTTCGCAATATTTCGGTCTGTCACGTCCAGATCGACGATCAGGCAAGGCGTGTCCAAGGCGGTTTCTCCGGGCTTCGTCAGGGGGCTTTTTCGATTTGTCTGTTTGACCCTCTTGACACGAAGAAGAAGGTTTGACTAGCTTAAATCCGCAAAAGCGTAATCAATTACGTTATAGCGGAATGCAAAGAATCAACAAACCATGCGACGCTGCATGGTGACAACAGTGGAGAAACACCGATGCAAAAGATCCGACATTTGGCGGCTGCGGCCCTGGCTCTGGCTGCCGTGCCCGCGATGGCGCAGGACGCGACCAGCAAATTGCAAGACATTCTCGATCGTGGCTATCTGATCATGGGGACAGGGTCGACGAACCCGCCCTGGCACTTCATCGACGCGCAGAGCGAGCTGGCTGGTTTCGATGTCGACATGGGCCACCTTGTGGCCAAAGCGCTCTTTGGCGATCCCGACAAGGTGGAATATGTGCAGCAATCCGGAGATGCGCGTATCCCGAACCTCGTCACCGACAAGGTCGACATGACATGCCAATTCATGACCGTCACTGCGGAGCGTGCTCAGCAGGTCGAATTCACCATTCCCTATTACCGCGAAGGCGTGGGCCTTTTGCTGATGGCGAACGGCGATTATGCAGATTACGACGCGCTTAAGGCGGCCGGGTCGGACGTGACGGTTGCGGTGTTGCAAAACGTCTACGCCGACGAGATGGTCCATGCCGCGTTGCCCGAGGCCAAGGTCGATCAGTATGACAGCGTTGATCTGATGTATCAGGCGCTCAATTCGGGCCGTGCAGCTGCCGCAGCGACGGACCAATCGGCTTTGCGTTGGTTCATGGTGCAAAACCCGGACCGTTACAAAGATGCAGGCTTCGGCTGGAACCCGCAAACCTATGCTTGCGCGGTGAAGCCGGGGGATCAGCGCTGGCTGAACTTCATCAACACAGCGCTGCACGAAGGCATGACTGGCGTTGATTTCCCGTTCTACTCGGCGAGCTTCAAGATGTGGTTCGGTGCAGATTTGCCCCTTCCGCAGATCGGCTTCCCTGTCGAATACAAGTGACGCAACTCAAACGGGACAACCGCTTTGGATTATGATTTCAACTTCTCCGTGGTGTGGCGCAACTGGGATTTGCTCGCTCAGGGCCTTGGGCTTGGACTGTTCCTCGCCGTCATTTCTATCGGCATCGGATGCGGGATCGGGTTGATCGCGGCGTTCGGGATGTTGTCCCGGCACAGACCGGCGCGCTTGTGCGCGCTGGTCTATGTTTCGGCGATCCGCAACACGCCGATCCTTGTGCTGATCCTGTTCACTTATTTCGCCTTGCCGCAAATGGGTATTGCCTTGGGCAAAATCTCCTCCTTCATCGTTACCATGTCGATTTATGCCGGAGCCTACCTGGCCGAGGTGTTTCGCTCGGGTCTGGTGGCGCTGCCGCGCGGGCTGCGCGAGGCGGGGCTGGCGATTGGGCTGACGGAGCTTCGGATCAAGGCCTACATCATCATCCCGGTGATGCTCCGCAATGTGCTGCCGTCGCTGTCGAACAACTTCATCTCGCTGTTCAAGGACACGTCTCTGGCTGCCGCCATCGCCGTGCCCGAGCTGACCTATTATGCGCGCAAGATCAATGTCGAGAGCTTCCGTGTGATCGAGACCTGGATGGTGACGTCGTTGATTTACGTTGTGGCCTGCTACCTGATCGCGGCCTTGCTGCGTCGTCTGGAGCAGCATCTGGCCCTGCCACACTGAAAGGACCCCCCATGAATTTCTCTTTGTTTCTGACCGATCTCTGGGCCGCACGCATGAGCCTTTTGTCGGGGCTGGGCGAGACGGTGTTGATTTCGGTTTCGGCGATTGTGCTTGGCTCTCTCTTGGGCGTACTGGTCGGGCTGGCGCTGACCTACGGGCATTGGAGCCTGCGGTTTATCGTGCGGATTTACTCCGATTTTCTGCGCGGCACGCCGGTTTTCGTTCTGATCCTCGCCTGTTTTTACGTGCTTTCTGTGGTTGGGCTCGATCTGAGCGCCTTTCAGGCCGGCGTGCTGGCTCTGACCATGTTCTGCTCTTCGCATGTCGGTGAAATCGTGCGCGGGGCTTTGAAGGCCATCCCCAAGGGCCAGACCGAGGCCGCCAAATCGGTGGGGCTGACCTTTGGACAGACCTTTTTTTCGGTGCTGATGCCGCAGGCGTTGCGACAGATCCTTCCCTCATGGGTCAATACCGCGACCGAGATCGTCAAGGCCTCGACCCTTCTGTCGATCATCGGCGTGGTGGAACTGCTGCTGGCCACGCAACAGGTGATCTCGCGCACCTATCTGAGCCTCGAATTCTACTTCTTCGCGGGGCTCGTCTACTTTCTTTTAAATTTCGTGATCGAGCAAGCGGGCCGCGCTGTCGAGCGCCGCATTTCGATCCCACGCTGAGGCTGACATGACACCAGTTCTGAAAATTTCTAACCTCCACAAACGCTTCGGCGAAGTCGAGGTTCTCAAAGGGATAGACCTGACCCTTGCCAAAGGCGATGTCGTCTCGCTCATCGGGTCCTCGGGTTCGGGGAAAACCACGCTGCTACGTTGCGTGAACCTGCTTGAGGATTTCGAAAATGGCAGCGTCGAGATCGCGGGCGAGGCCATCGGTTACCGCGCCGCAGGCGAGGTGCGCCGCCGCCTTCCCGAACGCCAGATCGCCCGGCAACGCGCGATGACGGGTATGGCGTTCCAGCAGTTCAATCTGTTCCCGCATATGACTGCGCTGCGCAATGTGATGCTGGGTCTGATCAAGACCAAAAAGATGCATCGCGATGAGGCGCGTGTCATTGCCGAAACTTGGCTCGATCGGGTCGGCATGGGGCAGCGCAAGGATCACTATCCCGGCCAGCTTTCGGGGGGGCAGCAGCAACGCGTTGCCATCGCCCGCGCCATCGCCATGAACCCGCAGCTGATGCTGTTCGACGAGGTGACATCTGCGCTTGACCCCGAACTCGTGGGCGAGGTCTTGGCCGTGGTGCGCGATCTCGCGGCCGACGGGATGACGATGCTTTTGGTGACGCATGAGATGCGCTTTGCCCGCGATGTGTCGAGCAAAGTCGTCTTTATGCATCAGGGCCGTATTCACGAAGAGGGGCCGCCCGAACAGATCTTTGGCGCACCGCGCTCCGAGCGGCTGCAAGGCTTTCTTTCCAATTCCACAATTTGATATCTGAAACAGGAGTAAACCACATGACAATCAAACGACACGGGCTCGGCGAAGGTAAAGGCAACGGCCAGAAGGCGCTGCCCTTCGCCAAGGCGACCGAGGTCGATGGCTGGCTCTATGTTTCCGGTCAGACCCCGATGCGTGACGGCGAAGTTGCGGGCAACGGCATTGTCGAACAATCGCGCATCGCGATCGAGAATATGCTCAAAATCGTTGCCGACGCGGGTTATGGCCCCGAAGATATTATGCGGGTCGGCGTCTGGCTCGATGATGCGCGCGATTTCTGGAGCTTTAACGGGGTGTTTGAAAGCTACTTTGGCGATCATCCGCCTGCGCGCGCCTGCGTTCAATCTTCCATGGTGGTGGATTGCAAGGTAGAAGTCGACTGCATCGCCTATCGCAAGGCCTGATCTCCGGATCGGGTCCGATCAGGCAAGGCAGCGGCAGAAAGCAGCGGTAAGGAGCGCGGATGAAAGACGAGCAAGAACGCAAACGAGCGCGGGGCATTGACCGTGCGTTCGACATTTTGGACCACCTGCGCGAAGTGAAATCGCCGCAGCGTCCGGCGGATATTGCCAATGCTATCGGCGCTCCGAAATCCACCGTCTACGATCTGGTCGGCGTGTTGCTGTCGCATGGGATGCTTGAGGAAACAGATGAGGGCGGGACCGTGTTTTTGGGGCGCCGTCTCTATTTCCTCGGGCTTGCCTACCGCGATCATTTCGACCTGACGCGCAAGGCCGAGGGCACGCTGCGCGAGATCACCGAGAAGACCAAGGAAACCTCTCAATTCTGTATGCTCGACGGCGATAAATACACCGTCGCGCTGCAACGAGAGGGCAGCCGCCCCTTCCGCATCAGCGCCGACATCGGCGAACGCACGCCAATCCCTTGGACCGCCTCGGGGCGGCTTTTGTTGGGAAATTTGAGCGATAAGGACATTGTCGATCTGATCCCGCCTGAGGATTTCGTGTTGCCGGATGGTCGGCATCTTGATCTGGAAACATATCTCGCCGAAATTCGCCGCGCGCACTATGAACGGTTCTTCTCCTTCGACAGTATCGTCGATACGTTCACCCATTGTTTTGCAGCACCAGTCTATGACCGCAAGGGGGCCTGTGTCGCCACCGTCTGTATCGTTGCCCCCAAGGCCGACGCGATTGAGAACTACGACACCTATAAAGAGACTTTGATTGAAGCAGGTTTAAGACTGTCGCAATTTGTACCCTGAAAAGGTGTCGAACCGCGCGACGTCAGCCGTCTCTTCATGGAACTGAAACGTGGGCGCTTGTGGTCGAACGCACTAAAAGCTCATATGGCCGTCGGACGGGCTGAGCATGCGCCCGAGCGTTGACTGTGTCCGTGTCGCGATCCTCTGAATTTTGATTGGTCGTGAACGAAGCGACGAAAGCAGGCTTTAACGTGCTGCCCCGCGGCAATAAAAATTCTCCCAATGTCCGCTTTGGCCGTTTCCTCCATCATCCCCCGCGCTTAATGGAAATCCCGGCTCGGAAACAGCCGCTTGGCCTGCTCCCTCGGATGACGGGCGCGGGGCGGGTAGCGCGGTGGGCGGGGCGCGTCGTCGGCTTGGGGCTGTGTGACACCGATGGCGTCGTCGAG
>CAXPTW010000014.1:0-143215 GCA_964220165.1 Abyssibacter sp.
CTTCAGGATCTGACAAAATTCGAGCGGAATGAAGAGGTCGCCAAGCTCCGGCTCGATCACGAACAGTCACGCTCGGCGCCCTGATCCGAAGGACAAGGCCCTAACTTTCCCTCCATAGAGAACACCAGGCGACGTGACTAAATCGTCCCACAGACCCCTTTAGTAAATCTGCATTTAATATCTTCACAACCACCGCTCTTTGACGGCCATCAATATATAGAATTCTATATATTGTTGCTTTCCTAGCGAGTTCCTAGCCTCAAAGGCAATTTTACGCGCCTTTTCGGCCAATTGGATTCCTCGGGAGCTATATTAATGACCCCCTTAGAGACAAAATTTTGCCCTTTGTCTCCGCGCCAAAAACAAATTCTCTGCCTATTGGCTCGTGGATGCAGACTGGGAGAAGTGTCTCAACGGCTAGGCATCAGCGACTCTGCCGTGAATCTTTACCTTTTCAATACCAAACAAAAGCTTGGCTTAAAAACAAAAGAACACTGCATAGCAGTGGCCGTCCACAACGGCTGGCTTGATGAAGAGTGCTATGAGGCAATCAAACGCCTCGCAAAGTGAAACAAGATCACGGAAATCACCAAAGGAAAGCGTCTATAGAATGATACTCGTTCTTGGTTATTTTTCATTGATGGCCGCGGTTTTTGCAGCCTTGTTAAGTTATGCGTATTTCTTTTACGCAAAGCACTCACTTTTGACGAGATTTCAACTTGGTGGGCTAGCCTTTTTTGCGGCACTTTTTATTGCCCTAAGCCTTTTTTTCGGGCGCCTGATGCTGTCCCTCATCCAATAGAAAAAAGCCCCGCCAAACTGGCGGGGCTTTTCTATTCAGGTGGGTCGGTCAGAACCCGAGGTTTAGTGCAGCTTGGCACCAACCTCGTCGATCGAGGCGTCGATGAGCGCGTTGGCGTCGGTCGCAGACATCTCTTTCGCAATCACGTCAGAGGCGGCGGCGACAGCGACGGAAATCGCGGTGTCACGCACATTGCGCACGGCGGCGGCTTCGGCAGCAGAGATCTGCTCCTCGGCGGCGGCGAGACGGCGGGCGATGGAGGCTTTGAGATCCTCTTTCGCTTTGGCCGCGGCCACTTCGGCGTCTTTTTTCGCCTGTTCGACGATGGCGTCGGCCTGGGTCTGAACTTCGCGTTGCTTGCGCTCGTAAGAGGCCAGAATGCTCTGGGCTTCGTCACGCAGGGCGCGGGCTTCGTTCAGTTCCGTCTGGATACGATCCGCACGCTCGTCGAGCATTTTGCCGAGCATCGCCGGAACTTTTTTCCAGATCAGGATCCCGATGAAGACGAGGAACCCGAGCAACACCACGAAGTTGGTGTTTTTCAGAGAAAAGAACGGGCCGGAGGCGGCAAAGGCCGGGCTCGCTGCGGTGAGGGCGATGAGGAGAGAAAGTTTTTTCATATCCTTAGCCTTTCATCCGGGCGGTGACGGCCGCAGACACGGTGCTGGCATCGGCGGAGGTGCCGAGGGCTGCAACGATCTCTTTGGCGGTGGCTTCGGCGACCTCTTTCACGCTGTCCATCGCGCCGTCGCGGATTTCGGCGATGGCCTTTTCCGATTCAGCAGCTTTGGCAGAGATTTCCGCATCCGCTTTCGCGGTGGCGGCGTCGAGATCGGCCTGGATCGCGGCACGGGTTTCCGTGGCGATTTGTTGGGCTTGGGCCTTGGCTTCTGCGAGCGCCTGTTCATAGGCGGCTTCGGCCTCTTTGGCCTTGAGCTTGAGCTCTTCGGCGGCCGCAATGTCATTCATGATCGTGCCGGACCGCTCCGCGAGCACCGTGGAAATCCGCGGCAGGGCGATCTTGGACAGCACGAAATAGATCACGACCAGCGTGACCAGAAGCCAGAAAATCTGGTTGGGGAAAGTGGAGAAATCCAGCTGCGGCATGCCGGCTTCTGCGGCGCCGTGTGCGGCTTCTGCCCCGTGTGTTTCGGTTGCCATCTTGTCCTCCTGGCTCTGACCTTATGTCTCCCGCGAGGGGATGGGGAGACTCTCCTGATATTACGCGAGGGTGGGACTAAGAGAAGTCCCACCCTGCCGTAAGGATGGAGCGTCGGATCAGACGGCGAACATCAGCAGCAGAGCGACGAGGAACGAGAAGATCCCCAGAGCTTCTGCGAAGGCCATGCCGATGAAGAGCGTCGCGGTCTGCGAAGCAGCGGCGGACGGGTTGCGAAGAGCGCCGGAGAGGTAGTTACCTGCAACGTTGCCCACACCCATTGCTGCGCCGCCCATGCCGATAGCGGTCAGACCAACACCGATGTATTTGCCGAGTTCTGCGATATTGCCTTCCATTGTGGTATCTCCTTACGTTGGAATTGGCTGGATAGGATTTCGAACCTGAGGTCTGCGCGGTCTTAGTGGACCGGGTGCAGCGCGTCTTTCAGATAGACACAGGTCAGAATGGTGAAGACGTAGGCCTGGATAAAGGCCACGAGAATTTCGAGACCATACATAGCGGTGATCGCCAGAATGGACACCGGAGAGATCGCGGCGATCGCGGCAAAACCGGCGAACACTTTGATCACGGCGTGACCGGCCATCATGTTGCCCGCCAAACGAATGGAGTGGCTGACCGGACGCACGAAGTAGGAGATCAGCTCGATCACCGCGAGAAGCGGGCGCACGGCCATCGGCGCGGAGCTGACCCAAAAGAGGGCGAGGAATTTGGAGCCGTTCTTCACGAAACCCAAGACGGTCACGAAGAGGAACACCAGAACCGCCAGAACACCGGTCACGGCGATGTGCGACGTGGTGGTGAAGGAGAGCGGCAAAAGGCCCAGCATGTTGGAGAAGACGATGAAGATGAAGAGCGTCATCACGTAGGGGAAGTATTTCACGGCGTCTTTGCCGGTCACGTCCTCGATCATCTTGTAGACAAAACCGTAGGTCAGTTCCGCAACGGACTGGCCTTTGGACGGCACCATGGCGCGGCCGCGGGAGCCAACAACCAAAAGCAGGATCACACCGACGATGGACAGCGCCATCCACAGCGTCACGTTGGTGATGGTGTACCAGTGCACCGCACCGTCGCCAAACAACGGCGTGACCTTGAACTGGTCCATCGGGTGGAAAACAAGGCTGCTCTCGGAACCATGTGCTTCAGTCGCCACGTTCAATCCCTCTCATCACTCGCGGACTGTGCCGCATTCGTCTCTGTGCTCTGGCCGAGTGCCTCGGCAATCTGAGCTTTCTCGATCTCTTTTGCGGTGCGCATCATGGTTTTGACGCCGGCCGCGAGACCAAATCCGATAAACAGCACGAGGAAGATGGGGGATGTCCCCAACAGCTTGTCCAAGCCGAACCCCATGCCAAAGCCGACCAAAAGACCGGCCACCAATTCTGTCACCATCCGCCAGGCCATATTGGCCTGAGAAAAGTGCTCTTCACCGCGAGAGGTCTTGGGCTGTTGCGCCGCTTTTGCCTTGGCGAGCCGGGCCTCCAAAGCGTGCAAACGCTCGGGATCGTGCGGATCGGTCATGGCAAAGAGCCCCCTTGGTGACTTGGCGGCAAGCTATGCGGGGGGCGCCTCCGAGTCAACGCGGAATCGGCCTCCACCGAAACGCCGCAAGGATCTGTATTTATTGAGTATTTAAACCAAGAAGAAAACCAAAAGCGCCGCGACGCCCTAGCGTTAGCGCAAAAGGCTCGCGTTTTCGTTATTCAACCATATGGTTGACCAAAGCCCCCCTCCGACCTATCGGAACGCTATGACACATGATCTCGATCTCATCTTTGCCGCCCTGGGCGATCCGACACGTCGGGCGATCCTGTCGATGCTCTTAGAGGATGATAGGGCCGTGACCGATGTGGCGGAGCCGTTCGAGATGTCCTTGGCGGCGATCTCCAAACACCTCACCATCCTCACCCGCGCGGGTCTCATCGCACAGGAAAAGCGGGGCCGTGTGAAATGGTGCAAGCTCGACCCGGACGCCATGCGCGCCGCCTCAGTGTGGATGCAAAGCTTCGGCCAATTCGACGAGATCGACCTCGATGGGCTTGAGCGCTTTCTGGAACGCGAGCTGACGCCGTCCGACACCTCAGAGGCGCCGCGCCTGGACGCGCGCGACACCCAAGCATAAGAAAACACGCGAAGCCTCTCAGCCACGCGTGTTTCTCTTTCGTATGTCGGGCGTCAGTCGCGGTCATCAGTCGCGATCAAAAGACAAAGCTCAGGATCGCACCGACCACAACAACGAGACCGACAAGATAGATGATAGAGTTCATACCCCTTCTCCACGTTTGTGCTGTCACAAACACAACGTGGAACTGGGCTAAGGGTTCCCTCGCGGATCAACGCACCACGAAAACCGACATTTTGGCATGGGACGCCAGAGTGCCCGCATTCGAGCCGAAGATATATTCGGCAAAGCCCGGCACATGGCTGGCCATCACGACCAGATCCGCGCCCAACTCCTCGCTGGCTTTCATCAAAAGCGCATCAAGGTCGATCCGCAAATCCGTTGCGATCACCGGGTGAGGTGTCACCGGACGCCCGTAGCGTTCGGTCAGGTCTTGGGCAAACTTCCCAAGCCGCGCCTCATATTCCGCGGGTGTATGCCCCAAGGCATGCGGCGTCTCGGGCGCAACCCCCACCACATGAACGGTGGCATCATATTTTGCGGCAAGATCTCCCGCGACACCCAACGCCTTTTCAAGCCGGTCTACATGGCCGAGATCAACGGGGATGACGATCGTTTTAAACATCTCTCCTCCTTCCACCCTGCTTGTGCAGAGTGTGTTCAGTATAGCAGAAACGAAAAACCGTTGATTTGCGGGAGGTCAAAGCCTCAGGCTTCGTGCTTGAGCAGGAGATAGAGCGCCAGAATGGTCAGACCGATTCCCACGAACACCAGAGCGCTCGGCACGCCATGCCCCAGAGCAATCTCCCAGATAATCACCCAGGATGGCACCAGATAGGTGTAGGCCATGACCTTGGCACTGGCGAGACGTACGGAGGCATAGGCCAAAAGCGTCGCGGTGATCGTGGTCGCGAAAAAGGTGATATAGCCAAGCGTGACCCAAACCAGTGTCGGGAGATTGGCCCAATCGGTCTCAAGAACATCGCGCCAGCCAAAGGCCAGAATGACGAGAGACGCGGCGGAGAGCACGAAAAAGGTGAACACAAAAGTCCGCTCGCCCCGCGACAGGCGCGGCACCAAGGGCGTGTAGAGCGCATGAGCGACAACGCCCACGAAATAGATCGCCTCACCCCGCCCGACCTCAAACGCCAGTGCCGCTTGAAGATCCCCGCGAAAGATCACCCAAAGCGCACCGAATGCACCAATCGCCAGAGCCATGGCGATACGCTTGGTCGTGATCTGCCGCATGAGGAGATAGCCAAACCCCGCCGCCAAGACAGGCGTGAGGGTAAAGACGGCGGAGGCCGAGACCGGCTTGGCCGTTTTGAGGCCAAAGAACATCAGGACGAAATAGAGCGCGAAAATCCCGCCGAGGATCAGATAGCGCCACGGCTGGCGCGTGGCCTCTTTCGGAATGCCGCCGGTCAGCGCCGCGAGGATGCCGACAAAGATCGCCGCCGCGACAAAGCGGACCCCATTGAGCGCAAAGGGCGTGATGTCATTGGCGACCATCGCACCCAAGGAAAACGACCCGGCCACCAGACAGGAAAAGGTGAGCATGGCCAAATGGCCATTTCGGCGATCAGACGGTGTGGCGGGATGGGACACGGGGAGACGGCCTCATGAAACGGATACGTGAAACGAAAGGTCAATTCCCCTGACGTTTACGCCGGAGATCGGGTCAGGTCCATGCCTTGATACGCACAGCGTGGTTGCAAAAGGATGTCAGTCGAGCGTGGGCCACGCCTTGGCGCGGTCCTTCAGAAAGGTGAGAAAGGCCTGCACTTTCGGCGTGCGGTGCAGGTCGACATGGGTCACGAGCCAGTTCTGGCTCTCCCATTCGGGGCGCGGCGGCAAAAGTTCGACAAGGTCTGCCGCATCGCGGGCCGACCAGGATGGCAGGAATCCGACCCCCGCCCCGGCGAAAATGGCCTCAGACATGGCTTCTGCGTCCGAGGTCCGAAACACGACCTGGTTCGCAGGCACATGGGAGGTGATCCAGACCATGAAAGGCGCACGCGAGCCCGGATCATCCAGCGTGACAAAGCGCAACGTCTTCACCAGTTCCGCCTCGTCGCCTTCGGGCAGGCCATAGCGGTCAATGTAGCGTTGATGCGCGTAGAGGCCGTACCCCTGTTTGTAAAAGGGCTGAACGACATTGTCCGGTTCCTGCGGCGGCCGGCCCGCCCGGATGGCCACATGCGCCTCGCCATATTCAAGCCGGAACAGACGTTCCCCCGCGAGGTAGCGCACCGTGAGACCGGGGTGCTCGGCTTGGAAATCGGTGAGAACCGGGGCGAGAAGCGGCGCCATGCCCGGCAGGGAGGTCACGACCAATTCCCCCGCCACCTCTTCGCCCCGCCCTTTGATCCGGGAAACGAGATGGGAAAGCTGGTCATCGGTGGTCTGCGCGACCTTCAACAGATCGAGCCCCGCCTCCGTCGGCGTATAGCCCCGCGCGTGGCGCTGAAACAGTTTGACGCCCAGACGGCTTTCGAGGCTGTCGATATGGCGGATCACCGTGGCGTGGTGCACGCCCAACTCCTGCGCCGCGCCGGACACGGTGCCCATCTTGGCGACCTGAAAGGCCGTGCGGAATTCATCCCAGTTTTCGACGGACATGGCCCGGACTCCTGTGCGGGGGAGAACAATACACCCCGACACTCCCCCGAACCGTTCAGATTTTCAAGAAGTTTCTCCCGAGCCGCTAAACCCCGACTTTCCCACGCAAATGCGCCCAGCGGTCCGCCGCCTCGGGCAGCTCCCCGGCCCACTCCTCGGCCAAGGCCGCCCGCTCCGCCTCCAAGAGCGCCTCCAGCGTGGCGATCCGCTCCCCCCGCCCGTGCATATGGTCCTGAAACCGGTGCGAATGGAGAATCGTCGGCACCGCGTCGAGCGGCTCCCATGCGTCCAACATCGTCACCCGCCGCAAATTGAACTCTGGCGGCAACACATAATACCTGAGATCGCTCTCCCACAGCAGGTCTTTCAGGATCACCTGATCCCGCTTGACCTCTGCATCCGCGAAAAACCGCGTCGCCCATTCATGGAGAAACGCCAGCATCGCCTCGGATTTGCGATAGAGGAACACACCCGAATTGTGCTGCGGAAAGGCGTAGGGGGTCACATGATCCCGCCCCTGCCGGATCATCCCCCAATCGCGCCGCACATCATGGGTCAGCGCGCATTCGAACCGCTTCAGAATGTCGAACAGATCGCCCAGCGGTGCGACAATCACCGTATCGCAATCCATAAACAACGTGCGCTCAAACCGGCTTTTCGGCATCGCGCGGAGCTTTTCGCGCGGGTCCATGTCGTAACAGGCCGTCACCCGATCAAACAA
This sequence comes from Abyssibacter sp., assembly GCA_964220165.1. Lineage (GTDB taxonomy): Bacteria > Pseudomonadota > Alphaproteobacteria > Rhodobacterales > Rhodobacteraceae > Celeribacter. Next base: position 7,448 of record CAXPTW010000014.1, read on the forward strand.
TCCGCGCGGCAGGTTCTCTGGCAGGTCCGTCACCAGATCAATCGCCACGCCCGGATTGTGCGCCCTGAGACTGCGTGCCGACTGGATCGCGAGGTCGACATAGTCCTCGCCCCCCGCCACAGAAAGCACCCCGTCGCGCGGGGTCTGAGAGGTCGTGTCGGGCAGGAAAGACAGATCGTTCATGAGGATCCCTTCGCGTTGGCTCTTTATGAGATAGCGGAAACCCCGCATTCCGCCAGTATTTCGGCCTCCAGTGCTCCGGCCTCCAGTGCTTTGGCCTCCGGCACACTTGACTCTCCTTACGCACGCGCGTAGAGACCGGATCAAATTTCCGGAGAGCTTTGGCCTTCCGGTCCTCAGGCGCAAATGCCAGGATCGCCCCCCGTCAGCGAGTTTCGCCCACGGGGGCCATCGTGTATTTGCCGCTTCGGCCACATGGTCGACTGTCTGAGGCATTCAAGTCACCGCCTCCTATCCCCATATGAGGCACGTCGTTCACAAGGGAGAGATGCCCATGTTTGAAAATCTGTCTGATCGCCTCTCAGGCGTCTTCGACAAGCTCACCAAACAAGGTGCCCTGTCCGAAGACGACGTCAAAACGGCGCTCCGCGAAGTTCGTGTCGCCCTCTTGGAGGCCGACGTCTCCCTGAGCGTGGCCCGCGATTTCGTCAAAGCCGTCCAAGATAAAGCCACCGGTCAAGCGGTCACCAAATCCGTGACCCCCGGCCAGCAGGTCGTGAAAATCGTTCACGACGAACTAGTTCAGGTGCTCGCTGGCGACGAGACCGAGATCGGCGCGCTCAAGGTCGATAACCCGCCCGCCCCGATTCTCATGGTCGGTCTGCAAGGTGGCGGTAAAACCACCACCACCGCCAAACTCGCCAAACGCCTGAAAGAGAAACAGGGCAAACGCGTCCTGATGGCCTCGCTCGACATCTACCGTCCCGCCGCCCAAGACCAGCTCAAGGTGCTCGGCGAACAGATCGGTGTCGACACGCTCCCCATCGTTCCCGGCCAATCCGCCGCCGACATTGCCAAACGCGCGAAACAACAGGCGGCGATGGGCGGCTATGACGTCTATATGCTCGACACCGCCGGTCGTCTGTCGATCGACGAGACCCTCATGGCCGAGGTCGAAGAGGTCAAGGCCATCACCGCGCCGCGCGAAACGCTTCTCGTGGTCGACGGTCTCACCGGTCAGGACGCCGTGCACACGGCTGAGAACTTTGACGAGCGCATCGGCATCTCCGGCGTCGTTCTGACCCGGATGGACGGTGACGGACGTGGCGGGGCTGCGCTCTCCATGCGCGCGGTGACCGGCAAGCCGATCAAATTCGTCGGCCTCGGCGAAAAGATGGACGCCCTCGAAGAGTTCCACCCGGAACGCGTTGCGGGCCGCATCCTCGGTATGGGCGACATCGTCGCGCTTGTTGAGAAAGCCCAGGAAACCATCGAGGCCGAACAGGCCGAGCGCATGGCGAAACGCTTTGCCAAAGGTCGTTTCAACATGAACGACATGAAGATGCAGCTTGAGCAGATGCAAAAAATGGGTGGTATGGAATCCATCATGGGCATGATGCCCGGTATGAAAAAAGCCGCCGCTCAGATCAAGGACAGCGGCTTTGACGACAGCATCTTCAAACGTCAGGTCGCCCTCATCAACTCCATGACCAAGAAAGAGCGCGCCAACCCGCAGCTCCTTCAGGCCTCGCGCAAAAAGCGGATCGCCGCCGGTGCGGGCCTTGAGGTCTCCGAGTTGAACCAGCTCATCAAAATGCACCGCCAGATGTCGGATGCGATGAAAAAGATGAGCAAGATGAAAGGCGGCATGTTCAAACAGGCGCTCAAAGGCATGCTCGGCAATGGCGGCCCGCAGGGTCTTGAGGACATGGACCCCGACAAAATGGCCGAGGCCTCCAAGGCGCTCCAAGGCGCAATGCCCAAGGGCATGCCGGGCGGTCTTCCGGGTCTTGGCGGCATGAACCTTCCCGGCAACCTCTCGGGGCTTGGGAAGAAAAAGTAACATGACCCTCGCGCCCACCATAGACACCCAGCGCCTGCGCCTGCGCGCGCATGTCCCGGCGGATTTCGACGCCTATGCGGACATGTTCGCCTCTGAGCGTGCGCGCCACATGCACGGCCCCTTGGGTCGGCGTGAGGCGTGGTTCGCCTTTTGTGGCGACGTGGCGCAATGGGCGCTCTTTGGGCATGGCGCGTGGGGTGTCGAACGTCTCGATGACGGCGCTTTTGTCGGTCAGGTCGCTCTGAACAAACCGCCGCATTTCCCGGAGCTGGAACTGGGCTGGTTCGTCATCGAGGGTGCCGAGGGCAAAGGCTATGCGACCGAAGCCGCCATGGCCGCACGCGACTATGCCTATGGGGAACTTGGGCAGGACACTCTTGTGTCCTATGTGACGCCGGAAAACACCCGCTCCATCGCTTTGGCCGAACGTCTTGGCGCGGTCCGCGATGACGCCGCCCCGCGCCCCGATGGGGAGAGCGCCGATGAGGTTGTGGTCTATCGCCACCCATCGCCGGATGCGCTTTTGGATGGCGGCATGGAGGCCTACGCATGACCTCTGTGATCCGCATTCAGCCAACACAGTGCCAGACAGTGTGCCCGACAAAAGTCCGACACTTGTCCGACAGCATTCCGACAGGGAGTTTTGCGCAATGAACGAGACCCAAAAACGCGCCGCAGACATCCTCAAGGAGCACCGCGAGAGCATCGACCGCCTCGACGCGATCCTCGTCTACACGCTGGGCGAGCGCTTCAAACACACGCAGGCTGTCGGCAAACTCAAGGCGGCCCACGATCTTCCGCCGTCGGACCCGGCGCGCGAAGAAAAACAGATTGCCCGGTTAGAGGATCTCGCAAAACGCGCCGACCTCGACCCGGAATTCGCAAAAGCCTTCCTGAAATTCATCATTCAGGAAGTCATCCACCACCACGAAAAACATCAGGATTGCTAAGGCCTTACATGGACCTTGGCTCAATAGTCAGACTTAGGAGAAACACATCATGGCTATGAAAATTCGTCTCGCCCGCGGCGGTTCCAAAAAGCGCCCGTTCTACCGCATCGTTGCTGCCGACTCGCGCATGCCGCGCGACGGCCGCTTCATCGAGAAGCTCGGCGTCTACAACCCGCTCCTGCCGAAAGACAGCGAAGAGCGCGTGAAAATGGACATGGAGCGCGTTCAGTACTGGCTCGGCCAAGGCGCCCAGCCGACCGACCGTATCGCGCGTATGTTGGAGGCTGCCGGCGTCCTTGAGAAAAAAGAGCGCAACAACCCGAACAAAGCCGTCCCGGGCAAAAAAGCCCAAGACCGCGCCGAAGAGAAAGCCGCAAAAGCTGCTGAGGCCGCTGAAGCTGCTGCCGCTCCGGCTGAAGAAGCTGCTGCCGAAGAATAATCGGCCCGGCTTTGCGCCCAAGCGAATGATCGCCTTCGGGGCGCAGGTGACTGTACCTGCGCCCTTTTCTTCTCTCTATGTCGTCTTTCGCGACAAAATGAGACTGACCGCACGCCCTCTCTGCGCTATCGTCGCCTCAAATCGTGGATGACGACGCTCCGCGTTCGGACGTCGGTCGCTATCAGGATAAGAAAAATGGACAGCCAAATCCCCACGGGTCAGTTTTCACAGGCCTTCCGCAACGACTTTTTCGAACTGCTGCGCTGGCGCCGCGATGTGCGCCGTTTCCGCCCCGACCCCGTCGACGCCGAGGCGTTTGATCGGTGTCTCAACGCCTTTTCTCTCGCCCCTTCCGTCGGTCTGTCTCAGCCATGGCGCATCGTGCGCATCGACTCGCCGGAGCTGCGCAAAAACGCGCTTGAGAATTTCGAGGCGGCGAATGCCAATGCTCTGGCCGGATATGACGGCGAAGCGGCGCAAACCTACGCCTCCCTCAAACTGACCGGCATGCGCGAAGCCCCGGTGCAGCTCGCCGTCTTCTGCGATGAGGGCACCCACACCGGCAAGGGCCTCGGCATCCAGACCATGCCGGAGATGCTCCGCTACTCCGTCGTTTCCGCCATCATGCAGTTCTGGCTGATGCTGCGCTCTGAAGGGATCGGCCTCGGCTGGGTCTCCATCCTCGACCCGGAGGCGATCAAACAGAGCCTCGACGTGCCGGAAGACTGGTCGCTCGTCGGCTACCTCTGCATCGGCTATCCCGAAGAGGACACCACCGAGCCCGCGCTTCAAGTTGCAGGTTGGGAAACCCGTCAGGCTTGCCCGGACATTCTACAGCGCTAATCTGGCGACAGCGGTAATCTGGGGGCCTCTGCCCCCGCAACCAAACGGATCGAGCAGCACATGCAGGAAACAAAGATCATGGTCGGCGCCATCGCAGGCGCGTTCGGGGTCCACGGCGAAGTTCGGATCAAAAGCTTTTGCGCGGACCCGGAAGCCATCGCCGACTATGCGCCCCTGACCTCTGAGGACGGGACGCGGACCTTTGAGCTGACCCTCACCCGCGCGATCAAAAACGGCTTTGCCGCAGAGATCGCGGGCGTGGAGACCAAAGAAGAGGCCGACGCCCTCAAAGGCGTGAGCCTCTATGCAGAGCGCGATCAATTGCCGTCCTTGCCGGATGACGAATATTATCATGCGGACCTGATCGGGCTGGACGTCCTCGACACCGGGGGCAACAAACTCGGCACCGTGCGCAACGTCCTGAACCACGGCGCGGGTGATCTGCTCGATGTGCAGGGACCGGGCCTCAGAACGCCTGCCCTCCTGCCCTTCACGCTCAAAAACGTGCCGACCGTCGATCTCGCCTCTGGCCGGATCATCGCCGACCCGCCGGAGGGTCTGTTCGAGTGAGCGACAAACCCGCACGCCGGATCATCGTCCATGCGGGCTTTCACAAGACCGGAACCACAACGCTCCAAAGCACTCTGGCGCTCAATGCCGCGCTTTTGCTGCCGCATGTCGAAACCTACCTGCAGGAAGGCATCGTTCTGACGCCTCTGCGTCGGGCGGTTCTGGAGTTTTCCGCGAACCGTTGCAAAGCGACGAAACAAGTCGTTTTTGACCAAGCCACCGCCTTTTTCCAAAGCCTCGACCTCACCGATCCGCGCCCCGTGTTCGTCAGCAGCGAAAGCCTCTCTGGTCATTTTCCTGGCTCCGGCGGCGTTGGCAAATACGGCTCCGCCCCCATCGCGATTGAGCTGATCCGGGAGGCTTGGATCGCTTTGACCGGAAAGACGGAGGGGTTCGCCACCTATTACTCCACCCGCCGCGAGGGCTGGCTCGCCTCCTGTCATTGGCAGCGGCTGAAGGTCAACCGCACCAAGATGAATCTTGAGGCGTATTGCGAAAAATACGCCCAAGCCGCCGATCACGACGCCATTCTGGATGATATCCGCGCGCGCCTCGGGGAGGACGCCGTTTTCACCGCCGCGCTTGAAGACATGACGCATCCAGTTGACCCCGTGCTCGCGCTCTTGGGCCTTACGGGCCTAAGGCCCCATCTCATCCTCCCGCCCAACGCCAATGTCTTTCCGGGCGAGGACGCGCGGGACCAGCTTCTCGCCCTCAACCGCTCCAAAATCTGGGGTGACGCGTTCGAGCGCGCCAAACTCGCCATCCTTGAGGGCCGCACATCTCAGAGGCCCTGAGATATTCCCCAAGATATTCCCAAGCCCCCGCCGCCACGCTATAGGGACGCCATGACCGACGAAAACACCCCCGACGCGTCCGAGACGCCCAAAACCAAATCCCATGGCCGCCTCGCCGTGCGCCCGACGCTGCGCCCGCGCGAGTTGATGACCAATACGCCCGATCTCGTCGGCGTATGGAAGGCCAAGGTGATCACGCTCTTCCCGGAGGCCTTTCCTGGCGTGTTGGGCGAAAGCTTGACCGGCAAGGCGCTTCAGGACGGCAAATGGCAGCTCGAACAAATCCACCTGCGCGAGTTTGGCGAGGGCAAGCACAAGAACGTCGATGACACCCCTGCGGGCGGTGGCGCGGGCATGGTGATCCGACCTGACGTGATGGGCAATGCGATTGATTTCGCGATGAACGGCACCCCACCGGACCGTCGCGAGTGGCCGCTCGTGTATCTGTCGCCGCGTGGCAAACGCTTTGACCAAGCGACCGCGAAACGCTGGTCCGAGGCGCGCGGCATCACGATGATCTGTGGCCGGTTTGAGGGCGTCGATGACCGGGTGCTGTTTCACTATGGGATCGAAGAGGTCTCTCTGGGCGATTTCGTCCTGACCGGCGGCGAAATCGCGGCGCAGGCGATGATCGACGCCACGGTACGGCTTTTGCCCGGTGTCTTGGGCAACGCGGCGAGCGTTGAGGAGGAAAGCCACTCCAACGGCCTTTTAGAACATCCGCAATTCACCCGCCCCGCCGAGTGGCGCGGCATGGCGATCCCAGAGGTGTTGATGTCCGGCCACCACGGCAAAATCGCGGAATGGCGCCAGAAGATGGCGGAAAAGATCACACGCGAGCGTCGCCCGGATATGTGGGCGGCCTACGAGGCGCGCGGGCAATCAGAGAAGTAGGGGCTCGAGGATGAAGGACAGACACGGAGCCAAACCGCTCTATCGCAAGGTCAACACCAAAGCTCGCGGAGTTCACCACCTCTTCGGCAGGGATTACAAGCGCGACCGCGCGAAAGACAAACAGAAAAACTTTGATGTCACCAAAGTGAAAATGAAATCAGGCGTATCGCGTGGCTTGGATTACACCCCGCTGTTTCGTTTCCTGCTAACCAAAGTTGGGGAAGACTTTGACGCCGTTTTCTCCGAAGCCATAAAGCGGCTCCCGAAACCGGACCCTATTTATTGGATGGTCATTGATCCCGACGTGAACAGCCGTGCGTATTTTAGAGCTGGTGAAACGAGCTTGTTCAGCACGCTTTTCGTTGACGAACAGGGCCGCCTTGCGCTGGTAGACCCCGACCTCAGAAATGAAGATTTGTACCCGGATTGCCCGTGCTGCACCCACACCTTTAATGGCGAATTGTTCTTAAATCCCTACAAGCCCAATCTACCACGCTTGGGATAACGCCGCCCTTTGGCTGGGCATTTTTACTTGATTACTTAACCTACGCGACTTATACACCGCCCGTCTGGCACCGGGATTCGGTGCGCAGGCCTTTTTGCTATTGGCCGGACGGTTTCTTCTCTGTCCAAAACGGCCACGGCAGACTGACCAAAGCAAAGACGACCTGAACCCTCCGGTGGGCATCATTCAGATGGACCCGATCGAAGACGCGGAGCTCTGAGGCAGTTGAAACCTTCGTGGACAAAACCACGAGCAAATTGGAGAACAAGCGATGGATCTTATCGCCCAGCTTGAAGCCGAGCAAATCGAAGCTCTCGGCAAAACTATCCCGGATTTTAAAGCCGGTGACACCATCCGCGTCGGTTACAAAGTGACCGAGGGTTCGCGCACCCGTGTGCAGAACTACGAAGGTGTCTGCATCTCCCGTAAGAACGGCAAAGGCATTGCCGGTTCCTTCACGGTTCGCAAAATTTCCTTTGGTGAAGGTGTGGAACGTGTGTTCCCGCTCTACTCCACCAACATCGACTCCATCGAGGTTGTGCGTCGCGGTAAAGTCCGTCGTTCGAAACTCTACTACCTCCGTTAGCGTCGCGGCAAATCTGCCCGTATCGCCGAAGTCACCAACTACAAGCCGCTCCAAGCCTGAGGATCGTCCCGATGAAAAACGATATCCATCCCGATTACCACTTCATCGACGTCAAAATGACCGATGGCACGATCGTCAAAATGCGCTCCACCTGGGGCTCTGAAGGCGACACTCTGGCACTCGACATCGACCCGTCTGCACACCCTGCCTGGACCGGCGGCAACTCCCGCCTGCTCGACGCTGGTGGTCGCGTGTCCAAGTTCAAAAACAAATACGCTGGCCTCGGCTTCTAAGCCCTGCCCCCAGCGATTGTTTCAAAAAGGCCCGCAGCGATGCGGGCCTTTTCTTATTCCTAGGTCAGGGTGAGAGACGCCTTACCGCGCCTCCGCCGTCTCAATCCCGAGCAACCCGGTGATCACCCGCACAGCCGCGCGGCGGTTGGCGCGTTCCGCCTCGACCGTCGGCACCTTGAGATACCGTTCGCCGTAGCCTTGAACGATCATGTTCTCCGGCGGCACGTCGAAATATTCGGTCAGTGCGAGGGCAAGGCTCTCGGCCCGACGGTCCGAGAGCGCGAGGTTATAGCTCGCATTGCCCACGGCATCCGTGTGCCCTTCGACCAAAAAGACCTCGCGCGGGTTCTCCGCAATCGCGTCGCGCATCGCCCGTCCAAGCGCCGCCAGTTCCTCCGCCTCGGACGGGGTGATCGCCGCAGAGCCGGTGCGGAAGTTCACATTGGTCAGCTCGATCTCCGGCGCCAACTCACGCACGGCGCGAATAGAGCGAATTTGGTTGAGCGAGAAGGTCCGGTTGATCCCGTCCGCCTGACTTGCCGCGAGCGCCGCGCGCAGAGCCGCCTCCTCCTCGTCGCGCTGATAGGTCACAGTTTTCTGCGTCGCTTCGGGCAGGGCCGAGACATCGACCGCCGTCACATTTTGCGTGTCATCAAACAGGGTCACGCGACGACCATCGGCCAGAACACGGTCACGGCGCAACACACGCCCATCTGCTGCGCGAATGGTGATCACCTGACTGCCGTTCTCGCGGTTCAGCGTGGTGCGGGTCGAGCCATCCGGGAAGGTTTCCGTGGTCATCTGCGCGCCCGGCTGACGGAGCAAGGCATCGTCATCCTTGATCACCCGCAGCTGACCGTTGTTTTCCACGACCACGCGATCGCCGGAGTTGGCGACGACCTCATCGTTGTCTCCCAAAATCTGGCTCAGAACGACCGCACCAACGGCCCCGAGCAAGAGTTTCTCTGTGTCGTTCAGCCCGTCATCTTTTTTCGCGGTTGTGGTCGCAGGGGCCACCTCGTCAGCAGAGCTGCGTGCGTCCTCTTCGGCCACGGTCTCGGTCGTCACTTCGACGCCAGTTTCGGCCTCCGGGTCGTCAACAGCCGCGGCTGCGGCGGCGGTTTGCTCCGCCTCCATCTCTGCGGCCAAGGCGGCTTCTTCGGCGGCCTGCGCCTCTTGCGCCTCCTCGGTCATCGCCGCCTCAAGCGTCTCATTGGTCTGCTGATCTTGGAGGAGCACCTCATCCTGTGCGGCCTCCTCTTCGGCGGCATCGAGCGCCTCCTCAAGCGGTGTCTCGGCTGCGGTGTCATATTCAATCGTTTCCTCGGTGACCGGCGCGTCGATCACCTCCGGCTCCTCAGCTGCCGGATTCTCGACCACTTCCGGGTCGACCTCCGTCTCCGCGACCGGATCAACCGGCATGTCGTCCGGCATTGCCTCCTCGATCGGCGGAACCTCGGCCATATCTTCGGCCATCTCTTCGGTCATATCGCCAGCAAGCTCATCGGCCAGCTGCTCTTCCTCGACAACATCCGCGTGCTCGATGTCGGCCACGGCCTCTTCACCCGCCGTCGCCCCCTCATCCGTGAGCACCTCGTCCTCGACGGGCATCGCCTCCGCCTCATCACGCGGCGCGGCAATGCCGAGCGCCTCATAGGCCTTGGCCAGCGTCACTTCCTTGCCATTCTTGAGCAGCACCATGTTGTCATCGGTCAGACAGGGCGGCGCCACATCGTCGCAAGACACCATGTCCATCTCCAAAGCCAACTTGAGCTTTTCTTTCATGGTCAGCTCTTCGGAAATCTCTTGGGCGGTCGCAACCGTGGGCGCGCCGAGGGCCATAAGACCAAAACCGGTCGCCGCCGTGCCGAGAATTAAACGTTTCATGGATGTCCTCCATCATTTCATCCGTCAGGCGCATTACGCGCCTTCATGAAAGCCATAACGCGCAAACCCCGTGAATTGTTTCCACACGCAGGACAGCAACAGTTTCAAACATGCGCACAAACGCTCTTGCACGGGACCGGAAAGAGAGGTCATACAGGACACCAAAGCAACATGAACGCGCGGAAAAATGCGCGTCGAAGCGGACGGGAAATCGGGAACGTGGCGCATATCATCATCGTCGGGAACGAGAAGGGCGGAGCGGGGAAATCGACCGTCTCCATGCATGTGGCAACGGCTCTGGCGCGGATGGGGCATCGCGTTGGCGCGCTGGATTTGGACCTGCGGCAAAAGACTTTTGCCCGTTATCTGGAGAACCGGCTGAGCTATTGCCTGCGCGAGGGGATGGACCTTGCGACGCCGGAGTACCGCGATCTGCCGCAGGTTGAGACATCTGAGCTTGCCGAGGGCGAGAACATCTATGACCGTCGTCTGTCGATGGCTGTCGCCGGATTGGAAGAGAGCTGTGACTTTATCCTGATCGACTGCCCCGGCTCGCACACGCGTCTGTCTCAGGTGGCGCATACGCTCGCGGACACGCTGATCACGCCGATGAACGACAGCTTTATCGACTTTGACCTGTTGGCCCGTGTCGACCCGGATTCGAACAGAATCCTCGGGCCGTCAGTCTATTCCGAAATGGTCTGGAACGCGCGGCAATTGCGGGCGCAGGCTGGCCTCAAACCCATTGACTGGGTGGTTCTCCGGAACCGCCTCGGCGCACAAGCCATGCATAACAAAAAGAAAATTGGCGACGCCCTGGACGAACTGAGCAAACGCATCGGGTTCCGCGTGGCCCCCGGCTTTTCCGAGCGGGTGATTTTCCGCGAGCTGTTCCCGCGTGGCCTGACGCTTTTGGACCTGAAAGACATCGGCGTGAAATCCGCGATGAACATCTCGAACGTCGCAGCCCGTCAGGAACTTCGCGATCTGATGAAAGAATTGCGCCTGCCGAACGTCGATGTGGAATTCTGATCCCTGCAGGGATCACCACAAAGTCAGTCGAGCTTTACGACAGAGACGACATCACTGGAGAGACCCTGTGCGGCAAGTTGCGCCGCGAGGTTGTTTTCATGCCCCGCGACACGCTCCTGTACACGGATGGTTTTCGTGTTGAGACGCGCGGGGCGATCCCGCCCTTGCCAAAGCTTTCGCGGATCGAGCCGTGTGTACCACGGCGCCCCACTTGGCGTCATCTCCGGCAACTCCAGAGCACCAAGGCCGGTCCCACCATCTGAGGTGATTTGAAGCTGGGTGAGCTTTGTCACATCCCCGGTGCACGCAGCGTCCCTCAAACTGTCGGAGCCCTTCAGGATGAACCCGATAGAGACGACGGTCAGAATAATTGCTTGGAACACCATTTTAAACATATCGGAAACACTCGCACAAAACTCTGAACAAACCCTTTAGGCCATTTTGTCGATCCGACGCAGGAAGGCATCGCCCTTTTGCCGATCGACCACATGCCGTTCCCCCGGCACATGCACGGCCCGGCTATCTGTAAAGCTTTCGCGGATCGGTTCACTTTTCGGATCTTTGCGAGACCGCGCCCAAAGCAACGCCGCCACAGCGCCGATCATGAGCACAAACCCGACCGCCAAGAGGGTCAGGTGGTCACTGGCGCTCAGCCCGGCCTGCCAAGCTGCATAAAAATTCGTGAGTTTCGAGAGAATGTCCATTCTCGTGTCTCCGTCTCATGCCCCACCTAGTGTATCGACCGGCAAAAAGGCAGAAATCGGGCCAGCTTGTGAAGAAACGAGACCGTTTCGAGGAATTTACGAGTCGCCGTTCCTAACCTAAACGTGCCTCCCAAACCTGGCGCGCACGCGCCATCGGGTCGGGTTCGCCGAGCGTTTCCAAGGCCAGAGCCGCCGTCGAGAGCACAATCGCCTCTGAGAAAGGGTCATCAAGCGTTCCGTCCCAAAGCGCCGCAAGCCGCGAGCAGTCACGCTCGCCATCGCTCAGACGCCGGGTTTCATCGAGATCGGGGGCAACCACCTCTTCCCACGGCTGACCGTTTCGGAGGCCAAAGACTTGGATGTCTTTCGAAGGGTTGCGCTCAAATTCGCCACCGCCGCCTTTGATCACAGACATTGCCTCAAGTCCCAAGAGATGCGAGGCATCTGCCTGAAGCTCCCGGTACGGCGGATGAAAAACACCTTGGACAGAGGCCCGCGCGCCGCCGGGGTTGAGCATCCGCGCAACCGTGTTGAGGCAGGAGCGAAGGCCGAACACCGCGCGGAGTTGCAACAGGCTCAGCAGTTGCTCGGAGAAATTCTCCAGCGGCAGATAGGCGATGCCCTCGGCGCTCAGCACCCTTTGCGCCTCCTCCGGGTCGGCGCAACTCGTGATCCCGGCATAGGGCATCCCCTCGCGCACGAGATAGCCGCTCTCGCCCAGTCCATTCCAGCCGTGGAGCAAAACCGTGTACCCAGCCCGCGCCACAACCCGCGCGGACAACAGAAACCACGGCAGACCTCGCGTGCGCCCCGCCGCGTAGGACGGCCAGTCGAGATCGGGGGTGGGCACGGCGGTGAGCGTCTCGCGCAAAGCGGCGGTAAACCCGGCGATTTCACCCGGCACTTCCCCCTTCATCCGCATGAGCATGAGCATGGCGCCGACACTCTCAGCCGCGGCCTCACCGCGCAGGACGCGGGCCATGGCCTCATGGGCCTCTTCTTGGGTCAATGACCGGGACCGTCCCGGACCACGGCCCAGAATACGGACATATTCAGCGATGCTCATGACAGCCCTTCCGAGCGGCTCATTCCGCCGCTTCTTTACCCTCGGCGCGTTTGATCAGAGCTGCGATTTCAGAGCGACAGGAGCCACAGTTCGTGCCCGCCTGCAACGCCTCGCCAATCGCATCGACCGTCATCAATCCGCGCGTCTCAATCGCGTCGAGAATAGTATTCACACCGACACTGAAGCAAGAGCAGAGCGTCGGGCCGGGATCGGGTTGATCCGCGGGCGATTTGCCCGACAGCACCATGGGCACGGTCTCACCGGGCAGGTTCGCAAGGTAGTCGCGCATCACGGCGACGGGGTCACGCGAGATGAACAACGCGGCCTTGAGCGCGCCATCTTCATGAAACGCGATCCGCACGGTGCCTTTGGCCGGGTCGAGCATAGTTTGTACGTCCGCCGTGGGCAGGCCGAACAAAAGCCGCGCCTCTTGCACCCAGTCCTCAGGGGCCTCTTTTCCGGCCAGTTCAACGCGGTAGCCCGCATAGGTTTTTGCCAAAGCCCAATAATCGGACGCGGCCTTGACTGGCGTTTGCGAGATCGCAAAGCCGTACCATGCGGCCTCAAAGGGCGCGATGGAGGCAACAGAGGCCTTGCTTTCGGGTTGTCCGGAGACGGGGTCGGTCACAGGCGCGACCAAAGCGTCGACCCGCGCTGCCGGAGCGTTTTCGCCGGTCCAATGCATCGGCGCAAAGACCTCGCCTTGTGCGATCCGGTCCGTGATCATCGCGCGCAGGATGGCGGTGCCATTCGGTGTTTTGACCTCGACAAGAGAGGTCGGCCCGATGCCTTTGGCCTTGGCGTCCTCGGGATGAATCTCAAGGAAGGGTTCGCCCAAATGCGCCGACAGACGCGGCGAGCGCGCCGTGCGGGTCATCGTGTGCCATTGGTCGCGAATACGGCCGGTGTTGAACCAGAACGGATAGCGCGGCTCTTTCCTAGCCACCGGCGGTTTCCACGTGACGGGGAGCATCCGGCCTTTGCCGTCGGGGGTAAAGAATTTGCCATCGGCAAAGAAACGACCGCCTTGCTTGCCGTCTGTGACCGGCCAGCGCGTGGGGGCAAGCGTGTCATATTGCGTGTCGGTGAGGTCTTTGAGACCCGAAATATCGAAGTCTTTGCCAAAACCGCCCGCGATGCCCGAAAGAGCCGCATATTCGCGGAAAATCTCGGCGGGGGTCTGATAGTCGAACCCGTCCCTAAAGCCCATGCGACGGGCGACTTCGGCCAGTTGCTCCCAATCCGCGCGGGCCTGACCGGGGGCAGGAAGCGCGGGGCGCTGACGCGAGATGATGCGATCAGAGTTGGTCACTGTGCCGCTTTTCTCGCCCCAGGCCGTGGCGGGCAGCAACACATGCGCAAGCCGCGCGGTGTCGGTCGCGCCGGTGATGTCGGAGACGACCACAAAATCACAACCTGCAATGGCATCGCGCACCCGATCCGCATCCGGCATGGACACAGCCGGGTTGGTGTGGATGATCCAGAGTGCCTTGATCTTGCCCTCGCCCACGGCGCGGAACATATCGACAGCTTTGAGACCGGCCTGTTCCGGCATGTCGGGCGCGGACCAAAAGGTTTTGACAGCGTTGCGGTGATCCGCGTTCTCAATATCGAGGTGACAGGCCAGCATATTGGCCAGACCGCCGACCTCGCGCCCGCCCATGGCGTTGGGCTGCCCCGTCACAGAGAACGGCCCCATGCCGACGCGTCCGATGCGCCCCGTGGCGAGGTGACAGTTGGTGATGGAGTTGACTTTGTCGGTGCCCGAGGAAGATTGGTTCACGCCTTGGGAAAAGATCGTGACAACCTTTTCCGAGCTGCACCACAGATCATAGAAGGTCTTGAGCAGCTCGTCCGACAGGCCGGTGACAGACAGGTCGTCGGCTTTCGCCGCGGCAATCGCCTCATCGAGACCGGAAACTTGGGCGACAAAATCAGTATCAATCAACCCACGCTTTTCGATCTCTGCCAAAAGCCCATTGAACAACGCCACATCGGAGCCAAGCGCCAGAGGCAGGTGCACATCCGCCAGATCGCAAGACGCGGTACGGCGCGGGTCGATCACGATGAGCTTTTGCTCCGGACGTTTCTTGCGGATGGCGAGAATGCGTTGGTAGAGCACCGGGTGGCACCACGCGAGGTTCGATCCGGTGAGCACGATCACATCGGCCTCGTCGAGATCCTCATAGGTGCCGGGCACCGTGTCCGTCCCGAACGCGCGTTTGTGCCCCGCAACCGTGGACGCCATGCAAAGCCGGGAATTGGTGTCGATGTTGGCGGAACCGATGTAGCCTTTCATCAGCTTGTTGGCGACGTAGTAGTCTTCGGTCAGGAGCTGACCGGAGACATAAAAGGCCACGCTATCGGGGCCATGCGCGGCAATCGTCTCGGAGAACTTGCGCGCCACCAAATCGAGGGCGGTGTCCCAATCCGTCTCACGCCCGTCCACCTGCGGCGCCAAAAGGCGACCTTCGAGAGAGATGGTTTCGCCCAGAGCAGAGCCTTTGGAACAGAGCCGCCCGAAGTTGGCCGGGTGATCTTGGTCGCCGCGCACATCCAGTCCGCCCTTTCCGTCCGGCCCCAACAAGACACCACAGCCAACCCCACACTAGGGACAGGTCGAGCGCACGGAACAGGCGGTGTTTTCAATGACCTTGGGACGTCTCATGCGGACACCTCCATCAGAACAGGTGCGGGAGCGGGCACAGCGGCCTCTTGGTACGCCGGTCCAAAAATCATCATGTCGCGCATGCCGGACACGTCAGAGCCGTCGCGGATCAGGTTGAAAAACCATGCGCCGTCGGTCGTGTCGCCATACATCACCGCCCCGATGAGACGGTCGTTCTCCAGAACAAGACGCTTGTAAATCGCGTTGGCCTCATCCTCATAGGTGATGCATTCCCGTCCCTCTGCGTCCTGGAAATCGCCCGCAGAAAAGAGGTCACAGCCCGTCACCTTGAGCTTGGTCGAGACTTCCTTGTTCACGAAATGCACGCTTTTGCCCCTCAGGGCCTGCGCCAGGATTTTGGCCTGATCGAACAGAGGCGCGACAAGACCAAAGAGCGCACCGTTGTGTTCCACACATTCACCAAGCGCGTAGATATGCGGGTCCGAGGTCAGGAGTTGATCATCTACGACGATCCCCCGACCGGTTTCGATCCCGGCCTCTTGCGCCAGTTTGACGGAGGGGCGAATACCCACGGCCATGACGAGAAGATCACAAGGCAATTCCCGCCCCTCATCGAGCAAAAGCGCCCGCACGCGACCGTCGTCACCCGCGATGATTTCCTTGGAATTGGCGCTGCACATGATCTCGATCCCGCGCGCTTCCAAGGCCTTTTGCAAAAGCCCCGCTGCGGCGTGATCCAATTGGCGCTCCATCAGGTGACCGGCGATGTGCACCACGGTCACATGAATGCCCCGCGCGGCCATCCCAGCGGCCGCCTCAAGACCCCACAGCCCGCCGCCGATCACAACAGCCCGCGCACCGGGTTGGTCGCCGAGGCGCATCATTTCTTCGGTGTTTTCAAGGTCGCGGTAGGCGATCACACCCGGAAGGTCATGGCCGGGCAAAGGCACGATAAACGGCGTCGAACCGGTCGCGATGACGAGTTTGTCGTAGGGCACTTCGCCCTTGTCCGCGACCACCACCTTGCGGTCGCGATCAATGCCCCGCACCCATTCGCCAAAGCGGCAGGTCACATCGTTTCGAGCATACCATGCGTCATCATGGGTGACGATGTCGGCATAGCATTTCTCCCCAGCCAGAACCGGAGAGAGCATCAGGCGGTCATAGGTTCCGCGCGGCTCGGCATTGAAAAGCGTGATGTCAAACGACTCCGGGGCCTCCCCGATCAGATGATCGAGCAAACGTCCAGACGCCATCCCAGCTCCGATGATGACAAGCCGCTCGGCCATCAGAGAGATCCTTCTCCGTAGGCGGCGTCGATCATCACGGAGGACAATGTTCCGTAGGCGTCGACCCAGGCGGCTTTGACTTCGGGGGTAAAGTCCTGACCCAGACCTTGCTCCAACGTTCGAAGCAGAGAGGCGCCAACGGCCTCGTAATGCTCTTCCTTCACGCCATAGGCGACATGCCCACGGGCCAAGTCCTGGGCGACGGGGACGATCTTGTCCAAATCCTTGAGGCCGTTCACCACCACGCTGAGCGTGGCCATGAGTTTCATGCCCTGTTCGTTGATATCGCCTTTGAACAGGGGACGGACTTCGGGCGCGGAGGTGAAGAGATCGGCGTAGAACAGCTCGCCTGCGGTTTCCGAGATCGGGCGCACTTTGGCGAAGCTGTCTTGTACGAGGGCAATGGTCTGATCGTCCATGTGACTTACTCCGCAGCGACGGGTTTCGGGGTGAGTTTGGATTTCGGCTTTGCGCCGTGCTCGTATTCTTCGAGGAAATCGAGCACCTCTTGGCGGTATTTGTAGTAATCCGGGTGTTCCAAAAGCGCCTTGCGCGAGCGCGGACGCGGGAGGTCGACCTCGGTGATCTTGCCGATGGTGGCCTGCGGACCGTTGGTCATCATGACCACGCGGTCAGCCAAAAGGATCGCCTCGTCCACGTCGTGGGTCACACAGATCGCGGTCACTTTCGTGCGCTCCCAAACCTCCATGAGCACCTCTTGGAGTTCCCAGCGCGTGAGACTGTCGAGCATCCCGAAGGGTTCATCGAGAAGCAGGAGTTTCGGAGAGAGGGCAAAGGCGCGGGCGATGCCCACACGTTGCTTCATGCCGTTGGACATTTCCGAGGCGGACTTGTCCATAGAGTCCGCGAGACCGACCCTCTCAAGATAATATTCAATGACATCCTGACGTTCAGCCTGGCTTGCACCCGGGTAAACCTTGTCGACTCCAATGGCCACGTTCTCCTTTGCAGTCAGCCACGGAAACAGGTTCGGCGACTGGAACACCACGGCACGCTCCGGGTCGGCGCCACGCACCTCGAACCCGTCGAGTTTGATGATGCCTTTCGACACATCGTTGAGGCCCGCGACCATGGTCAAAACGGTGGATTTGCCACAGCCCGAGTGCCCGATCAGCGAAATGAATTCGCCCCGGTTCAGTTTGAGATTGAAATCCTCCACAACCGTCAGCGGCCCTTTCGGGGTCGGGTAGATCTTGTGCAGGTTTTCAAAGGTCAGGAATTTTTGATCGATGAGACCGGCTTGCGCCTTTTCAACCGCGGCAGGTACTTTTTGATTGTGGATGGCCGTCACATTGGGCAGCTGTTTGATCCCCTCGGCTTTCGCCTCGATGCCCACATCCATGAGATAGTTGGTCACCTGAGCGCGCAGCGCGTGGAAGGTTTCGTTGTGGTTCATCTCGCCACGGTCACGCGGACGCGGGATCGTCACTTTGAACTCTTCGCCGAGCGACCCGTCCGGGTTCAGGGCGATGATCCGGTCCGCCAAAAGAATGGCCTCGTCCACATCGTTGGTGATGAGCACACAGGTCTTTTTGTCGGATTCCCAGATATGTTCGATCTCATCGGCGAGGTTGGCCCGCGTCAGCGCATCGAGCGCGGAGAGCGGTTCGTCGAGCAGGAGCACTTCGGGGTTCATCGCCAAAGCGCGGGCCACGTTCACACGTTGACGCATCCCGCCCGAAAGCTCCGCCGGACGGCGCGTCGTGGCGTGGCTCAGCCCCACCATCTTGACGTATTTCGAAACCTTTTCCGCTTTCTCGTCTTTCGAGAGGCCGGGGAAGATCGTGTCCACAGCCACCTCGACGTTGCCGTTCACCGTGAGCCAAGGCATCAACGAGTAGTTCTGAAAGATCACGCCGCGTTCCGGACCGGGACCAGTCACAGCCTTGCCTTTAAAGGACACAGAGCCAGTGGACGGGGTATCCAGACCTGCCATCAGGTTGATCAGCGTCGTTTTGCCGGTTCCGGAAAAGCCCAGCAGAACGAGGAATTCGCCTTCTTGGACATCGAGGTTGATGTTCTTGAGGACTTCGGTGCGGTGAATGCCCTCACCGAAGCCTTTGGAGACGTTTTCGAAAGTCAGGATACCCATGTCGATCACCGATTGTTGGAGAAGGTGAAGAGGGATTGCAGCGCAAACATCACACGATCGAGCAGGAAGCCGATGATGCCGATGGTGAGCACGGCGACGATGATTTTCGCGAGCGATTGCGAGGAGCCGTTCTGGAATTCGTCCCAGACGAATTTGCCAAGGCCCGGGTTCTGCGCCAGCATTTCAGCCGCGATGAGAACCATCCAGCCAACACCGAGCGACAGACGAAGACCGGTGAAGATCAGCGGCAGAGCGGAGGGCAGGACAAGTTTCGTGATCTTCTGCCAGGTGCCCATTTTGAGCACTTTGGACACGGAGACGAGGTCTTTGTCGATGGAGGCCACACCCAAAGAGGTGTTGATCAGCGTCGGCCACAAGGAACAGAGCGTCACGGTGATCGCGGAGACGAGGAAGGATTTGGCGAAAAGCCCGTCATTCGTCGTGTAAAGCGCGGAAACCACCATGGTCACAATCGGAAGCCACGCGAGCGGCGACACCGGTTTAAAGATTTGCACCAGCGGGTTGATCGCGGCGTTCGCATAGGGCGACAGACCGGCGAGGATACCGAGCGGGATGGCAATGGCAGACCCGATCAGAAAGCCGAAGAACACGGTTTTGATCGAGGTCCAGATTTGTTCGTAGTAGGATGGCGACCCGGTGTAGGGAATATCCTTGACCTTCTCGGGCTCACCATTCGCGATAAAGCGGTCGTTGCGTGCCTCAACACGCTCAAGGAAGATGGCCTTTTTCTCGGCCTTGGCGATAGCGTCGTGATGCAGGTTCACCGCCTCGTCCCACACGGCCGCAGGACCGGGGATTGCACCGAGAGAGGTCTGCACCTTGGGCGCCATTGTGCCCCAGAGCATCAGGAACCCGACGATGGCCAGAACCGGCACGCCCAGGAGCTTCCAGATCTCTTTCGCCTGCGCCTTGGGGTTGTCCCCGGCGGCGGCTTTGAGGATCGGCGTCATCCAAGACAGGCCCAGCACTTGGAACCAGGCGTCGGCCTTGTTGATCCGGGTGAAAAGTTTCGCGCGACGGGCCGCTTTGGCCTCGGCGTCAAGCGCTTGCGGGTCGATAGCAGTCATTGCGGCGTCCTCACGAGAGACAAGAGAGATTGAGTTGGTATATTCGGGGCGCACTCAGGAAGCGGCGCGCCCCTCGGGGAAAGTTTATGTGCACCTGGGCTCCGCCTGGTGCTGAAATCGCTCCACTTGAGCGATTTCTGGGCGCACCTTAGCCTTTGACCTCGGTGCCAACGACCATCTGTTCGCCTTTCAGGCCGATCGGCAGGCTTTCGAGATAGGCGTTCGGGGTTTTGCCGTCGTAGGCGATCCCGTCAATGATGTCCTCGGCGGGCGTCGGCGCTTTGTAACCGTCGCTGTCCCACGGGAAGTCTTCCTCATTGGCGAGACCTTCGTCGACGAGGAGACGCGCGGCTTCGAGGTAGATCTCCGGCTTGTAGACGGATTTCGCGACTTCATCGTACCAGCTGTCCGGCTTGGCTTCCGAGATTTGGCCCCAACGACGCATCTGGGTCAGATACCACACAGCATCGGAATAGAACGGGTAGGTCGCATTGTAGCGGAAGAACACGTTGAAGTCGGGAACCTCTCGCACATCGCCCGGTTCATATTCGAACGTTCCGGTCATGGAGGCCGCGATCACATCCGCATCGGCGCCGACATAATCGGGACGCGACAGGATTTCGACGGCCTCTTCGCGGTTCGCGTTGTCATTCTCGTCAAGCCACATCGCCGCGCGAATGAGCGCCTTGGTCACCGCAAGCGTGGTGTTCGGGTATTCTTCGGCGAACTCGGCGGTAATGCCGAAAACTTTTTCCGGGTTGTTTTTCCAGAGCTCGTAATCGGTGATCACAGGCACACCGATGCCTTTGGCGACAGCTTGCTGGTTCCACGGCTCACCCACGCAGTAGCCATAGATCGTGCCGGCCTCCAAGGTGGCGGGCATCTGCGGCGGCGGGGTCACGGAGAGGAACACATCCGCGCCGATCTGGCCGGTGATGTTCTCGGTGGAGTAGAAACCCGGGTGCAGACCCCCCGCGGCCAACCAATACCGCAGCTCGTAGTTGTGCGTGGACACCGGGAAGACCATGCCCATGTTGAACGGCTTGCCCTCGGATTTGTACTTCTCGACGACCGGCGCCAGTGCTTCGGCAGAGATCGGGTGGACCGGCTTGCCGTCATCACCTACAGGGATGTTCGGCTTCATCTCTTCCCAAACCTCGTTCGACACGGTGATGCCGTTGCCGGTCAGGTCCATGGAGAAGGGGGTGATGATATGGGCCTCGGTGCCAAACCCGATGGTCGCGGCAAGCGGCTGACCGGCAAGCATGTGCGCGCCGTCCAGAGTGCCGTCGATCACACCATCCAAAAGCACTTTCCAGTTGGCCTGCGCTTCAAGCGTGACAAAGAGACCTTCGTCGTCAAAGAACCCCTGTTCATAGGCCACGGCCAGCGGGGCCATGTCGGTCAGTTTGATGAACCCAAAGGTGAGTTCGTCTTTTTCCAGATCGAGCATTTCTGCCCAGGCACCCGTAGCGAGTGCGGTGGAGGCTGCGAGGCCAAGGAGAAGTTTCTTCATCTGTTTGTCCCTGTTGTCCCTGTTGAGGAAAGAAAAACGAAAAAAGCCGCCGATAGACCGCCTGGGAGGAGAAGAGGCGGAGTATCGAGCGGCTTTGCTCTGGTGTCCCGATCGCCGGGACGAATGTCTTGTCGCGAGGCTTCGTTGCCTTGCTGTACGTCAGTTATGCCCAGAATCGCGCCGCAGTTGCAAAAATCTTATTGCACTGCGGCATGAAACTTTCGAACCACCCCGCGAAATTGCATATTTTTTGACCATCAACCTTCGGATGGCTCAAAAATGCGCCCGTCGAAAAACTGATTTCGCCCCAGAATCAGACGCCCAGACGGGGACGACACCGGAGTCGGCTCGTCCAAGGCCCCCTCAAGTTTCGACGACGCGCCCGGCAAATCCGCAGAGGTGGAGGCAAGCGCCTGACGATAGAGGTCCGAGCGGAACACCGACCGCGCACTCCGGCGGGCCGCCTCGCGATCAAGCCCGGTGCGCGCCGCCAATTGCGCCCCGATCCATTCCGCCTGAGACCGCCAGGGGAAAGAGGCCGCCCCATTATAGAAGTCGACAAAGCCGTCCACATGCCGGGTCTCTCCATTGGGAGAGATGACAATATTGCCAAGCAAAGAACGCTCCAGAAGCTCCGAGGGCAGGTTGAGATATTCGGCACGGCTCAAAAGCTCGGAGGCCAACATGCGGCTGTCGGGATTGCCGAGCCACCGACCGGCCCGCCAAACGGCCCGAATAAGACGCCCCATGAGCGCGCTCTCAGACTCCGCCCACTCGGAGCGCACTGCCAACACCTTTTCCGGCGCGGCGGACCAGATGGCCGTCCCCGGAAGCAACAGTTCACCGACGCCATTGTCGACAGCCTGCGACCCCCAAGGTTCCCCCACGCAAAAGGCGTCAATCTCTCCGGCCTCAATCGCCGCCGCCATAAGAGGCGGGGGAACGGTCCGGATGTCCACGGACTGCGGCGCAGGGAGGCCAAGCGCGGTCAGCCAGTAGTACAAAAGCTCCGCGTGCATCGAAAACGGAAAGGGCACACCGATGCGCAGCCGCTCGGACGTCGCCGCGATCAGGGCCTTTCCCGCCGCATAGGCATCGGAAAACCCAAAGTCATGCCCAATCGCCCGAAGCTTTTGCGCGAAAGCAGAAGAGACACCGATCACATTACCATTCATCGACAGCACAGAAACGGCAGAGAGCTTTGCCCCCGCGCCGCCAAGCCCCAAAGCGGTGGCGACCGGAACGGGCGACAGCATATGCGCCGCATCGACATGGCCAAAGGTGAGCATATCGCGCACGGACGACCACGACGGCGCAGCTTTGAGGTTGAGCGAAATCCCTTCCTCGGAGGCGAATCCCATTTCCTGGGCCACAATCAGAGGCGCCGCGTCCACGAGGGGGATATAGCTAATGGACAAAGGAATGAGGCTCATGACAACAGCCCCGCGGCTGTGACGAGCGCCTGCGCCACATCGGCGACGCGCTTGCCCTGATCCATCGCGGCCTTGCGCAACAGCGCGTAGGCCTCGTCTTCGCCGACACCTTTGGCGCGCATCAGCATGCCTTTGGCGCGGTCGATGACCTTGCGTTCTTCGAGCGCCTTTTTCGTCTCGGCCAATTCCGTGCGCATGCGTTGAAACATGCGAAACCGGGCGATGGCGGCGTCGATCACCGGTTTGACCCGCTGAGATTGCAACCCATCAACCACATAGGCCGAGACACCCGCCTCAATCGCAGCGGCGGACAGCCCCTCATCAGAGCGATCGACAAACATCGCTACGGGACGATCCAGCGGGCCGGAAGCCAGCGCCAGTTCTTCCAGCGTGTCACGGGACGGGTTTTCGATGTCGATGAGAACCACATCCGGGCTGCGGGCCTGAATTTGCCTGGCCAAGCCGGTGGGTTCTGAGATCACCGCGACATCAAAGTCGCCTGCGTCTTTCAAACTGTCGACAATCAACTGAGCGCGGGTGCGATCCGTTTCCACGACGATGATAGAGAGAGAATTGCTCATGGGCCTCAATCGGTCTTGCGTGATGTTGTCGTAAACGATTCACGACTGGGGGAGCGAGGTAAATTGCACCTTTCGGGGGGCCTAGTCCAAATGTGCCTCGTATTTAAGCAACGCGCCCGGTTTCGCGGCACCAGCCCATGACTGCCGGCAAGTTGCCCTCGACCTCCTCGGCCAACCCCTCGGCAAAGGTCAGAAATGCCGCAAGGTTTTTGGCGTTCAGGCCGATCAAGACCGGAATCCCCTCATGAAGCGCCTGCGCCACGAGATCGCGAAATCCGTGTCCCTCGGCCTCTTGTTTGCCGAATTTGTTGATCAGCAAAAGATCGGCCCCCGTCTCCAGCGCCTGTTGCACCGCGTGCACCGCCATGGAGAACCCATCCGGGTCAAGACGACAGCCAGACGCGCCGCCACCGAGGTCTTGGGAAATGCCGAACATCTGGCCCGAGGGCAGAACCTCAAGCTCCATCGTGCAGGCGCGCCCGTCGGAACGGTCGGTGTTGTGTTGCACGGTGCCCACGATCCGCTGCCCGTCGCCCGACAGTGTTGCGGCGACTGTGCGCAAAAGCGCGTCAACTTCCCCGCGACCGTCCCTCATCACATATGCGAGCATCGCTTGCCCCTTGATTGCTGTCGTTAGGGCATACAAAATGCAAGGGAACGGGAAAAGCCCCAAGACACAGGAGTGGCTCAGATGACGCAATATCCCGGAGTCATTTTGGCGGGCGGTGAAGGCACCCGTCTCGGCGGTGTCGACAAAGGACAGGTGCGCCTCGGCGGGCAAACCCTCATGTCGCGCGTGATCGACCGCCTTGCCCCGCAATGTGCGACCCTCGCGATCAGCGCCAATGGCGATCCCAAACGCTATGCCGAACATGGCTATCCGATCCTGCCGGACAGCAGCCCCGAGCCCCTCGGCCCCCTTGCCGGGGTATTGGCCGGTCTCGACTGGGCCGCGATGAAGGGTTTCAAAGCCATCGTCACCGTCGCGACCGACACGCCGTTTTTCCCGACCGATCTCGTCGCTCGCCTCGCAAGCGTCGCCCAGCCCGAGGAATTCGGCATCGCCGTCACGAAAACCGATGAGACTGAGAACTGGCACCCGACCTTCGGATTATGGCCCGTGTCCATGCGCCATGATCTTCGCGTCGCGCTCGCGCGACATCAACGGCGCATGCGGCAATTCGCGACGGGCAAAGGCGCAGTTCCGGTGTTTTTCGAGGGGCCGGACGCCGAACAGCAGTTCATGAACATCAACACGCCAGAGGATTTGGCTGAGGCGGAAAGCCTGCTTAGCACCGTCGGATGAAATAAATCTGGTGATCGCCGTCATCTGTCATGCCGAGAAACGCGTGCCCGGCCTCGTGACAGAAATGCGGGACATCAATAACCGCCGCGGCATCTGAGGCCAAAAGGCGCAACACCTGCCCGGCCTCAAGGCCCAAAAGCACTTTGCGCGCTTTGAGCACCGGCAACGGACAGATCAACCCGATCGCATCGAGCTCTTTGTCCCAGTGATCCATCTCTGTCTGTGTCATGCCCCTGAAGTACGGCTCTCGCCCGCGCCTGTCCAGATGACATGACAGAAAAGCGGCACCTCACGCTTTGGGCTGATAGACATCCTGCAGCCGCGTCCACAAATGATCGCTGGCCCGCACCGGCGGGTGGCGGGACTCCCCCATACGTGGCAGGGCGGTGATGAGGCTATCGGGGTTGGGATCGAGATAGAAGGCCGCCAGATCGCCGATCTTCGCCATGGGCAGGATGCGATGCGGGACAGAGCGATATTGCTCATTGGTCCAGCGCGCCAAGACATCGCCCACCATCACGAGCAGGGTGCCGGGCACAAGAGCGACGTCCTGCCAGTGCCCGTCCCGAGATTGGTACTGAAGCCCCTGCGCCTCTTCGACCCAGACAAATGTCAGCGCGCCGAAATCACATTTGGCCCGCGCCCGCGCGACGCAAGGGATTTTGTCCGGAGGTGCGACAGGCTCGGCAAAATGGGACAGCCGCAAGGTGGCCATCGGCTCAGAAAAATGCGGCTGAAAGAACCCGTAGGGCAGGTCCAGATCGCGTTCGACCGCATGCATGATGCCACGGCCCAGAGCGAGCAACTCTTTGTAATAATCCCGCATGGTGTTGCGAAACTCGTCACAGTCCGGCCAAAGGTTTGGCCCCCACAAAGGCCCCTCCGAGACAAGGCGCGGATCTTGTGCCGGAAGCTCAAAGCCGATGCTGAAACTTTCCTTGCGCGGTGGCGCTCCGGCGGGGCCTCCGATCACCTCCACGCCCTCGTCCGCCCAACCGCGCGTGAAGTGCGCGTCCTTTAGTGACAGTTTGGATTTGTCGGCTTTGGGCAGGGCGAAAAACATCTCAGACGCACTGAGCACCTCCCGCAACAATCCGCGCGGCACCCCGTGCTCTGACAACAGGAAAATCCCATCTCCCCGACACGCCTTGCCAAGCTCATACGCAAACTGCCCACAATCTTTGCCCGAGGCATGTTGCCTGTAATCCAGCACTGGTAGCATATCGTCCGTCTTCTCCCACCCGCTCTACTGAAAATACAGCGCGGGCTCATTCACATGGGGGAGAGGATAGGAAGGAACGGGCGCGATCCGGGAACGAAACCCGCCCAAATGCGACGTAACGTCACCCGAATGATCAATCCAGAGGCGAAAAAGCAGCCCTGAGATCAGATTCACGGCATATAACCTGCGCACTTGATGATTTTCGGTCTGAGAAAATCAAACCAGAGCACAGTTTTAGACCGCTCCCGACCTCTCGACGGCAGTGTCAGCGGATGGCGAGCCCCGTCGCGTCAAACAAATGCGTGCGCCCCTCGCCGAATTTGAGACCGACCCCTTCCCCCGGTTGATGCGGTGCATCTCCCAGATCGCGGATGGTCATCTGGCCCGCGCCATGCTCGGCATCGACGATGACATAGGTGTCCGCCCCGAGGTATTCGACCACATCCACAACCCCGTCGAGATCGCCCTGCCCTTTGGGAACGATGGTGATGTGCTCCGGCCGGATGCCGAGGTCTTTGCCCCGCTCCCCCTGCCCCACAGCGCTTGCCGGGATGACATTCATTTTCGGCGACCCGATGAACTGTGCCACAAAGAGGTTGCCCGGACGTTCGTAAAGCTCCTTGGGCGTGCCGACCTGCGCGATCTTGCCGGCTTCCAACACGACGATACGGTCGGCGAGGGTCATCGCCTCGACTTGGTCGTGGGTCACATAGATCATTGTGGATTTCAGCGAGCGGTGCAGTTTCGCCAACTCGTATCGCATCTCGACCCGCAGAGCAGCATCAAGGTTAGACAGGGGCTCATCGAACAAGAACGCCGTCGGGTCACGCACGATGGAGCGCCCGATGGCGACGCGCTGACGCTGGCCACCGGAGAGGTCTTTGGGACGCCGATCCATATAGTCGGTGAGCTTGAGCACCCGCGCGGCCTCATCGACCTTTTGGGCGATCACATCCTTTGGCTCACCCGCCGCCTTGAGCGCAAAACCTACATTGTCACGTACCGACATATGCGGGTAGAGCGCATAAGATTGGAACACCATGGCGAGGCCGCGTTTTGACGGCGGCTCAGCGGTGGCGTCGCGGTCGCCCACGAAAATCTTGCCGCGCGAAGTCTCCTCCAAGCCTGCAATCATCCGCAAAAGCGTGGATTTCCCGCAGCCGGACGGTCCGACGAAAATGATGAACTCGCCCTCTTCGATCTTGAGGTCGACGCCTTTGATCACCTGAACGTTCCCGAACCACTTTTCGACAGCCTGCAACTCGATGCTTGCCATGTTCTTACTCCTTCCCTGCCGTTTGCATCGCGGCGCGACCCTGACCGCACCACGTCAGCCATACGGCTGCCGTCCACCCGAAAGACGCCCCACCACAGGGGGTGCCATCGAGAGGATCGTAATATTCCCAAAATCCACCGGCTTCGATCAGCCGCGCGGTCTCATCTGCCAAACGCGCCGCCGCCTCGTGACGATCCATATCCGTGAGGCCCATCGCGATCAGAGAATTGACCACCGGCCATGTCGGCCCGCGCCAATAGCGGCGTGGTTCAAACCGTTCACTCGCCGGGTCCGCCGAGGGGATGCCATAGGCGACCTTGTCCCAGGCCCGCGCGAAATGCGCATCCAACGCCGGGCGCGACACGCCCGCGAGATAGGCGAGAAAGGCACCGGAGCCGAGCACGTTGGCGAAGTGACCCGAGCGAATGTCATAGGCGTCGAACCAGCCCTTGTCCGCATTCCAAAGCTTCGCCACGCCCTCGCGCAGCTGCGCCTCTTGGGCCACGAGGCCCGATGTGTCCTCCCTCAAGATGCGCCCGAGCGCGATGAGATCGGAAAAGGCCCGTAAGAGCACAAAACTGATCCCCGGATCGGCCATGAGGAACGGCCCGTTCTCGACCATCTCCCGGTCGTCCCAATTCACGGAACGACCAAAGGCCAGGATCGCGAGATAGCGGTCGTAATCCCATTTTTGCGGGCGCTGTTCCTCTTTCACATGGGTCGTATCGCGGCGCAGGTAAGGATCGTCCTCGTTGATTGCAATGCCCTCCATCCCGAGGTCCCAATCCGGGCAGTTGTCTCGGCCCGACTCCCACGGGTGAATAATCGCCACGGGCCCGTCCTTGCACCGCTCCCGGATCCACCAGTCATGCCACGCGACCAGTTTCGGATAGAGCGTTTTCACATGCGGAAGGCCCGCCTCCGGGTCCATCTCATAGATTTTGCGGATGAGCGTCGCGGCCACGGGCGGTTGCGAAATACCCGAGGTCGGCGGCTCATGCATGGCGCCCCAGACCTTGGGCCCCGGAAAGTAATCCGGGTCCAACTTGTGGAAAATGATATGCGGCACCATGCCGGTGTCCCATTGCGAGGCGAACAGAAGGTGCACCTCCTGCCACGCCCGATCCATGTCAAAAGTCGCATAGCCCCACGCGGAAAACATGCTGTCCCAGTTCCACTGATAGGGATAAAGCCGCGCGGTCGGGATCGTATAGCCACCGCGATCATTGCCCAACAGGACATCGCGTGCGGCATGGTCGATGGGGTTTTGAATGGTCATCCTTTCACACTCCCCGCTGTCAGACCCTTGGTCATGAATTTCTCCAACCCCAAGAACAACGCCATGATCGGCACGGTGGCGATCACCGAGCCAGCCATGAGGTGTTGCCGTGGAATTTCGGACGAGTTGAGCGAGGCAATCCCGCGTGTGAGCGTGAATTTCGACGGATCATCCAGGAGCATGAAGGCCAGAAGGAACTCGTTCCACGCGATCATGAAGACGTAGAGCGACACGGAGGCCAGCGCCGGAAGCGACAGTGGCAGGGTGATTTTCCAAATCACCTGTAGCCGCGACAGCCCGTCCATCAGACCAGCTTCCTCCACCTCCGCAGGCAGACCCCGGAAGTAGCCTTGGAGCATGTACAACGCCACCGGGATCGTCGTCACCGGGTAGATCATGACGATGCCGGTGATCGAGTTGCGCAGCCCCATCATCGAAAACGCGATGTAGATCGGCAGGGCGAGAACGATCATCGGCACCATGTAGATCAACAGGATCGAGCGCGAAAACGCCGCCTGACCTTTGAACCGAAGCCGCGCAACGGCATAGGCCCCGGGGATCGCGAACAGCAGCGTGATCAAGACGGTCAGCACGGAAATGTAGAACGACGTCCACATATACGTGCCGAAATTGAACTCCGTGATCAGCTCGACATAAGACCGGAACAGACCCCAGCCTTTCGAGAGATCAATCGAGAAATCGAGTGGGTTCTGCATCAGCTCGGATTGGTTTTTTAGGCTGGTCATCACCATCACGTAAAAGGGGATGACGACAATGGCCGTAAAGAAGATGTAGCCAAACCCCTTGAGCGTGCGGATCACCGCATCCTCGAACTCATGTCGCGTCAGTGCGCCCATGGTCAGCTCTTCGACAAAGACCTTGAGCGGCCAGCCGATCCCGATACCGAGAAACACAGCCGCAGCGATACGCGTGACCATGGACACGTCCCCTGACAAAACGGGGCCAGCGCCGACAATGAGCGAGAGGAAATACACAACGGCCAGAACAGCGGAGGCCACCATAGCCGTTCCGCCCCACACAAGCGCCAATCCGGTGGGAATGCCAAAGATCACCGACCAAATCAGAGACGGCTTGAACGCCTCGCCGGTCGCAAAACTCATCGCCACGGCAACGGTCACCGCAATGACAAAGGTCCACAAAACGCCCAAGGCGGGGCCGGTGATATATCCGAAACGGAGGTGTTTCATGACTCCCTCCCTTCTTTTGTCCACAAATATCCTGGGGGGAGCGCCAGAGGCGCGGGGGGCAAAGCCCCCTGAAGGTACACCGTCATAGCCCTTCCTCCTTGGACATGAATTTGAAGAAGAACACGGAGAACAACAGCAGACAGGCAAAGATCACCACGGCCACTGCCGCGCCTGCACCGATGTTCGACACCGCAAAGGCCTGTTCATAGACATTCACGGTCAACACCCGCGTGCCCGCGTTGCCGCCGGTCAAAAGGAAAATGTCGTCAAACTTGTTGAACGTCCAAATGAAGCGCAACAGGAACAAGACCGACAAAATACCCAAAAGCTGCGGCAGGCTGAGATACCAGAATTGCTGAAACGGCGAAGCGCCATCCATATCGGCGGCCTCATACATATCCGTCGGGATCGACTGCATCCGCGCGAGAATGAAGAGGAACGACAGGGGGAAATAGCGCCAGATTTCAAACAGCGTCACCATGATGAGCGCCAAAGGCCGCTCGCCAAAGAAATTGATCGCCTGATCCGTCACCCCCATTTGCACCAAAAGCGCATTCGCGGAGCCGGAGAAGGGATCGAAGAGCAAAATCCACGCAAAGGCGACCGCAATCACCGGCGCCACATAGGGGAACAGATAAAGCCCGCGCAAAATGCCCTGCCCCTTAAAGGAGTGATTGAGCAGCATGGAGGCGAACAGCCCCATGATCATCGCGCCAAATGTGCCAAAGACGGTGTAAAACAGCGTGACACCAAGCACGTTCCAAAACTCACCCCCGTCGAAAACAGAGACAAAGTTTTTAAACGTGAACTCGCCGTTGGTCAGCACGAAAGAGGCCTTGCCATTGACCTCTACCGGGTCTTCGTCAACTTCACGACCCGCATCGAAATAGGCCTGCTCGGTGATGACCGGAATGTTCAGCGTCTCACGATAGCCACCTTCCCAATCACCGAGATCACAGGACAAAACACCGTCAGAGATCTCGCAACGCGGGTCCAACTCACCCGCCAACACAAGCCCCTCGGGCCATGTGTCCTGCAAGGTCACGCCCGTGATCTCGGAGCTGGGTGAGGAGTTTCGGAGCCGGTATCGGAGCGTCGCCTCATCGCCCGCCGCGGCAGGCCGCCCGCGCAGGTCTTCGCGCACCACCGTTTCCGGCGCGCGCAAATCGGAGAGTGAGACGGGTTTCACGGAAATCCAGAAGATCGCCATAAGCGGCAAAAGAACGACCAGTGAAACGGCGAGGATGGTGGGGGTCAAAAGGCCCCAGGCAAGGCGCGCCTCGGATCGGGCCAAAGGCCCGGCCCCGCGCGGAGGTCCGAAGTCCGACATGGAGAACTCCCTGTCTTTGGAAAAGGTGGGGGCGCGGAGCATACCGCACCCCCTTGGATCGCAATCACTCGATGGCGGCGAGTTCCGCGTTCATCTCGGCCACGGCAGTCGCCGCGTCAATTTCGCCGTCGATATACTCACGCACCACACGGTTGATGATCTGCGAGTTGATCATCTTGGATGCGAGCGCCAATTGGCCCTCTTTCACGCCCCAGCGCTGTGCGCCATCAAGCCCCCCAACGATCTCGTCGATCATGTCTTGCGCGTACAGCTCGCCAAGCGGTGCTTTGCGGTCCACGCCGACGGGCAGTTCGGCCCAGGCCATGGAGAAGGCTTCCGGATCGTCCTCGGTCCCGCGACGGACCGGGAATTTGCCCTCCGGCGCAATCGAGAGTGTCTGGGTATAGCCTTCATCCATCGAGTAGCGCACGAAAGCTTCCGCGGCATCGGTGTCGGCGTCAGAGGTGATACCGAAATAGCGGATGTCACCCCAAGCCGCACCATCCGGATTGGACGGACCGGAGAAGGTCGTCACGATGCCAGTTTTCGACGCCAGCTCACCAGAGGTCGGATCGTCGTTGATGGTCGGCGGCGCACTGTCACGCAGGCCGGCCAACTCATCTAGGATAAAGGGCGACCAGATGATCATCGCCGCATTGCCGGAGAAATAGAGCGTGCGCGACTGGTCCCAATAGAGATCGCCCGGCGGCGAGGCCTCGGCAATCGCTTTGTAGAAATCGAGCACTTCGGTGGTCTTGGCCTCATCCAGCGGGGCAAAGCCGTCTGCACCCACCGGGCTGACGCCATTCGCGAGGAACACATGCTCCAGCACCTGAGACATGAAGTTCTCGTCCACTTTGGTCGCGGCCACAAAACCGTACATTTCCGGCGGGTTATGCAGCGCCTCAAGCGCGGCCTCGACAGCGGCGTAAGACGTCGGCGCCTCAAGGCCCGCCGCATCGAACAGGTCTTTGCGGTAGACGATCATCTGGGTCCAACCATCGACCGGCACAGACGCGTAACCGTCATCCATCGCCGCCATGTTCAACGCCCCCGGCGCAAAGGTGTCGACGCCCAGGTCCTCGATCACGTCGGTGGCCGCGTCCATATCGAGGATACCCGCCTCGGCCCAGGGCAGTGCATATTGCAGGGTGTGGTAAATCACATCCGGCAAATCACCGGCGGCAAAGGCGGCGGTCGCACGGGTGCCGAGATCAGACTCCGTGACCGGGATCACTTCGACTTCGGTGCCGGTTTCGGCCTCAAACGCCTTGGCCATCTCTTCCTGTTTGGCGAGGCGGTCCGGCTGTTCTTCGGTGGTCCAGAACCGGAGCGTCTCGGCGCTTGCCGCGAAACTGGTCAAAGCCAGCGCAGTCGCCGCACTTGTCAAAAGGATATGTTTCTTCAATGTCATCTCTCTCTCCCTGAGTTTTGATGATGAAAAGTGGAGTTTGTGCGCTTGGAACCCAAATGACGCGCCAACTCCTCGGACGACCAAACCGGCCGTCCCGTAGACCCCGCAGCGCGGTAGCGCGCGTGTCGTAAGTGATGCTCTCTCTCGCTGTCTGGCGATGTAAGGCGGGTGATGAACATCCGCCCCAAGGCCAGTCCCGCATCTCGATTGTCGACCACGAAGGTCGAAAGTTGTGGCCACATCGCCTGCGCCTCGGGCGCACCATCATAGCCAATGACCGATAGCTCCGACCCGATGCGAAGCCCCCAAGCATTGGCCACTTCATAGACTCCCCGTGCCAGCATGTCGGTCGCGCACAGGATCGCCGTCGGCGGGGCGTCGAGTGCCAAAAGGCGGCGCGCGGCCTCGGCCGATTGTTCCGGGCTCAAGGCCCCCTCGACCATGAGCGACGGATCGAAGTCCACCCCCTCTTGCGCCAGTCCGGCACGGTAGCCGTCGCGGCGATGATGGGAAAAGGCATAATGCGCGGCAGAGCCGATGTAGCCGATCCTATGATGACCAAGGCGGACGAATTCGGCCACCGCGTCCATCATCACCTGCGCACTATCGATATCAAAATAAGATACTTTTTCCGATATTTCTGGCCTTCCGTAGCAAATAAAGGGAATATTTTCAGAAGTCAGAAAATCAATCCGGGGATCGGTCCAGAGCACACGCGGAAGGATGAACCCATCCGCCTTATGTTGCTGCACGAGGCTGCGCATGATCTTGAGCGTATCGGCTTCAGTCTCGGAGGTCGCCACGGTGAGGGTCCATCCCTCGGCCGAGGCCGCTTGCGTCAAACCCGCGAGAAATTCGGCGAGGAAGGGACGATGCGCGTCCGTCTCTGACAGTTCCACCACCAATCCAATGGAGCGACTGCGTCCGGTCTTGATCGCCTGCGCGTGGCTGAGCGGGCGATAGCCCATGGCCTGCGCCGCACGCACGACACGCTGGCGGGTGGCCTCAGAAATATCAGGGTAGCCATTCAGAGCCCGAGACACAGTGCCTTTGGTCAGGCTCAAGGCCTGAGACAAATCCGTGATCGTGACACGCGCATTATCACGGAACCGCCGGTCTGTTTTCGCATCTGACCGCACTGATTCTCCTCCTGGGCGTCACCATGTAGGTCCGAAACCGGTTTCGGCAACGCTTTTTTACCATACGGCCAGAATTCGAGAGGAAACCCCGCTCCGCGTTTCTGCGCAGCAAGAGTTTGAAAACATGAAAAAACGCCCCGCCGAGACCGGCGGGGCGCGAGAGCGAGGAGATTCGCTCGATGAGGTGCTTAGTCGGCGGAAGCCAGCTGTTTCGGCAGCTTGAATGTCCAGACCATGCCACCCTGGTTCAGGTAGTTGACCTTCTTGGCAACTTCACCACCCCAGAGCGGAACAGCGCCGCCCCAACCGGAGACGATGGAGACAAACTGCTCACCATCCTGCTCCCAGGTCACAGGCTGACCGACGATGCCGGAGCCGGTCTGGAAGGACCAGAGTTTCTCACCGGTTTCGTCGTCGAGCGCGATGAATTCACCCTCAGGCGTACCGAAGAACACCAGACCACCAGCGGTCGTCATCACACCACCCCAAAGCGGCGCGTCGTTCTTGTAGTTCCACTTGATCTCGCCAGTATCCGGGTCGATGGCTTTCAGAGAGCCGATGTGATCTTCAAAGATCGGTTTGATGGTGAAACCGGCACCGAGGTAAGCCGCGCCTTTTTTGTAGGAGATCGGCTCGTTCCAGATGTCCATGCCCCATTCGTTGGACGGCACGTAGAAGTTGCCGGTCTTCTGGGAGAAGGCCATCGGCATCCAGTTTTTACCACCGAGGAAGGACGGCACGGAGAAGACCATCTCACCTTTTTCCGCTTCGAGCGGGTTACCCGGACGCGCGTCTTCGATGTAGATCGGGCGACCGTTTTCGTCGATGCCCTCGGCCCAGGTGATCTTGTCCACGAACGGCGAGGCGGACACGAATGCGCCGTCTTCACGGTTCAGAACGTAGAAGAAGCCGTTCCGGTCAGCGGTGGCGTAACGCTTGTTGCCGTCGCGGTCGGTGTAGGCCACGACCTCGTTCACACCGTCAAAGTCCCAGCCCTCGCGCGGGGTGGTTTGGAAGTGCCATTTGATCTCACCGGTGGCCGGATCGATCCCGAGACGGGAGGCGGCATAGAGGTTGTCGCCGGAGTTGTCGTCTTTCGGCGTGCCCGCATCGCGCAGGTGAGAGTTCCACGGAGCCGGGTTGCCGGTGCCGAAGATGAGCGTGTCGGTGTCGGCGTCATAGGAGCCGCCGAGCCAGGTTGCACCACCGCCGGTTTTCCACATGTCGCCCGGCCAGGTGGCGTTCAGCTCACCGGTCATGGTCGACTCTTCGCCGTTCAGCGTGCCCATGTGACCTTCGATCACCGGACGGGTCCAAACGAGATCGCCGGTTTCGGCGTCACGTGCCTGCACTTCACCCACGATGCCGAATTCGCCGCCGGAGTTGCCGGTCACGACGAGGCCGTTCACGATGAGCGGGGCGGCGGTGTAGGAATAGCCTTCTTTATAGTCGGCGATCTTTTTGTTCCATTTCACGTCGCCCGTTTTCAGGTCGAGCGCCACGATGCGGGCATCGAGCGTGCCGAAATAGAAGTTGTCGCCGTAGATCGCGCCACCGCGGTTGATCACGTCACAGCAGGGCAGGATGCCTTCCGGGAGACGGGCGTCATACTGCCAGATTTCCGCACCGGTCACGACGTCGATCGCATAGACGCGCGAATAGGAGCCGGTGATGTACATGATACCGTCATGGATCAGCGGCTGGGTTTCCTGACCTCGTTGTTTTTCCCCACCCAAGGAGAACGCCCAAGCCGGTACAAGGTTTTTGACGTTGTCTTTGTTCAGGGTCTCAAGCGGCGAGAAACGCTGAAGATTGCGGCCCATGCCGTTGGTGAGAATGTCTTCTACAGACGCGGCGTCGTTCAAAAGGTCCTCTTCGGTCACGCCCGCGAAAGATGCGGTCGATGTCCCGATACAGAGGACGGCCGCCAAAGCGGCGGATACATATTTTTTCATGAGTCTTCCTCCCTATGAGCTGTCGCGGGACTTGGACTCATCTGAATCGTGGCCCGGACAAAACTGTCCCTATGGTGGGTCACGCAGGCGTGAGCATCAAATTAGCCATTGGTCGTAAAAAGACTACGACCCACCCAAAATCGGCCCGTGCTTTGGTCGTATTTCGCCTGAGACTGCCGCGGCATACTCTTTTCTTTCAGGGAGGATCATTCATGACCAAATATATCAAAGGGCTCACCGCCCTCGCCGCCGCGGCTGTGATCGCTGGCGCGGCCAAAGCAGAAGACACACCGACCCTCAAAGCCGCGCTTTACATGTCCGGCACGGTTGCCTGGGAAGTTGACACGATCCAGCACAACGGGTTCGACACCGCGAATGGCTTTACCCTCGAAGCGATGGATGTCGCGGGTGGCCCGGCCTCTCGTGTTGCCCTCGCGGCGGGCGAAGTGGACATGATCGTCGCCGATTGGCTCTGGGTCGCGGCCCAGCGTGCCGAGGGCAAAGATTACGTCTTTATTCCATACTCCAAAGCTGTGGGCGGCCTCTACGTGCCGAAAGACAGCACCGCACAAAGCCTCACCGACCTCGCAGGTGGCAAGGTCGGGATCGCGGGCGGACCGACGGACAAAAGCTGGCTCATCCTGCGCGCCTATGCCGAGAAACAGGGCGGCTTTGATCTCGCGGGTCAGACCGAACAGGTGTTCGGCGCGCCGCCTCTGATTTTCAAATCCGCATTGGGTGGCGAGCTTGATGGCGCGATCAACTTCTGGCACTTCGGCGCCAAAATGGAAGCCTCTGGCATGCGCCTTTTGGCCTCCACCTCTGAGGCTGCTGTTGCTCTGGGTCTGAACCCGGAAACGCCGCTTTTGGGCTATGTTGTGCGCGGCGAAGTTCTCGAAAACAACCCGGAAATCGTCGCGGGCCTGGCCAATGCCTCGCGTCAGGCCAAGGATCTTTTGGCCTCCGACATGACCGCATGGGATCGCCTTCGCGACCGGATGAACGTCAAGAATGACGCACAGTTTGAGGCCCTCAAAGCAGGTTGGATCGCGGGCATTCCCGCCGAAGGCCCTGTCTCTGAGGAAGACGCCGCGAAAATGCTCGCCCTGATGGCCGAGCTGGGCGGAGAAGAGCTCGTGGGCAAGGCGACAACCCTGCCGGAGGGGCTGTTCTACGATCCGGCGTCCTGAGCAAATGCAGATGCGCCATCTGGACACCCTCACCACGGGGGACACCCATCGCGCCCTTAGCCTGCGCCTCACAGAGGTGCGGGCCGGGGGCACGGTGATCCTTGGTCCGGTGGCGCTCGACATCCTGCCCTGTGAAACCGTTGCCCTCACTGGTCCGTCCGGTGTGGGCAAATCCACGTTGCTCCGCGTGATCGCTGGCCTGCATGAGGATTATGACGGCACGCTGGAGCGCCCGGAGCGCATCGCCACCGTGTTTCAGGAACCCACACTCCTGCCGTGGCGCTCAGTGGTGCAAAACATCACTCTGGTCACCGGCTGCGCGCCGAACCGCGCGCGGGAATGGCTGTCTTCTGTGGGTCTTGCGGATAAGGCCGATCTCTTTCCGACACAGCTTTCTTTGGGCCAACAACGCAGGCTCGCGCTCGCCCGCGCGTTTTCCGCGGACCCTGTGCTACTCCTGTTGGATGAACCCTTTGTCTCTTTGGACCCAGACCTCGCCGAAGAGATTATGTCCCTCTTTGAGGCCCTGCGCGCCGAGCACAACGTCACCACGCTGCTCGTCACCCACGTAGAGGCGGAGGCAAAGCGTCTTGCCTCGCGCCATTTGCGACTTGCCGGTCAGCCAGCCACACTGGTCTGACCACGCGCTCTTACTCGGAAATCGAGCCGAGATAGGTGACGATAAAGTCCTGAACCGTCGCATCCTCGACGCCAACGTGGCGCATTTTCGTGCCCGGAACCAAGCCGTCGTTGTCTTCCATCCAGGCGCGGATGGCACCTTTGGTCCAGACAAACCCGGCATTGGCCAGAGCCTCAGAATACGGGTAGCCCTCAAAGCTCCCGGCCTTGCGCCCGACCACGCCGTTCAAAAGCGGGCCATAGCTTGCCCGGTCGGCATCGACGGAATGGCAACGGTGGCATTCTTTGTCAAAGAACTCCTCACCCGCAGAAATCTTGATCGCATCATACTCGCCCGGCATGTCTCCGGCCTGCGCCGCCAATGCGGTCAGGGCGAAAACCGGGGCGGCAAAAATCCGTGTCAGTTTCATAGTCAGTTTCATGGAATGATCCTCCAAATGGCGCTGTCTCTTCTGAGGGCACCATCGCAGGAAGACGGGGAACAAAGGCTTGATCTCGCGCAACATACCGACCCGACATTGGTCGAAAGGCGCCTACGACCTAAGTCGTAGACGCCCCGTTCCCCCTTCCCCAGGAGGAGCTCTTAAAACAGATTCAGATACCGCCATTCATCGGCGTCGGGCGTGACCTCATCGAGGTCATACTCCGCCGCCTGTAGCCGTTTGGCGACTTGGAGGCCGTCGCGCGCGGCCTCATCGACGAGGGCACGCCCCGCCGCATCATCGCGCGCCACACCCCAGCCGCGCATCAGATCGAGGCCATGATTGAACTTGCCCACGGGGTCGCCCGCCTCGGCCGCTTTGCGATTCCATTCGGCGGCGGCCTCCAAATCCTGAGGCCCGCCCAAGGCGTTGTCTTCGAGTTGGCTCATCCAGGTCATCGCGCCGGTCCAACCGGCATCCGAGCAATTGGAAAACAGTTCGCGCGCCAATTCATGCCGCCCGGATTTCGTGACCAGATAGCCTTGGGAACAGAGCACCATGCCGGTTTGCCCCTCTCGGATATTCTCCATCACCTGCGCCATGGACATCTCATGCGGGTTAAGGGTGCCCTCTTCCGTCACCTGCGTATCCGGCCCAAGATCCATCGCAAGATCCTCGGCCCAAAGCGGCGTCGCTGCCAAGGCAAGGCAAGTCAGTACCAGTGTTCTCATCACACATCCTCCCTGCCCCACAGGATGCCAGAGAGCATGGGTTTGCCGAATGAGACCTAGGTCGAAGGGTCGATACGACCCTAAACCTTGCGCCCAATCAACCGCTTGGCCGGATCATAGCCCCAAAGCGCGAGCCCCAGAAAGGCCAAGAGCGCCGCGAGGCTCACAAGCCAGTTCATAGGATCGGCCTTGAGATAAAGCGCAAACCGGATGCTTTCGACCCCATGTGTGAACGGATTCACTGCACAGATGTCGCGCAACAGCGCTGAGGCCTCCGCCATTTTCCAGAGCGGGTAGAGCGCGGATGAGAGAAAGAACATCGGGAAGATGACAAAGTTCATCACCCCCGCGAAATTCTCCAACTGTTTGACCGTGGACGACAGCGCGATGCCCAAAGCCCCGACCATCAGCGCGGTGAGAAACAGCGCGGGGAAGGCGACGAGATAGCCCAGCGGCGCAAAGGTGATCCCGTAGATCGCGCAGATGCCGAGGAACACATAGGCCTGAAGCACGGAAATCACCGCCCCCGCGATGAGCTTGCAGGTCAAAAGCCACCAACGCGGCAGGGGCGCGGTGAGCAAAAGCCGCATCGTCCCCACCTCGCGATCCATGACCAGCGATAGCGAAGATTGCATGCCGTTGAACAAGAGGATCATCCCGCAGAGACCCGGCACGATGTAGGTCTCATAGGTGATGTAGGTCTCATAAGGCGGCGTGATCGAGAGGCCGAGCGCGGCGCGGAACCCGGCGGCGAAGACCAAGAGCCAGATGAGGGGCCGCACCAAGGCGGCGAGCATCCGCGCGCGTTGGCCAAAGAACCGAAGCGCCTCACGTTGACAGATGACGAGAAGAGCGGAGAGCGCATGTGTCATGCCGGTGCCCCCGTGAGCGCAAGGAACCGCGCCGTCAGGGCCGGTCCAGTTTCCACCGCCAAACTGTCATGGAGCACTTTGCCCTGATGCAACACGACCAACCGGTCGCCGGTTTCGACCTCATCCGTGAGGTGCGTCGCCCAAAGCACGGCCAGCCCCGTATCCCGCGACAGATCATGCACATGGCGCACCAGTGCCGTGCGAGTCGCAGCGTCTAAGCCGACAGTCGGTTCATCGAGCAAGAGAACCTCAGGCTGGTGCATCAGGGCGCGGGCAATCTCCAAACGCCGCCTGTGCCCGCCGTTCAAATCACGCACACGCTCTTTGGCGCGCTCCGCCATATCGAGCCGCGCGAGCGACTCCTCAGCGGCCCGTTTCGCCGCGGCTCCCGTGATCCCTTGTAGCCCCGCGAAATAGAGCATGTTGCGCCAGACACTCAGATCGAGATCGAGTGTCTGTTGCTGGAACACAACGCCCGTGCGAGCGAGGCCCGCGCGGGGAGCATGAGACATGTCATGACCCGCAAGCGTGATCCGTCCGGACCGTGGCGCAATCAATCCGGTCAAAAGGGCAAAAAGCGTCGATTTCCCGGCGCCATTCGGGCCGAGCAAGGCACAAAACGCCCCTGGCGCGACAGAAAAGGACACCTCGTCCAACGCCCGCCGCGCGCCCCAATCATGGGTTATGCCCTCGACCCGAAGCCCCATTATTCGATCGTGATCTCAAGCCGCTGAAGATCGCCCCGCGATTGCGGCACATGCAACTCATACCGCCCCGGCTTGATCGCGACGAACCCGATCTCCATCACACCTGCCTCATCGAACTCGACACTGTCGATCCCGAGCGGGCGGACTTCCAACCCTTCGATGACGATCTCGTCGATCCAGATCGCGCGGAAGAACTCGGCGCCTGCAAGCGCAAGTTCCTGCGAGCCGTCGGCCTCAATCTCGATCTCGTAATAAGTGCCGGATTTGAGCTTGAGCGGTTCTGCGGCCAAGGGCTGCCCCGCCGACAACAGGATTGGGGGCAGGTCTTCGGAATTGGTCGCGGACAGGAGCCCCGCCATGCCAAAGCTAGGGCCATCACCGCCATCGTGCTCATCTGCAAACACGGGTGTGACCGCGAGCGTTCCGGCCATCACAGCCGCCATCAAAGAATACCGCATCTCAAACTCCTCTCATAAATCCTTACGACCGCGTCGCCGCGCCCCAGGGGAAACGCCCAACCTTGATGGTTTTCACCGGCTTTCGAGACGCCACATCAATCACCGTCACATCGCCGGACACCCCGTTCGTCACAAAGAGCTGGCTATGATCCGGGCTAAACGCCATGTGCCAGACGCGCCGCCCGACAAGGATATACTCCTCAACCTCAAGCGTCTCCGTGTTGACGACGGCCACATGGTTCGACGGGCCAAGCGCGACAAAGGCCGTCTTGTGATCTGGCGTCAGCTCAAACCCGACCGGCTGGATCAGGTCGGGGTGCACGCCCTGAATTTCGAACCCGATCTTGGCCTTCTCCGTCTGGTCGCCCGTGTCGAAAATTGAGATCGTTCCGCCAATTTCCGCAGAGACCCAAAGCTCGCTCCCGTCCTTGACGAATTCCGCGTGACGGGGCCGCGCATCGACCAGCGTGTTGGCGTAGATCTCATGCGTCTCCGTGTCGATCCAATGGGCCATATTCGTCGTCTCGGACGTGGTGATGACGGTCTTGCCATCGGGCGAGACGGCCATGCCTTCGGGTTCGATCCCCACGTTGATCTGGGCCACGACCTTGCGCGTCTCGACGTCCACAACGGTCGTCACGGCGTCATCCTCATTGGCGATCCAGAGGTGACGATCATCGGGATGCAGCACGAATTGCTCCGGGTCTTCGCCGGACGGCAGATCATGTAAAATCTCGCCGGTCTCCGGGTCCATCACCTGAACCGCATCGCTGTCAGAAGCGCAAATATAGAGGAGCGACTGATCCGCGTTAAACGTGATCCCGCGCGGACGCTCGCCCGTCGGAATGGTGCGGATCACTTCGAGCGTCTCAATGTCGATCACACTGAGCGTATCGTCTTTCTCATTGCTCACCCAAATCTCGCCCGCCAAAGCAGGGGCCGCCATCAACAGGCATGCTGTACTCAACAAAAACCGTTTCATCTCACTCTCCAAATGCCTCACAGGCGCTTTCCGCCTGATCTGTTCCAAGGGTGTCCAAGGGGTTGCGCGCATGTTCGAACCCGTCGAGGGGGGCACTGGCCACCTGCGCATGGGCGTTCACCACCGGGATCGGTTGGCGCATCTGACCGTTCCACGCGCGAAAACTCAGAGGGCGGCCCTGAAAGGCGGCCAGTTCGAAGTTCTCGGACAAAAGATAGCTGCGCAGTGTGTCCGCGTCTGCCGCGCCCGTCCGTGTCACCGCCTCGCCAATCGAGCGCACGGCGGCCCAGGCGGCGTAATCCTCCGGCGTCATGTTACGGCCAGCGTGGTCCTCGAACCGGCTCTGCAACTGCGCGGCCCCCCATTGTTCGACCACTGGGGCCCAGGCCTCCGCCGTCAGACCACTTGCCCCCGCAACTGGACGCGGGGTCCAGGTGTTGTGCTCGATGTAGCGGGCGAAATCACTGTGCGCGTCGGCGATGAGCACAATGTCGTGTTCCTTAAACCCCTGGGTGAAGAGCGGCACTTCGCGTGCCGCCGCCCGACGCAGGTCGGTGTCAAAGGTCCACGCTTTTTCCGACACGATCTTAAGGCCGAATTTACGCGCGGAGGCACGGTAGGTCTCCGCCAACGTCCGGTCTTCTTCTGTCGGCCCTTCGATGAGGGCGAGCCGGGTCCATTTCTTTTGGAGAAACACCTGCATCAGCGCGTCAGACTCCATCCCCGCCTCAGGAATGGTATGGAGCAGCCGCGCATCGCAGGCGGCCCCACGGAGCACGGGATCGCGCGAGCCTGCGTTGAAATAAAGGGCGCCCTCGCCGCCGACCGCAATCACATCGCTCACCCTCTCTGCGGCCATGTCCAGGACGATGAGATCATACTCCGCCCGCATCTCGGCTGCGGCGGCCACGATGTCCCCGTCAGGTTCCACAGAGACGTCATGGAGCGCATAGGCGTGCCCCATAAAGCGACCCGTCGTCTGATTGTCGAGAATCGCAAGCTCCGCGCCCTCGATGCCGCGCCGGGGCGGAACCTCGTCGAGATTGGACAAAACGGCACGCGGGGGCTCTTCCAGCCGCAGATAACCGATCTTCACCGCCAAATCTTCGGCCAGAGCTGTCCCAAAACTGAGACAGACCGCAAGACAACAGACTGCGCCCTTCAACCGTAAACTCATCGTAATCCTCCCAATTTCCACGCTAGCGCTCACAGAATTGGCGGAGAATTAGACCAAGGTCGCAGGTCGTGCGCCGGACGCCGACCAAGGTCTAATGGCGGCTGGCCGAGGGAGCGCGATAATTAATTTTGAAAGTTTGGGAGGAATACTCATGACACGCACCGTGAACAGAGCTGCGCTGATCGCAGCTATCGCCGCGACGACCATTGCAACCGCCGCTTTCGGCCATGGCGATGTCGCTCCGCAACCCGTGAACACCGACGCTCTGCCCGATGTGGGCGAAGAGTGGCTGACCGAAAACCCTTACCGCGCGGACGCCGTCGGAGAAGAAGCCTGGCTCAAGGCCATCGAAATCGGGTCCTCTGGCTACAACCAGAACTGTGCTCGGTGCCACGGGCTGGGGGCTGTCTCCGGCGGTCTCGCGCCGGATCTGCGCTACCTCGAAGCCGAAGAATACGGCGATGAGTGGTTCGTGGAACGTTTCCAATACGGCATGACCCAGAACGGCATCACTAAGATGCCCGCGTTTGGCGAACTGCTCGGTCAAAAAGCCGCTTGGGCGATCCGCACCTATATCGAGACCCGCCCG
This sequence comes from Abyssibacter sp., assembly GCA_964220165.1. Lineage (GTDB taxonomy): Bacteria > Pseudomonadota > Alphaproteobacteria > Rhodobacterales > Rhodobacteraceae > Celeribacter. The sequence goes on from CAXPTW010000014.1 coordinate 50,582, forward strand.
GATGACGGCGCACTCGACGATCACATGACGCGCCTGATCGAAATCCGGGATCACCTGCTCGCAGGCGATCTGGAAAACCCGGTTGCAGTGAAACAGGAACTCGCCGACATCGCCGCCAGCGTGGAAACCGGCTCCGGCGCGCCTGTCGCAGACTCCGTGGCGTTTGAAGCGTCCCGCGCCCTCACGGAAGATGAGAGCACGTGGAAACACGCCGCTGACCTGCTCACCGTCGGCCTCTCTGCCGCCAACTGATCCATGGTCAGTCTGGGTCTTTCAAAAGGCCTCTCCTTAGGCCTTATCGCCGGTCTCGCTTTTGCGGGGCCGGCGTTCGCGCGTTGTGAGGACTATGTCCCGCAGCCCAAGCCACAAAACACCTTTGCCCAAGATGTCGGGCGGGAGTTCGACCAGATCCTCGATGATGGCTGGATCGAATTTGCGGTCTATGAGGATTTCCCCCCCTGGTCCTATGCCGAGAAAGGCAAGGCGCAGGGCATCGACATCGAGATCGGCAAGATCATCGCCGAAGACATCGGCGTCGAGCCGCGCTTTCGCCTCGTGCAAGCGGGCGAGAACCTCGACTCCGACATGCGCAATTATGTGTGGAAGGGCGCGACCGTGGGCGGACGTGTGTCCGACGTCATGCTGCACACGCCCTACGACTCGGAGCTGACCTGTCGCATCGAACAAGTCGTGTTCACCGGGCAATATGCCATGGAGGCGCTCGCCATCGGGTTTTCGCGCGCGGATTACCCGGACGGTGGCCCGACGCCCGCCTATTTCCGGTTCGATACGGTGGCGGTGGAAAACGACTCAATCTCGGATTTCTACCTCTCGTCCATCGGGCGCGGCTCCGTCTCTGACGCGATCAAACGTTACCCGACCAGTCACGCTGCCGTGGCCGGAATGGTCGCAGGAGAGACCATGGCGACCATGGCCCCTCTGGCTGTGATCGAGGCCGGGATCAACGAAGAGTTCGACGTGCACCGTCCGCCCCTCGTGGGCTTTACCCGCGATGAATGGACCATCGGCGTCGCCGTGAACCAACAGCACCGCGATCTGGGCTATGCGGTGGATTACGCGATTGAAAAGGCGCTGGCCGATGGCCGCATTCAGGCCATTTTCGAGGCGCATGGCCTCAGCTTTTTGCCGCCGGAGCGCTAACTCCGCCTAAAGCGTCGAGAGGTTGCCCCCCGCATCGACGAGAAACACCCGCGACAGGCCGAGCACATGCTTGGCCTGTGCGATTTGAGGGGCAGTCATCAGGCAAAACGCGGTGGAACAGGCATCGGCAAGCGCGGCGCTTTCCGCCTCGACCGAAACCGTCGACCAAAGCGGCGCGCCGCCTTTCGGGCTCAGGATATGGGCCTGCCCCGCGATCCGCATCGCCTCGGGCGAAGAGGTGGCCACGGATGTACTGTTCAGAGACAGCGTACCGATCTGACCCGCCGCGACATCCGAAATCCCGATCTGAAACGGACCGCCAAGCGCCGCATATTCCCCGATATTCACCAGCGCTTTCTCATAGCCGCGCGCCATCAAAAGCGCGCGCACGCGGTCGGTCGCAAACCCCTGCGCGATGCCGTTGAGGGTCAAAGCCTGCCCCGGACCAAGTTCGGCGCGTCCGGCAGAGAGGCGCACCCGCTCGAACCCGACAACGTCTGGCTGGTTGGTCTCACCTCGGCTCAAGGCCTGCCAAAGACCTTGCACCGTTGGATCAAAATACCCGCGCGTCGCGCCATGGACCCGCCGGCTGATCTGGAGAATATCGGCCATCTCCGCGCTGATCGCCCGGCTCCCCCGCGTGTTGAGACTGGACAGCTCGGACGTGGGATCATAGATCGAAAACCGCTTTTCCAACACGGTCAAAAGATCGACCACATCCTCCAAATCCGCCGCGACACGCGCACGCGCGCCGTAGAGATCGAGCGACACTTCAGCCCCGAACATATACCCGGTCCAACGCTCCGCCCGCGCCCCGGAGGGCACGACCATGGCAGACGCGGTGAGACTTAGAAACCGGCGGCGAGTGAGTGTCATGCAGCAGCCTCCTCGATTTTGCTCGCCCGTTTTTTGTTGGCCAAAATGAGCGGCACACATTGTTTGGGGTCGTCATGGATTTTCACGCAATCGAGACAGGCGAAACATTCGTCATAGCGGATCGCCCCGCTCTTCTCGATTGCGCCATAGCGGCATTTGACGCGGCAGAGCTGACAGGGGCTTCCACAGGCCTCGCGCCGCGCGATCCATTTGCGCCCGCGCAACAGGCCGCCAATCGCCATCACCGCGCCGAGCGGGCAGACATAGCGACAGAAGCCTTTGAAAAACACCATGCCCAAGACGAGCCAGAAGACTGCATAGGCGACGTAATACCATTCGCGGAGGAAATAGACCGTGATCGCGGTTTTGAACGGCTCGATCTCGGCGGCTTTCTCGGCGTGATCCGGGCTCAGAAACGCCACCGCGATCAGCCCCGCGAGCAGCACATATTTGAGCGGCATCAGCATCCGGTCGAGGCGGGCGGAGGGCGTGATCTGTTTGAGCTTCAAGAGCCGCCCCAAATGATGAGCGAACTCCTGCATCGCGCCAAAGGGACAAAGCCAGCCACAAAACAGGCCCCGCCCCCAGAGGACAAAGCCGACAATCGCGACCGCCCAGATCAGGAGCGAAAACGGATCATAGAGCAGCACCGAGAAAGACCCATTGCCCGCCGCGGCCCTGAGCGTGGCGAGGACAGTGACGATGGAAAGCTGCCCCTGCCCCCACCAACCGACAAAGACGATCATGACGGCCAGGATGGACAACCGCACGGGCGTGAAACTCCGAAGCCCCGCCAAGCGCCGCATGAAAGGCCCCATCGCGATCAGGAGCGCGATAAGACCGACGGACAACACAGCGAGGTCAGTCTTGCGATTATAGATCGCCTCAAGCCAGGCGGGCATCGGCTTGACGACTTCGGGCGTGATAAAAAACCGCTCCGGCGCGGCGGAGGTCAGGATGAATTCCCGTTCGCCCAGTTCCGGCTGAAACATGCCATGGGCGCGGACGGCCTGGAATTTCAGGGTCCACTCGGTGATGGGGTCGAACCCAAGCCTCCGATCCGCACGCAAGATCATCGCCACCGTCATCTCCGGCATGTCGTCGGCCAACTCGACCCAGAGATCGGCATCCCGAAGCGCAACGGGCAGGCCCCCCTGTTCCGCCGACACGCGGTCCGGCGCGGTGTTGCGCACGAAATCGTCTGAGACTAAGCCATGGCGTCCGGCATCCATCACCAAAAGCGGCTCCGCCTCGGGAGACACTTCCAGAAACCGTTGTAGGTCGGCGAAACTGTCCTCGGACAACACCGCCCGCGCGACAGACGGCGGTCCGAGGTCCACAAGCCACGCGTCGAGATAGACGCCCTCCGGGTCGTCCGTCGCCTCCGGGTCATCATCGGCCCAGCGCGTGTCGGCAAAGGCCGCGTTGACCTCCGCATTCGTCACACGCAGGTTTTGCGCGATACCTTCAGCGACGAGCGTGTCCCAATTCAGCGCCTCCTCATATTCCAGATCAGGCCGCGCGGGAGTGCCTGAGCCAAGCCCCTGCATCTTTTCGCGCGCCACAGAGAGTGTCGCGGCCAAAATGCTTTCATGCGCGATCCGGACAGAAGCGGTCGCCTTGGTCACCCCGTCGAGATAAACGAGATCTGAGCCAGCTCCACCGCCTCCATAGGGCACACCGACGACGAGCGACTGCGTGATCGCGTGACCGTTGTATTGCTGGAGAAAGCCTAGAAAGGGTTCCTCGCCCAGACCTGAGACAAACACAGGTTCGCGCTGGGACAGAAGTTTCACATCAAGGAATTGGCCGGTATCCGAGAGCAGCACCAGCATATTGATCGGCGCACCGGAGAAGCCGGGCAGCGGAGCGAGTGGCCCGGTCTCGAACGCATAGCCCATCTGCGCGCCGCCGGAGTTCAGGAGGGCATAGACCCCCTTGTCATTCAGCGCCTCACCCAAGGCATAGGGGGGCACGATCCGTTCGGCAATTTCGTCGCGGGACAATGGCTGCGGTCCTTCGGCCCATGCCGAGAGCATGGACAGCACAAGCGCGCCAAGCGCGACCAAAACCACTTTTACCGACTGTTTCATAGTCCGACGCTAACGGAGCCATGCACAGAGCTGAATACGACCAAAGTCCAGACGGATTCGAGACCAAGATAGCGGTATCATCGGTCTCATATGACCACGCATCGCCTCACATATGCCGCCCTGTCCATCTTGGGACTGATCGCCTTTTGGAGCGTCTTGAGCACGCTCAAGGCCGATCCCGATGTGCTGCCTTCCCCTCTCGCCGTGATGGATGTCACGCGTGAGCTGGCTTTGTCGGGCGAATTGGGGCGTCAGATGTGGGCCACGCTACAACGGGTGATCATCGCCTTTGGACTCGCCATGGTGCTCGGCTCCATCCTTGGCATCGCCTTGGGGCGCAGCGCCGCTTTGGATCGGGCTTTTGGGCCGTGGGTCACGGTGTTTCTCAACCTGCCTGCGCTGGTCGTGATCGTGCTCTGCTATCTCTGGATGGGGCTCAATGAAACCGCTGCGATCACGGCGGTCACGCTCAACAAACTGGCGCAGGTCACCGTCACACTCCGCGACGGCACCCGCGCGGCGAATGCGGCGGTCGAGGATATGGCACGCTCGTTCCGGATGCCGCCCATGGCGCGTCTGCGTCACGTGCTCCTACCGCAACTCGCGCCCTATTTCGCCATCGCCGGGCGGAACGGCTTGGCGATGATCTGGAAAATCGTGTTGGTGGTTGAATTCCTTGGACGATCCTCCGGCGTGGGCTTCAAAATCCACCTGCATTTCCAGAATTTTCAGACCGCGCATGTGCTGGCCTATTCGCTGAGCTTTGTGGCGCTCATGTTGGTGATCGAGCTTTTGATCATCCAGAATTGGGAACGCGCCTCTGAGCGGTGGCGTCACGCCTAAAGGCGTACCCCATCACGTCCGCACCATCCCGATCAGGCTTTCGATCTCTTTTGGCGCGATGGGTTTGAACATCACCTCGACATTCGCTGCCTTCGCCGCCTGGGTCAGTTCGGGCGAGCGGTTCGCAGTCACCAAGCGCGTGGGCGTTCGACCGTAGCGCGCCCTGATCCGTGTGATGACCTCGATCCCGTCCATGCCGGGGCCGAGTTGGTAGTCCACCAACATCAAATCCGGCAACACATCCACCTCATCCAAAAGCGCAAGCGCCTCTTCGCCGTTCGAGGTCTCCAACACCGCCACCCCGAGTTTTTCGAGGAACAGCGTCACGGCCCGCCGCAGCTCGTCGTCATTTTCGACGACCAACGCGAACATGCCATAGACCTCTTCGCCCAAAGGCACGTCATCAAAGGAGGTCACCTGACGGTTGCCCCGGTTGCGCACGACCGGCACGTCGATGCCAAAAACCGTACCCTTGCCCACCGTGCTTTCCAGATGGATCGGATGCCCGAGCTGCGCACAGGCCCGATCCACAATGGCGAGGCCAAGACCCATCCCCACGGCGGCGGAGGCCGAGCCTTCGAGGCGGTGAAACTCCTGGAAAATGGATTGCTGTTCGACCTCTGGAATCCCCGGCCCCGTGTCCATCACTTCGATGCGCACGCGGCCCGTCCCTTTGCGCCGCACACCAACCAGAACGCGGCCTGTTTTCGTATAGCGGATGGCGTTGGACATGAGGTTTTGCACGATCCGGCGCAGATAGGTCGGGTCGCTCTCCACCACCAAACTTGTCGGCACAACACGCAGCTCGATCCCCTTGGCCTGCGCCGCCGGGAGATATTCGTCGCGCAACTGTAGCAACATAGGCCCAAGCGGCACCGGCATGATGTCGAGCGCAGACCGCCCAGCTTCGAGTTTCGAAATATCGAGCAGCGCGGAGAGAATGTTCTCCACACTGGCCAAGGCATTCTGCGCCTTTCCGAGTACCATCCCAACGCCCTCGTCCGCCGCACTGTCCTCTGCCGAAGCGACGAAAAGCTTCGCCGCCGACAGGGGCTGCAAAAGGTCGTGGCTGGCCGCCGCGACGAAACGGGAGCGGGCGGCATTCGCGCGCTCTGCCCGCGCCAAGGCATCTTCGAGATCGAGCGTGCGGGACATGACCCGCGCTTCCAGGGTCTCGTTCGTGCGGGTGAGTTCTTGCATCGCGCGCCGCTCTGCCGTCACGTCGGTTACGGACATCACGAACCCGCCGTCGGGCAAATCCTCGGCGGAGACCACCATCACCCGCCCATCGGGACGCGTCAGCTCAAAGGTGATCGGGCGGCGCGGCGTCGAGCCATAGGCCCAGTCGCGCATGAGCTCCAAAGGCATGTCGGAACTGAGCGCCATATCCCCGAGCACGCGGGACTGAAGCGTGGCAAAATCCCCGCCGATACTGAGCGTCGATACCGGCAAGCCGAGCAAGAAACTCAGACGTTGATTAAACCCCACCAAGCGACACTCACGGTCAAAAATACAAACCCCGTGAGAAATATGTTCGTGCGTCGCGCGGATCATCTGCGCCTGTTCATCGAGCATCTTGCCGCGCGTTTCCCGCTCCGACATCACGAGGTCTGTCACCTCGGTCTGAAGCACCACCGTGCCGTCGTCAGACGTGCGATGTTCGGAAATCTGGACCCAGCGATCACCGGCCACATGAATGTTGAACACCACATGGCTTTCCCTGTGGCGCTCCAATCGACGCGTGACCCAAGCGTCGGAATTGTCCTTTTCCGTCAAATCGAGAAAGGACGAGCGGCTCACCATCAAGGCGTAGTCAGAGAAACTGATCCCGGCTTCGAGCTTGTCGCGCACATCGGGCAGAAACGTTGCGAAACGGGAATTGAACATGACGAGATCGTCGTTTTTATCAAAGAGCGCAAAGCCATCGCGCACCGTCTCAATCGCGTTCTCAAGGTTGCGCTGCGCGGCTTCCAACGCCTTGTTGGCCTCGGCCAGACGCGCGTTCGACACGTTGAGCAAGTCCAGTGCATATTCGAGGTCGACGGTGCGTTGGCGCACCTGTTCTTCGAGCATGGCGGCGCGCTGAAATTGCGCGTAGGCCGCCCCGTGTTCGTTGGACCGAAGCTCGATCTGCCGGATCATCACGTCGACGATCTTCAACAGTTTCTCGCGCGTGCGTTCTTCGCTATCGTTCGGATTGAGCAGGCTGTCAGACGGACGGCTCATGTGCGGCGGCCTCCGATCCCCACGGGGCCTGTCTCCCCGCTCGGCGGGTAGATGGCGACCCCCGTAAAGGTCTGGTTCACATGGATCGAACCGATCTGTTCGCCATAGGTCGAAAACCCGCGCACGTTGGCCTTGGACAAAAGATCGGACATCTGAGTTTTCATCTGGCTGTGCTCGGCCTCCAGGCGCCGGAAAATACAATCACAGGCGAGCACAAGCGCTGGGTCGCTATGTTTGCTCAGCCCCGCCAGAGCGCCCTCCAAATGAGCCACCATATTCTGCGGCTCCGCCAGCGTGAGCACCAGCCCCTCATCAATGGCCGCGAAAAATGACATGTCACCATTGGGATGCACCGATTTGATCGCCCGCACGTGATGCTTGCCCCCCACCTGCACCACCACGGGGTTCGCGGCAAAGACGTGATCGTTCAAAAGCGCGGGATCGACGCCGATCAACCGCGCGTATTCCTGACCCGCAGGTTCGGCATTGATCTCTTTCACCACACGCGCGTTGGGTTCCGCCTGCGTCACCACCATCCGCTTTTTCGTCGCCGCGAGGTGGTCATAAGAAAACACCTTTACGTGGCAGTTTGTGCGGAAAAATGTCAAAATGGCGGAGTTTTCCATGAGTGTCGGGCCATTGAGGACAAAGGTCTCCTGAAACCGCCGCCCGTCTCCTGCAGAGCCGCCAAAGAGGGGCACGGGACCGAGGCCGGAGGCCAAGGCCGCGGTCAATTCATCCTCGCGCTCAGACAGGCCATCGACCAAAAGCATCGCGAATTCATGCTCAAACCTCGGATAGCGCCGGGAGAGGTTTTGACGGGCGCGCAGCAGGCTCCCCATCAAATCCTGAGGAGAGCAATTCTTGAGATCATGGATCAGCAACGTCTCGACACCGAAATGCTCAATCGGAAAACCGATGGCGATGATCTTGCCCTCGTCATACCCCTTGGAACTCAACTCTCCGGCAGTGGAGCATCCCATCACCCGCGCATAGGGAATTTCCGCCTTGAGCTGACGGGTCAAGGTCGCGCGGTCTGTTTCCGGTGAGAAAAACATGAGAACCATGGAGAACGGGCCACGGCCCAGTTTCATCACGATCTGACGTACCGCGTCCGGGTCCGCCGCATCAGCCTCAGCCGTTCGCACAAGATTGGTCTGTAGCATGCTGTCCATGCCACTCGCTGCGTTGATCATGAGCGGGTCCTCCATCCCTAGAAACCAGGGTGAAGGAAAGTCAGTTCTCAGGCAAGAGGCTGTTGAAATTGGCTTGCTGCGCGATCAGGACCGCTTGGGTCCGGCTTTGCACGCCCAATTTGCGCATGATCGCGGTGACATGGGCCTTGACCGTGGTCTCCGCAATCGACAGCTCATAGGCGATCTGCTTGTTCATCTGCCCGGCGCAGATGAGTTGCAGGATACGCGCCTGTTGCCGGGTGAGATGCGACAGGCGGACCAACGCATCCTCGCGCGGCGAGAGGTTTTCCGATGGGTCGCCGCCCGACAGCGCACCTGCGGGCGAGTAGACCTCCCCGGCGGCGATCTGTTCAAAGGCGGTGCGGAACGTCTCGCGCGTCGAATGTTTCGGCACGAACCCCGCCGCGCCAACCCGGATCGCGGAGCGCACGACACGCGCCTCTTCGACAGAGGACACAATCACAACGGGGGTTTCGGGGCATTTCTTGGTCAGGCGGACCAGACCGTCGAGACCGTTCACATCCGGCAGGTTCAAATCCAAAAGGATCACATCCGGTGCGGCCCAGCGATCTAAGAAAGCCATGGCGTCTTCGAGAGAGCCCGCAGTGTCGACCTTGCCGATCCCGATGCCCGCCGTCAGGGTCATGCAGAGCGCGTCACAAAAGAGCGGGTGATCGTCCACGATCAGAGCGCTTTGAAAGCCTCCTTCGACACGAATGCGTGGGGTATCCATCATGACCGGCCTACAGTTCCTAAAGACAATTTCTCTTAGCATAGCAGAGAGCCGCCAAACCGAGAAATTGCCGAAAGGTCTATATTTCGATTTTACCAGAAACCGGGTGAACTTCGCCCAGAAGGACGAGGTCGCCCGCAGTCTGGTCACGCAATGCGGAACACTTTTGCGGCCTCTTCCTTCGATATATCCGCCTTGTCATGGGTCGACGTCACCCGCCCGCGTTCCATGAAGACAAGCTTGTCGGCGAGGTCATAGGCGAATTCGAAATACTGCTCCACGAGGACAATCGCCATATCTCCCCGGTCCCGCAAAAGCGAAATCACCTTGCCGATCTGTTGGATGATATTCGGCTGAATCCCCTCCGTCGGCTCATCGAGCAAAAGAAGCTTGGGCTTGATGATCAGAGCGCGTGCGATGGCCAATTGTTGTTGTTGTCCGCCCGATAGGTCGCCGCCGCGTCTGTGCATAAAGTCTTTCAGAATGGGGAAGAGATCAAAAATCTCGTCGGGGATTTTGTGCTCCGATTTCGGCAAACATGTGAACCCGGTCTCCAGATTTTCCTTCACCGTCAAAAGCGGAAAGATCATCCGGCCCTGGGGCACCACCGCGATGCCTTTGTGGGCCAAAGCATGCGCTGGCATCTTGCCGACATCCTCACCGTCGAGCGACATCGACCCGCCAGAGCGCGGATGCGTGCCAGAGATCGCCTTCAGGAGAGAGGTTTTCCCCACGCCATTGGTCCCCATCACACAGGTCACCTTTCCGGCCTCGGCCGAGATGTCCACGTCATAGAGGATTTGGGAGCCGCCGTAGTGGAGGGAGAGGTCTTTTACATCCAACATCATCTCTCTCCTTATCGACCCAGATAGACGTCGATCACGTCCTGGTTTTGCGTCACGTGATCCAGCGAGCCCTCGGCCAAGACCGATCCCTCGTGCAGCACGGTTACCTTGCATTCCAACCGGCGCACGAAGTCCATGTCATGTTCCACGACCACAACCGCCCGCGTTTTCGCGGCCTCTTTGAGGATGTCGGTCGTGTGCTCCCGCTCTCCGAGCGTCATGCCTGCGGCAGGTTCATCGACCAGCAAAAGCTTGGGATCTTGCGCCAAGAGCATCCCGATCTCCAACCACTGTTTCTGACCGTGGCTCAACTCGCCGGATTTCCGCTCCAACTGATCAGAGAGGCCAATCTCGGCGGCCAATTCCTCGACCTTGGCGAGGTCTTTGAACTTCGGCTTGAAAAACAGAACCTTGAACGGGTTTCGGTCGTTCTTCACCGCCATCAGAAGGTTCTCGAACACCGTCTGATCCTCGAACACCGTCGGGCGTTGGAATTTCCGGCCAATGCCCGCGCGGGCGATCTTGGCCTCGTTCATCCCGATCAGGTTGCGCGACAGCTCGCCCCAGAGAACCTTGCCCTCATCGGGTTTCGTCTTGCCGGTCACGATGTCCATAAACGTCGTTTTGCCCGCGCCGTTCGGCCCAATGATGGCGCGCAACTCGGCGGGCCCGATCTCAAAGGACAGATTGTTGATCGCCTTGAACCCGTCAAAGGTGACGGAAATCCCGGAGACTTCCAAAAGGGTGGATGCGTTGCTCACAGTCGCACTCATTTCTCCGCCTCCTCTTCGCGCAGGCTGCCTTTGTCCGGCCCGAGTGGGGCGCCGTGACGGTTGGGCGACAAGCGGCCCGTGATCAGGTCAAACAACCCACCGATGCCTTTGGGCGCAAAGAGCGTGACAAAGACAAAAGACAGCCCCAAAAGCACCAGCCACCAATCGACCCATTTGATCGTGTAAAAGCCAAGGTTGATGTCCGGGGCCTGACCGCCGGTGAAATAGGTGGAGATCAGCGACACAAAAGCCGCGCCAATCACCGCGCCATAGATGCGCCCCCGCCCCCCGATGGCGACCCAAACGGCGAGATAGATCGACGCAATCGGCGCAATCTCCGCAGGGTTGATGATCCCCGCCTGCGGGTAATAAAGCGCGCCGCCGATCGCGGCCATGATGCCCGTGAGGGTAAAGACGAAAAGCTTGAACCCCTCGACCGAATAGCCAAGGAACCGCACCCGCGCCTCGTCGTCGCGAATGCCTCGGATCACGGAGCCGAACTTGCCGGACACAACAAAGACCGCGAGCAGATAGGTCAGCAACAGCGCAAAGGCAGAGGCCCAGAAGAACCAGATCGAGATATAATCCTGCGAAATCCCATCCGCACCAGGGAGGTTCTGAAGCCCCGACAAACCGTTATTGCCGCGCAACCCGCTGTCGTTCTGGAACAGGTACAAGGAGAGAGCGAGCGTCATCGCCTGAGTCAGGATCGACAGATATACACCCGTCACCCGCGAGCGGAAGGCGAGCCAGCCAAAGACCAGCGCCAGAAGACCGGGCACGAGCACGACGAGCGCAATCTGGGCCCAGAAGTTATGGGCAAACATCCAGATCAGCGGGAAATCCGACGAGCCGACGACCCCGAAAATCTGCGTTCCGATGGCGTCGGAAATCTCCGATGGCGTCGGCGGGATCGGCGCATTGGCGAGGCTTTCGATCACGATGATCTTGGTGCGCGCATACATGAGCCACATGCCGATCATATAGCCGCCAAGCCCGAAAAAGGCGAAGTGGCCGAGCGACAGGATCCCCGTGTAACCCCAGACCAAATCCATCGCGATGGCGACAAGGGCGAGGCAGAGCGTCTTACCCAGCGTTTTGACGAAAGACGTGGACAAAGCGCCCGCGCCATAGGCCTCGGACATGAACGTCACCACGAGGGTAAAGATCACGAGACCTGCGATAAAGATCGGAAGGGACGGGTTTTTCTTGAGCAATTCCATGGTGCAATCCCTCCCTTAATCGCCTGCCGCCCGACCTTTGAGAGCGATGATGCCCTTCGGTCGGAACTGAATGAAAATGATGATGAAGACGATCATGTAGGTCTGCGCCGCCAAGGTGTTGGACGGGTTCAGCCATTCGATGCCCTTTTGCAGGAAGCCGATCATGGTCGCGCCCAAAAGCGTGCCCCAGATGTTGCCGACACCGCCGACAACCACGGTCATGAAGCTCTGCACAATGTAGTCCGCCCCAAGCTCGGAGGTCACTTTCGCGTAAAGCCCAATCGCCACCCCCGCGATCCCGGCAATACCGGAGCCGAGGCCAAAGGTCAGCATGTTCACCTTGTCCGGGTTGATCCCCATCGACGCCGCCATACGCGGGTTTTGTGTCACGGCGCGGGTCTCAAGCCCGAGGCGCGTTTTCTTCATGATAAAGAGGAATACCCCGAGGAAGATCAGCGCTAAGACAAAGATCGCGATCCGGATGTAGGAAATGGACACCACGTCATTGAAGGTCAGCGCCCCATCGAGCCAACCCGGAGAGGTCAGCGGACGCGCCTGTGTGCCAAAGATGTTCTTGGCGATCTGTTGAAGCGCGATCGACACCCCGAAGGTCGCCAAAAGCGTCTCAAGCGGTCGGTCATAGAGCCACCGGATGATCAAGCGCTCCATCGCAACCCCCGCCGCAAAAGTGACGGCAAAGGCCAGCGGGATCGCGGCGATGATCGAGAGCGTGTAATCCGGGATGATCTGTTGCACGACATAGCCGGTGTAGGCGCCCATCATGATGAACTCGCCATGCGCCATGTTGATCACGCCCATCACGCCAAAGGTGATGGCCAACCCGATGGCCGCAAGGAAATAGATCGAGGCCAATGACAGCCCGTCGAGCGAGAGATCGAAAAACTGGTTCAACCCGACAGTGCGGTTGATGGAGGACAGCGTATCTTCCGCCGCCGTCGTCACCGCAACTGAGGATTCATCATAGACCTCGGCAAAGCGCACGCCGGACACCGCGTCCTGGATCGAGAAATTCGGGTCATAGGCGGGCACGACGCCCTGAGCGGCGAGGGCCTGATAGGCCTCATCTCGCGCGGTTTGAGACGACAGTTCGCTCACCAGGATGCCGCCAACGGTGCCATCCACAATATGCGCCTCAAGTGAGGCTTTGCGTTCGTCCAGAGAGGGTTGTGCGGTCAGAACACCGGCGCCGATCATCAACTCATAGGCCGTTTCCGCCGCCAGATCGCGCGAGCCGGGACGCAAATCCCGTTTCACATTCGCGGTGTCCGGCAGGTCTTCGGCATAGACCACTTTGGTGGTCACAAGCGGGTTCAACGCCGCCCGCACGTCGAGGGACAGAGAGCCTCGGAATTCTTCGATGGCGGCCACACGCGCCGCGTCGTCTTCGTCAAAGGAGATGGTCAACAGACGCTCTGTGACCTCTTTCAACTCCTTGATGTCAGGATTTTTTTCATTCGCAATCGAGGCGCGCAACGGGGCCAGATGGCTGGCCTCACCGTCCCGCTGAATGGCCAGCAACGCCTCGCGACGACGCTCTGGATCGGGATCGTTGAGCTGAAACTGCACCAGAGCCGCCCCGATCATCGCGCGGATGCCGGAGTTCGGTTTGAGTTGGTCCAACTCGTCCTTGTCGGCAGACCCCACGCTTTCTCCCGTCGCGAAATCGATCAGGTCATAGGTGGAGCTGTCGATCTTTTCCGCTTTAAAAAAGAACCCGTCGCTCTCGCGCTGCCACATGTCTTTGGATTGCCACGCCTGCAACACGTCCTGTGCCGCCGGAAGCCCGGAATTGGCGATAGCATCAATCGCCGGTCCAATGGATTTGCGCGAAGATTTGGCGATGACCTCAGCGTGCTCTTGCAGCACGTCCTGAATGGTCTGGTCCTGTGCCTGAGCTGAAACCGTGCAGGTCAGCACAAGCAGGCAAGCTGCGACAAGGCGGCGAAGCATGGGATGTCTTTCCGATAGGGAGGCCTAAAAGGAGGCAGGAAGGGCGCGCGCGACGGGCGCCCTTCCAAATACGTTTCAAATCAACTTAGTAGTTGGATTTGATCTGCACGCAGGTCTCGGTCTCGGTGTTGTACATACCGCATTCGAGATCTTTCCAGTCGGAGACGAGGACAGCGGATTCCGGCAGGTAGTCGGTCCATGCGTCGCCCGGAACCGGATCGGTCTCGGAGATGATGTCGAACTGGCCGTCCGCGAGAATCTCACCGATCAGAACCGGTTTGGCGAGGTGGTGGTTCACGCCCATCACGGCAGTGCCGCCGGTCAGGTTCGGGAATTCCTGGCCCCACATCGCGGCGCGCACGGCGTCGACGTCGGTGGTTTCAGCCTCGGTCACGGCGTTCACCCACATGTTGAAGCCGATGTAGTGAGCTTCCATCGGGTCGTTGGTCACACGCGCGTCGTCACCGATGAAGGCGTGCCATTTCTCGATGAACTCCGCGTTGGCTTCGGTGTCGGCGGACATGAAGTAGTTCCACGCAGCGAGGTGGCCGACGAGGTTGGTGGTGTCGAGACCGGAAAGCTCTTCTTCACCCACGGAGAAGGCCACAACCGGAATGTCGTCGGCAGAGATGCCAGCCGCAGCCAGCTCTTTGTAGAAGCCGATGTTCGCGTCGCCGTTGATGGTGGAGATCACGCCGACTTTCTTGCCGTCTGCGCCGAGCGCCACAACGTCAGCCACAATCTTGGACCAGTCAGAATGACCGAACGGGGTGTAGTTCACGAAGATGTCTTCTTCGGCGATGCCTTTGTCCTTGAGGTAGGATTCAAGGATGTTGTTCGTGGTGCGCGGATAGACGTAGTCGGTGCCGAGCAGCGCGAATTTCTCAACACCAAGTTCGTCGAGGAAATAGTCGGTGGCCGGGATGGCCTGCTGGTTCGGAGCCGCACCAGTGTAGAACACGTTTTTGGAGGATTCTTCGCCCTCGTACTGCACCGGGTAGAACAGAAGGCCGTTCAGTTCTTCGATCACCGGAAGCACGGATTTACGGGACACGGACGTCCAGTTGCCGAACATCACGTCGACTTCGTGCACGGTCAAAAGCTCGCGGGCTTTTTCGGCGACGAGCGGCCAGTCGGAGGCCGGGTCAACCACAACAGCTTCGAGTTCACAGCCGAGCACACCGCCCTTGGCGTTCTGCTCTTCGACGAGCATCAGCATGGTGTCTTTGAGCGTGGTTTCAGAAATCGCCATCGTCCCGGACAGCGAGTGCAGCACACCCACTTTGATCGGGCAGTCGGCCGCCATTGCGCCAGACGCGAGAGCAGTCGTTGCGAACAGAGCAGAGGCCAGAGTGGCTTTGAAATTGGTTTTCACTTCCATGTTCCCTTGTTGGAAGCCGCGAGACAGACGGTCGCACCCTACGGGGCACTTATCCATATTATTGATTTTTAAGGATAAACGACCGCAGCCCCCTTTGCAGCGTTGTTGTTTACGTCGCACGTGTAGGAGATCACCGGCAAGGTCACGCCCACACGATTTCATCCAGCACGGGACCGTTCCCTATGGTCATATCCATGCTGCGGAACCGATCATTGCCCGAGATGGGGCGCACACAAGACTGTATACAACGTGGGACGGAGCTAATGCTCATCTATTCCGCAGTTGCACAATTTTTACACAGCCACGGCACCGCATGTCACATTGATGCGCAATTACGAAACCGTGTTTCGGAGTGAACGCCACCCAAAACCCCCGTCGATTCTGCGCTGCGCATAGAAATCCGTCCGAACAGAACACATGTCACATATGCAGAGTAGATATGCGGAAGTTTCAGTGTTCAGACTGGGGTTCTTGATATGCCTCATAGAGATAAATTTGCGAATGACCGCATGTAGCGCCTGACAGCAAGCGCAAACATCCAAAGGACTGAATGTGACTATTTTCCGTAACACCCCTTTCGACAAGCTGACGGTCGGGATGGAAGCCGAACATAAACGCCTTTGCGTGGCGGATGACCTCTATGTCTTTGCCCATGCCTCGGGCAATTTGAACCCTTTGCATTTGCCGCATGACGAGACGGACAATCCGTCGCCCACCAGTCCCGTTGCCCCGTCATTCTGGGTCGGCTCACTCATCTCTGCCGTACTAGGCAACCATTTGCCCGGACCGGGGACGCTTTACAAAACCCAATCGCTGACCTTTCATGATCGCGCCCATGCCGGCGACGAATTGATTGCCCGGGTCAAACTGATCCGCAAAGACACGGGCAACATCGCCGTGTTCGAGACCACCGTGTCCCGCGCCGATGGCACGTTGCTCGTGTCTGGGGAGGCGGAGGTGATCGCCCCCGTGACCGCGACCGCCTTTGACGCCCATGACGTGCCGGGCCTCGTGGTCGAAAGCCATCGCCACTTTGACCGCCTGCTCGATATGGCGGAGGCCCTGCCCGCCACCCGCATGGCCGTGGTTGCGCCTGAGGAGGCCAATTCCCTCACCGGCGCGCTCATGGCCGCCGAGCATCACCTCATCGTGCCCATCCTTTTGGGCGATGAGGCCAAGATCCGGGCAACCGCCAAGGACATCGGCCTCTCTCTCGACGGGATCGACATCATCTCCTGCCCGACCCACCGTGAGGCGGCGGCCAAGGCGGTGTCCCTCGTCCATGAGGGTCGCGCGGCCGCGATCATGAAGGGGCATTTGCACACCGACGATCTCTTGCGCCCGATCCTGAGCTCCAATGGCGGCCTCAAAACTGGGCGCCGGATCAGCCATATTTTCGTGATGGATGTGCCGGGGCTCGATCACCTGCTTCTGGTGTCCGACGCCGCGATCAACATCGCACCGGACCTGCCGACCAAGGTGGACATCGTGCAAAACGCCATCGATCTGGGCCAAAGCCTCGGGTTGGACACGCCCAAAGTCGGCATCCTCTCGGCGGTCGAGACCATCAACCCGAAAATCCCGTCGACGCTGGACGCCGCTGCGCTTTCGAAAATGGCCGAGCGTGGGCAGATCACTGGCGGCGTCGTCGATGGCCCTCTCGCGATGGACAACGCCGTGAGCATCGCCGCCGCCCGCACCAAGGGGATCAAGGGGCTTGTCGCCGGTCACGCCGAGATCCTGATCGCCCCCAATCTGGAAAGCGGCAACATGCTCGCGAAAGAGCTGTCTTTCATTGCCCATGCCGAGGCTGCGGGTGTCGTGATCGGCGCGCGCTGTCCCATCGTGCTGAACTCCCGTTCTGACAGTGACAAATCGCGTCTCGCCTCCTGCGCCGTTGCCGCGCTTCATGCCCACCACGGGAAGGTTCTGAGCTAATGGACCAGTGCATTCTGACGGTCAACGCCGGGTCGTCCTCTGTGAAATTCGCGCTCTATGAGGCAAGCGAGCCACCCAAGGCGATTGCCCGTGGACAGGTCATGGGGATCGGCTCCGCCCCGTCGTTTCAGTTCAAATCGGGCGGCCCGACGGAGAAAACGGCTGTTCAGGCAAAGGACCAGGAACAGGCGTTTGAAGTCATTCTCGACGCGCTCCAACCGCTCATCGCAGGCAAAGAGATCGCGGGCGTTGGGCACCGCATCGTCCACGGCGGCCCCTTGCGTGCAACGCCGACGGAGCTGACCGACGATGTGCTTTCTGATCTCGCCACGTTCAACGCGCTCGCGCCGCTGCACCAGCCGCATAACCTTTTGGGCGTCGCGGCCAGCCAACGCGCCTTTCCCTTTGCGCTTCAAATCGGCTGTTTCGACACCGCGTTTCATCGCAATCACCCGTGGGAAAACGATATCTACGCGATCCCGCGCAAGTATTACAAACAGGGCGTCAAGCGCTACGGCTTCCACGGGCTGAGCTATGATTACGTCTCGCACCAGATCGCCAATGAGCGCCCGGAGCTGTCGAACAAACGCCTGATCATCTGTCACTTGGGCAGCGGCGCGTCGATCTGTGCGGTGAACAACGGCTATTCGATCTCGTCCACCATGGGCTTTTCGCCGCTCGACGGCATCCCCATGTCCACCCGTTCCGGCCAGCTCGACCCCGGCATCCTCCTCTATCTCATGGAGATGGAGGGCATGACGGTCAAAGAGCTCACCCATATGCTCTATCACGAGTCCGGTCTTTTGGGCCTTTCCGGGATCAGCCACGACATGCAAGTGTTGGAGGCCTCAGAGGAGCAAGGCGCGAAAGATGCGGTGGATTATTTCGTCTACCGGGTCCGGCGCGAGATCGGCGCGATGGCGGCCACGCTGTCGGGTCTGGATGCGCTCATTTTCTGCGGGGGGATCGGCGAGAACTCTGCCACCATCCGAGCGCGGATTTGCGACCGCCTCGGCTATCTCGGGATCGAGTTGAACCAAGAGGCCAATGCGAAGAACGCCCGCGACATTTGCGCGGGCACCACACCGGTGATGATCATCCCGACCGATGAGGAACAGGTGATCGCCAATGCCGTGGCCCACCACCTCGTGCCCGCGCAGTAGGTCGCTTAGCCTTCAGCCACCCGGAGCACCTGTGCCGGGCGGACATTCATGGCCCGCCACGAGAAAAACAGCGAGGTGAGCGTCGTCAGAGCGACGCCACCGAACACGATGATCAGTGCGGAGCTCCAAGACAGCGCGAATTCCGCCTCCATCACAAAGTGCAACAC
Source organism: Abyssibacter sp. (assembly GCA_964220165.1). GTDB lineage: Bacteria > Pseudomonadota > Alphaproteobacteria > Rhodobacterales > Rhodobacteraceae > Celeribacter. The sequence continues at coordinate 69,171 of CAXPTW010000014.1, forward strand.
GGCCCAAGCCGCCACGACACCGATACCAAGCGCCACGACGCCCGCGCCACAGCCCAAAAGCACCGCGCGGATCGCAAAACTTGCGAGCACCCGACGCCGTGAGGCACCCAGGGTCTTGAGCACCGCCGCCTCATAGCGCCGCCGCGCCTCTCCCGCCGCCGCCGCACCGACCAAGACCACCGCCCCGGTCAAAAGCGTCACCGCCGCGCCAAGTGTCGTCGCCGCCGCGATGTTTTCGAGAATGCCGACAACGCGTCCGATGGCATCCTTGACCCGGATCAGGGTGATGTTTGGATAGGCCTGTGCTAAATCGCGGATGAGCGCCGCTTCAGACGCGTCATCGGCGTAGATCGTCGCGATCCACGTATGTGGCGCGCCCGCGAGGGCGCTCGGCGTCATGGTCAGGACAAATCCCATCCCTGCACCGGAAAAATCCACCTCCCGAAACGAGGTGATCGTCCCCGTGATGTCCCGCCCGAGGATGTTGACCGTCATCTCGTCACCGAGGTTCAGGCCCATCTCTTCGGCCTCTTCGGCGGCAAAGCTGATCTGTGGCTCTGTCTCACCCGGCTCCCACCACGTCCCCGCCGTGATTGTCACATTGTCCGCTGGAACCTCCGCATAGGTGATCCCGCGATCCCCACGTAGCACCCAATGCGGTCCCGCAACGCTCTCCGCATCCTGCCCGTTGATCTCCGTAATCAAGCCCCGAAGCATCGGCGCGCTTTCGAACCGCGACACACCGGGATCGCCGGTCACGCGCGCGCTCAGCCCCTCGATCTGATCCGGCTGAATATCGACGATGTAATAAGACGGCGCACGCTCCGGCAAATCGCGCTCAATCGCCCCGCGCATATTGGCGTCGATCTGCCCAATGGCGGAAAGCACCGTGAGACCAAGTCCGAGCGACAGCACCACGGACACAGCCTCTCCCCCCGGTCCACCGATGCTGCCGAAGGCCAGGCGCAACGGTTGCGAGCGACGGATCCCCGGGCGTCGCGCAGCCCACCGCGACAGCCGCGCCAGGCCCATCCCCGCAAGCGTCAGCACGACAAAGGCACAGGCCAGCGCCAGAAAGGTCCAAAGAACAAGTGTTGTTGCAGCGGAAAAGGCCACAGCGCTCAGAACCAAAAGCGCCAATGCCCCGGCAATCGCCACGAGATAGGGCCACCGCGGGCGGCCTTTGAGTCCGAACAACGCATCGCGATAGAGCGCCGCGGGTCTGATCCGCTCCGCCCGCGCCAACGGCCAAAGCACGAAAATGAAGGAGGCTAAAAGACCATAGAGCCCCGCCTCAAAGAGCGGGCGCAGATGCACACGCGCCTCCATCGGCACCGGCAGGACATCTCGGACAAAGGGCCAAACAGCGATGGGCAAGAGCGCCCCAATCACAAGACCGAAGACAATGGCCCCGCCCGCGATCACGCCGAGTTGCAGGAAATAGGTGAGAAAGATCGTGCGACGCGTCGCGCCCAATGTTTTCAATGTCGCGATGACGGAAATTTTCCGGTCCAAATAGGTGCGCACGGCGGAGGACACCCCAACGCCCCCGACGGCCAAACCGGCCAAGCCGACGAGCACAAGAAAGGCACTCAACCGCTCGATAAAGCGGGAGACGCCGGGCGCGCCATTGCGCGAGTCTGTCCATCGAAACGCCCCATCGGCCACCTCGGCCTCTGCCCGCCGCTCCACCGTGTCGAGGTCTGTGCCCTCTGGCAGGTCCAGCCGATAAGCGGATTCAAACAATGTGCCGGGCGCGAGCAAGCCCGCCTCTTGCACCGCGGGAAGCGCCACAAGGCTGCGTGGTCCAAGCGTGAATCCTGACCCTGCCCCGTCCGGTTCTCGGGTGAGTGTGGCCATAGCGACAAAGGGCGCGCCGCCGATCTCGACCGTGTCACCGGGCGTGAGGCCAAGCCGCTCGAACAGAATCGGCTCCATCACCACGCCGGGCCGACCGTTTTGTCCGGCCAAAGCCTCAGACAGACTCATGTCAGGCTCAAGCGCAACAGAGCCAATCAAAGGATAGGCGCTATCGACGGCCTTCACCTGTGTCAGCGCGCGGTCGTCGCCCACCGTGACCATAGAGCGGAAATCCGCGATCTCAGAGACGGCCTCGGCCCGTGCCTCCATCCAGCCGCGCTCCTCGTTGGAGGCAAAGCGGTAGGTGAATTCCATCTCTGCATCGCCGCCCAAAAGCGCCGCGCCCTCGCGGGCGAGCCCCGTGGAGATGCTTTCCCGCACAGAAGTCACGGCGGCAATCGCGGCCACGCCCAAGACGAGGCAGAGGATCAGAACGCGAAACCCCTGAACCCCGGCACGGAGTTCGCGGCGGGCAATCTTCCATGCGAGAGACAGGCTCACGCGGCGGCCTCGGTATCGAGCCGCCCATCGCGAAGCCGGATCACCCGATCACAGCGTTCCGCCAAACTCGGCGCATGAGTCACCATGATGAGCGTCGCCCCGTGCCGATCCCGAAGCGCAAAGAGCAGGTCCATGATCGCCTGCCCGTTCACCCCATCGAGATTCCCCGTGGGCTCATCGGCGAGCAGGATTTGCGGGCGTGGGGCAGAAGCCCGGGCAAGCGCCACGCGCTGTTGCTCGCCCCCCGACATCTGCGACGGGTAATGGTCGTGCCGCGCGCCGAGGCCGACGGCATCAAGCTCCGCCTGCGCCCGCGCAAAGGCATCCTCCGCCCCCGCCAGTTCGAGAGGGATCGCAACGTTTTCAAGCGCGGTCATTGTCGGAATAAGGTGGAAGGATTGGAACACCACCCCCATATGATCCCTACGGAAGCGGGCCAGCTGGTCCTCGTTCATTTGGGTCAGGTTTTGGCCCAAAACCGTGATATCGCCGGTGGTCACCTGTTCGAGACCGCCCAAAAGCATGAGGAGAGACGACTTGCCAGAGCCCGACGGACCGATCAGAGCCAATGTTTCGCCGGAGGCCACATCGAGACTGATGTCATGCAAGATCTCGACACGTCCCGCGTTACCATCCAGGGTCAAACCCGCGTTGCGGACACTTAAGATCGGGGTCGTCATGCAGCCTGTCCTCTTCCTCTCCCGCAGATATGGGGTGCGCGCCAGCATGGGCAAGCATCTTGGCGCAGTCGTGATGAAGATTTGGTGTATTTTCATGGCCTGTTTTGCCGCAAGCGCCGCCTCCGCCGAAAATGTCCGGATTGCCGCGCTCGGCGACAGTCTCACACAGGGCTATGGCCTGATCCAGCAAGAGGGTTTCACCGCGCAACTTCAAGCCTGGCTCGACACCGAGGGCGTGGAGGCGACCATCGTCAACGCCGGGGTGTCGGGCGACACAACGGCGGGCGGGCTGTCGCGCGTGGACTGGACCCTCACGCCCGACATCGACGCGATGATCGTTGCTTTGGGCGGCAATGATGTCCTGCGCGGCTTGGCTCCCGAGGAGGCCCGCAAAAACCTCACCGGTATTTTGGACGCGGCGGCGGCCAAGCAGGTGCCCGTCCTGCTCGTCGGCATCACCGTCCCGAACAATTACGGCGCGGACTATAAGACCGAGTTTGAGGCGATTTACCCGACCCTCTCAGAGACCTACGACACACTCTATTTCGAAAGCTTCCTTGGCCCGTTGCTCGACGGCAAAGACATGGCAACGGTGCTGAGCGAGGATATGCAGCCCGACGGCGTCCACCCGAATGGCCAAGGCGTCGCGCGCATCGTCGCCGCGATGGGGCCGATGGTGGCCGAGCTTGCAGAACTCGCGGGTGAAAAGGCGGCCGATTAGGGCTTCGGGTGGTCGTCGTATTCGCCCGTCAGGATGCGGTTCGCGTCCCCGTCCGGGTCGTCATATTGGCGCGAGCGGATCGACCAGAAAAACCCGGCAAGGCCCAGTCCACCGAGGAAAATCGAGATCGGGATGAGATAGACGAGAACGTTCATAGACGGACCTTTAGGCGTTTTGCGGCTGCGGCTGAGGGGCCGCCGTCACGGGTTTGGGCATCGCTTTCGGCGCAGCGCGGCGCGTAAGGCGGAGCGCGTTGAGCGAGACGGTGATGGAGCTCACCGACATCGCCAAAGCTGCGGCCAGAGGCGTCACGAACCCGGCGATGGCGATCGGGATCGACACCACGTTGTAAAGCGTCGCGATGTTGAAGTTTTCCTTGATCCGGCGCGTCGCGGCCTCCGCGACTTCACAGGCCTCTCCCAGAGGCGCGAGCGTTTTGCCCAAAAGCACCATGTCGGACACCACCCGCGTCGCCTCCAACGCAGAAGCCGGAGAGATCGACACATTGGCGGCGGCCAGAGCGGCAGTGTCATTGAGGCCGTCACCGACCATCAACACCTTGCGCCCCTCGCGGCCCTGCGCCTCGACCACCTCGGCTTTGCGCGTCGGAAGGCATTCGGCCTCCCAGCGGTCAATCCCGATGCGCGCGGCGATGTCGGCCACGGCGGCGGGCGCATCCCCGGACAAAAGCATGACCTGCTTGCCCTGCGCCTTGAGCGCGGCCACGGCCTCTTCGGCGCCATCGCGCAGGTGATCGACAAAAGTGAGCGCGACAGGCGCGGCATCACCAATTTTAAGGTAGGTCGCCGTGCGAGACAGCGGCTCTGCCCCGACCCAGGTCGCCCGCCCAAGACGCACCATGTGCCCCTCATAGCGCGCTTCGACCCCATGCCCCGGAATTTCAGAAATCTCGGTCAAAGCGGCAGGCACCACCCCCATCTCCAGCGCGGCGTCATGAAAGGCTTTGGACAAAGGATGCGCGGAGCCGGAGGCGAGCGCCATGGCGACACTGCGGCTCTCACCGGACAGTTCCCCCATGTTGGACACTTCGGGCGTGCCCGCAGTTAGCGTTCCCGTTTTATCGAAAATCACGGTGTCCACCTCGGCCAGACGTTCCAGCGCGGTGGAGGATTTGATGATCATGCCCGCCCGGAACAACCGACCCGACGCCGCCGTCGTCACCGCAGGCACGGCAAGACCGAGCGCACAGGGACAGGTGATGATGAGAACCGCAACGGCAATGTTGATCGACAGGCGCAGATCACCAACCGAGAAAATCATCCAGCCGATGAACGTCCCGAAGGACAGGATGTGGACGGCAGGCGCATAGAACTGCGCCGCGCGGTCCGCGAGCGAAGTGTAGCGATTGCGCGAGGTCTCGGCCATCGCCACGAGATCGGCGAGACGGTGCAGCGAGCTGTCCTCCCCGGCGGCCTCAACACGGATCACGAGCGGGCCAGTCAGATTGACTTCGCCCGCTGAGACGACGGTGTTTTCGCCTGCGGGCACCGGTACGGTTTCACCGGTCAAAAGAGAGCGGTCAATCTCGGAGGCACCCTCAACGACAACACCATCCACGGGCACGCGCGCGCCCGGAACGACGCGCAGCAGGTCGCCTTTCTCAATCTCGGACAGGGGCACCACGCGCCCATCGACGCGGGTCGCACGCGGCACTTCGAGCGCGGCAAGTTCTTCGGCCGCTGAGCGGGCCACAGAGCGGGTGCGATAGTCGAGATAGCGCCCCGCCAACAAAAAGAAGGTCAGGGAAATCGCCGCATCGAAATAGGCGTGATGCCCGCTTTCCATGGTCTCAAAGAGCGAAATCCCCGCCGCCAAAAGAATGGCGAGCGAGATCGGAACATCCATATTGAGCCGCCGCGCCTTGAGCGCCGTCCAGCCCGAGGAAAAGAACGGCTGCCCCGCATAGGCAATCGCCGGAAGGGTGATCGCGGCGGAAATCCAGTGGAACATGTCCCGCGTCACGTCCGAGGCCCCGGACCAGACCGCGATGGAGAGAAGCATGACGTTCATCATGGCAAAGCCCGACACCGCCATACGGGTCAGGATCGCGCGGCCTTTGCGGTCGGTTTCCGTGGCGAAGATGGCGCTGGCGTCCAACTCATAGGCCTCGTAACCCGCACGGTTGAGCACGGTCACGAGATCATCGACGGAGACGTCCTCATCCGCCTCGACCTGCGCGCGTTTGAGGGTGAGGTTCACCCGCGCTGCGCGCACGCCCGGCTGTTTGGTCAACTCTCGCTCCACGCCCGAGATACAGGCCGCGCAATAGATGGCCGGCAGGGACAGGACGAACCGGGTGTCCCGCACGTCACGCGCATGTGCCGCCTCTTCGGCGGCAGGAGCGGCGACACAGGCCGGGCAGGCCGAAATCTGAACCTCGGACATGATGAGAGATGCCTTTTAGCGTTTCACATGAATGACGACGCGCTGGGTGAAATGCGTGCCATCAAGGGCCTTTGCGACCATACGATAGTTCCAGTTGCCTTCCGCGAGCATCCCGGTTTCGGCCACATAGGCCTCGCCGTTGAACACGAACTCCGGGTCTTGGTCATCCACAACGGTCGTCGCGCGCCCCAGAGTGCCGCTGATTTCCGCGACTTCGACGGGATTGCCTTCTGCGTCGCGGATAAAGACGTAGAGGTTTTCCTGATCGTCCACCGCCTCGACCGTCCAGCCAAGCGCCTCTTGGGCCTCTTTGTCGCGGTTAAAGGTCTGGGAGACACCATAGGAGTTGGCGGTTTCCAACCCGGGGAAGGTCTTCACGGCCTGAACGGCCATGAAGATGTTTACCCCGATGATCACGGAAAACGCGGATACGGTTCCGATCAGAACGTGTTTGCCGGTGATTTCACGAGCCATGGGTTACTGTCCTTTCCCGTTGAACACGGTGTCGACGGAGACACGTTCATTCGCCACGCCGTCCTCGACCCAGAAGGTGAATTCCGTCCGGTCGGATTGGGCGGGTTCAGAGCCAGCAGGCGCATCGACATAGGCCCGCACGATGCGCATCTCGTCAGCCCCGACCGCGATGGTATCGCCCACCGCGTTGTCAGCGTCCTGAAGTGTCACCACAAGAGCCTTTTCGCCGGTCACACTAACACGGAATTCGCGGGTTTCGCCATGCTTGTTGCGCAGGCGCAGGTCGTAGATGTTGCGGATCGCGCCATCGGATTGCATCACATAGGTCGGGTTGCGCACAGGCGCGACGGTCATGTCGATGTCGGAGCGGATGAACAGGGCCACGACAAGCGCGATACCCACGGCGGACCAGAGCACGGTGTAGAGAATGGTGCGCGGACGGAAGATGTGTTTCCACACGGGCTTGGGCGTCTCGCCCGCGACTTCGCGCGGCTCGTCCGTGAGCGCCATGTAGTCGATGAGGCCGCGCGGCTTGCCGATCTTATCCATCATCTCGTCACAGGCGTCGATGCAGAGCGCACAGGTGATACACTCAAGCTGTTGCCCGTCACGAATGTCGATGCCCATCGGACAGACGTTCACACAGGCCATACAGTCGATACAATCCCCGAGGTTCTCCGCGCCAGCGCCCTTGCGGTGCTTGCCGCGCGGCTCACCGCGCCAGTGACGGTAGCCGACAACAAGGGTGTCTTCGTCCATCATCGCGGCCTGAATACGTGGCCACGGGCAGGCATAGATGCAGATTTGCTCACGGGCGATGGCGCCAAAGAACACGGTCGTCGCGGTCAGAACCGCCATAGTCATATAGGCAATCGGGTGCGCCTGACCGGTGACCAGGTTCACGAGAAGCGTCGGCGCATCGGTGAAGTAAAACACCCAGGCCCCGCCGGTCGCCAGACCGATCAGAATCCAGCTCAGATACTTGATCGCACGCAGGCGGAGTTTCCGACCATCCCATTTCTTTTGACGGTGGAGACGCAGACGCGCGTTACGATCACCCTCGATCCAGCGCTCGACCAGGATGAAGAGGTCCGTCCAAACGGTCTGCGGGCAGGCATAACCACACCAGACACGGCCAGCGGCGGAGGTGAACAGGAACAGGCCAAGCCCCGCCATGATCAACAGACCGGCGATGAAATAGAATTCATGCGGCCAGATCTCGATCCAGAAAAAGAAGAAGCGGCGGTTGGCAAGATCGACGAGGATCGCCTGATCCGGAAGCTCCGGCCCACGGTCCCAGCGAATCCACGGAGACAGGTAATAAATCCCCAGGGTCACCGCCATGATGACCCATTTGAGGGTCCTAAACTTACCCTTCACCCGGCGCGGGAACACCGGCTCTCGGGCAGCATAGAGTTTTGGTTCGGGGGTATTGTCGGTAGAGCTCATGGAGCGTTGCCTTTTCGCACTGTTCGCGTTTTCACCCTTATTGGGCGGGAGGTCCAAATGCATCCTTGATGTGGATCAAGCATTTTGTCGTCGGGCGCAAAGATGCATCAAAAAGCTCCCTTTTCTACGTGACATACTGCCTCGTTGACGAAAGTTTTGCGCAAACAGCCTCTGAGTTGGCATCAAAATCCCCGGCTTTGGGCCCGTTCCCCATGAGAGATTCTCTCGATCAACCGAGGCCTCCACGGACAGAGACTATCAGACAGCGCGCGCCCCCCTGAAAAGAAAACACCGCGCCCCAAAAGGACGCGGTGTCTCAATTTGTCAGCACCGACCCCGAAGAAACGCGCGAACAGGATCAAGGGTCGGTGCCTCAACCCGGGCCAAAGCCCGGATCTCGGTGTTATTGGCCACCACCACGCGAGTGGACGTAGATGGCCGCGGCGTTGACCTCAGCTTGGGACAGACGCTGACCCCAGGCCGGCATCACGCCAAAGCGGGCGTTGTAGACGGTCTCGTGAAGCGTCTCACGGTCCCCACCATAGAGCCAGATGGCATCGGTCAGGTTCGGTGCACCTTGGTAGATGTCCCCCGTGCCGTCTTCTGCGTGACAGGCCGCGCAGTTCTCTTCGAACACGACGGCGCCCTCAGAGGCCAGAGCGGAGTCGAACTCCTGACCAGAGATTTGCAGAACGTATTCCACGACCTGATCAATCTGCTCGGCTTCCAAAAGCTCATCGGCGCCAAAACGCGGCATCTCAGAGTAACGTGCATCGTCGGTCTCGTTGCGGATACCGTGCTGGATCGTGTAGGCGATCTCATCCACGGTGCCGCCCCAGAGCCAGTCGTTGTCCAACAGGTTCGGGTAGCCCACGTTGCCCTGTGCACCAGAGCCGTGGCACTGGGAACAGTTGGCGCGGAACACAGCCTGACCCATGTTGACGGCGTAGTTATGCACGTCGGAGTCCACGGCGATCTCGGTCACATCAGCGGCGGCCAGTTCTGCGTTCACTGCGGCGTTCATTTCCTCGAACGACGCGATCTTTTCCGCAACCTGTGCGCGGGTCGACCAGCCGAGAACACCCTCGGTTGCTCCTTTGACCAACGGCCATGCCGGGTAGGCGATCGTGTAGAGCACCCCCCAAACGATACAAACGTAGAAGGTATAGAGCCACCACTTCGGGAGCGGATTGTTGTACTCTTCAATCCCATCCCACGAGTGGCCTGTGGTTTCCACTTCTTTCTTACTCATGTCCTCGCCTCCTTTTCGGCGGGTTTATCTTCATGCCGGAAGACAATGTCTGCTGTGTCGCGATGTTCGCTGCGGGAGCCCGGGCGAAACGCCCAGAGCACCACACCAACGAAGAAGGCGAACATGGCCAGCAGCACCCAGCTATCGGCAAATTCGCGGAGAATGTGATAGTCGATATCCATCACAGTCACCCTTACCGGGAGGCATCCGGAGTGAAGGTCGAGAAGTCGACCAAGGTGCCCAGCATCTGCATGTACGCGATGAGAGCATCCATCTCCGTGATTCCGTCCTGACCGTCGAAATTCGACACCACAGCACCCGGGTAACGTTCAACGACAGCATCGACGTCGTAGTCACCCCACGGATCGGCTTGGGCCATGAAATCTTCCTGGGCCATTTCGATCTGTTCGTCGGTGTAAGGCACGCCAACGATGCGGTGGGTCTTCATCAGATCCTGAATGTATTCAGGCTCGATGTAGCGATCCGCGAGGAAACCGTATTTCGGCATCACCGATTCCGGCACCACGGATTGCGGGTCAGTCAGGTGGTCCACATGCCACGCGTCCGAATACCGGCCGCCCACACGGGCAAGGTCCGGACCGGTGCGCTTGGAACCCCACTGGAACGGGTGGTCGTATTTCGACTCCGCTGCCAGAGAGTAGTGACCATAGCGCTCCACCTCGTCACGCATCGGGCGGATCATCTGCGAGTGACAGACATAGCAGCCCTCGCGGATGTAGATTTCCCGACCCGTCAACTCCAGCGGGGAGTAGGGGCGCACGCCCTCCACGTCCTCGATGGTGTTTTCAAGGTAGAACAGAGGAGCGATCTCAACGATCCCGCCGACGGTGACGACCAAAAGGGCGCCGACCATGAGCAACGTGCCGTTGGTTTCGATGATTTTATGCTTATCAAGAAGGCCCATTTTTCAAATCCTCCCTTATTCTGCCGGCACGGCAGCAGCTTCGTCCGCTTTCACGGGGCTGCGACGCACGGTCATGACGAGGTTGTAGCACATGATGATGGAGCCAGTGAGATAGAGGACACCCCCCATGGCACGGAGCACATACATCGGATGCTTGGCGGACACGGTGTCGGCGAAGGCGTTCACGAGGAAACCCTGGCTGTCGACTTCGCGCCACATCAGGCCTTCCATGATCCCGGTCACCCACATGGACGCGGCGTAGAGCACGATGCCGATGGTGGCGAGCCAGAAGTGCCAGGACACGAGACCGAGCGAGTAGAGACGCTCACGGTTCCAAAGACGCGGCACGAGGAAGTAGAGAGCACCGAAGGTGATCATCCCGTTCCAGCCCAGAGCACCGGAGTGCACGTGACCGATGGTCCAGTCCGTGTAGTGAGACAGCGAGTTCACAGCGCGGATCGACATCATCGGACCTTCAAAGGTGGACATGCCGTAGAAGCCGACGGAAATCACCATCATACGAATGACCGGGTCGGTGCGGAGTTTGTCCCATGCGCCTGAGAGCGTCATCAGACCGTTGATCATACCGCCCCAGGAGGGCATCCACAGCACGACGGAGAACACCATGCCGAGGGTCGAGGCCCAGTCCGGCAGAGCGGTGTAGTGCAAGTGGTGCGGGCCAGCCCAGATGTAGATGAAGATCAGCGCCCAGAAGTGGATGATCGACAGCTTGTAGGAGAACACCGGACGCTCGGCCTGTTTCGGAACGAAGTAGTACATCATGCCGAGGAAGCCTGCGGTCAGGAAGAAGCCCACAGCGTTGTGGCCGTACCACCACTGGGTCATGGCATCCTGCACACCGGACATCACCATCACAGAGCGGGAGCCGAGGAAGGAGACCGGAATCACCAGGTTGTTGACGATGTGGAGCATCGCGATCGTCACGATGAAGGACAGGTAGAACCAGTTCGCCACGTAGATGTGTTTTTCCTTACGGGTGAAGATCGTTCCCATAAAGGCCACAAGGTACGCCACCCAAACGATGGTCAGCCAAAGGTCGATATACCATTCCGGTTCGGCGTATTCTTTGGATTGGGTCACCCCCATCAGATAGCCGGTCGCGGCCAGCACGATGAAAAGGTTGTAGCCCCAGAACACGAACCAACCGAGGTTGCCGCCCCAAAGCCGTGCGGCGGAGGTCCGTTGCACAACGTAGAAGGAGGACGCGATCAGCGCGTTGCCGCCAAAGGCAAAAATCACCGCAGAGGTGTGCAGCGGGCGCAGACGGCCAAAGTTGCCGTGGCCTTGCAGGAACTCAAAGTTCAGCTGCGGGAAAGCCAGCTGGAATGCAATGAACGTCCCAACGAGGAAGCCCACAACGCCCCATCCGGCGGTTGCGATGACACCCGCGCGCACAACGCCGTCAAGATATCCGGTCGGAGCCGGTTTGACGTCGCCCATCGTGCGCAGGGTATAGATGAAAGTGATGGCCGCGGCGGCCATGAAAATGAGCGCATGCACTTGATATGCAAAATCGCGCCCGTAATTGGCGGCAAGGCCGAAGAGGACCACGGCGATCCCCAGCACTGCCAGCTTAATGTAGTTCCACATGTTGCGTCCCTTCGTTCATTCGCCCTGTTCTTTGGGCATAGTCGTCCCGCGTTCGACCCACGGAAACCGACAGTTTGCGGTTTGTCTCACATCCTCGTGACCAGCATTGATCTGAGTCAAAACGCAGAAAATTACGAAAAATCCACGCCATTTTTTTCGGCATACCGTTCTTGGCCGTAAAAAGTCGGCATTTCCCTGTTCGCAAGGGCCATGGTGTGCCCTGAAACGCTTTATACAAAGTTAATTTTTCATGAACCCCGCGCAAATCGACGCGGCTGCGCATTTTTGTTGATCTTGGTCAAAGCAAGTTCGCACATCCGGGGCGAAGCTAAATTCAGTAAATATTTTCCTGAATGGAGGCCGACCATGCCTTTCAAAACCATCACCACAATCATGTGCAACATGGAGGCGGACCGTCATGCCTTGGATGCTGCCGTCTCTCTGGCCCGCCGCGAAAACGGCCATCTCGATGTGATCTGCCTCGGATTGGACCGAACACAGCCCGGCTTTTACTATGCGGGCACCAACGCCATGGCCCTTCAGGACAATCTCCAACAGGCCCAGGCTGACAGCAAGAAAATCGAGGAAGAGGTCAATCTCTATCTCAAGGCGGAAGACATCTCCTGGGTCACCAACCCGGTGACCGCGCAGATGGCCGGCCTGACCCCGCAGCTTGCGCATTTCCTGCGATTCTCTGACGTGGTCGTCCTGCCCCGCCCCTATGGCGCCGGGCGCGGTCATGAACACGAAGAGATTCTCGAAGCCGCGCTCTTCTCCGGTCACGTCCCTGTGCTGGTCGTCCCGGATGGGGCCAATGTGCCCGAAACCGTCAACCGCGTGGTTGTCGCCTGGAACGAAAGCGCCGAAGCCCTCGGTGCCGTGCGCTCCGCCCTGCCGATCCTGCAAAAGGCCGATCTCGTGGACATCACCATCGTCGACCCGCCGCAGCACGGTCCCGACCGCTCTGATCCGGGTGGCTCTCTCTGCCAGATGCTCGTGCGTCACGGCGTTCGTGCCGAGGTCTCCGTCCTCGCCAAAACCATGCCGCGCGTCTCCGATGTCCTCTGCCGCCAGATTCGCGACAAGGACGCCGATATGCTCGTGATGGGCGCTTATGGGCATTCCCGCTTCCGGGAGTCCATCCTCGGTGGGGCCACACGCCACATGCTTGAGCTGGCCGAAATTCCGGTGCTCATGGCGCACTGATTTCGCGCGACAGCGCCCAAAACACGGACAAACCCCGGTTCACCGGCCCACGAAACCTCATTCTTCGCGGGCCGGTGATCCTTTTTTAAGACCTTGCTGCTTGACCGGAACCATCCGCCGCCTTTCCGCGCCCGGCTCTGCACCCCGTCCGAGGTCACTCCATGCCCAACACGCCCGCCGCCACGCCGCCCGCAAAGGAGATCTCCGATCACCTCGAAAAGGATTTGGCGCATCTGATCAACGTGTCGGGCAAACTGCGGATGCTCTCGCATCAGGTGGTGATGTGCGCCCTCCTGCATGAGACCTTGGGCAAAACCATCAGCTTTCCGCACAAACTCTCGGAGGCGCTGGACGAATTCAAATCCATCACCGCCGCCCTCACCGGCTCAGGCGCGTCGTCCGATCTTGGCCCCGACACCCAGCGGCTTTTGCGCAGCGGCACGGTGGTCTCTGACCACCACCGCGACACGCTCACCGCCTTCATCCAACGGGCCCAAGCCCTCAAAACCCGGCCCACCATGTCGGAGGCCGCCGCCCTCGGGGAATTCGTCGCGGGAGAGGTGCTCATGGCCCTCAATCAGATCAACGCAAACATTCGCCAAACACTCGATGAGACCATCGCCGAAAAACGAAAGGCGCAGGAGCCCTTGCTCCGCGCCGCCTCGACCTCGCTCGATGAAATCAATCGCCTGTCCAAAACCCTGCAACTCGTTGCGATGAACGCCTCCCTTGAGGCCCAGCGCGCGGGCGAACACGGGGCCGCTTTCGGAGAAATTGCGCGAGAAATGCGGGGATTATCGCTCAAAAGCATGGATCAGGCCAAGCGATTGGAACACGACCTGTCCCATTTCAAAGCCAGCCAGACAACGGCAACCGGTCGCCCGGTTACACCATAAGGCCGCCATCCATATCGTCGCCGGTCTCGATCTGAAGCCGGTCGAAATCGGGGATGATCACGTGACGCTTGCCCTCAAGATGGATGATTCCATCGCGTTTGAGCGCGGAAATCTGCCGCGACACGGTTTCAAGCGTCAGCCCGAGATAATCCGCCATCGCCTCGCGCGTCAGCGGCAGTTCGAACGACATGCCATCCTCCGCACTCGACAACGCCAGAGAGGCCTCGCGACGGGCGATAATGGCCATGAGCGAGGCGATCTTTTCGCGCGCGGTTTTCCGGCCGAGAATCAACATCCATTCCCGCGCGGCGTCGAGCTCGTCCAGCGTCATCTCCAACAGGCGCTGACCGATATGCGGGGTCCGAAGCATCATCTGCTCAAACGGCTTGCGGCGGAAACAGCAGAGCGTGAGATTCGACACAGCGACAACATCATAGGGCGCCACATCGCGCCCCGGACGGCCCAGGAAATCCGACGGCAACAACAGCCCAACCATCTGAGTCCGGCCATCTTCCATCGCTTGGCTCAGAGAGGCAACGCCGGTCACAACCGAGGCCACGAAATCCATGCGGTCGCCGGACCACACGATCGGCTGCCCCGCCTCATAAGAGCGATAGTATTTGATCGCATCGAGTTCTTCGAGTTCGTCCGCTTCGCACCGCGCACAGACAGCGCGATGACGGATCGGGCAAGACCCGCATTCTTTATGGTCAAAAATAATGTCGCTCATTCGTGCGCTCGCAATTTTTGATCTGGGTCAATGCGCCAGATCCTTGATTCACTAGAGCGTATCCCTATGAACAAACACACGCAACTCCGCAAACTCGGCCTCTTTGATGCTCGTGTCCCTAGATACACCAGCTATCCGACAGCGCCGCATTTTAGCAACACAACCTCTGCGGAGACCGTAGAGGGCTGGCTTAGCTCGTTAAATCCCGCACAGCCGATTTCGCTTTACGTGCATGTGCCCTTTTGTCGACGCCTCTGTTGGTTCTGCGCCTGCCGCACCCAGGGCACGACAACTGCTGCGCCGGTCGCGGCCTATGTCGAGACGCTCAAGGCCGAGCTGGCCCTAATCAAAGCGCGCCTTCCCGAAGGGATCGAGATCGGGCACCTGCATTGGGGCGGCGGAACGCCGACCCTGCTTGAGGCCGATATGATCGCCGATCTCTCCGCCGCGATCCGCGATGTAGCCCCCTTTGCCCGTGATTATGAGTTCTCGGTCGAGGTGGACCCGAATGAGATCGACGACGCGCGTCTTGATGCGCTCGCCGCCGCCGGGATGAACCGCGCCTCCATCGGGGTGCAGGATTTCGACCCGCAGATTCAGGAAACCATCGGGCGGATTCAGTCCTATGAGACCACGAAAGCCGCCGTCGACGGTCTCCGCTCTCGTGGCATCCGCTCGTTGAACGCCGATATTCTCTATGGCCTTCCGGGTCAGACACCTGAGAAAATTTCCGAAAGTGTCCAGAAACTCCTGTCGCTTTCCCCCGACCGCGTGGCGCTTTTTGGCTATGCCCATGTGCCGTGGATGGCGCGGCGGCAGAACATGATCCCGACGGATCGTTTGCCCACGCCCGAAGAGCGGCTTGAGCTGTTCAACATCGCGCGCGAGCTGTTCGTCTGGGACGACTACGTGGACATCGGCATCGACCATTTCGCGAAAAAAGGCGACGGGCTTGAGGTCGCTCTGCGCACCGGCAAGCTGCGCCGCAATTTTCAGGGCTACACCGACGACAAATGCCCGACCATGGTCGGCGTCGGGGCCTCGTCGATTGCGAAATACCCGCAAGGCTATGCACAGAACCAGCCCGCCACCTCGAAATACCAGGCCGAGGTGCGGGCCGGACGTCTGCCTATCGCGAAAGGTCATGTGTTCTCTGATGAGGACCACCTGCGCGGCCGGATCATCGAATCGCTGATGTGTGACTTCCGGGTCGAGGCGGCGGAACTGGCGGAAAGCTTTGGTCTGACGCAGGACGATTTCAACAGCTTTGCGGCCAGCGTTCAGCAGGCCTTCCCCGATATGCTCGACATCTCGCCGGAGCGCATCGTCATCCGCGAAGAGGCCAAGCCGCTGACCCGCATGATCGCCCGCCATTTCGATGCCTATGACATGACGCAGGCCCAGCACTCCTCCGCCGTCTAACCCATCGACACAGGTTTTCCCCGCCCGCCCGAGGTCACGTTCGGGCGGGTTTTTGTTGCGCTCGCGCCGGATTTCCCCGAAACCCGGTCCTCGACAGAGGAGACCCGCCATGGACATTCTTTCCCGCCTCAAAGCGATCACGCCCTATGTGCTCACGGGCGCGGACGCCCTGCCCTATGGCCGCGATTGGGTCGGGAAATATGTGACCACGCCTCTGGCCGTGGTGCGCCCGGGCACGACGGCGGAGGTCTCCGCGATCATGGCGCTGTGTCACGAGACCGGCACGCCTGTCGTCCCAATGGGCGGCAACACCGGGCTGACCGGCGCAGCTGCTTCTGAGGGCACGTTGATCCTCTCCCTCGACCGGATGCAGACCATCCGAGACATCCGCCCGGAGGCCCGCCTCGCAGTTGTCGAGGCCGGGGTGATCCTCCAAACCCTACACGAGGTGGCGGCGGAACATGGCCTTTCCTACCCGATGAGTTTTGGCGCAAAAGGCTCTGCCCGGATCGGCGGCACACTCGCCACGAATGCAGGCGGGTCCAACGTGCTCCGCTATGGCAACACACGCGATCTCTGTCTTGGCCTCGAAGTCGTGCTGGCCGATGGCCGCGTCCTCGATCTCATGAGCGAGCTGCACAAGGACAACTCCGGCTATGATCTCCGTGATCTCATGATCGGCTCCGAGGGCACGCTTGGGATCATCACCGCCGCCGTCCTGAAACTCGTCCCCGCGCCCCGTGCCTATGCCACCGCCATGGTCACGGTTCCCGGCCTCTCTGCCGCGCTCGATCTGTTGAACGCGCTCCAGACCCGGACCGGCGGCATGGTCGAGGCCTTTGAATACATGCCCCGCGACTACATGGCGAACCTGAAACGATTCCGCGCGGACCTGACCCCGCCTTTGGGCCACGATCAGGACCACACCATCTTTCTTGAAGTCGCCTCGACCGTGGCCCGCGATTGTACCCCCGATGAGACGGGCCAACTTCCGCTCGTCACCCATCTCGAAGAGACCCTTGGCGAAATGTTCGAAGAGGGGCTGGTGTTGGACGCCGCCCTCGCGCAATCCGAGGCGCAGCGCCGACAGATGTGGGAGGTGCGCGAAGCGGCGGCGGAAATTTCGGTCGCGCTCAAACCGCTGGTGATCAACGACCTGTGCCTGCCCTTGGATCAGATCGAAACCTTCTTGAGCCGCGCGGAAACCACGCTCCGCGCGCTTGATCCGGGATTTGGCACCTGCGTCGTCGCGCATCTGGGCGACGGAAATGTGCATTACACGATCTATCCGTCCACAGAGGCGCTTTGCGATCCCTTGATGGAAGCCGTCGAAGACATCGTGAAAGATATGCGCGGAAGTTTCTCTGCCGAACACGGCATCGGGCTCTCAAAACTCCCGTCGATGCGGCGACGCAAAGACCCGGTCGCCTTGGACATGATGCGCGCGGTCAAAGCCGCCTTTGATCCGAAAGGGATCTTGAACCCAGGCAAAACACTGCCTTAAGGTTTATTTCCAGTCGAAAAAGCCCTCACCCGCGCGCTCCAACAGCTTGGTCGCCATTTCGACGCCCATCGCGGCACCGTCTTCGACCGGACCGGACATGTCATCTGTGAGGCTCTCGGAGCCATCCGAGCGCAGAATCTCTCCACGGAGGCGCAATGTCCCCCCGTCGATCTCCGCCAGCCCCGCAATCGGGGTCTGACACGAGCCGTCGAGCTTGGTCAAAAACGCACGTTCACAGGCCATCGCCTGTCCCGTCACCTTGTCGTGCAAGGCGGAGAGCATTTCGGCCACATCCGAATCCGAGCTGCGGCGCTCGATGGAAATCGCGCCCTGCGCCACGGCGGGCAACATCTCCTCGGCCGTCACGGACACACGCGGCACATCCTCATAGCCAAGACGGTTCAACCCCGCCATCGCGAGGAAGGTGGCGTCGGCCACCCCGTCTTCGAGCTTTTTCAAACGGGTCTGCACAGAGCCACGGAATTCAATGACCTGAAGGTCCGGACGTTTGTTCAACAACTGCGCCTTACGCCGCAGCGACGACGATCCAACCACCGCGCCCTGTGGCAAGTCGGCCAAGGCTTTGCCATCAAGCGTGATGAAGGCATCAAACGGATTTTCGCGCGGAAGGTAGGTGTCGAGAACAAGCCCCTCAGGCTGGTAGACCGACATATCCTTGGTCGAGTGGACCGCAATGTCCACCTCGCCGGACAACAGCCGATCTTCGATCTCTTTGGAAAAAAGCCCCTTGCCGCCCAGTTCGCGCAGAGAGCGGTCCTGCACCCGGTCACCCCGCGTCGAAATGGTCACAATCTGAAACGCCTCAAGCGGAAGCTCAAACGCCTCCATGAGCCGCGCACGGGTTTCCTCGGCCTGCGCCAGCGCGAGCGGGGAACCACGGGTGCCGATTTTCAGCGGAGAAGCGGGGGTCGGAAGCGTCAAAGTCATGGGCTACGCTTACCTGCGGCAGATCGGCCTGACAAGCGGGGAAAGCGGCCAGAAGCCTTGACAAAAGCGCGCGGGAAAGGGACCAACGGCGGGCATGAACAGGGAGACAGGCATGACTGACAAAACGATCCTCAAGGCACTTCGCGGTGAAACGCAAAAAGTGCCGCCGATCTGGATGATGCGTCAGGCCGGTCGCTATTTGCCGGAATATCGCGCCACCCGCGCCGAGGCCGGAGATTTCCTGTCACTCTGCTACAATCCCGATCTGGCCGCCGAAGTGACGTTGCAGCCGATCCGCCGCTTTGGCTTTGACGCCGCGATCCTCTTTGCCGACATCCTGTTGCTGCCGCAGGCGCTTGGTGCCGATCTCTGGTTCGTCACCGGCGAGGGTCCGCGCCTCTCCACGATCACCGAGGATGCCGATTTCGCCAAGCTCAAAGGCACGGACGACATCCACGAGACCCTGTCCCCCGTCTATGAGACCGTGCGCATCCTGTCGCGCGAACTGCCGAAAGAAACGACGCTCATCGGCTTTGCAGGCGCGCCTTGGACCGTCGCGACCTATATGATCGCCGGACGCGGCACCCCGGACCAAGGCCCGGCACATGCGCTCCGCGAGGGCAACACCGCGCTCTTTGAGAAGGTGATCGACCTTTTGACCGCAGGCACCATCGAATACCTCGACCAGCAAATTCAGGCCGGGGCCGAAGTGGTCAAAATCTTTGACAGCTGGGCCGGAAGCCTCAAAGGCGAGGCGTTCGAGAAATACGCCGTCGAACCCGCCCGCAAGATCACGGCGGAACTCAAAGCCCGCCATCCGGGCATTCCCGTCATTGGTTTCCCGCGTGAAGCGGGCGACGGCTACATCGGCTTCCACGCTAAGACCGGCGTCGATTGCGTTGCGCTCGACAATTCCGTGACGCCCGAATGGGGCGCGGCCAACGTGCAAAAAGACGGCTGTGTGCAGGGCAACCTCGCCTCGTCTCACATGGTGACCGGTGGTCAGGCGCTCATCGACGAGGTGCGCCATGTGCGCGACGCCTTCTCCAACGGGCCGCACATCTTCAACCTCGGTCACGGCATCACGCCGGACGCGGACCCGGATAATGTCAGCCTGATGATCGAGACCCTGCGCGAAAACGCCTGATCAGGCGGTCTTCACCGCGAACCACACAGCGATGGCGACAAGCGCGAGCGCCATGAGCCGCCGGACCGTTTGTCGGCGGCTCGGCTCGGTCAGCGTCCCATGCGCGAGATCGGCCAAGGTCACAAGCGACAGGTGCACGACCGTCGCGACCGCCACATAGACCAGAGACAGAATGACGGTCTGTTCCAGGATCGCCCCCTCAAGCGAGACGAACTGCGGCAGCATGGCGATGTAGAACACCGCCGCTTTCGGGTTCAGCAAATTGACGATGAGGCCCCGCCGGAAATAGCGCGCCTGTGAGGTGGCAAAGGCATTGTCCTCTGGCCGCTCCGGGCGCCAGGCATCATAGGCCAGCCACAGGAGATAGGCCACGCCCGCCCAGCGCAAGACCTGAAACAGCACGGGAGAGGCAGAGATCAACGCTGCCAGACCAAAGGCCGACAAAAGTCCGACAAGAAGCAGACCAAGCGCAACACCGGCCACGGCGGCATATCCGGCGCGTCGTCCTTCTGTCGCGGCGAGCACGATGAGATAGGCCATATTCGGCCCCGGCGTCGCCTCAACCGCAAAACTCATGAGGACAAAGGCCCAAAGCCCCTCGCCAAACACCTCAGATCAGACCCACTTCGCCAAGGGCGGAAGCGACATCAAAACCGCGTTGGCATCATGCCCGGTTTCCAGCCCGAATTTCGTCCCCCGGTCATACACGAGGTTGTATTCGGCATAGAGTCCCCGGTGCACAAGCTGCGCATCCTTGTCCGCATCCGTCCATGGCGTATCGCGGCGTTTTTCCGTAACCCCCAGAAATGCCGGGAGAAATGCGCGACCGACATCTTGGGCAAAGGCGAAATCCGCCTCCCAGTCCCCAGTGTTATGGTCATCGAAAAAAATGCCGCCAACGCCGCGCGCGCGGCCCCGGTGCGGGACAAAGAAATACTCATCCGCCCAGGCTTTGAACTTGGGATAATAGGACGTGTCATGGCGGTCGCAGTGCTCTTTCTGCACCGCGTGGAACTGCGCCGTGTCCTCATCATACTCAAGACAGGGGTTCAAATCGGACCCACCGCCGAACCACCACCCGTGAGGCGTCCAGAACATCCGGGTGTTCATGTGCACGGCGGGCGTATGCGGGTTCTGCATATGCGCCACAAGCGAAATCCCCGCCGCCCAAAACCGCGGGTCATCCTTCATCCCCGGGAGACCTTTGCGCGCGGCCATGGCCATCTGCGCGCGCTCGCCCAAGGTGCCATAGACGGTGGAGACATTGACCCCGACCTTCTCAAACACACGCCCGCCGCGCATAACGGACATGAGGCCACCGCCAGCGTCAGAGCCATCGTCAGAGGTGCGGCGCGTTTCTGTGACTTCGAAGCGGCCAGCGGGAAGATCGGTAAAAGGTCCGGTGTTCTGAGTATCTTCCAATCCTTCGAAGGCGGCGACGATTTGGTCCCGCAGGCTCCGGAACCACGTGCTGGCCCGATCCTTTTCGTTTCGCATCTCGTCAGACATCGCAACCTCCCGTCCTAAGCCGCCACAGAGGTATCAGCAGTCCCCTGCGTCAGCAAGCGGCCTTCCTCAACGCCGGAAAATCGCTATGCTCATAGTAGATCATAAAGGAGTGTTCTCATGCGCTGGTATGTTCCCCTCGCCATTTTGCCGCTTTTGGCGGCCTGCTCCGAACAGCAGATGTGCATCTCTCGCGCCACGAAGGATTTGCGACAGGTCCAAACCTTTATCGCGGAAGCCGAGGGCAACCTCGCGCGCGGCTATGCCCTCGTCGAAGAGCAATACATCGACTACGACATTGAGGTCTGTGGCACAAACGCCGATGGCTCCCCGATCATGTGCCGGGTGCCCGACTTCGAAACACGACGCGTTCCCAAAGCCATAGACCTGGATGGTGAAGCCGCGAAACTGGCTGCACTCAAGAAAAAAGAAGTGCAGCTGTCGATTCAGGCCCAAGCCGACATCGACGCCTGCAAAATCCAGTACCCTGAGTAAAGTTAATGTGTCGGCGCGTGTACCGGATCGACCAGTGTCCGCCCGCCATCGACCGTCAGGATTTGCCCGGTCATGAACCCGGAGCAATCGGAAACGAGATACTGTACGGTCTCTGCCACTTCTGCGGCGGAGGCCACACGACCCATCGGGGTTTTCGAAATGATTTCAGAGCGGTAATCTGGGTTTTCCGCCAACATATCCTTGAGTGAGCGGCTCATAACGGAGCCAAACGCGACCGTATTCACGCGGATATGGTGCGGTGCGAGCGCCACCGCCATGGCGCGCGTCATCTGATCCACCGCCGCAGACGAGATCGAAAAGCCCAAAAGCTCCGGCTGACAGCGCCGCGCCGCGATGGAGGACAGGTTCACGATGGAACCTACGATGCCCTCGGCCTCCTCGGATTTTTCGCTCTGCTTGATCCACCATTTCGCGACATGCTGGGTCAGACGCAGAGAGGTCATGAGATTTTGTTCCAGCAGGTCGGCGACATTGTCCGGCTCGACATTGAGCGGATCACTCATTGCCACCTGACGCGAGGCGTTCACGACAATATCCACCCCGTCAAAGGCGTCGATGGTCGCGGAGAGCAGGTTTGCAATCGTAAGTTTTTCCCGCAAATCCCCGGCAAAATAGGCGATGCGCGCCTCTTCGGCCTCGACCTCTTCGCCGTATTCCGCAAGGAGGCTCGCTTCGTCGATGTCGGCGCACATGACATTCGCGCCCTGCATCAAAAAATGCCGAGCAATGGCAAGGCCCACCCCATTCGCGGCGCCTGTGACGATGGCGGTCTTGCCCTGAATCGAAAAACTCATATCGGGGTTCTCCCTGAACGGCTCATGGTCTGGTTTGGGTCACACTAGGCGGTCTAACCGCCTCTGCGAAGCGGTTTCGAGGCGTGGAGCACCTTGAACCCGTTTGTGCGCCCGATCTGATCAAAGCTGCCGAAATGCGCGGCAAGAGTCGCCTCGTAAGGCAACTGCGTGTTCGCCACAAGCCAGAGCTGTCCCTGCGGGGTGAGCATCTTGGCGGCGGACGCGATAAAGGCCTGACCCAAGGCGGGATCAGCGGCGCGCGAGGTGTGAAACGGCGGGTTCATGATGACCGCGTCCACACGTTCGGGCGGCGTGAATGTCGTGGCATCCGCCCAATGGAACTGGGCGCGCGGATCATTGAGGTTGTCGCGGGCACAGGCCAATGCGGCGGCCTCGGCCTCCACGACATGCAAAAGCTCGACCTCATCATGGGCCAAGATCGCGCGGGAGAGATAGCCCCACCCTGCCCCGAGATCGGCAATGCGACGCGGCAAACGTTCGGGGAGCAATTCCACGAGCACTTTTGACGCGGCATCAACCCGGTCCACGGAAAACACGCCAAGGCGCGTCACAAACCCGTCGATGAGATGGAGCGGGCCGGGATCGACCCAGTCGGCAAACTCTCCACCGTCAAACGCCGCCGCCTTCCCATGCGCCTTTGAAACGATTTCGACGTTAGAGACCCGTTTGCGGATGTCTTTGACGATGCTGTCGATGCCGTCGGTCTTTTGCCCGTCAACGATCACACGTTTCGCCCACTGCGCCGCATCCGCAATGAGGGCGTGCGCCTCACGTTTGGAGCGCGGCACACAGACGATGGCCAGATCGAACTCCCCTTCCGCCTGCGTGTGGACGGGATACCCCGCCTGCGCGAAGACCTCTGCATCGGGTTTGAACCCTTGGACGATCTCGACCTGTGTCTCCGCAAGGAGAGACAGATCCTCTCCCGCACGCGGACGATAGATCACGACGCGGGACTGCGGCGCGGGCCCGTCGCTCAAAAGGGGAAGTCTGGCAGACAGCATGGGAAACCGGCGCTATGCGCGCCTATTCCTTTTCCATCGTGCATTGAAGCGGATGTTGATGACGGCGGGAGAAATCCATCACTTGATG
The DNA here is from genome assembly GCA_964220165.1 of Abyssibacter sp. Classification (GTDB taxonomy): domain Bacteria; phylum Pseudomonadota; class Alphaproteobacteria; order Rhodobacterales; family Rhodobacteraceae; genus Celeribacter. The sequence continues at coordinate 92,832 of CAXPTW010000014.1, forward strand.
GACTTTGGTCTCCGCAATCTCAAACGGGAAGACGCCGACAACGGCGAGTCCCTTTTTATGCACGGTCAGCATGATCTCGGTGGCCTGTGCATGGCCGATCCCAAAAAACCGCTCCAGCACGAGCACCACGAATTCCATGGGCGTGTAATCGTCATTCAACAGCATGACTTTATAAAGCGGGGGCCGTTTGGTCTTGGGGCGCGTTTTCAGGGCAAGGCCGACATCACCGTCGTCTTGCGAACCATCGTCGTCGTCAGCCATCAGTTGAGGCGCAAGGATCACTCTCAAACTCTCCAAATGTCTTTGTCTTGGTCCCGCTAAGGTCTTCGGCGTTATATAGCCCCTTTTGCACCTGAATAAAGAGCGTTATCCCCAAAGCGGTAAAGGAGCGCCTATCCTATGACCCAAAAACTCGCGACAATTGCGTTCGATGCCGATGATACGCTTTGGGAAAACGAACAGTTCTTTCGGATCACACAGGACCGATTCGCCGACTTGCTCAAGGATTTCACGGAACCGGACCATTTGGCCGAACGCCTATTGGCCGCCGAGCGCCGCAATCTCGGGCACTACGGGTTCGGGATCAAAGGCTTTGTCCTCTCCATGATCGAGACGGCGATTGAAGTGACAGAAGAGCGCGTGCCCGCCTCGGTCATCGCCGAGTTAATCGCCGCAGGGCAAGAGATGCTCCAGCACCCGATCCACCTCTTGGACGGCGTCGAAGAGACCGTGCGCACCTTGGCCGAGGACTTTGAGATCCTGCTCGTGACCAAGGGCGACCTGCTCGACCAAGAGCGCAAACTGGCGCAATCCGGGCTTGGCGAGCTGTTCGATGGGGTTGAGGTCGTCTCGGCCAAAACCGTGCCGGTCTATTCCGCCCTGTTTCAAAAACACAACGTCGCGCCAGAGGCCGCGATGATGGTTGGCAACTCGATGAAATCCGATGTGGTGCCCCCGATTGAGGCGGGCGCCTGGGGCGTTTACATCCCGCACACCTACACCTGGGAGATCGAACGCGCCGATGCACCGGCGGATCATCCCCGCTACCGTCAGCTTCCCTCCCTCACGCAATTGCCCGACCTGATCTATGCGATCAACGGCTGACTGAAATTTCAGCACGTCTCGGCCCCTCTCGGAGCCATTGATGTGGTGTTTAGCGCCTAGGCGCACACCACATATGGCGTTGCAACTCTGCACCCTCTGAAAACCATTGAAAATTGGGAGTTTTCTCGGCTCCTCGCCTGTGTTAGCCTCATTCCAAACAAAGCTGGGCGAAATGATCCGGCAAATCGAGGCAGAGTAACATGATGAGCAACGTGCAAGCGCGGTCCTTCCCGCGTGCCGTTTCGAGGCATATTTTTCCCGTATTTCTCGTCGCCTTCGCGATGATGGTTGCGACGACCGTGCGCGCCACGGCCGCAGAATATGCCGCCCTGGTGATGGACGCCCGTAACGGCAAGGTGCTTCATGCGACCAACGCGGACACCCGGCTGCACCCTGCCTCTCTGACCAAGATGATGACGCTCTACATCGCCTTTGAGGCGGTCGAGCATGGCGAGATCACCCTCGACACGATGGTGACGGTCTCCCGTAATGCGGCCTCCGAGCCGCCGTCCAAGCTTGGCCTCAAATCCGGTCAACAGATCAAGCTGCGCTACCTGATCCGCGCCGCTGCGGTGAAATCCGCCAACGATGCCGCCACCGCCATTGGTGAGGCGATCGAGGGGTCCGAGGCCGCCTTTGCCCGCCGGATGAACCGCACGGCCAAAGCCATGGGCATGTCCCGCACCACCTTCAAGAACGCCCACGGTCTCACCGAAGCCGGTCACCTGTCGACCGCGCGCGACATGACCGTTTTGGGCCGTCACCTGTTCTACGACTATCCGGATTACTACAACATCTTTTCTCGTGAGACCGCCGACGCCGGCATTCGCACCGTGAACCACACCAACACGCGGTTCCTCCGCTCCTATCAGGGCGCGGACGGGATCAAGACGGGGTTCACCTCTGCGGCGGGCTATAACCTCACGGCTTCTGCTCAACGCGGCAGCGAGCGCATCATCACCACCGTGCTTGGCGGGCGCTCCACGGCGTCCCGCAACGCGAAAGTGGCCGAGCTTATGGACCTCGGGTTCAAACGCGCGCCGTCGCGTGTGGCCGTGAACAAACCGGCCGTGCCGCCCTATCTCGGCAAATCCTCCAATGGCGGGGCCATCATGGTCGCGGGCAATCAGGAGACCCCCGATGTGGCCTCCAAGATCATTCGCGTGTCGATCAACATGGACAAAAGCCCCCTGCCGAAACTGCGTCCCTCGCCGCAGCTTGCCCCGGAACAGGAAGAGCTGTTGCTGGTCGCCTCGACCGACGTGATGGACGCCTTAGCAAAAGCCGAAGCAGACGCGGCGAAAGCGGCACAGGACGCCAAACTTCTGGCCGCCGCCGAAGAGGCCGCCGTCGAAGCCAGCACGCTTTTGGCCGAAACGGCCCGCGCCAGAGCGGCCGACATCCCGGCCATTACCCCGATGCCACGCCCGGAAGAGGTGCAGCTTGCCTCGCTCCATGTCGAGACGCCCACCCTCGCGCCGACGGTCACGCCCACGGTGGCCTCCGTCGCGCCGACGCCCGAGGCACCGGAAGTGGTCACCCGGATTTCGACATCCGGCAATCGCTACTACGGCGTCAATATCGGCACTTACAACAGCGAATATGAAGCCCGCAAAGCGCTCCTCAAAACCGCTCTGACCGAGATTGAAATGCTCGATGGCGCGCTGCGCAAGGTGGTGAAAACCAACCGGGGCTATGACGCCAATTTCATGGGGCTGACCCAGGACATGGCCTCACTCACCTGTCGCCGCCTCGATGCGCGCGGCTCCGAGTGCGCGACACTCGGCCCGTCTTGATAGGATCAATTATCTTGGAAAAATCGAGGGCGTTGGGGATCAGACCCCAGCGCCCTCTTTCACTTCGAGGTCAAACGCCGCGCTGACAAGCGCGCGGGTGTAGGCCTCTTTCGGCGCATCGAAAATCTCATCCGCCGTGCCAGATTCGACGACATCCCCGCGTTTCATCACGAGCACCTTATGGCTTAGCGCGCGGACCACCCGCAGGTCGTGCGAGATAAAGAGATAGGCAAGCTTGTGCGTGACCTGAAGTTTGCGCAGCAGCTCAACGATCTGCACCTGAACCGTCATATCGAGCGCGGAGGTCGGCTCATCCAAGACAAGCAAACGGGGGCGTAAGATCATCGCGCGGGCAATCGCGATCCTTTGGCGCTGACCGCCAGAGAATTCATGCGGATAGCGGTGCCGGGTCTCGGGATCGAGCCCCACCTCGCGCATGATGTCGATCACCGCCTGCTCTTTCGAGCTGTAGCCCGCGACATGATGAACGCCGAGGCCCTCCGCGATGATCTGTTCCACTGTCATGCGCGGAGAGAGAGAGCCATAGGGGTCTTGGAACACGATCTGCATATCGGCCCGCATCGGACGCAGTTTCTTGTTGGACCATCCCTGAATATCATTCCCCAAAACGACCACAGGCCCCTCGGACGAAATGAGCCGCATCATCGCGAGCGCGAGCGTCGTTTTGCCGGAGCCAGACTCGCCGACGATCCCGATGGTTTCGCCCTCGCGCACGGAGAAGGTCGCGGCATTCACCGCCTTCACATGCCCAACGGTTTTGCGCAGAAGACCGCGTTGGATCGGGAACCAGATGCGGAGGTCTTTGGTCTCCGCCACCACCTCGGCCCCCTCCGGCACCGGGTCCGGGCGCCCTGTGGCCTCAGCCGCCAAAAGCATCTGGGTGTAGGGGTGTTGCGGGTTGTCGAAAATCTCGCCGGTCACGCCGGTCTCGACAATCTCGCCATCCTTCATGACACAGACGCGGTCCGCGAATTTGCGGACGATGTTGAGATCATGGGTGATGAAGAGCATGGACATGCCGAGGCGTGCTTTGAGCTCCGCCAGAAGTTCGAGGATCTGCGCCTGAATCGTCACGTCGAGCGCCGTGGTCGGCTCATCCGCAATCAACAAGTCCGGGTTGTTGGCCAGCGCCATGGCGATCATGACGCGCTGACGCTGACCGCCGGACAGCTGGTGCGGGTAATCTTTGAGGCGGCTGGCGGGGTCGTGGATGCCAACCTGATCCATAAGCTCGATAATTCGCTCCCGCGCCTGAGCGCCGGTCATCCCCTGGTGGATCAGCATGACTTCCGAGAGCTGCTTTTCCAATGTATGGAGCGGGTTGAGCGAGGTCATCGGCTCTTGGAAAATAAAGCTGATGTCATTGCCGCGCAGCTTTTGCAGCTCTTTTTCTGAGGCCCCGACGAGTTCTTGCCCTTCATAGGTGATCGAGCCACTGATCACCGCCGTGTCGGGCAAAAGGTTCACGGACGAGAGCGCGGTCACGGATTTCCCGGAGCCGGATTCGCCCACAAGCGCGACGGTCTCGCCCTTTTCAATCGCGAAGGACACGCCTTTGACAGCCTCGATCGTCTTGCCGTCCTGACGGAACCCGATGCGCAGGTCTGTGTAGTGCAAGAGGCTCATCGGAAGGTCTTTCTCGGGTCAAACGCATCGCGGACGCCTTCGAACACAAAGACGAGGAGCGACAGCATGATGGCATAGGTGAAGAAGGCGGTGAAACCGAGCCACGGTGCCTGAAGGTTCTGTTTCGCCTGAAGCGTCAACTCACCCAAGGACGGGTAGCTCGACGGCAGGCCAAAGCCCAGAAAGTCGAGAGACGCCAGCGTCCCGATGTTCCCGGTCACGATAAAGGGCAGCATGGTCAAGGTCGCCACCATCGCGTTCGGCAGCATGTGGCGGAACATGATCACCCAGTTCGACACGCCAAGCGCGCGCGCGGCCCGGATGTATTCAAAGTTCCGCGCCCTGAGGAATTCAGCCCGCACAACGCCCACGAGGGCCGTCCAGCCAAAGAGGATCGTGACCATGACCAAGAGCCAGAAACTTCGCCCCAGAATGGCAAAGAGAATGATGATGACGTAAAGCGACGGCATCGCGCCCCAGATTTCCAAGACGCGCTGGAAAATGAGGTCAGTGCGCCCGCCGAAGAACCCCTGGATCGCGCCTGCGACAATGCCGATGAGAGAGGCCGCGATGGAAACGATCAGCGTGAAGAACACCGACAATCGGAAGCCGTAAATCACCCGCGCGACCACATCGCGTTTGGTGTCATCGGTGCCGAGCCAGTTTTGCGACGTCGGCGGCGACGGTGCGGCCCCCGGCCCCTCCACCTGCGTGTTGAAGGAATAGCGGATCGGCGGCCAGATCATCCAGCCCTTCTCGATCTCTTCGCCCTCGATCACCCCGTCCTTGGCGTCTTCGATGTAGCCTTCCGGGTCGTCGAAACAGTCAACCAGACCGCCGGTCGCAACGAGACATTGCACCTCCGGGTAGCGATAAACAGCCTCGGTGCGGAAATCGCCGCCGAACTCGGTCTCCGGGTAGAACTTGAAAATCGGCATGTAGTAGCTGCCGCGGTACTGCACGAGGATCGGCTTGTCGTTGGCGAGGAACTCGGCAAAGAGCGACAGGCCAAACAGGATCGAGAACAGGATCAACGACCAATAGGCGCGCCGGTTCGATTTGAAATTCCGCCAGCGACGGCGATTGAGTTCGGACATCTTCATGTGTCCCTCCGCTCGAAATCAATGCGCGGATCGACGAACACATACATCAGGTCCGACAGAATGCCGACGACAAGGCCGATCAGGCCAAAGAAGAACAAGGTGCCGAAGATCACCGGATAATCGCGCTCAAGCGCCGCTTGGTAGCCCATCCGCCCAAGACCGTCCAAAGAGAACAGCGTCTCAATGATCACCGACCCGCCAAAGAACACGCCGATGAAGAGGCTCGGGAAGCCGGCGATGACGATCAGCATGGCGTTGCGGAAGACATGGCCATAGAGCACCCGCGATTCTGCGAGGCCCTTGGCCTTGGCCGTCACCACATATTGTTTGCGGATTTCATCGAGAAAGGAGTTTTTCGTCAGAAGCGTGAGCGTCGCAAAGGACGAGATCACGGAGGCCACCACAGGCAGGGTGATGTGCCAGAAATAGTCCCCAATCTTGCCCAAAACGCTCAGTTCATCCCAGTTCGGGGAAGTCAGGCCGCGCAGAGGGAAAATCTGGAAATACGACCCGCCCGCAAAAAGCACGAGCAGCATGATCGCGAACAGAAAGCCCGGGATCGCATAGGCCGCGATGATGATGCCGGAGGTCCATGTGTCAAACCGCGACCCGTCGCGCACCGCCTTGCGAATGCCCAAGGGGATGGAAACCATATAGGAAATCACGGTGGCCCAGAGACCCAGAGAGATCGACACCGGGAGCTTGTCCCAGACCATGTCGAGCACCTTTTCCGATTTGAAATAGCTCTCGCCGAAATCGAACCGCATGTAGTTCCACATCATGGAAAAGAACCGCTCCAATGGCGGTTTGTCGAGGCCGAACTGGCGCTCCAAATCCTCGATGAATTCTGGCGGAAGACCCCGCGCGCCGACATATTCGGACTCATAGGAATTCGCCGCCTGTGACGCCGCTTTGCCATCGATCGAGACATCAATATCGCCCTGACCGCCGGTGATGCTTTCAAACACATCACCTTCGCCCTGAAGGTTGGCCAAGACCTGTTCGACCGGTCCCCCGGGCACAAACTGGGTCAGCACAAAGTTGACGACCATAATCCCGACCAGCGTCGGAATGATGAGCAACAAGCGCCGTAGAATATAGGCTCCCATGAACCGTCCTTACCGGATTAGTATTTCTGCTCTTGGCCTTTTGGCGGCCTTCTTACTTCAACGCGCCCGCCGCACGCAATTCCGCGGCGCGCTCGGCATTCACCCACCAGAAATCCAGATAGCCAAGATCGAGCGGCGGCATAATGTCCTCGGACGGGTGCTCATACATGTCATAGTAGGCCACCCAATAGCTATCGTTCATATGGGCAGGCACGATGAAATAGTCGTAGCGCATGATCCGGTCCGCCGCTTTGACCATGGCCGCCATGTCGTCATAGGTCTCGGCCTTGAGAATTTCTTCACCGATTTTATCAATCGCCGGGTTGCAATAGCCCGCCGGGTTAAAGATGTCGTCGACATCCTCACAGCCGTATTTCTGCAAAAACCCTGAGCCTTCCTCGAACCCGTTCGAGTAGCCGTCATAGATCATGTCGTAGTCAAAGCTTTGCTTGCGGGCCTGATACTGGTTCGGGTCGATCCGGTTGTAGGTCGCGTCTACGCCAAGCGCGTTCAGGTTTTCGACATAGGGCTTGATGATCCGATCCCAGGACGGGCTGTAGTGCAGAATTTCGAGAGACAGCACCTCGCCCGCCGCATTGCGCATTTTTCCGTCGTCGCCGGGCGTGTATCCGGCCTCTTCGAGGAGTGCCATCGCCTGACGCATATTCCGGCGGTCCAAGGACCGCTCCCCGGAACTGTGCGGCAAAAGCGCCTCCTCGGTGAAGATCGCCTCCGGCAGATCGTCTTTGACGAGTTCGAGCGTCTCAAGCTCTTTGCCCTCCGGCAGACCGGTCGCCATGAGCTCCGGCGTCTGCCAATAGCTCTCACGTTGCGAAAACAATCCGTATTGCAGCGTCTCGTTGGTCCAGGTGAAGTTGTACATCAGACCGAGAGCCAAACGGACATTTCGATCCTGAAGCTTTTCACGACGCAGGTTGAACAGAAAGCCAGTCGCGCCGGGAATGCTGCCGTTGTGCAGGGTTTCTTTCTTCACCCAGCCATTTTCGAGCGCCGGAAAGTCATAGCCCGTGGCCCAAACGAGCGATGAGTATTCCTGACGGAACGTGATGTCGCCCGCTTTGAACGCCTCAAAGGCCGCGATGGTATCGCCGAAATACACGACACGGATGGTATCAAGGTTGCCTTGGCCCACGTTGAACGGGTGATCCACGCCCCAGTAGTCAGGGTTGCGGGTGTATTCGACCCACTGGCCGGGGTCATAGGCGCCGACCATGTAGGCGCCGGTCCCCGGCGGGGTTTCATAGCGTTTCTCATCAAGGCGATGGTCGGCCTCGTCAAACCAGGCCTTTTGCATCACAAGCGTCGCCCCCGCCTGACCGATGAGGCCACTGCGCGGGATGTCCGGTTGAAAATTGAATCTGACCGTGTGTTCGTCGAGCACTTCGACGCTCTCGATCATCGCCGACACCCCGGCCCGCCAAGAGGGCGTGCCCTCCGCGATGAATTTGTTGTGGGTAAAGGCCACATCCTCGGCGGTCATGGGTGTCCCGTCAGAGAACGTCACATCATCGCGCAGGTGGAAAATCACCCAATCTTTGCTTTCGGGGTACTCGATGCTTTCACAGAGCAAACAGTAGCTCGCCGATTTGAATTCATCCACTGTCGACGTCATCAGGCGCTCATACATGATGGATGACAGGGCGGCAGGCGTTCCGGAAAGCGTGGAATAGGGGTTAAGGCTATCGAATGTGCCCACCGTCCCGATGGAGATCGCACCGCCTTTCGGCGCGTCCGGGTTCACGTAGTCGAGATGCTCAAACGGTTCTGCGTATTTCGCCTCATCCCAGTCAGAATACCATGTCGAAGTGACAATCTCAGGCTCTTGCGCCATGGCCCCGCTCGCCAGCACGGAGACGCTGGTCAATACCGGTGTGAGAACGCGGAAAACGGGACGTGGGATCATCTGGGCCTCTCAATCTGTTCAAGCGTTGAAAAGACGGTAATGGGACGGGGGTCACAGATGCAAGCGACATGCGGTCGAATTTACGTGAGCGGCACTTGAACACGAATGCCGCCGTAAGGGACAGCAGCCATCCGAAAAGAAAAGCCCCCCGATGCACGGGGGCACCGAGGGGCGTAAACTTTTAGGCTGCATGCGGGCAGCCGAGGCGATTAGCCAGAGATGGACTGGAGGTAAGCCACCAGGTCAGCACGGTCTTCGACTTTGCCGAGACCTGCGAAGGACATTTTGGTGCCCGGCACAACGCCTTTCGGATCTTCGAGGAAGACGTTGAGCGCTTCTGCGTCCCATGCGCCGCCGTGGGCGATCATCGGGTCGGAGTAGGCAAAGTCACCAACAGAGGCCACAGCGCGGTTGAACACACCATCAAGGTGCGGGCCGGTGCCGTTGGTGCCGTCCACTTTGTGGCAGGCTTTACATTTGTTGAAGACGCGCTCGCCTTTTGCCGGATCGGCAGACGCGAGCAGTTCGTCAAAGCTCACCTCGACGACTTCTTCTTCCACGGCCTCTTCTTCGCCCGTGGCGATGACATAGGCTTGCGCATGTTCACCGTCGTGTCCGGTGGCGTCCATGGCGTAGATAGCTGTGGCGGCCCAGTTGCCGAAAAGGAAGATCAGGAAGGTGCCGCATACGCCACCGACGATCTTAACAAGGGTCATAGTGTTGAACATGTCGCGTTCCGTTCATATAGGTTCTTCGCGCGGTTCTTACCCGCTTCCCATGATTCATTTCAAGGTATAAGACCGGGTGCGACAAAGGTTAGCGCAAAACAATTGGATAATAAGGCCTCAAAATGACCGCTCGCATCGCATTTCAGGGGGAGCCCGGCTCCTATTCCCATCAGGCCTGTGTCGAAGCGCGCCCGGATTTTGAGCCCCTTCCCTGCCCGACTTTCGAAGATGCGCTTGAGGCTGTGCGCTCCGGGGCCGCCGACCTCGGCATGATCGCCGTCGAGAATTCGACCTACGGCCGGGTCCAAGACGTCTATCACCTTCTGCCGGATTCGGGGCTTCACATCATCGACGAAACCTTTGTGCGGGTGCATGTGAACCTCTTGGGCCTGCCGGGCACAAAAGTGTCCGACATCACCTCCGCCCGCGCCATGTCCGTCCTTTTAGGTCAAGCACGCGGCTTTATTCGCGAGTATGGGATCAGCACCGTCAACTGGTCCGACAACGCCGCCGCCGCGCGCTCGGTCAAGGAAGAGGGCAATCCCGAGATCGGGGCCTTTGCGTCCGAGCTTGCCGGTGAGATTTTCGGCCTCGACGTTTTGGCCCGTCACATCGAAGACCACAAACTCAACACCACCCGCTTTCTCGTAATGGCGCGCGAACCCGATTATGCGCGTCGCGCCGAGAAAATGGTTACCGCCTTCATGTTCCGCGTCCGCAACATTCCCGCAGCGCTCTACAAGGCGATGGGTGGCTTTGCGACCAATGGTGTCAACATGACCAAGCTGGAAAGCTACATGGTCGATGGCGCCTTCACCGCGACGCAGTTTTATGCCGACATCGAAGGCCACCCGGAGGACGCAAATGTCCGGCTGGCGCTCGATGAGCTTCGGTATTTCACGGAAATGGTCGAAATTCTGGGCGTTTACCCGGCGGACCCGCGCCGCGACTGATCGCGGCTACCCTGCGGAGATCGCCTCACGCCTTGGGCGCTGTCGCGTATTGATCGCTGATCTGCTGACAATATTTGCCGACACGCTTCTCGAATCGCTTTTGAAGCGTGCCTTTGGCGAACTTCACCGATTGCACGAGAATCCGCGCGGAGAGGGACTGAGGGCGCACCTCATAGCCGATGGTCAACCGCGTGCGCAGCGGGGAAAGCGGCACCAGCTCTGTCGTGACTTCCATATCCAGCCCGCCGGACTTTGCCTGAACCGTCAGCGCATTCGGCGTATCCATTTCGGTGATCTGGGCGTCCATGTCACGCATCTTGCCGCGAAACGGAATTTTCAGGGTCCAACTGGCCCCCACATCGCGCGGCTGGTTCGGAGATTTGCGGCTCAGTTCGATCCCACGACGCATAGCCTGACGCTCCATCGAGTCGAAATCCGTAATCCGGTCGAACACGAACTCCGCAGGAGCCTCAATATCTTTGCGCGTCGAGAATTTCATACATTACCCACTTCTCTTTTAGCCCCCAGAAGCTTTATTCCTTTAAACAAAGCGGTCTTCAAGCCACTTCCTCAGAAGAAAATGAGCAATTGCCCCCTTTCGAGGCGCACCGATCTCGGGGTGCTGTCCGGCAAAAACCCGCATCATGTCCTCGCGGCTCACCCAGCGAGCGTCCTCAATCTCTTTCGGATCAATCGTGATCTCGCGGCTCAATGCCGTTGCGCGGCAACCGAACATGAGAGAGGTCGGAAACGGCCAGGGCTGGGACGCCACATAGTCTACATCTCCGATCCGCACGCCCGCTTCTTCGAACACCTCGCGGCGCACCGCCGCTTCAATCGGCTCCCCCGGTTCAACGAACCCGGCCAAGATCGAATAGAACCCCGGCGGCCATTCGACATTGCGGCCCATGAGCACGTCATTGCCATGCGTCACGAGCATGATCACCACAGGGTCGGTGCGTGGGAAATGCGCAGCCTGACAGGACGGGCAATCGCGACGCCATCCGGCCTCCGCCATCTGAGATGGCTGACCGCATTTGGCGCAGTAGTGGTGGGAGCGATGCCAGTCAAAAAGCGCGCGTGCCGTAGCGGCGATCTCGGCCTCAAGTGGCGAGAGACGGGTCATGATCGCCCGCAGATCGTAAAAGGCGTGCTCTGGCAGCCCCTCACAGACCGTGGGCTCTGCAGCCCAAGGTGCAGAGGCGGCCATGGTTTCCTCGACTTCGGGACGCGCGCTGACATCATAGGCCAAGATCGGCGCGCCATCATCGAGACGCCCGACAAAAACCACCGAGGCCTCCTCGGGCGCGACGACATCCGCCCCCGGCTCCATGAGCAGCGTGCCGTCCGTCCGAACCGGCACCTGACCGCTCCAAATCGCGATCCACTTCGCCTCAAGTGATCCGCGCGGGGTGGCAAGATCCGCCCGGCATTCCGCCGCACGGTCCAAAAGCCCCGCACCCAAAGTAACGACATTCTGTTCCATGCTAGCCATAAAGCTTACAAAACAGTGGCCGCCAAGCATCAATGACATATTCTCTGAGATCGTTGATCTCTGGCTCTTGCCATTTGTCGCGAAATTCAATCAAAACACAACCTCGGGTTGCAATCTCAAGAAGAGCGCTTCGAACGATAAGTAAGGATTGTACTCCCTACAGCACATAGTCACTCTAGGCGCGATGCGATGCCCTCGCGAAATGCAAATCCGCAGCGACGCCACAGTTATCAGACCCAAGACCCAGACGACAGGAGATGTCTTGCCTCTGCTTCACCCCTTTTCCGCGACCGCCCGCGCCAATCAGGTGCACCTGCGTGTCATGGAAACCACGGACCTTCATTCGCATGTCTTTCCCTACGACTATTACGCGGACGCACCCATCGACACAGTCGGCCTCGCACGGACAAGTGCGCACATCGTGCAGGCGCGCGCGGAGGCGACAAACAGCCTTTTGTGTGACGATGGGGATTTCCTCCAGGGCAACCCGATGGGCGACTACATCGCCTATGAGCGCGGCATGCAGCCGGGGGACACACACCCGATCATCACGGCGATGAACGCGATCGGGGTCGATGCCTCGACCCTTGGCAATCACGAATTCAACTACGGCATCGACGTGCTTATGCGCACGATTGCCGGGGCGGATTTTCCCATCGTTTCTGCCAATGTCATCACCGACCGAGGCGACACGCCCTGCGAGGACACAACACTCGTGCCGCCCTATGTGATCCTTGAGCGTGACGTCACGGACGGCGCAGGAGAGGCGCATCGGATCAAGATCGGCCTCATCGGATTTGCACCGCCACAGATCATGCAATGGGATCGCAAGAACGTCGAAGGACGGGTCATGGTCCGCGACATCGTAGAGACCGCCCGCGCCTATATCCCCAGGATGAAAAATGAGGGGGCCGACATCATCATCGCGCTTAGCCATTCGGGCATAGGGGCGGCGGAGCACACACCGGGCATGGAAAACGCCTCCGTCCCCTTGGCCGCAATCGACGGGACCGACGCGATTTTGACAGGGCACAGTCATTTGGTCTTTCCCTCTCCGACATTCGAAGGCCGCGAGGCGGTCGATGCGGTCAACGGGTTGATCCACGGAAAGCCCGCCGTCATGGCCGGGCTCTGGGGATCGCATCTCGGGGTGGTGGACCTTTTGCTCGAAAAACAGGACACGGGATGGGCACTCATCCAGTCCGAAGTCGACACTCGGCCGATCAGCCAAATCAACCCCGACCATACCGTCACCCCTCTGGTCGAAAGCCTGCCGGAGGTGCTTGAGTCGGTCCGCGACATCCATGAGCAAACCCTGGACTACGTGCGCCAGCCGGTCGGCAAAACCGTCGCGCCGCTGCACTCGTATTTCGCGCTCATCATGGACGATCCTTCTGTCCAGATCGTTGCCAATGCGCAGATTTCCTACATTACCGAGATGCTCAAAGGCACAGAGCATGAGGGCCTTCCGGTCCTCTCCGCCGCGGCCCCGTTCAAGGCCGGTGGCCTCGGTGGACGCCTGCATTACACGGATGTCCCCGTCGGCGATCTGGCGATCAAACATGTGGCCGATCTCTATCTCTACCCGAATACGATCCGCGCCCTGCGCATCACCGGCGCCGAGCTACGCGGCTGGCTCGAACGGGCCGCGGGACTGTTCAACCAAGTGCCAGAAGGCGCCAAAGACGCGCTCCTGCTCAAGCCTGGATTTGCCTCCTATGACTTCGACGTCATTGATGGTGTCACCTATCAGATCGACATCTCTCAACCGTCCCGCTTTGACCGTTTCGGACAGGAGATCGACCCAACCGCGCGCCGTATCGTGAACCTGAAACACGAGGGCCAAGCCGTGCCAGATGACATGGAGTTCATCATCGCCACCAACAATTATCGCGCCGGGGGCGGTGGTAATTTTCCGGGCGCGGATGGGAGCACGATTGTGTTCGAGGGACCAGACACCAATCGCGATATCCTCGTGCGTCAGATCGTGGAGCTTGGCACGATCAACCCCGGCGCCGACCACAATTGGTCGCTTGCCCCGCTCAAAGACACCACCGTTCTGTTCAAGACCGGCCCCGGTGCCCGCGCGCATGTGTCGTCCCTCTCGGGCGTCTCCCTTGAAGAGGCCGGAACCACAGAGGACGGATTTGTTTTGTACCGCCTCGCGCTGTGATCCTTGGCGCTTCCGTAGCCCTGAGCTGATCCGACACAAGTCATGCGAAAATGGGAATGTTTACCAATTGGGCAAATTTGAAATTGAGCGCTTGATTTTTAAGCAAACTCCGCAATCGTATACACTATTGTAAACGACACACTCGCCCCCAAGAGCGAGGCCAGACATTCTACGTCAGAATGAAACAGGGGAGCTTCATGTTCTATAAATCCATCACCACCATGGCGGCCTTTGCGCTGACCGCAACCGCCGCGTATGCCGAGACCGCGATGCCTTTCGCGCTCGACTGGAAATTCGAGGGCCCCGCCGCGCCGTATTTCACCGCGCTGGAAAAGGGCTATTTCTCCGACGCCGATCTGAGCGTCGAAATCTCCGCTGGCCAAGGCTCGCTCGACGCCATTCCGAAAGTCGCCACGGGCGCGTTTCCGGTCGGCATGGCGGACATCAACAGCCTCGTGAAATTCCTCGACCAAAACCCCGGCGCGCCGGTCATCGGCATGATGATGATCTATGACGCGCCGGCCTTTGCCGTGGTGGGCCGCAAGTCCCTCGGGATTGAAGCGCCGAAAGACCTTGAAGGCAAAGTTCTGGGTGCGCCGCCGCCGGATGGCGCCTGGGCACAGTTCCCGATCTTTGCGGCTGAGAACGATCTCGACATGGACGCGATCACCGTCGAGCCGGTCGGCTTCCCGACCCGTGAGCCGATGCTGGCCGAGGGCAAAGTGGATGCCGTCACCGGCTTTAACTTTTCGTCCTACCTGAACCTCGTGCGTCTCGGCGTGCCGGAGGACGACATTTCGACGATCATGATGTCGGACTACGGCGTGAACCTCTACGGCAACGCCCTCATCGTAAACACGGACTTCGCCGCAGAGAACCCGGATGCGGTTAAGGATTTCGTCGCCGCTGTCACCACGGGTTGGAAAGACGCCGTCGCCGACCCGAAAGCCGCCGTCGAGTACATGATCAAGTACAACCCAGCCTCTGATCTCGATCTGGAGACCCGCCGCCTTGAGCTTGCGATCGAGGGCAACGTTTACACCGATTATGTCGCTGAAAACGGCATGGGCGGGATCGACGCGGATCGGTTCTCTGGCGCGCTGGAACAGCTCAAAATGGTCTACGAATTCAATGCGGACCCCGACGCAAGCCTTTACTTCACTGAAGACTACCTGCCCGCCGCTGACGCGCGCATGCTGAAGTAATCACATCTGACGACTTTGGCGGGCGCGGGTCTTTCGGCTCGCGCCCGTTTTCATGCGGGCAAAAGGCCATATCGGCGACAGGACAATGACAAATCTCATCGACATCAAGGGCGTCACACACGCCTATAAGACCGACAACGGCCCCCTGCCCGTTCTCGACGATCTCAACATCTCGGTGCCGGAGGGCGATTTCTGCGCCGTGGTCGGCCCGTCGGGCTGTGGCAAGTCCACATTGACGAAACTCATCGCCGGGCTGATGAAGCCGGATCAGGGTGAGGTTTGGCTCCATGGAGAGCGCGTCACCTCCCCGCGCTCGACCGTCGGCATGGCGTTTCAGAACCCCGTGATGTTGGAGTGGCGCACGATCTTGCAAAACGTGCTTTTGCCGCTCGAAATCGTGCCGAACAAGATGACCAAGAAACAGAAGGAAGAGCGCGCGCGCGACCTTCTGGCGCTTGTGGGCCTTGAAGGGTTCGAGGACAAACGCCCCTCTGAGCTGTCCGGCGGGATGCGCCAACGGGCGTCCTTGTGCCGCGCCATCGTGCACAAGCCCGACGTGTTGATCATGGACGAACCCTTCGGCGCGCTGGACGCCTTTACCCGCGAAGACCTTTGGAAAACCATGCATGCGCTCCGCGCCGAAGAGCCGTTCACCGGCGTGCTGATCACCCACGACCTGCGCGAAAGCGTGTACCTCGCCGATGAGGTCATCGTGCTCTCGGGCCGACCGGCGACGACGCAGCATGTGGAAAACGTCAAACTCGGCGGGCGCACGGACCTTGAGGTCATCTACACCCAGGAAGCGACTGAGATCTTGCACCGCCTGCGTCATCAGATCGAGATCGCGCAGGGCCGCGCGACAGATGAGGAGGCCGCGTGATGAAAACCTTTCGCAAGATCGCCACACCGACCCTCGCCATCCTCATCTTCCTCGCCTTCTGGGAATTCATCGTCTGGGTGAACCAGTGGCCGAACTACAAAATGGCCTCCCCCTCCGACCTGATCCCGGCCTACACGAAATACTGGAACCTCTTCCTGATCTACGGCTGGCAAACGCTCTGGCGCACCGTCGTCGGGCTTTTGGTGGCGGTCGTCTTCGGCACGCTGATCGGCATGATCATGGGCTTTTCCCGCACCATGCGCGACGCGCTTTATCCGCTCCTCGTCGGCTTCAACGCCATTCCGAAAGCCACCGTCGTGCCCGTGATCGCCCTCATCCTGATTGGCCAGCACGACCTGAACACCGTGCTCATCGCCTTCATGATCTCCTTCTTCCCGATCTCGGTCGCGGTCTCCATCGGCCTCTCCACTCTTGAGCCAGAATACCGTGACATCCTGCGCTCTCTCGGCGCGTCGAAATGGACGATTTTCTGGAAGATTGCCCTGCCGAAAACCCTACCGGAGTTCTTTGGCGCGTTGAAAGTTGCGGTCACCCTCGCCTTCATCGGCACCAACCTGATGGAGATCGTCGAGCCGCATGGCAAAGGCCTTGGGCACCTGTTTGACAGCGGCAAGATCAATGCGGATTACCCGCTGATGTTCGCGGTGCTGATCGCTTTGGCCTTCCTCGGCATCCTGCTCTACTACATCGTGGTGGCGCTGGAGAAAGTCTTTGCCGGTTGGGCGGAACGCCCACAGGGGTAGAGCGCAGAGCGGCCACAGGGCTAAGATTGCCGGAAAGCAAGGAGGCCTCGCGCCCCCTTGCGAATCCGGGACATGACGACTATGTAACGCGGTGAGAGGTTGGCGCGGGCGAGCGCCTCGCCAACCCGGTCAGGTCCGGAAGGAAGCAGCCGTAACGAGCCCCGCTTGGGTCGTTGTCCAGCCTCTCACCTAAACCTTAACTGTATGCCGAGGAGGAAATTGATGATTGTCGCTATCGCCCCTCGGGCAGCCGCTTAAGGCCTATTCCCCTCATCGGACTGCCCGAAACCGTTCCCTTCCGCCGCCCGTCCGGCGCGGAAGCCCTTTCGCGTTTTGCAAGGCAGACCAATGACATCTAATCTCCAAACTCTCGGCTGGTCCCAATTTTTCAACGGCCAGCTCGATCTCGAAGAGTTCGAAACCCTCACCCCTGTGCGCCTCTCTGAGGTGCGCCGCCGCTCCGTCGTGGCGCTCACGCCCGACCTGGAGCGCCGGGAAATTGCGCTCACTGGCGATCACGTGGCGACCGACATGGCCGTGGGCGATTTTGCCCTCACTGACGGCGAGCGTCTCATCCGCGTGCTGGACCGCAAAACGGTGATCTCGCGCAAGGCCGCTGGCGTCGCAGCTCAGGCGCAACTCATCGCCGCCAATATCGACACGCTGTTTATCACCACCTCCTGCAACCTCGACTTCAACGAGGCGCGACTCGAACGCTACCTCGCCATCGCGATTGAGGCGGAGGCCATGCCGGTGATCGTCATCACCAAGGCCGACAAGCCCGAGGACATGGCCGCTGACGTCTATGAAGACCGGGCCAAGGCGATTTATGAGGGCGCCGAAGTCCTGTTGATCAACGCCAAATCGCCCGAGGACATCGCGCGCCTTGAAAGCTATTGCGGCACGGGACAGACGATTGCCCTCGTCGGCTCGTCTGGTGTGGGCAAATCCACCATCGCGCGGGGCCTCACGGGTGAGGACATCGAAGTTGGCGACATCCGCGAAGACGACGCAAAAGGCCGACACACCACCACCGCGCGCTCCATGCACCGGATGCACGCGGGTGGCTGGCTGATCGACACGCCGGGGATGCGGGAGCTGGCGCTTCATGACGCGTCTGAGGGCATCGCGACCCTGTTCGAGGACATCACGGACCTCGCGACAGAGTGCAAATTCTCCGATTGCCAACACCAGACCGAGCCGGGCTGTGCCGTGCGCCGTGCGGTGGACGCGGGTGAGTTGGACCCGGAGCGGGTGGAACGCTGGCGCAAGCTGGTGGACGAGGACACCCGCAATTCCGAGACCATCGCTGAGGCGCGCGAGCGGGGGCGGAAATTCTCCAAGATGGTGAAAACCACCATGAAGGCGAAAAAGGCCCGACGCGGGGAGTGATCCTCGACGCGAATGAGGTTGCGGGGACACGTCCCCGCCCTTACCTTAGAGCGCAACGAAGGAAGGGCCTCGCACATGACCGAAACGAACACCGGCTACAAGGTACTGGCGCGCAAATATCGCCCGGAAACCTTTGTCGATCTGATCGGTCAGGACGCCATGGTCCGCACCCTCAAAAACGCCTTTGCTGCCGACCGGATCGCGCAAGCGTTCATCATGACGGGCATTCGCGGCACTGGCAAAACCACCACCGCGCGGATCATCGCCAAGGGCATGAATTGCATCGGGCCTGATGGCACCGGAACGCCGACCACCGATCCTTGTGGCATCTGCGAACATTGCGTGGCGATTTCCGAGGGGCGTCATGTCGACGTGATGGAGATGGACGCCGCCTCCCGGACGGGTGTGGGCGACATTCGCGAGATCATCGACTCGGTGCACTACCGCGCGGCTTCCGCCCGCTATAAAATCTACATCATCGACGAGGTGCATATGCTCTCCACGAGTGCGTTCAACGCGCTCCTGAAGACGCTCGAAGAGCCGCCTGCCCACGTCAAATTCATCTTTGCCACCACCGAGATTCGCAAAGTGCCGGTGACGGTGCTGTCCCGCTGTCAGCGGTTCGATTTGCGTCGGATCGAGCCGGAGGTGATGATGAATCACCTCGCCGGGATCGCGGCGAAAGAAGGCTCAGAAGTGGCCCAAGACGCGCTGGCCCTGATTACCCGCGCCGCCGAAGGCTCGGTGCGGGATGCGCTGTCTCTCTTGGATCAGGCCATCTCACACGGCGCGGGCGAAACCACCGTCGATCAGGTCCGCGCCATGCTGGGTCTCGCCGACCGGGGGCGTGTGCTCGATCTGTTCGACATGATCATGGCGGGTGATGCCGCAGGCGCGCTCGAAGAGTTGGGCGGGCAATATGCCGATGGCGCCGACCCGCTTGCCGTGCTGCGCGATCTGGCGGAAATCACCCATTGGGTGTCGGTGATCAAAATCACCCCCGCCGCCGCGGATGACCCGACCATCGGCCCCGATGAGCGCAGCCGTGGCCTCGACATGGCGGAACGCCTGCCGATGCGGGTACTCTCGCGGATGTGGCAAATGCTGCTCAAAGCGATCGAAGAGGTCTCCAACGCGCCCAATGCGATGATGGCCTCCGAGATGGCGATCATTCGTCTGACCCATGTCGCCGATCTCCCCCTGCCCGAAGATCTCGTGCGCAAGCTCAACGAACAGAACCCGCCACCACGACCACCCTCTGGACCTGTTGGCGGCGGCGCTGCGCCGTCGCGTGGCGGGTCCACCTCGGCTCAGGGCGCGCCTGCGGGCGGCGCTCCGATGACCCACGGCCCGACCATGTCCGCCGCGCCGTCCGGTGCGACCTTTGCTGGCGGCGCACAGGCGGCGCCCGCGCAGGTGCCCGACATCGCGCTGACGAAATATGTGAGCTTTGAGAACGTGCTCGACCTGATCGGCGAACACCGCGACATGAAGCTCAAGATCGACATGGAAACCCATATGCGGATCGCGGCCTACCGTCCGGGGTTCATCGAGTTTGAACCGGTCGGAGACGCGCCCGCCGATCTGGCCCAACGCCTGCAAAGTCGCCTTCACGCCTTTACCGGCCATCGCTGGGGCGTAACGATTGCCAAGGCCCCCGACGGTGTCCAGACCGTGCGCGAAATCAAGGATGCGGCACGCCGCGCCCTCGAAGAAGAGGCCAAGCAACACCCCATCGTGGCAAAGGTGTTTGAGCTTTTCCCCGGTGCAAAGATCGCGGACATCCGCACCCCCGACGCGATTCAGGCCGCTGCGGCCCATGAGGCGCTTCAAGAAGTCGAAGATGAATGGGATCCGTTCGAAGAGAACTGATCCGCCCCACCCTATCAGGAGAAGACAATGTTCAAAGGCCTCGGTGGTCTCGGCGATATGGCCGGGATGATGAAAAAAGCGCAACAAATGCAACAGGACATGGCCGAGCTTCAGGAAAAGCTCGAAACCATGACCGTGACCGGCGAATCCGGCGCGGGTCTCGTGAAAGCGACGGCCACCGCCAAAGGTCAGCTCACCGGCCTCGACATCGACCCGACGATTTTCCAGCCGTCCGAGAAAGAAGTGGTCGAGGACCTCATCCTCGCCGCGATCAAGGACGCGCAGGCGAAAGCCTCTGAGAAAGCCGAGAGCGAGATGAAAGCCCTCACCGAGGGCCTCGGCCTTCCGGCTGATTTCAAACTGCCGTTCTAAGGCTGAGGACGTGCGGTGAGCGGACGGCAGGACATTGACGATCTGATTGATCTTATGGCGCGGTTGCCGGGGCTTGGTCCCCGGTCGGCGCGGCGTGCCGTTTTGCACCTCATCCAAAAACGCGGGCGGCTGATGCAGCCCCTCGCCGCCGCGATGCAACAGGTTGCCGACAGCGCGCGCGAATGTGTGCGCTGTGGCAATATCGGGACCGATGATCTTTGTGACATCTGCGCGGACAACCGCCGCGCCTCGGGCGAGATCTGCGTGGTCGAGGATGTCTCTGATCTCTGGGCCATGGAGCGCGCGAGTGTGTTCAAAGGCCGCTATCACGTTCTCGGCGGTACATTGTCGGCGCTTGATGGGGTCGGCCCGGACGAACTCCGCATTCCTGCTCTGATCAGACGGGTGCAGGATGAGGGCATCACCGAAGTGATTTTGGCCCTGAGTGCCACGGTCGACGGCCAGACCACCGCGCATTATATCGCGGATGAACTGTCCGGGCGCTGTGCGGTCAGTTCGCTGGCTCAGGGCGTGCCTGTGGGCGGCGAGTTGGATTATCTCGACGACGGGACGATCACGGCGGCGCTCAACGCGCGCAAAAGTTTCTAAAACGACAAAACCCGGGCCGAGACCCGGGTTTTTCTATCGTGTCACAGGAGGAGGCCGACCTCAGTCCTGATCATCCTCGTCATCGCTGTCGGGCAGGTTAAAGAAGCTGTCCGCATCCGGGATCGCCTCTTCTTTTTCGTCGTCGTCATTGCCGGACAGGGAGAAGGCCTCAAGACCGGAAATCGCGGTCGGGATCTTCGGTTCCGCTTCGGCTGTCAGCGAGTCCTCGGTGGAGAGAAGCTTGCGACGCTCGTCATCGGTCATGTTGGCTTCGCGGTTTTTCGCGGCTTTCTGAACAGCGGCGTCCAGCTCGGACTGCTTACAAAGGCCGAGGGCCACCGGGTCGATCGGCTGCATGTTCGCGATGTTCCAGTGGGTGCGCTCGCGAATCGACTGGATCGTCGGCTTGGAGGTGCCCACCAGCTTGGCGATCTGGCCGTCGGTCAGCTCCGGGTGGAATTTCACCAGCCAAAGGATCGAGTTCGGACGGTCCTGACGTGTGGACAGCGGGGTGTAGCGCGGGCCACGGCGTTTCTCTTCGCCGGTCGCAGCCGCGTTGAACTTGAGCTTCAGCTTGTGAAGCGGGTTGTTTTCGCCCGTCTTGATTTCCTCGGCGGTCAACTGGTTGTTCGCAATCGGGTCAAACCCGCGCACGCCACCGGCCACGTCGCCGTCGGCAATGCCCTGAACTTCGAGCTCGTGCAGACCACAGAAATCCGCGATCTGTTTGAAGCTCAGCGTGGTGTTGTCAACCAGCCAGACGGCGGTGGCTTTGGCCATAATCGGTTTTGCCATGGGTCACACTCCTTAAAATTCGGCTCTTCCCCGGATACACCTTCTCCGTCGCCTGAAAGGGCTGTCCCCGGATGGGAACGGTTCTCGTTGTCGGGGAACTTGAGCGGTATATAGTGCCGAAAATGGCAAGAGGGAAGAGAAAATGCGTCAACGGATCGTAACTGGACTGGCACTCTCTATGGGTCTGATGGGCGTGCCTGCCTTGGCCGATGGCGAACGTGCCGGAGACTTTGATTACTACGTGCTGGCGCTCTCGTGGTCCCCGACCTGGTGCGCTCTCGAAGGCGAGGCGCGCCAATCCCCGCAGTGCGACCGGGATCTCGGCTGGGTGCTGCATGGCCTCTGGCCGCAATATGAGGAGGGCTGGCCCGCCTATTGCAACACGTCAAACCGCGATCCGAGCCGGTCCCAGACCGCCGCGATGGAAGACATCATGGGGACGGATGGGGCCGCCTGGTATCAGTGGAAGAAACACGGACGCTGTTCCGGCCTCCCGGCGCAGGACTACCTCGACACCGCACGAGAAGCCTATGAGAGCATCACACGGCCGGAGGTGTTTCGCAGGCTGGAGAATGACGTGAAACTCCCCGCCGAGGTGGTCGAACAGGCCTTTCTCAAGGAGAACCCGGACCTGGACGCCGATGAGATCACCGTCACCTGCCAATCCTACCGGATTCAGGAGGTGCGCATCTGTCTCACCCACGACCTGGAGCCACGCACCTGTGGCGCGGATGTGATCCGGGACTGCACCTTGGACGATGCGCTCTTGGAGGCGATTGACTGAGTATTTCGACTGCAATGAAGACAACCTGCGCCTTCATTGCAGCCCCAAATACTCAAATCTCCAGAACGATCTTCCCGATATGCGCATTGGTCTCCAGGTAGGCATGCGCCGCGCTGGCCTCTTCCAACGGGAACTCGCTGTCCATCACGGGGCCGACCTGACCGGCCTCGATCAGGGGCCACACCTTGGACAAAAGCGCCGCAGCGATCCCGGCTTTCGCGGCATCGGATTGCGGGCGGAGGGTGGAGCCCGTGAGCGTCAGACGCCGCAACATCACCTGCGCGAAATTAATCTCGGCCTTGGAGCCTTGGAGAAAGGCGATGTTGACCAGCCGTCCTTCCATGGCCAAAGCGCGGATATTGCGGGCAATGTAGGGCCCGCCCACCATGTCGAGGATCAGGTGTGCCCCGCCCTCTCCCTTGAGCACATCCACGAAATCTACTTCGCGGTAATTGATCGCCCGCTCCGCGCCAAGTCCCTCACAGGCTTTGCATTTCTCCGGCGATCCGGCTGTGGCGAACACCCGCGCTCCGAACGCGCGGGCCAGTTGGATGGCCGTCGTGCCGATCCCGGAGGAGCCACCATGCACCAAAAACCGCTCCCCGGCTTCGAGATTGCCGCGCATGAAGACGTTCGACCAGACGGTGAAAAAGGTCTCCGGCAAACAGGCCGCCTCTTTGAGGGACATCCCCAAAGGCACCGGCAAGGCATGGGCCGCAGGTGTGGCGACATATTCGGCGTATCCACCGCCGGGCAACAACGCGCAAACTTCGTCACCCACCACCCAATCGGACACAGCCGCGCCGACAGCGACCACCACGCCAGAGGC
This sequence comes from Abyssibacter sp., assembly GCA_964220165.1. GTDB lineage: Bacteria > Pseudomonadota > Alphaproteobacteria > Rhodobacterales > Rhodobacteraceae > Celeribacter. The sequence goes on from CAXPTW010000014.1 coordinate 116,366, forward strand.
CTCAAGCCCCGGCAAGTCAGACGCATCGGGCGGCGGACGGTAAAGCCCGGCCCGCTGGAGCGCGTCGGGACGGTTGACCCCGGCATAGGCCACCTTGATCACGATCTCATCCGCCTTGGGCTGTGGCACAGGCCGCGTGCAGAGGCGCAAGACCTCCGGGCCACCCGCCTCGGCAATCTCGACCGCTCGCATCTCAGTTGGCAGGGCCATCAGGACGTCTCCCCGCCCTGCGTGCCCGGCACATCGGTGCGGCGCGCGCCTGCGGGGGCCTTGATCATCGAGAGCACCGCACTGGGCACAGCAAACATCGCGGAGAGCGCCTTATTCTCGCGTACGGTGGCCTTGGCCTTTTCGATCTTCATCACATCGTCGATCCGGCGATCGAGGAAGGCTTTCGTATCGACGAATCCTTCGCTGTCATCGCCGAGCCAGAACAACACCGTGGAGGCAAAGACCCCCGACAACGTCGCGCGTTTGGTGTACCAGTTCACATCATCGGAGCTATCCCCAAGCGCGTCCCAAATCGCGTCCGTGGTTTCCCAAACGAGACGCGTGCCCTCTGCTGCCGTGTGCGGGAGCGAAAAGAGCGACATGCCGCGCCGTACGATCTCGCGGTCCACCGCTTGCAGACGGAGCCAGACGGCATGCGCAATCCGGTCGCGAAACCGCATCTCTGAGAGGTCGGCCTCAGCCAAGGCCTGAACCATCTCCCGGTCGCCGCGTTTGTGGTAAGCCGCCGCCAAATCCACAGAGCCACGCGGCGCCGCCACCTCCGCCAAGGCCTGAGACACCCCCGAATCGGCCACCGCCGCCTTAAAGGTCTCGGGCCCCCATCCATCGAAAACCACATGAATGAGCGCTGCATCGAGCAGTTTCTCGCGAGTCGGGTCGGGATAGGCGGTCGTGGGCATGGTCGTCCTCCTGAGGAATGCGTCTGCACGCTAGACAAGCTAGCATGGCGTTGCTATATGACCACCTCCTGCAAATCTATTGCAAATCTAACTTAGGAAGGTGGTGACACCACATGCAGGTTAGCGTTCGTGATAACAACGTCGATCAGGCACTCCGTGCTCTGAAGAAAAAACTTCAACGTGAAGGCGTTTTTCGTGAAATGAAGCTCAAGCAACATTTCGAAAAGCCGTCCGTGAAGAAAGCGCGCGAGAAGGCCGAGGCCATCCGTCGTGCCCGCAAGCTGGCTCGTAAAAAAGCTCAGCGCGAAGGTATGCTCTAAGAGCGACGTTTCGAGCGGTCCCTCACGGGACAATGAAAATACAACCCCCGGAAGCTTAGGCCTCCGGGGGTTTGTTTTTGTGCGGTGTTTCTATGGAGATGGTCGAAGGGCTGAGATCAGCCCTTGCGATGAGGCGTGGCGCTCCCGCCCTTGCTCGGCCCGCTCGGACCTTTGCGGTGCGGCTTCTTACCAAACTTGGCGGCGGGCTTTCCGGCGGTATCGTATTTCGCCTTAGGCTTGCGCGGTTTGGCGGCGGAATGCGTGGCCTCGTCCCGCTCTTTGCGCGGTTTCTTCTCGTAAGGCTTTTTCTCAAAAGGCTTCTTGGCATAGGGCTTTTTCGGCGCGTCCTGCGCGTCAAGATATTCACCTGCAGAAGTGTTGCCCTGCGGCTTGTCAAAGCGCTTGCCACCTTTCGGAGCCGCACGCTGCGGACGGCCCGCGGGGCTCCGGCGCCCCTGTTGAAACTCGGGCGCATTTGCAAGAGCCGTTACTTTGATCCCGTCTTCGAGCACGGCGTCAGCCCCCAGTCGATCAAAGAAGGACGAGGTTGCCGCCTCCTGCAATTCGACGAAGGTTTCCGCGTCTTCCATACGGATTTTCCCGATCTGCGCTTTTTCAAGCCCACCGGCACGGCACAAAAGCGGCAAAAGCCAACGCGGCTCTGCGCCTTCATTGCGGCCCACCGACAGAGAAATCCATTTCGACGGACCGAAAGCCGCGCGCGGATCTTGCGGGCGGGCACCAGTGTGGACGTTCAACTCCTCAGGGGCGGACAATCCGGCACGGTAGAGACGCAGACAGGCCGCGGCAACCTGCTCAGCGCTAAAGGTGGACAGGAGCTTTTCGGCGAAAGCCTTCTCCCCGTCACCAAGCTCTTTTTGCCAGGCCTCGTCCTCCATCAAACGGCTCTCATCAAGCGCGAGGATTTCCTCGGCGGTTGGCGCATGAGTCCATTCCGCTTCGATTTTGGCCCATTTCAGGAGACGCGACGCCTTTTTCGAAATGTTGTCCGGCGCGATCAGCGCAGAGACGCCCTTGCGGCCCGCACGACCGGTCCGGCCAGAGCGGTGCAACAGACCCTCGGTGTTGGTCGGAAGATCGGCATGGATCACCAGATCAAGCTTCGGCAAGTCGATCCCGCGCGCGGCCACGTCAGTCGCCACACAGACACGCGCCCGGCCATCACGGAGCGCCTGAAGCGCATGTGTCCGCTCGTCCTGAGACAGTTCCCCCGACAGGCTCACCACGGCAAAGCCACGGTTGGAGAAGCGCGCGGTGAGACGCGCCACGGCGGCGCGGGTGTTGGCAAAAACGATGGCGGTCTGCGCATCGTGGTAGCGCAGCAGGTTGATGATCGCATGCTCGCTATCGCGTGGCGCACATTGGATCACCTGATAGGCGATGTCACTATGCTGCGCCTTGTCAGACACGGTGGAAATACGGACAGCATCGCGTTGGTAGGTTTGCGCGATATGCGCGATGGATTTCGACACGGTGGCCGAAAACAAAAGCGTGCGGCGCTCAACGGGCGCTTCGCCCAGCATGAATTCCAGATCTTCGCGGAAGCCAAGATCGAGCATCTCATCCGCCTCATCAAGCACGATGGCCCGAAGCGCAGAGAGATCGAGAGAGCCGCGCGTGATGTGATCGCGCAGACGGCCCGGCGTGCCGACGACGATATGCGCGCCACGCTCCAGAGCACGGCGTTCATCGCGGGCGTCCATACCACCGATACAGGTCGCGATGCGCGCGCCTGCCTTGGCGTAGAGCCAGCCCAACTCACGGGCGACCTGCATCGCCAATTCACGGGTCGGCGCAATCGCGAGGGCCAAAGGCGCCTCGGCACGATCAAAATGGTCTGCATCCCCCAAAAGCGTGGACGCGATGGCGAGGCCAAAGCCCACCGTCTTGCCCGATCCGGTCTGCGCAGAGACGAGCAAATCCGCCTCCGCGATCTCGGGGGCGGTGACGGCGGTTTGCACGTCCGTAAGAGTGTCATAGCCACGCTCGGCGAGCGCGTCGGAAAGGGGCTTCAGCATCGGGGGAATCCAGTCAGGGGGCGCGTCAACGCGCAAAAGTTGAGGCCACATAACCGGTTTGGCCCTCTGAGTCCACGGAGAAAGCTCATTGCGCCCTTTGCAGGCGCACTCCAATCACGGATTAGGCCGCTTCGATAGCCTTGAGCGCCTCATACTCGTCATCCGTGAAGACACGGGCCCGCGAGAGGAAACATTTGCCGCGCCCGGTATCGAGCGAAAAGCCCGCGCCGTGGCCCTCGCTGGCATCCAGGATCATCTGGCTGTGGCGCCAAATCTCGAACAGGCTTTCAGAGATATAGACCGGCGCGCCCTCGATCTCACCGAGTTTGATGTCGCGAGAGCCAATCATGTAATCGCCGTCTTTGAAACACATCGGCGACGAGCCGTCACAGCAGCCGCCCGATTGAACAAAAATGACCGGACCATGGTCGTCGACGATCTCGGCCAAAAGCGCCTTGGCGGCTTCGGTGGCGGTGACACGTTCGACAGTCATGGTCCGGTCCTCATTTTTAAGCTGCGGGGCCCACGTCAAAGGGGGAGGAGGCATGCGCCCCGCAGGGGGGCAAGAGGGCTCTAGAAGAAGCCCAACTTGTTCGGGTTGTAGCTCATCAAGATGTTCTTGGTCTGCTGGTAGTGGTCCAGCATCATCTTGTGAGTTTCGCGGCCGATACCGGACTGTTTGTAGCCGCCGAAGGCTGCGTGCGCCGGGTAGGCGTGGTAGTTGTTCACCCACACACGGCCTGCTTCGATGGCGCGGCCAAAGCGGTAGCAACGGTTCGCATCACGGGACCACACGCCAGCGCCGAGGCCGTACATGGTGTCGTTGGCGATTTCCAGAGCTTCTTCTTCGGTTTTAAAGGTCGTGACGGACACAACAGGGCCAAAGATTTCTTCCTGGAAGACGCGCATCTTGTTGTGACCTTTGAGAATGGTCGGCTTGATGTAGAAGCCGTTCTCAAGATCGCCGCCGAGATGCTCTTCGTCACCGCCGGTGAGCACTTCTGCGCCTTCGTCACGGCCGATCTGAAGGTAGGACATGATCTTGTCATGCTGTTCCTTCGAGGCCTGAGCGCCGACCATGGTCGACATCTCACGCGGGTCGCCGCGCACGATGGCTTCGACGCGGGCAATCGCGCGTTTGATGAACTCGTCGTAGATGTCCTCTTGGATCAGAGCACGCGACGGGCAGGTGCAGACCTCACCTTGGTTGAAGGCAAAGAGCACGAAGCCTTCGACAGCTTTGTCGAGGAAGGCGTCATCTTCGGCCATCACGTCGGAGAAGAAGATGTTCGGGGACTTGCCGCCGAGTTCGAGCGTCACCGGGATCAGGTTTTCGGTGGCGTATTGCATGATCATGCGGCCCGTCTGGGTGGAGCCGGTGAACGCGATCTTCGCGATGCGCGAGGAGCGTGCAAGCGGGGCACCCACTTCGGCACCGTAGCCGTTGACGATGTTGAGAACGCCAGCCGGAAGAAGGTCGGCGATGTGCTCCATCATGACCATGATCGCTGCCGGGGTCTGTTCCGCCGGTTTCAGAACGATACAGTTACCAGCGGCCAGGGCCGGTGCCAGTTTCCATGCCGCCATCAGAACGGAGAAGTTCCACGGGATGATCTGACCCACAACGCCGAGCGGCTCGTGGAAGTGATAGGCCACGGTGTCCGCGTCGATCTCGGACATGGTGCCCTCTTGGCCGCGCAGGACGCCCGCGAAGTAGCGGAAGTGGTCAGCGGAGAGCGGAATGTCAGCCGCCATGGTTTCACGGATCGGCTTGCCGTTGTCCCAGGTCTCTGCGGTCGCGATGTGCTCAAGGTGCTCGTCGATACGATCCGCGATTTTCAGCAGGATGTTGGAGCGCTCAGCCGCAGAGGTGGACCCCCATGCAACGCGGGCAGCGTGAGCTGCATCAAGAGCCAGATCAACATCGGCAGCGTCGGAACGCGCCACTTCACAGACTTTCTCGCCGGTGATCGGGGTGATGTTGTCAAAGTATTTGCCATTGACCGGCGGCGTGAACTTGCCACCGATAAAGTTGTCGTAGCGCTGTTTGAACGGCGATGCGTAGGTCGCCTGTGCGTCAGCTTGAACGTTCATTTAATTTCCTCCTCAGTTGATCTGACGCTCCTCGACGTCAGGGTATGAAGGAAAGCATGGCCGTCGACCTGTGGAGCCGTCACCCCCGGAACATCACGCCGCAGCGCGGCAATGTCTCAGGGGTGAGACAGGTCTGTCTCAATTTTCGCCGTACTCTCCAATTCCTAGCCGTTTCATCCGGCGATATAGGGTCGCCCGACCGATTCCGAGCTCCCGCGCGGCGGCGGACATGTTACCTCCCGCCCGGGCAATCGCCCGTTTGAGCGCGGCACGCTCAGCCCGTTCCAGAGCCGATTCTGTCGAATCCCGCCCCAAAATGTCTGAGGCCGGCAACGGGTCGAAGGCCACGTTCGGACCCAACCCATAAGACCGCCGCGCCGCGCGTGTTGCGCCAATGATCAAGTCGTCCTGATCCACCGCCAAAAGCACGGCGCCTTCGGGGCGATCTTCCGGCCCGTTGATGATGCGCGCATTCGGGAAGGCGGTCCGAAACGCGTCAATCTCGATCTGTTTCGCGGTCTGGTGCACGACGCCCTGAATAAGGCGCGCGTAGGCCTCGGTCTGGTCCGCCCGGCAGGACGACACATCCAGCGCCGCGATCAACCGCCCGTCGGGCCCAAAGATCGGCGCGTCCATGCAGGACATCAGCGTGTTGCGAGACAGGAAATGTTCATCCCGGTGGATGGTCACCTGACGCTCCTCGGCGAGACAGGTGCCGATGCCGTTGGTGCCCTCGTGCTCTTCGGACCACACGGCCCCGTTGCAGAGGCCCCAGTCCTGAAACGTATCGCGATCGCCGTCCTTGGACCGCTGATCGAGGACGACACCATCGCGGTCCGACATCAAGACGGAACAGCCGGTGTTGCCGACCATCTGGAACAGTTGGTCGAGCTTCGGCGAGGCCAACTCCATAAAGGAGCCGAGCCGTTCCCGACGCTCGCGAATTTCGCTCTCGGAAAAGCGGCGCACTGCGGGGGCTTTTCCGGGGTTTAGGCCGTGCTTTTTCAAAGACCGTCGCCAGCTCACGGTGAGACGCGTGCCTACCGATCCCGATTCGACAGCAGAAATGACCTGATCTGCGTGACTTAGACGTGACATGAGTGCCGCCTCCTCCCAAAGTCGACTAAAAACACCTAACATGGGTAGCGCTAAACCCCATACTACGACCTTAGTAGGAAGGGGTATATTGCGTCGCTCAAACCGGCAAAGCGGTGGTCTTGAACACGGTGCGCATCGCGAAAGAGGACTGCATTGTTTGCACGCCCGGAAGACGGACCAGCTGACGGTGAACCTCGGCGAAATGATCGGTGTCTTCGGCCACGACTTTGAGAATGTAATCCGCTTTCCCGGCCATCAGGTGGCATTCTAGCACATCCGGCACATTGCGCACGGCCTTCTCGAATGCCGCCAAAATATCGTCCGCCTGGCTCGTCAGCGTCACCTCGACAAAGACGGTGGAGCGACGGTCCAAGGCGCGCGGGTCCAAGAGGGCCACGTAGTCGCGAATGATCCCCTCCGCCTCAAGCCGCTGCACCCGTCTGTGGCAGGCGGAGCTGGAAACATTCGCTTCCTGCGCCAAATCCGCATTCGAGATCCGCCCGCGACGCTGCAAAATTCGCAAAATTCGCCGGTCGGTTTCATCCATCTTCGTCATTCCGGTACATACTCCCGCCAAATCTCCGTAATGCGTAGTATCCTCCCGTTTGGACCAAAAAGTCCAGAACACGCGACGGAACACGAAAACCTGTCCGTATATAAAGATGTGTGTCCCCGTGGTTTCGACCACGAAGAAGGCCCGTTGGAGCGATCCAACGGGCCCTTTTTCAACATTCTGAACGAGTCACTTGTTCAGCGCGTCGCGAATTTCGATCAAAATATCAAGCTCGGACGGCCCTGCCGGCACCTCCGGCACAACGTCTTCCGGCTTTTCGGCCATGGATTTGATCTTGTTGACGTAGCGCACCAGCATGAACACCACGAAGGCGACGATCAAGAAATTGATCACGGCCATGAAAAACGAGCCATAGGCGAAAATCGACGCCCCCGCCTCGCGCGCGGCCTCAAGCGACGTCCCAGACGCCACATCGCCAGAAATCACCACATAGCGATTGGTGAAATCCAAACCGCCGGTGAAAATCCCGATGATCGGGTTCAAAAGGTCATCGACCATAGATTTGACGATGGCGGTAAAGGCCGCCCCGACAATGATACCAACGGCCATATCCATGACATTGCCCTTGGCAATAAACGCCTTGAATTCTTTCAACATTTTACGCTTTCCAGTTCTGTCCCATCACTTCAACGTCCTCCCCCCGCACAGAGCTTACAGCAAGGACGCACATGCCAAGCAGTTTTTTTTCGAAACGGAGCCTATAGGTTAGGGGAAAGTTTTGACGCCAGTCCCCAAGAGAGGTCTCACATGGCACAGAAAATGGCACAGACAATCACGCACCCGATCACGGCCCGTTGGCCCGCATCAGAGCCGGAAAAGCTCCAACTCTATTCCTTTCCGACGCCGAACGGGGTCAAGGTCTCCGTCGCGCTCGAAGAGATGGGCCTCGACTATGAACCGCATCTCGTGACCCTCGCGGACGCCGATGTCAAAAGCCCGGAGTTCCTGAGCCTCAATCCAAACAACAAAATCCCCGCCATTATCGACCCGAACGGGCCAGACGGGACACAGATCGAGCTGTTTGAATCTGGTGCGATCCTCATCTATCTCGCCGAGAAGACGGGCAAGTTCCTCTCGAAAGACCCGAAAACCCGTTACGAGACGATCCAATGGGTGATGTTCCAGATGGGCGGCATCGGCCCGATGTTCGGTCAGCTCGGGTTCTTTTACAAATTCGCGGGCTCCAAGATGGAAGATCCCACCGCCCGCGACCGCTACATCAACGAGGCCAAACGCCTCTTGGCCGTGGTGGATAAGCGTCTTGAGGGCCGGGAGTGGATCGTGGGCGAATACTCCATCGCCGACATGATGCTTGCCCCTTGGCTCAACGCGCTGGAGTTCTACGGCGCGAAAGAGGTCACGGACTATGCCTCTTACAAAAACGTCGTGGCCTATGTGGAGCGCTTCTACGCCCGCCCCGCCGTGGAGCGCGCGAAAAACATTCCCGCGCGCCCTGAGTGAACTGAGTGAGCGCGAAACCTAGAGAGCGTTGAAGAGGCCCAGAGCCTCTTCAAGCTCCACCTCCTCATATCCGAAATGCGATTTGAGCACCGCCTCGAATTGATCGAAAATCCGGGCCGCGTCCTGAAAATGGCTCTGGGACGGCTCCTCCACCAGGTTCACCGCCGCACCGTAGAGCTGTTCAAGCAAAGCATGGATCACCTTGTGCTCTTCGCGAAGCTTGGCAACGACGGCATTGATCTCCGGATGACCGCCCGCCTCAACCCGCACAAAGGTGTCGAATTCCTCGATATTGTGGTGCGCGTTCACGATCTGGCAGTTGCGCCCGCAAAGCGACCCAAAGGCCCGGAGATTCTTGGCCACCTCCATCTCCCCGACAGCTTCACGCAGGACCGCGGGATCCGCCTCTTGCCGTTCCACCTGCGTCAAAAGCCTGCGCGTCATGGCAAGCTCCGTGAGATACATCCGGTGAATCTCGGCAAGCCCCTGCCCCCGGCGCCGATCAAACTCCGTCGCCTCGGGCAATGTTGGCGCTTTCGGACGCCCGCTCTCATTGAGCGCCGCCATCACAGCCGCCACAGAGGGCCAGGGTCCAAGCGCCTCGCTCATGACGGCAATGTCCCGTTCAGCACATAGGTCAGAATCTGCACCACCTGCTCCGGCGTCTCGGTCACGGCCAGGGCCGCTGCATCGACTTCTTTGAGCGCGTGCTGATGCTCCGCCCCATGCATGACGATCAGCGCCTTCCCCAAAGCCGCCGCATAGCCCGCATCAAAGGCTGCGTTCCACTGTTTATATTTCTCGCCAAATCGCACCACGACCACATCCGCCGCCTCGATGGCCGTGCGGGTCCGGATCGCATTGAGCTTGGCCCCTTTGTGATCATGCCAGAACTTGCTGTCCTCTGCGCCCATGATGGCCACACCGCAATCGTCCGAGGCCCCGTGATCGGTTACGGGCGCGGAGAATTGGACATCCAGCCCCTCGGCTCCCGCAATGATCTGATCCCGCCAATCGGTGTGGATTTCTCCAGACAAATAAACCTTCATCATCTTCTCCTTCGCGTCATGAAAAAGGAGGCGCATGGCCCCCTTCTTCTTGGTTCAAATACGCATTTAGCCCGCTCAGCCGCGAAGCACACCGCCCGTAGCCTTTTCGACCTTGGCGATGATTTTCTGGGACAGCTCTTCGAGGTCTTTTTCCTTGAGCGTGCCGCCTGTGGGCTGAATGCGCACGGTGATCGCGAGCGATTTCTTGTCCTCGCCAAGCGACCCGCCGATGAACTCGTCAAAGATGCGCACATCTTCGATCAACGCCTTGTCGGCACCACCGGCTGCGTTCACCAGATCGAGCGCGCGCACGTCCTTGTCGACAACAAAGGCAAAGTCGCGTTCCACGGCTTGCAAATCGTTGGTGAAGAACGCCGACCGGGCGATTTTATTGCCACGCGGTATCGGGGCCTCTTCGAGGTAGACGGTAAAGGCCACGGCGGTGCCTTTGACGCCCATCTCCTTGAGCACCTTCGGATGCAGCTCACCAAATTCGGCCAGAACCTTTTTCGGACCGAGGCAGATTTTGCCCGAGCGGCCCGGATGGAACCACAGCGAGGTGTCGCGCAGGATTTGCGCCTTGGCGGGCGCACCAATCGCCGCAAGCACGGCCTCCGCATCGGCTTTCGCGTCGTAAAGATCATAGGTCCGGCGCTCGCCATGCACGTCTTTCGACCCCGTCGCGCCGACCCGCAGACCGGAGATTTGCGCGCGCTGCTCGCCCGGCTCACCACCGAAGAAGGCAGGACCGCATTCGAACAGGTTCAGATCCGCAAAACCCCGCGCTTGGTTGCGCGTCGCCGCCGCCAAAAGACCGGGCAAGAGGTCCGGGCGCATATGGCTCATCTCGGACGAGATCGGGTTTTCCAGACGCACCGCATCCGTGCCGCCACCGAAGAGTTGCGCAGATTTCTGGTCGATGAAGCTATAGGTCACGCATTCGTTGAACCCGAGGCCCGCCGCCTGATGACGGGCGGCGCTCTCTCGCACCTGCATCGGGGTCAGGATTTGTTTGGCCACGCCGGAGGGGCGTTTCATCGGCTTCGGTTCAAGATGCGTCAGGCTCTCGACACGCGCGACCTCTTCCACGAGATCGGCCTCACCCAACACGTCGGGACGCCAGCTCGGCACTTGCGCCATATCGCCGTCCATCACGAAACCCAAGGACTCGAGAATGGCCACCTGACGTTCCGCCGGAATGTCCATGCCGACAAGCGACTGCACCCGGTCGGTGTCGAGGTGATAGGCGCGGGACACGTCCGGCACCTCGCCTGCGATCACAACCTCAGAGGCCTCGCCCCCGCACAGCTCCAAAATCATCGCGGTCGCATCATCCAGCGCCTGCATGTTGTAGGCCGGGTCGATGCCGCGCTCATTCCGGTAGCGCGCATCCGAGTTGATCTTGAGCGCGCGGCCACCTTTGGCGATGTCGAGATGGTTCCAGAACGCCGCCTCGACAAACACATCCGTGGTCTCATCCGTACAGCCGGTCTCTTCGCCACCCATGATGCCGCCGATGCTCTCGACCTTCCCCCCGGAGAAGATGCACATCGCGCCTTCGGGCATTTTGTAGGTCTTCTCGTCGAGCGCCAAAAGCTCCTCACCGCCTTTCGCGCGGTCAATCAGAAGACCGCCCTCAACCGTCGCCGCGTCAAAGACGTGCAGCGGGCGGTTGCGGTCATAGGTGAAGAAGTTGGTGACATCGACAAGAATGGAGATCGGGCGCAACCCGATGGCGGTCAGGCGATCCTGCAACCACTTGGGAGACGGCCCGTTTTTCACGCCCTTGATCAGACGACCGCCAAACACATGACACCCGTCTTTCGCGGCCTCAGTGATTTCGACCGAGATCGGGTTCGGGAATGTCGCCTCGACCGTTTCCACCTTGAGCGGTTTCAACGTGCCAAGACCCCGCGCCGCCAGATCGCGGGCGATGCCGTGCACACCCAACGCATCGGGGCGGTTCGGCGTGATCGCGATCTCGATCACCGGATCAACTTTGGACGGCTGATGCTTCGCCAGCCAGTCGGCGAACTCCATGCCGATCTCGCCGTCTTCCAGCTCGATGATGCCATTGTGCTCGTCCGACAGCTCCAGCTCGCGCTCGGAGGCCATCATGCCATGGCTCTCAACGCCGCGGATTTTGCCGACGGAAATGGTGATGTCGAGGCCGGGGATGTACATGCCGGGTTTCGCGAGCACGGCGGTGATCCCCGCACGGGCATTGGGCGCGCCACAGACGATCTGGGTCATGCCCTCGTCGGTCTCGACCTGACAGACCCGAAGCTTGTCGGCGTCGGGGTGCTGCACAGCCTCTTTGACTTTGACCAGTTTAAACCCCTTAAGCTTATCGCGCGGGTTCTCGACGCCTTCGACCTCAAGCCCGAGATCGGTCAGCGCGTAAAGGATGTCATCGAGGCTTGCCTCGGTTTCCAGATGCTCTTTGAGCCAGGAGAGTGTGAATTTCATCTTAGGGGTCTCCCTAGGTTTCTTCGCGCTCGGCAAGATCGGCTATGCGACCCATTTTGAGCAGTTTGATCTCGCGCGTCAGGCGCAATGTCGGTTTGGCGGCAAAGAGGATCGAGCCGACGAGAAACAGCCACGTCCCCGCCTCTTGCAGGTCTTGGTAAAAGAACAGGATCGACCCGATGACGAAACAGATCGCCGCGCCGAAATCCACCAGCGTATGCGCCAGCTCATAGGCGGCATACACGCTATAGGTCTCGTCGCTCTTGGTGCGGTTTCTGTGGTCGAAAAGGGTCATGTCTGTCTCTTATCGCTCAGCGCAGGCCTAAATCTTCGACCAATTCAAAGGTTTCAAACACCAACATCGTGTCGCGGTCCAACACGCCTTTGGTGCCAAATGCCTTTGCGGTGCGTTTGCGCCACGCCTCAATGTCTTTGTCCTCACCCTCGGCCATGGCCATTTGCGGCGTCACGTGGCGGAATTTAACCTTATCGACACTGACCGTGCGCACGACCATGGCAGGCGTGCCGTCCCAGTTGGCGATGATGTCACAACGGCCAACTTGGGGCAGCGCATCCTGATCGTTCTCGAACTCGGACCACGGCAGGCAGGTGGCGGTTTTCTTTTTGGCGGCGACCAATTTGTTGAGATGCTCCACCCGACCTTTGGTTGCGCCCAACTGAAACGTCCCCGCCCCCGGATAGGTGACTTGGAGATCTTCCATGTTGTCGTTTTGGTCGGTCATTTTGTTACCTCAGTTCCATGTTCTTAGCGGCGCGCGCGACCCGGGGTGGGCGTTCACGCCCGCCCATGGGGCGGGTCGGGCGTGACGCGGGGCTGACACCCCGCGAAACTTACCCGTGAATCCCCCCCGCCAGCGTCGGCGTGCCAAGCGCACTAAAGCCATAGTGCCGCAGCCAGCGCAGGTCGGAGTCAAAGAACGCCCGCAAATCCGGGATGCCGTATTTCAGCATCGCCAGACGGTCGATCCCCATGCCGAAGGCAAAGCCTTGCCATTCTTTCGGGTCGATGCCGCCAGCAGTCAGGACTTTGGGATGCATCATCCCGGAGCCCAAGACTTCGAGCCAGTCGTCGCCCTCGCCCACGGTCACGGTGCCGTTTTCCCATTTGCACTGCACATCCACCTCGGCGGAGGGTTCCGTGAAGGGGAAGTGCGAGGCCCGGAAGCGGGTTTTGACCTTGGTGCCGAAAAACGCGGTGTAGAACTCTTCGAGCACCCATTTCAGGTTCGCCATGGAGATGTCCTTGTCGATGGCCATGCCTTCGACCTGGTGGAACATCGGTGTGTGGGTCTGGTCGTAGTCGGAACGATAGACACGGCCCGGCGCGATGATGCGGATCGGTGCGCCTTGTTCGATCATGCCCCGGATTTGCACCGGCGAGGTGTGGGTGCGCAGCACGTTCGGCGCACGGTCGTCGCCGTCGGCGCGGTGCATGTAGAAGGTGTCATGCTCTTGGCGCGCCGGGTGGTTCGGCGCGATGTTGAGCGCGTCGAAATTGTGCCAGTCGTCTTCGATCTGCGGGCCTTCGGCGACGGCAAAGCCGAGATCTGCGAAGATCGCGTAGATTTCCTCAGACACACGGGAAATCGGGTGAATGGTCCCTTGCGGACGCTGGCGCGCAGGCAGGGTCACATCAAGCCATTCCTCGGCCAAACGCGCGTCCAGTGCGGAATCTTCCAACGCGACCTTTTTGGCGGCCAGCGCAGAGTTGATCTCGTCTTTCAGGGCGTTGAGTTTCGGCCCCATGACCTGACGCTCTTCTGGGCTCATCTTGCCCAACTCGCGCATCTTGAGCGCCACTTCGCCCTTTTTGCCGACCGCCTGAAGACGGATGTCTTCGAGCGTCGCCTCGTCCCCGGCCGCGAGAATGGCGGTGAGGTATTTGTTCTTCAGATCGTCCATCCCGAACCCTCTGTTTTTCGTCCCCCGCTTGGTATCACGGGAGGCCCAAAAGACAAGAAGCCGCGAGACCCCATGAGGTCCGCGGCTTCAAAAATGCATGTTCTCTATTGGAAAGAGAGCTTACGCGAGCGCGGCCTTCGCCTTTTCGACGATGGCACCAAACGCATCGGGCTCGTTGATGGCGAGGTCGGAGAGAACCTTCCGGTCCACTTCGATACCAGCCAGCGACAGGCCGTTGATGAATTTGGAATAGGTCAGCGCTTCGTCGTGCGAACGCACAGCGGCGTTGATACGCTGGATCCACAGAGCGCGGAAGTTGCGCTTGCGGGCTTTACGGTCGCGAGTCGCGTACTGGTTCGCCTTGTCGACGGCCTGGGTCGCGGTGCGGAAGTTCCGGGAACGGGCGCCGTAGTAACCTTTGGCGGCCTTCAGAACTTTTTTGTGACGGGCGTGGGTAACGGTACCACCTTTGGTGCGGGACATGTGTCTCTCTCCCTAATTAGCGGTTGTACGGCATGTAGGACTTCACGATCTTCGCGTCAGGCGCGGAGAGCGTGGTCGTGCCACGTGCGTCACGGATAAATTTCGTGGTGCGTTTGATCATGCCGTGGCGTTTGCCGGCCTGACCCGCTTTGACCTTGCCAGTGGCGGTCATTTTAAAGCGCTTTTTGGCGCTCGACTTCGTCTTCATCTTAGGCATTTCCATCTCCTTTAGTTTCGATGGTTTTTCACGCGACTCGGCATGCCATACCGCCGGACGCGCACCATGAGGGCGTGCTCTTAGGCGCAAAACCTATGTTTGACAAGGGATGAGTTGGGCTTTCCGGCTAAAAAAGCCGCCCCAAAACCCGGATAAACGCACGGGGCACATCCGAAAAGCCGTAACTGCCGGGGTGGAGCGTCATCGCCAAGAGGACAAGCCCCGCCCCAAGCACAAAGATGACCGAAGCTAATCTGGGCGTCCGCTCTTCCGAATAGGCGCTCGCGGCCGACGGAAGAGCGAGCAAACAAAGTAGGGTTCCCAGAACAAGAAACAGGTCGGTGTCCATCACCAAACCCCCAAAAATTGGATCACGCCATTATTCGGGGTCAGTGTTGAAAATCAAGCGTTCCTCACAGGGCGCCACACGCAGAATGTTGGTGGAGCCTGCCTGGTTAAACGGAATACCGGCGGTGACGACGATCTTGTCCTCCTCGGTGGCAAAGCCAGAGGTGCGCGCGGCACGGGCCGCATTGACCACCGCCATTTTAAAGCGTTCCACTTCACCGGTCATGACGCAATGCATCCCCCAATAAAGGCACAGCTTGCGCGCAGTGCCACGACGAGAGGTCATGGCGATGATCGGCACATGCGGACGTTCGCGCGCGGTAAGCGCGGCGGTGGTGCCACTTTCCGAGTAGCACACGATGGCCTTGACGTCGGTGGTTTCCGCGATTTCGCGGGCGGCGGAGACGATGGCGTCGGCCACGGTCGTCTTGGCAATCCCCGCGCGCGAGGCGTCGAGCACATCGCGATACACCTGATCGCTTTCCACCTCGACGGCCACGTTGTTCATCGTGGTCACGGCCTCGATCGGGTAGCTGCCCGCCGCAGATTCCGCAGAGAGCATGATCGCATCCGCGCCCTCATAGATGGCAGTCGCCACATCAGAAACCTCGGCGCGGGTCGGCATCGGGCTTTCGATCATCGACTCGAGCATCTGGGTCGCCACGATCACCGGCTTGGCCGCTGCGCGACATTTGCGGGTGAGACGTTTCTGGATCGGCGGCACGGCCTGAACCGGCAGTTCGACGCCAAGATCGCCACGCGCGACCATGATTCCGTCGGACACTTTGAGAATGTCGTCAAAGGCCTCGACGGCGGACGGTTTTTCGATCTTTGCGAGGACAGAGGCGCGGCCTTTGGCCAAATCTTTCGCCTTGAGCACGTCCTCAGGACGCTGAACAAAGGACAAAGCCAGCCAGTCGACGCCAAGTTCGCAGACGAACTCAAGGTCTCTCAAATCTTTCGGCGAGAGCGCATCGAGCGGCAGAACCACATCCGGCACGTTGACGCCTTTGCGGTCAGAAATCGTGCCACCGACGGTCACAACGCAATTCGCGTAATCCTCGCCGCAATCCTCGACCTTAAGACGGATCTTGCCGTCATTGACCAAAAGGTTCGCGCCCGGACGGAGCGCCGCGAAAATTTCCGGATGCGGCAGTTGGACACGCTTGCCGTCGCCCACGGCATCGTCGAGATCGAGGCGGAACTTGTCGCCCTCTTCGAGATCATGCGCGCCGGACCCGAATTTGCCCACGCGAAGCTTCGGCCCCTGAAGGTCAGCCAAAATAGCAATCGGGCGTCCGAGATCGGTCTCGATTTTGCGGATGATGGCGTGACGGACACGAATTTCGTCGTGGTCGCCGTGGCTCATGTTCAAACGGAACACATCTGCGCCGGCTTCGACGAGCGCGCGGATGGTGTCATAATCATTAGATGCCGGGCCCAGTGTGGCCACGATTTTTACATTCCGAAGGCGTCTCATGGGTGCCTTTTATCCTCTCGGTCTTTGTAGGTTCGCGGTGGGCCACCCTCTCTATGGCGCAATACGCCTCTTGCCGCAACTGGCCCTTCCCAAAGAAACCGCGTATTCGAGTCATGACAGCGAAGGGTGACGCAAAAATGAACACAGCTCCGTTCTGCATCGACGGCGAGACCCGTACAGGCCGGTGGCTCATCACATGCGACCACGCGACCAACCGCGTGCCTGCGGAAATTGGCGGCGATCTGGGTCTCCCGGCCCACGACATGTCGCGCCACATCGCCTATGACATCGGCGCGCTCGGTGTCAGTCGGGCCTTGGCCGAACAACTCGACAGCCCGATGATCCATACGGATTTCTCTCGCCTCGTCATCGACCCGAACCGGGGCGAAGATGATCCGACGCTTGTGATGAAGCTCTATGACGGCACCATCATTCCCGCCAACCGGTACGCCGACGCGGAGGAGGTCGCGCGTCGGCTCGACCTGTTTCACCGCCCCTATCACGACGCCTATGAGGCCCTTTGCGCGCGGCGTGACGATGTGGTGATCTGCGCGCTCCATAGCTTTACCCCGCAACTCAAGGGCCGGCCGCGCCGCCCTTGGCAAATCGGCATTCTCTCCGCCTATGACAAACGGTTCACTGCGCCTTTGATCGCCGCGCTTGAGACCTCGGACACGCTCAAAGCGGAGGCCGAAAAGCTCGGCGAACGGCTCGTGATCGGGGACAACGAACCCTATGACGGGCACCTTCCCGGCGATGCGATTGACCGCCATGCGCTTCATCACGGACGGCTCAACGTCCTGATCGAGATCCGCTCTGATCTCATTGCGACACCCGAGCAACAGGCCCATTGGGCCGCGCTTCTCGCCCCGATCCTCGCCCATACCCTAGACGACACAGGACTTTGACATGCCCCGCATCGCGCTCGAATTCTCTGACGGATTGCAAGACACTCATGACATGCAGGCGCTCTGCGACGCGCTCTTTGAGGCGCTGATCCTTGACCCGGAAATCACACCCGCCGCGCTCAAGGTCCACGCAGCCCCCGTGCCCTATTGGCGCATCGGGACTGAGCCGCAAACATTCGCGCATGTGACCTTTTATCTTTACGCTGGGCGCGACGATGAGACCAAGGCACGGCTCACCGAGATTGTGCTCACCACGATGAACACCCATATGCCGACGGTAGGATCGCTCTCGGTCGATGCCCGAGACATGAACCCCGCCGCCTATACCAAACGCGTGAGAGGATAAAAGATGGACAAGATCGACCCGCAAACCATGATCGAGATCGAGGCAGCCGCCTTTCGCACGCTGCGCGAACATCTCATGGAAAAGCGCACGGATGTGCAAAACATCGACATGATGAACCTCGCCGGGTTCTGTCGCAATTGCCTGTCGCGTTGGGTGCAAGAGGCCGCAAACGAGCGCGGCATCGAGATGTCCAAGGGCGAGGCGCGCGAACTCTATTACGGCATGCCCTACGACGAGTGGAAGGCGCAGAGCCAGACAGAGGCCAGCCCAGAACAGAAAGCCGCCTTTGACAAGGCGTTCGCGGAGAATGTCGGCAAGTCCGAGTGATCTGTGAGACCAGAGAGACCCCCTATGCCGCATCCTCGGCATAGGGTTCGAGATCGTCGCCCCGCGCATCTGAGAGAAACGCGGCGAAGTATTTCAGAGAGGGGATGTTCTAACTAAACGCCCTGAGCGTCACCAAAAGCGGCAAGGCAATCAGCATCCCGACGACAGACCACAGCCAGGCCCAGAACATCACCGAGACCAGCACCACAACCGTGTTGATCCGGAGATTCCGCCCCACAAGCCACGGAGTCACGATCTGCCCCTCGATGGAGGTCAGCGTGAAATAGATCGCCGCGACGATGGCCCCGGTGCCAAGATCGAGCGAGACAATCCCAACGGCAAAGGCAATCGCCACCCCGACCAAGGCCCCGACATAGGGCACGAAATTGAACAGAAAGCCGATCACCGCGAACAACAGAGGGTTCGGCATGCCAAAGGCCCACATCGCGACGCCGATTGAGGCCCCAAGCCCGAGGTTGATCAGCGTGATCGTCAAAAGATAGCGCGACAGGCGACGTTCGGTTTCATGAATGATCTTCACCACCCGTGCTTTTTCCGCGCGGGTCGGGGCGACTTGGACGCTTTTCTCTAAAAAGAGATCGCCCGAGGCCAAGAGGAAAAACAACAGGATCATGGTGAACACGAACTGCGCGAGCACCGCAGGCGTCGCGGAAATCATCTCGATCACAAAGGTCTGTCGGCTGTTCTCCCGCACCACCACCTGATTGTCATTGGAGCTATCCTCCGAGGCCCCGGTGGACACGGCGGGCTGTTGACGCGGATCGGCTTTGACCTCTTCGCCCTCCATCACCTTGTCGATCCCCTCATCAATCTGGGAAATCGTGTCGGCGACGGGCTTGAGTTGAGACAGCCGCTGCTCCACCTTGCGGAGGATTTGCGGGGCGTCAGACATCCACTCACTGGCGGGCAATGCCACAGAGGCGGTGATCGTCATGACGCCCAACACCAAAGCAAAGACCAGCCCAAAGGCCGACAGCGCGGTCGGAAGGCCGAGCCGCTCCAAGGTGCGCCGCAGAGGGGAAAAGACGAGGGCCAAAAGAATGGCGAGGACGACCGGGATCAGGAAAGCCCGTGCGTAGGACAGCGCGGCCACGAGAGCGATGAGAAAAAGCCCCCAAAGAGGCGCCCGCAACGGGTGAGAGGGGTGTGTCTCAGGGGGCGTCCCCATCTGCGGTGTCATCTGTGTCCTCTCCCCTGTCCATGAATGTAACAAGGGAGAGGACAGAAAGTTCCGCCGAAAGTCCCGCTTAGAGCGCGGTTTTGGGCATCTCTTCGATGTAAATCTCGCGCAAGCGTTTCGCGACCGGACCCGGTTTGCCGTCACCGATGGCGACACCATCGATCTCGACAACCGGCTGGCTGAACCCGGTGGCGGAGGTGACAAAGGCCTCATCAGCGGCCTGTGCTTCTTCGATCGTGAAGGGGCGCTCTTCGACTTTCATCTGGGCTTCGGCAGCGAATTTGAGGATCGCGGCGCGGGTGATGCCGTGCAGGATGTCGGTGGACAGCTCGCGGGTGATGATCACACCGTCCTTGACGATATAGGCGTTGTTGGCGGAGCCCTCGGTCACGAACCCGTCCTCAACCAACCACGCATCCGCTGCGCCGGCTTTCTTCGCCTGCATCTTGGCAAAGGACGGGTAGAGAAGCTGCGTCGTCTTGATGTCGCGACGACCCCAACGGATGTCCTCTTGGGAAATCACCTTGATGCCTTCATCGAGGTTTTTGCCCTCGGTGAGTTTCTTGGCAAAGGTAAAGAGAACAATGCCGCCTTTGACCTCTTCCGGGTCCGGCCAGACGAAATCACGGTCCGGGCCAGCGCCGCGGGTGATCTGCAAATAAATGCCACCCTCGTCCAGCCCGTTCTTCTCAATCAGCTGGTGGTGGATGTCGAGAAGCTCGTCCATCGTCACCGGAGAGATCATCTGAAGCTCATCGAGAGAGCGCTGAAGGCGGGCAACGTGACCCTGAAAGTCGATGAGCTTGCCGCCCATGACAGAGGTCACCTCATAGACCGCGTCCGCCATGAGAAAGCCCCGGTCGAAAATGGACACTTTGGCTTCTGTTTCCGGCACATAGTCGCCGTTCACATATACGGTGCGAGTCATCTTGCTCTCCTTGAATGACATCAGCCCCAAAGGGCGCGCGCAGGGGGATGCACCCCGTCTGCATCGAATTTTAGCGGTTCGGCACGGTCTTCGGCCAAAAGCAGAGGTCCGTCAAGGTCCACGATACGGGCACCCTGGGCCACGATGGTCGCCGGGGCCATCGCCAGAGATGTGCCAACCATACAGCCGACCATGATGCCATAGCCGTCGGCCCGTGCCGCTTTGCGCAGCTCCAAGGCTTCGGTGAGCCCGCCGGTCTTGTCGAGCTTGATGTTGATCACATCGTATTTGCCCTTGAGATCCGGCAGGCTCGCCCGGTCGTGACAGGACTCGTCGGCACAGACCGGAAGGGGTCTCTCAATCTCCGCCAACATATCGTCTTGCCCGGCAGGCAGGGGTTGTTCCACAAGCTTCACGCCAAGCCGCACCAGATGCGGCGCGAGATCGGCATAGACGTCGGCGGTCCAACCTTCGTTGGCGTCGACGATGATGTCGGATGTCGGCGCGCCGCGGCGCACCGCTTCGAGCCGCGCCATATCGTCCGGCGTGCCGAGTTTGATCTTCAACAGAGGCCGATGGGCGTGTTTCGCCGCCGACCGCTCCATCTCTTCCGGCGAGGCCAGCGACAGCGTGTAGGCCGTGATCATCGGGATCGGCGCCGGAAGCTCCAGCATCTCCCAAACCCGCTTGCCCGCGCGTTTCGCTTCCAAATCCCAGAGCGCACAATCCACCGCATTGCGCGCGGCCCCCGGCTCAAGCACCTCTTGCAGGGTCGCACGCGTGATGTCGGAGGGGAGCGCTTCGATCTCTGCCGTCACACTGTCGAGACTTTCGCCATAGCGTGCGTAGGGCACGCATTCGCCCCAGCCCTCATGCTCTCCGTCGGAAATGCGCACTGTGACCACCTTGGCCTCTGTGCGCGATCCGCGCGAAATGGTGAAGACTTCCGCGAGACGAAAGCTCTCTTGTGTGACGCTCAGCTTCATGAACCGCTCCTCTGTGTCCTCTGAACTTACAGCGCGGCCAGCGCGTCGGCCAGACGATCTGCGCCCTGACGGAACGGGTCAACAGCGGGCAGACCCATCTCACTCTCCACCTTGGCGAGGTAAGCGACGGCCTCTTCTTCAGAGAGGTGCTGGGTGTTCACGGAGATGCCTACCACTTGGCAGTCGGGGTTCGCCACCTTGGCAAGCGTGAGCGCGGTGTCGCGCAGCGCCTCAAGGGATGGCAACTGATAGCCCGGCAGGCCACGCATGTGCTCGCGGGTCGGCTCATGACAGAGGATCAGCGCATCTGGCTGACCGCCATGGACTAGCGCCATGGTCACACCGGAGTAGGAGACGTGGAACAGGCTGCCCTGCCCCTCGATCAGATCCCAGTGGTCGTCGTCATTGTCCGGGGTGAGGTATTCGATGGAGCCCGCCATAAAGTCGGCGATCACCGCATCAAGCGGCACACCATCGCCGGTGATCAGGATCCCGGTCTGGCCCGTGGCACGGAAGGTGGATTTCATGCCCTTTGCGCGCATAGCCTTGTCCATCGCCAGCGCGGTGTACATTTTCCCGACCGAACAATCGGTGCCAACCGCGAGACAGCGCTTGCCGGACCGCTTCACGCCATTGGCAATGGGATATTTCACCGAAGGGACGCGCACGTCATGCAACGTGCGACCGCAGGCTTTGGCCACGGCAGCGAGGTCTTCCTCGTCGCGCAGCAGGTTATGAAGGCCCGATGCAATGTCGAACCCCTCTTCCAGCGCCGCGACCAGAACCTTTTTCCATGCGGGCGAAATGATGCCCCCACGGTTTGCGACCCCGATCACCAACGTCTTTGCGCCCGCCGCTTTGGCCTCTTTGAGGTCCATGTCGGGCAGTTTCATGTCGGCCTTGCACCCGTCCATACGGAATTGTCCAAGGGCGTATTCCGGGCGCCAGTCCTTGATCCCCTGCGCCACTTTCGCGGCCAGTTGGTCGGGGGCGTCTCCGAGGAAAAGAAGATATGGCGTCTCAATCATGGTGCAGCTCTCCAGTTGCGTTTGATCCAGAATGACCGAGATTCGTTGCAAGGTGCTTCGGAAATTGAGGCAGGGATGCTGACAG
The DNA here is from genome assembly GCA_964220165.1 of Abyssibacter sp. Classification (GTDB taxonomy): domain Bacteria; phylum Pseudomonadota; class Alphaproteobacteria; order Rhodobacterales; family Rhodobacteraceae; genus Celeribacter. Next base: position 138,641 of record CAXPTW010000014.1, read on the forward strand.
AATGGGAGAACCTCCCATTTTATTATCCATAAATGGGATAAATATTACATTGATTACAAAATAGTCAGTTTAAAAACTTTCATGAATGAAAAATCCGGGATGAAGGGGAGTCTGTGCCGGTCACCGGAACGACCGGTCTTTATCAAAAAAAGACCCGACCACTGAGACAGCGGTCAGGCCGACGGGACGGGTTTCGCCTCAGGCGATTACCAAAGCGGAATAGCCGTGATCAGCCCGCTTTCATGAATCCCCTCCATCGCCTCAGCGAGCGGGATCGTGGCGAGGAACACAAGCGCATCCGCGAGGTTGGTGCGCAGCTGCTTGACGTTAAAGGTCACCTCTTCGTCGGTGTGGAACAGGGAAGGTTTCGGCAGAATGCGCGGCACACGGGCAGCGTAGGTGCGGTAAGCCTCGCCGAATTCCTGACGCAGGAAGGCTTCTTCCTTAGAGGCCGTCATCGACAGAATCAGGAAAATCCCGCCGCCGAGGATGACTGTGAGCACCAGAGACCCCATCATGAGACCAAAGCCCAGCACGGCGAGGGTCGAGAACAAATAGAGCGGATGGCGGCACATCGAATAGGGGCCCTGATCCATCACCTCTTTGTTTTTGCGCCCCCCGATGTAGAGGATCGACCAGAACCGGCCCAGAACACCCGCGATCACGAGGAAAATCCCCGCCACCTCGAACATGTCAAAGAGCCACTCCGGGTGATCCCAGGCAGAGCGCGTAAAGACCAAAAGCGGCAGAAGGATCACAACATAGCTGCGCAACACCCAAATTCGGATTTGTTGGCGAAAGGGTTTTACCTTGGAAGAGAGAGAGGGGCTTTGCATCGCGTCGAATCCTTTTTTGCCTGTTCTTGGACCTGACGTTGGACCTGTCGCCAGTCTGAGCCCGCTGTTCGCAAACCATGCGAAAGCGGTATGCCCCTGCGGTAGACCTCTGCCCCTTACACCACAAGAAAATACACCTAAACCCGAGTTGGATCGCCAGTGTTTCTGCAGACGCGAAAGAATGGTTGCATCACACGGCGCAAGATAATAACAAAGGCGCTGAAAAATACGTAACATCCTTATCAGGAGGCGCTAAATATGTCCTTCCGTCTACAACCGGCCCCCGTGGACCGTCCGAACCGTTGCCAACTCTTCGGCCCGGGCTCCAACACCAAGCTGTTCCCGAAAATGGCGGCTTCGGCGGCCGACGTGATCAACCTCGACCTCGAAGATTCCGTGGCGCCCTCTGACAAAGACGTCGCCCGCGCCAATATCATCGAGGCGATCAACACCATCGACTGGGGCAACAAGACCCTCGCCGTGCGGATCAACTCCCTCGACACGCCCTATTGGTATCGCGATGTCGTCGACCTTCTGGAACAGGCCGGTGAGCGCCTCGATCAGATCATGATCCCGAAAGTTGGCTGTGCCGAAGACATCTATGCCGTCGACGCCCTCGTGACCGCCATCGAGACCGCCAAAGGCCGCACCAAGAAAATCAATTTCGAGGTGATCATCGAATCCGCTGCGGGTATCGCCCACGTCGAAGCCATCGCCGCAAGCTCCCCGCGCCTCGTCGCCATGAGCCTCGGCGCCGCTGACTTTGCCGCCTCCATGGGCATGCAAACGACCGGCATCGGTGGCACACAGGAAAACTACTACATGCTCCACGCGGGCATCCGTCACTATTCCGATCCGTGGCACTGGGCTCAGGCCGCCATCGTGGCCGCCTGCCGCACCCATGGCATCCTGCCGGTCGATGGTCCGTTCGGTGATTTCTCCGATGACGAAGGCTACCGTGCACAGGCCCGTCGCTCTGCGACTTTGGGCATGGTGGGCAAATGGGCGATCCACCCCAAGCAAATTGCACTTGCCAACGAGGTGTTCACACCGTCAGATGAAGCCGTTGCTGAAGCCCGAGAGATTCTCGCGGCCATGGAACAGGCAAAAGCCAATGGCGAAGGCGCGACCGTCTACAAAGGCCGTCTTGTCGACATCGCCTCGATCAAACAGGCACAGGTCATCGTGGCCCAGTCCGAACTGATCGCAGCAAACAGCTGATTTGCCTCCGGTTGGAAGGAGGAGCCAACCGTTGAGGTAAGCATGCGCCCCGGGTCATTCCGGGGCGCGTTTTTATTTAGGGCACCCGACCCGCGCGAGCGCATTTGTCACATTCATAAAATTGTATTTGAAATCTACCTCCTTCGGGACTTCGGTCTTTGGAAATTTTTGAGGAGACATCTCAATGAAACTCACCGCACTCGCCCTTGCCGCAACTCTTGCCCTCTCTGGCGCGGCCTTTGCCCAAGCCCCGCAAACGCCCCAAGACAAGGGCCTCTCCGCGCCGGTTGTGGCTTTGACGGGATTCATCGCCAAGAACATGGACGCCCTCGCCCTCGATGAGGCCCAACGCGCGGCGGTCAAAGAGTGGGTAACGACCATGCCCGCCAAACGTGGGGCGCTTGAGGACGACACGGCGGCCTTGCGCGCCGATTTGCGGGCCGCGATCCTCTCGAACGCGCCGCAAGAGGACCGCACGGCCCTCGCGGAACAGATCGGGGCAAATGAAACCGCGCTCGTGCTGATGCGCTCCAACTGTGTCGATCATTGGCGCGAAGTCCTGACCGAGGCCCAGTTTGAACAGGCTCTGAACATCGCCGGGCTGAAATAACCGCCAAGATTTGGGCAGGGCACCGCCCCTGCCCGTCTCTACGGCTCTCCTGCATTGCATTTGCCGCGCCTTATCGCCATATACGGCAACAGACCAGTGCCGGAGACATAGATGACCCATTATCTCGAATTCGAAAAACCGCTCGCGGAAATCGAAGGCAAGGCCGAGGAGCTGCGTGCTCTGGCCCGTGGGAATAAAGAAATGGATGTGGAGAAAGAGGCGGCGGCTCTCGACAAGAAAGCTTCCGACATTCTTCAGGATCTCTACAAAGGCCTGACGCCTTGGCGCAAATGCCAGGTCGCGCGTCACCCGGAACGTCCGCATTGCAAAGATTACATCGAGGCGCTGTTCACCGAATACACGCCGCTCGCCGGCGACCGGAACTTTGCCGATGATCAGGCCGTGATGGGCGGCCTTGCCCGCTTCAACGACCAGCCGGTCGTCGTCATCGGTCAGGAAAAAGGCCACGACACCAACACCCGGATCGAACGCAACTTTGGCATGGCCCGCCCGGAAGGCTACCGTAAAGCCATTCGCCTCATGGACCTCGCCGACCGCTTCGGTCTCCCGGTGATCGCCCTCGTCGACACCCCCGGCGCCTATCCCGGCAAAGGCGCGGAAGAACGTGGCCAATCCGAGGCCATCGCCCGCTGCACGGAAAAATGTCTGCAAATCGGCGTACCCAGCGTGACGGTGATCACCGGTGAAGGCGGGTCCGGCGGTGCTGTGGCCTTTGCCACCGCAAACCGTGTCGCGATGCTGGAGCATTCCGTATATTCGGTGATCTCGCCCGAAGGCTGCGCCTCGATCCTGTGGAAGGATGCCGAGAAGATGCGCGAAGCCGCCGAAGCACTGCGCCTGACCGCGCAAGACCTGCACAAGCTGGCCGTGATCGACCGCATCATCAAAGAACCGATGGGTGGCGCACACCGCGACAGCGAAAGCACGATTGCCGCTGTTGGCGCGACGATCGCTGCCATGCTGGCTGATCTGGAAGACAAAAAGCCGGCGGATCTGATCAAGCAACGCCGCAAAAAGTTTCTGGACATGGGCAGCCGGGGTCTGGCCGCTTAAGCGATCCGCGACAAATCACAAAGCAAAAGGGCTGCACGATGTGCAGCCCTTTTTCGTATCGATGTCGCGGTAATTATTCGTCGCCGGCAACACCACGATAGACCAGTTTCCCTGCGCCAACAGCACCTTTCGCGGCAAGCTTGGTCGCACCGGATGCCACATCAACGGTGTTGTCGATAACCTGATTTGTCGAACAGGCCGACAGGCCCAGAACCAATGCGACAGCGATAGCTTTGCGTGCGGAAAATACAGTCATCAATTTCACTCCTTCACCCAACGTGGGTTTCTCTGGCGCGGCGCGTTTCGATCCGCGCCTTGGCCTTTGAAAGATAGATAGGCGCTTTCATCACAACAGAAAAACGAATAAGAAATATGCTTAACCAGACTATTTCTTATGGATATGCGATATGGACATCCAGCTGAGCCGAACCTTCCTTGAAGTTGCCGCAACAGGGTCTTTCGTGAACGCCAGTGACCGGCTGTATGTCACGCAGTCCGCCGTCAGCCTGCGCATCCAACGCCTTGAGGATTCGCTTGGCAAACAGCTTTTCATCAGATCCAAGGCCGGTGCCGAACTGACCTCAGCAGGCCGCGAATTCGAACGCTACGCCCTGTCGCTGATCAAGATCTGGGAAGAGGCCCGCCAGCAGATCGGCGTGCCCGAGGGCTACACCAAATCCCTGACCATCGGCGCGCAATATTCGCTGTGGCCCCGCCTGGGCTTCCGCTGGATCGACCAGATGCAGGCCACCATGCCAACCCTGAATATACGCGCAGAACTCGGGATGCCCGATCGCATCACCCGCTTTCTTGTCGAAGGCGTGGTTCAGATCG